>VEPN01000032.1 GCA_012026835.1 Candidatus Methanoperedens sp. | reverse complement strand
TAACCTGGATATAGATCTAAGTTTTTATGGGTCGGATAAATCAAATATTGATGTAAAATATTCTAATTGGTCATACGAAGTAAATGAAAACTTTAATTTGGCTGAATGTTATGTGTGAACATCAGTAATAACTGCTCATATCAGGAATAGAGAGTTATGGAGAAACAAAAAGAAAAAGTTTGCGGAGCCGATATTCACAAGAAATTCATTGTTGCCACAATTCTTTCCAGAGATGGATATAAAATTACAAAGAGATTTGGAATGAATCTCAATGATATCCTGGAGTTTAAGAAATGGGTCATAGATAACAATTGCGAACAAGCTGCAATGGAATCAACTGGTGTATATTGGGTTCCAATATATACAACTTTAGAAGGAAGCATAGATGTAATCGTAGCAAATGCCTACAAGATCAAGCATACACCTGGGAGGAAGACAGATATGCGAGATTCCGAATGGATTGCACAGTTATGTCTCAACGGAATGATAGAACCTTCAAGAATTTTTCCAAGAGAAGATAGGGAACTTAGAACATTAACACGAGCACGAGAAAACCTGGTCAATAATAGTACTCAAATGAAGAACAGGATTCATCAAGCACTGGAATCATCGTGCATCAGGATTTCCTCAGTTCTCTCTGACATTTTTGGGAAGTCTGGAATGCAAATCCTGAATGGTTTACTTGAAGGAAAGAGCATAGATGAAATCCTGAAAGGGATAACATCTAAAAAAATTCTTGAAAAGGAGCAGATGTTAAGAGATGCCATAAAAAACAGCTTGGACCCTGCAAAGGTTTTCATGATACAAACATATCTTGGGCTGATTGAAAAGATTCAAGGTGAAATCGAGAAGCTGGACAAAGAAATCCTGACCAGAATCCAGAGGGTGAGAGAGGATTTAGAGATTGTAATGTCCATGCCAGGGATGGGATTAACATCAGCAATAACGGTACTGGCAGAGATAGGAAACTATAAAGATTTTAAAACTGGCGAACAGCTTGCTTCATGGTGCGGACTCGTACCGAGTGTTTCCCAATCCGCAGATGTGCTTGTTACAGGTAATATTACAAAACAGGGCTCAAAACACGTAAGAAGGATGCTTGTTCAGGTTGCTCATGCTATTGTCAGGTCAAAGAGCTCAAAGTTGAAGAGATTCTTTCTAAGAGTACAGGCAAGAAGAGGAAAGAAGAAAGCAATTGTGGCATTAGCCAGGAAAATACTTTGCGTATTGCACCATCTTCTGTTGAATAGAGAGAAATATGTAGATGAATCCTCAAAAGTTAAAAATGTCAAGCTGGATAGGGCTTCCTCCCCTGTCCGAATGACTGAGCAAGATATGGTAAATGTCCTTGTTAGGGCAGGATACACTGTCAAAAAATTGAGTTGTGGAGGTGCATATACTTAATTCCAAGTTAAATTTAAAAATAGTACATTGTGGTTGATTTTTCTGAACTTATATAGCTTAGGCCATAAAATTATTTGATATATTTTTACCCGGCAATTCATTCTCAGGACAAGATTTTTGCTGTTGAAGTGTTCTCATAACATTGAATTTGTTTTATGGTGCGAATGGTTGTAAGTTGTTACCCAAGATATTTTCATGGGAAATCCGTCCAATCCGTGTCATCCGTGTTCCGCCCGGTTGTATCTTTTTCATTGTTACCTGTGAACATCCAGTTCATAGCCGACTTTGCGGTGAACTTTTTTATCTAGGTGGCTGCTACGTATTCTGTTTGGCGCCACAGCAGTTAAAAATATTTAAATCTAAATTCGAACAAGTCCGTATTGAATTTGTTTATCAAAAAGATAGCGGCAAGCTCCGACATCCTTAAATCTTGGTCTTGAAGAAGAAAGTGAGGATGAAGTCTCCGATATTGCACATATCCAGGAATTCAGTTTCAATTACTCCTTCTGCTAATGTTTCGGGATGCTCTCGATAGTGCATATCATGCCACTGAACTTCCCATCCTTGATAAGCGGAACCAGCCATCCCGACTGGTAGCTTGTACCCTTATCAGGGGTGATAAAAGGAACAGCCTGGTAATAGAAAGGCTGTAACGTTTCCCTGGCCTTCATATAATACGGCCTGAAAAATTCCTGGAAATCTTTCAAAGCACTTGCGCCCTCGATTTCCTTTGCGGTCAAACCTGTAACTGCCTTCATCCCCTTATTGGAATACACAATAATATCGTCTTTATCAGTCACCCATACACCGTTAACAATACCTTCAAGAACGCTTTCATAAAACCCTTTAAGTCGGATAATTTCATCCATCGCCCGTTTGCGCTCTGTAATATCACGGAACACCATAACAATGCCTGTTATGTTCCCCTTCTCATCTCTTATGGGGTCGCTGCTGACTTCAATGGGTATATTGGATTTGTTCCTGCTGACAAGAACTGTTTGATTTCCCTTGATCATAGCTTCCTTACTAATAATATCGAACACTTCTTTCAGCGGCTTCCCGCTGGCCTGTGCAAATTCCCACCCGGTCAGGGACTGGGCAACCGGATTCATGAACTTCACACAACCATCCGGGTCTGTTGCGATAACAGCATCACTTGTACTTTTTAAGGTCGTGGTGAACCACTCCTTGCTTTCCTTCAACCTTGTCTCCATCTTATGCTTGAAAAGGGCTATCTCAATATTGATATGCAATTCCCGTTCTTTAAAGGGCTTAATGATATAGCCGAAAGGCTCGGTTATTTTTGCCCTCTCAAGCGTTTTTATATCTGAGAATGCAGTAAGATACACAAACGGGATATTAAAACGTGAACGTATTTCTTTTGCAGTTTCAATCCCATCCATCCTGCCTTGGATGATAATATCCATCAATACCAGATCAGGCATGAACTGTGCGACTTTTTTGAGGGCCTCTTCCCCGGAGGATGCAGTTGACGGTACAACATACCCCATATTCTCTAAACTGCTTCTAATATCCTCTGCTACAATAACCTCATCTTCAACAACCAATATCTTAGTTTCTGACATTATTTCACATCCCTGAACTTAATACGGAATTCTGTTCCCTTGCTTCGATCCAGATCTATCTGACCATGAAGCTGGTTCTCCACCATTATTGTAACAAGATGCAGGCCCAGCGATTCTGTTTTATTTATGTCCACATCCGGGGGAATGCTTACACCATCATCGCTTACCATGAGTTCGACCATATTTTCACCCGCCGGGCGCAGAATTATCCCTATCCTGCCTTTCCTGCCTTCAGGAAACGCATGTTTTAACGAGTTAGTAACCAGTTCGTTGACTATCAATCCGCATGGGATAGCAGAATCAATCCCCAGAGAAATTTTCTTTACGTCCATATCCAGTGTAATGTTGCTATTCACACAATAAGACTGGAACAGGCCGGTTACAAGGTCTCTGATATAATCATCAAAATCAATTCTTGCCAGGCCTTTGGACTGGTAAAGCTTTTCATGGATAAGCGACATCGACATTATCCTGTTCTGGCTTTCAGTGAACATTTCCAGGTACTTTTCCTCAGTTATATACCTGGACTGGAGCCGCAGAAGGCTTGAGATTATCTGCATGTTATTCTTGACCCTGTGGTGGACCTCCCGCAGCAGTACATCCTTCTCTTTGAGAGATTCCTTGATCTGCATCTCTGTCCAGTTGCGATTAATGGCGATAGCATAAAGGTCTGCCAAGCGCTCGATAAAAGCAAGGTCACGGTCAGTATAATCACGATCGGAGTTAGCCAATGCCACCTGGCCCACCAGTTGACCCTTATCATAATATCGCATTATGTGGATCTTGTTCCCGACAGGACTTGCAACCGAAAGCTGGCCCACAAGATCCCTTTTCAGTAATGCAGGGGCAGATAGGAAACGATGGATGGGTATATGGCCCTCTGGCGTGCCCGATGACCTTGGATCATCTGCAGGCGAGTTTGTAAGAAGGGATTTACCATTTATCAATACCCAGCCGAAAAGTCCCTGGAAATCCTTGAGTATATTATTCTTATCCTTGACTTTGCATGTATCGCACATGTCCCTTGTCATAGTAGGGCAGACAAGATAGCCTGTCTTCGTGTCTACATACCCGACATAACCATATATGCTGCCTGTGAGACGCTTTGCGTGCTCAAGTACGAAGGATGAGATTTCATCAACGTTCGCAGAAGAGAGCAATGTGCTTGACATTTCCGCGATGGTTGCATTGACTTCCAGTTCCCAGGACAGCGCTTCCTCGGCACGCTTTCGCTCAGTAATATCAGTCATCGATCCCATCGTTGCTATCCCGCCAAGGTAATTGATCGTCCCGACATTCAGATGTACCGTGATTCTTGTTTTCCTGTCCTTATGAAGTATATTGAATTCATATTCCCTCTGGATATCTTCACCTGCCAGTCTCCTGGCATAGTAATCTACGACCCTCTCCTTATCTTCAGGCGCTATGAACTCCTGGAAACTCTTTCCTATTACATCTTCAACCGTGTACCCGCCAATCCTGGCAAACGCCTCGTTGACAAAGTGGATTTTATAATTTTGAATAATAAAAATCCCGTCATGGTTATTATCGATAAGCGTCCTGTATTTTTCCTCGGATTGCTTGAGTTTTTCTTCAGCATGTTTGCGCACCAGTGCATTTACAAATATCTCTCCCACTATTTTCAGAAGGGCAATCATATCCTCAGGCCAGATTACTTCTTTCCTCACAGAAGCCATACCAAGATAGCCGATAACAAGCCCGCCATTTATCATGGGAACTTCTATCAGCGATTTTACCGGGGTCTGCTGAAGCATTGCTTTTTCTGCACCCGCTTCGGGTGGAAGGTTAGCGATACGGGGGACATAAATTGTCTCACGTCTCCTCATTTTTTCTGAAAACCATTTGAAAGAATCAAATTGTTCTCTCTTTGGCATCCGTATATGGGATGCGTCTTTATTGCTGCACCATCTGTGCGTGTTGTTAATTGATGTTCTATCGTCCGAAAAAAGCAAAACATAACTGCGATCAATGTCTGAGAATTCTCCTATAGTTCTTAATGCATCGTTAATCTCCTTATCAATCTCATCCGGGGCTATGTTGATGAAGTTTGTTGAAAGGTTCATTATGAGTTTTTCAAAATCAAGCCTGTATTGTAATTCTCTCTCTGACCTCTTGCGCTCTGTTATATCCCTGACGATGGACGATAATGCGAGGGTATTATTTTCTGCTCGCAGGGG
This sequence comes from Candidatus Methanoperedens sp., assembly GCA_012026835.1. Taxonomy (GTDB): domain Archaea; phylum Halobacteriota; class Methanosarcinia; order Methanosarcinales; family Methanoperedenaceae; genus Methanoperedens. Next base: position 30,560 of record VEPN01000032.1, on the reverse strand, counting down.
TGATATCGTGACATTTACATCGACTTCTGTTCCATCCTTACGTATATTAACGGTATCAAACGCCACAACTTCAGAGCCTGACATGGCGTCACGGATAATCTGTTTCCTTTCATCCCACCGGGCTTCTGGAATTATCAGCACAGAGAGGTTTTTTCCGGTAGCCTCACCGGCTGTCCAGCCGAACAATTTCCATGCGCTGTGATTCCATGAGGTGATCCTGTCGTTAAGATCTGTTGTTATGATTGCGTCATGTGCATTGTCGAAAAGGTTGCGGTACTTTTCCTCTGTTGCTTTTCTAAGCTTTTCATCAGTACGAGCCAGAGTTTCATAAGGAAGGTCTATAGAGGACTTATACAAAGCAAGATATACGAAATAGAAACCTGCCGCCCTGAGCAGATGTTCCGGATATTCGTAAAAAAAATATACAACATAGCTGAAAAACAGTATTATAAAGCCGTATATCATGCAGACCAAGTTCTCCTGGCCTGTCTTTTGAAGCCTCTCTGAGTACAGGTAGCCTGCATAGAGGACAAGCGATGATATAATAAATTGTAAAAATATGCCTGGCACCAAGGGGTCTATCCCCCGCTGGGAATATATGACTTGAAGCCCATCAGCAAAAAATAGCGTCAGGGCAAGAGGAATAATAGATAATACTATCGCGGCTATGAACAGGCTGGATTTGTTGATAGCTTTCGGGAATGTGTCTTTATACACATATGCACTTGCAAGGAATAAGATACCTGAAACCAGCCCTGCCTCGTTCCAGAAGATCGCTGCTTTCTGTAAGGAGTTGGGTGTTATGAAATCAGGCATGAATGGATAAGATAGCAGGTGGAAAAAATAAAAAAGCCCGACCACAAGAAAAGCAGCGCCAAGGAAAAGTGAATGGTTATCCCTGCTTCTCCTGTATGTATACCATGTCACGCATGAGATGGAAAAGGACAGGACAAGCGATAAAAGCTCTGTTGAGATTGTAAAATAGTCTCCTGCCATAGGGGAAATATGACGCAGCGATTCAAGCAAGTATCCCATTAAGAAAACTGAGCCTGTTATTATCAGCACCTTTAAGGCATGATTAGTTTTTGTCATTTGATTACCTGGTACTAAAGCGCAATATAGATTTCACAGACGTCGGTCCTGCCTGCACCGTTATTATAAACCAGTTTTGAAGGGGCTCCAAAAGCATGGTTTACCCAGCCGTTGAAAATCCCTTTGATGAACATGCAATTGGTGACACTGATATCGCCATTACATTTTACAAGGTTACATCCGGTAATTTCGCCGTGGATTACACTTTCACTCACATTTGACCAGTTCGAATCCTGCCCAATGATGATGCTTGCTTCTTTCAGGTAATTTACAAACATTTCGGCATTCCATTTTTCTACGCTCCTGTCTTTTTCATAATTCTGTATCATTTTTTTGCCAAACTTGCTTCCAAATGATTTTATGAACTCTTCATCAGGGGGTACATTTTTCAAAATATCCAGCAGCTTGAGGAGATCTTTATGATAATCCGAAAGTGGAAGTTCCCTTGGTTTTAGATCATCTATCATCCTTGTGAGTATTTTCCCCACCTCAGGCTGCTGCTTCATAACTATAAGGCTCTCACTGATTTGCGGGCCGTAGGTATGACCGCTCAAATTCAGTATATCAGTGAACATATCTGCCAGTTTTTTAACAGCCCCGGGGTCGGTAAGGCCGTGATGTATTATTAATGAATCTTTATTTATATCCAATTTTTTAATTATACCCATGCATGGGTAAAGCGCTGCTATTTTTTTAATGAACTCTTCATGAGGGATGCTGTTAACAGGACAATCGTAAAATCTTTCGATACATATCGTGGTTTTAGGCGTCTTTTCCCCCAGGATTTCTTCATAGAACAGCCTTGACATCGCCACCATGTCATAATTCATCTTTATATAAAGGGTTATTAGTATTGCCCAGAATTCCGGTTTTTTGTAAATTTCAGAAAAAACCTCATCGAAATACCCGAAGTTCCCAATGATGCTTTTAAGCGCCCACTCGTTTTCCCCTTTTTTCATCTCCATCTCAAAAGAGTTATTTATATTTTTAGTCCCTGATACGCCCATGCCGAATTTTCTTGCAATGAACAGGGCTGTTACAGATGCAAGGTACCTGTTCATATCCTGGTTTTTCCCTGTGATAGTAAAAACGGCGCTTGTCGGCCTGTTATCATCATCGGGGCTTATTTTAATGGAAGAGGCCCAGTATATCTCACCGCAGAGTTCGTTTAAACGCGTTTCAAGGGATGAGACTGAAGATATATTGTTACCGACGATGTTTCTGACCATCTCCCAGTCCGGCATTCTGCCTGTAAGATTTTTAAGAGCCCATATGAGGGTCGAAGAGGTCAGGTTCTGCTCCTCTCTTAATCCTGAAATAAGCCTTTTTACCGAGTCCGGGTCTGCAAACGCCGCATCCGCCAGGTCTATTACCTCGCGTATGACAGCGCTGAGGTTCCCGTTATGTTTTTCCAGGAGAGGTCCGAGTTTTTTTAGATATTCCTCAGTTAAAGAGATATTTTTACGCAGGATCATGCATTGGCCTTTAAATTTGTTTTTTTACACTAATCACTATCATAATAATGAGTTTTGATTTTAATAGCTTTTCATATTTAATTTTCTTTAACAGTGGGGCAGGTATGGCCTTTGCTACGTATAGTAGTAAATGGAAATATCCCGTTGTGCACAGTATTATTGTTTGAGGAATAATTCCCTCATGTGATAAAATGACAGAAATCACCAGAAAGGGAGGTGATAACGAGAACGCCTCCTTTATAAATCCTGTTAATGTTTACTGAAAAGCGATAATCTGAAGCGCCATTCCAGCAACTTCCACGGCATCCCTGCCCAGGAGGCGGATCATCGCCTCTTTCCCGACATCGCCTTTATCATAAACCACATCAGGGAGACAGCCTGCATTCTTTATAGCTTCAGCCACACCCCATTCCATTGTTGATACGTCTTCAGGCTCATCCTTTCTTGAGAACGAAGCTATTTTCATACCGAGTCTCCTGCATACAGAAAGCGTATCTTCGGAATAACGTATATTCATCGCTGCCCTTGTCGAACCATCATACTGCATCGCTGTAAGCACTATCCGTGCAATATGGCTGCTCGCGCCGAATTCCACGCATCCGACAGCACGGGGTGAGCCTTTTAACCTGACTATCCTTCCTGAGACAGCAGCCACGTCTTTTATTGAAGAAGCACCCTGAATACCCATTGCGATGTTGCATCCAACCTCCGGGACGAGTCCGGAAAATACCTTATTTTTTTCAATAAGCTCAACAGCTTCTTTCACGCTGGTCAGGACATGATATCTTTCCGAATCCGCAAGCATCCGGCCCGCCTGGTTTACAGGCGCCGCCCCGCCGCCTATTTTTATACTTGCAAGTATCGCCTGTCCCACGAATTCCTTTGCGCGCCTTGCAGCTTCTATAAGGTGCGTTCCCATGGCAAGCTCTGCCGTTATCGCGGCTGAATGGGTACATCCTGAACCGTGTGTTCCCCCTTTTACTAATTTTCCTTCTATGAGAGTAAAGTCCCCGTCATAAAGAACATCTGTCCCTTCAAGATGACCGCCTGTCACAATAACAGCTTTTGCGCCAAGGTCATGGATTTTCCTGGCCGCTTTCCTGGCTCCGTCAATATCCTTAATTCCCATTCCTGATAAGCGCTCTGCCTCGAATACATTAGGCGTGACCACCTCAGCCAGCGGCAAAAGTTCTTCAATTAAAATCCTGACAGCCTCATCCCTAAGGAGCTCCCCGCCGGCCTCTGCCGCCATTACAGGGTCGATTACAAGAGGTAATTTTTGTTTTTCTACCATCCCCGCGACTGCTCTCACAATATCAGGAGATGAGAGCATCCCGGTCTTTACGCAATCGACTTTGATATCGTTAATCACGGCATTGAACTGGTCCTCAATGAATTTTACAGGGAGATCGAATGAACCCAGCACGCCTTTTGTGTTCTGTGCTGTTACCGATGTTACCACGCATGTCCCGTGCACCCCGAATGCGGCAAATGTTTTTATATCTGCGGCTATACCCGCTCCCCCGCCGGGATCAACGCCTGCAATGCTCATTGCTATTTTCATCCTGCAAAGAATGTCCTGCATACATTATAATAGTTCCAGTTAAAATGAAGGCAGTTAGATGATGACAGTTAGATGATTGCAAGTTAGATGAGGTGCACATATACGACATCCCACATCAAAGCATGGCATAACGAATACAAAACTTGGAAAGGAGGGCCCTATTCCCTTGGACTCCTTGGTCAGGGACATAAAAGAGGGAAACTCCTGGATGCCGGGTGCGGGGGAGGAAAATATTCGCTTCCCCTGCGGATGTGCGGGTTTGATGTGACTGCTATTGACGTATCATTGAAAGCCCTGAAGATTGCGGGAGACAGGAGTGCAGGCCGGAAACTTGATATCACGCTTCTGGCTGCCAATATTTATACGATGCCTTTCAGGGAGGCACGATTTGATATAATATGGTGTTATGGCGTCCTGCAACACCTGATGTTAAATGAAAGAGGGCTTGCCATCTGCGAATTCCACAGAATACTGAAAGAGGGGGGACTATTATTCATTGAGGTCTTTGGCGAAGGCGATATGAGATATGGCGGAAATGAAGTCGAGCACAATACATTCTCCAGGAAAAACGGCATCGTATACCATTATTTTGATAAAAACGAATTGGAAGGGTTACTAAAAGGCTTTTCTCATCAGATTATTGAATCCAGAAAAGAAAAGCGGTTTGATGGGGAGGTTTATACAAGGCATACGATTTCCGCTGTTGCAAAAAAATTATGAAATTCTGGAACAAAATTCCGGCTTTTCTATCCTACTCAACAAAAACCGCAGCAGCAAATACAGTCGTCCATAACCCATCCTTATTTCCTTCAGCCGACTGGTTAATATGGGTAGTCTTGAATATGTGCCCGCTCGCTTTGTATATCTGCTTTCTTTCATCCCATGCCTGATTCGGGTCAAATTCAATGCCAAGGGTTGTTGCAAGCATAGTGGCTGCGAGGTCTTCTGCATATTCACCTGCTTTTTTAGCCACCTCACCAAAAGAATGATGCTCTGATAAATACCCATAAACTGTTGTATCTTTGGGCACTGCAACTCCAATCGCTGCGGAAATAAGGCGGTTTGGCTCGTTTGTTTCATTTCTTGCGAATACGCAGAAAGTTATCTGGCCGGGATTCAGCAGCTTCAGTCCTTCCTCTTTTGGTATTATCCTGCAGTTTGGCGGCAGTATGCTTGATACTGAGACCAGGTTGGATTTTTCTATGCCTGCATCCCTTAATGCAAGCTCAAACGAGGCAAGTTTATCTTTGTGGACTCCTACTCCTTTTGTTAAGAACGCTTTTTTCGGAATATACATATATGTTAATTTTGGATAACTCCCTTTCTATTTATTTATGAAATTTACCCCAATGTTATACTATCATACATGCATTTATTTGTTTCTAATATGTTTCGGAAAGACCATAAGATATATATTCAGACATCGTATAATGTTCTGTTAATGAAGCCGGCATTAGTTCTCGTATTGGTGGCCCTGTTGCTTGCATCCATTTTCCCAATCGCCGCAAGCGCTCCTGAGAAACGTTCACTTGATATCTCTTCCCTTACCATTACTTTTGATAAGACCGATGCGATATTTACGGTAAATTATGATTTTGACAGACTACCAAAAATGTACCTTCTCCTTTTCGGAAGCAAGAACCTTGAACCTAAGATCAGATCTATGTTCGCAAACTTTGATTATGAAATTAAGAAGATAGACCAGGACCAGGCAATACTCAGGGTAAAAAACTTCTCACGGTTTGAAAAAGGATATTATCTGCATGATTCACGTATTAAATTCGGAGAAGGTATAAGAACGATTTATATATATACATCTGATTCAACAGAACCGAAAAAATACTCAGGTATGTACATTTTTAACTGGCACAGTGTTCCTGGCAGTGAGAGCAACAAACTCCTGGGTTTCCTGAAAGACGATCTTGGCCTTGATTGGGTGGAAGATGCAAAAATCACCAAAAACGAAGATGATAAAACCATATACATATTTACAGATGAGAAATCAGCCGAGATAGTGCTTGAAGGAACAGACAGGGCAGTTCTACAAACCAGTGATGGCCAGGCATATGAGCTACTGGTTAAACAGGTTAAGGAAGAAAACGAACCACCTAAAATCTATTTGTATTCAACGCTGATATACTCAACACCCAATATATACTATCGTTCTTGATGTTTCTTTTTCTGGAAAACAGAGGGCAGATGAACAATATACGTACCGTCTTCCTTAAGAGCCATGACTATTTCATCTCTCTCAAGAAGCGACTCAAGATTCAATTCATACGACCCTGGAGACAGTATCCTGACTGACTCCACACGGCTCCCTACTTCTTCGGGTGTTGGGGGTTTTGAATCTTTTGGTTCTGCCTTTTCTGCCTTTACCGCCCTGTTGCCAAGCAGGTCATCCACTTCTTTGATGAATTTTGTGGCCGCCGGAGGGAGCGAACCTGCAGGGGCTTCAATTTTTTCCTGCGCTGTTTTCTCATCCTTTACGTAAAGGAACTTGTTCCAGCCGCATTTCGGGCATCCGCTCAATATTATCGCGGCACCGTCCTTGAATATGCTTTCACACTTTGTACACTTATGCGGCATAATCTATGGTGTTGAGACAAGGGCACTTATCAGATCCCTGTCCTTTTTTATTGTCTTCAACTGCGCTGCCGGACCGATGACTGTAAGCCTGGTCTTAAGGGTGTTTTTCCCGAAGAGCTTGTTCAGGAAATTATCGTTCTGTTTTACCGGGTAGCTCTCTATTTCGATACCTGAGAAATCATCGGGTGCTATCTCTGTCATTGTAAGCTCTATCAGTTTGTTCTGCTCACTGGGGGTCAATCCTTTTTCAAGCACCAGTATTTTTCCGTTCCTGACCTCGTCAAGGATTAACCGCACCTTTTCCATAGAAGTCATGCCATCAAGTTTATCTTCTGATATTAAATCAAGCTGAATTCCTTTCATTTTAATCACCCGAAGTGTTCTGCAATTTCCCGATACAGCAAATCGATGTTCTGTCCTTCAAGGGCTGAAATGGGTACAAGAGGATGCTGGGGGAAGGCGCTGTGTATCCGTGCGGGTGATGAGTTGGGAAGATCTATCTTGTTGGCAGCTATCAAAAGTGGAAGTTTTCTTGCTTCCATGTTACCTATGACCGTCACGTTCACCTGCGTGTACGGGTCTTCCGTCGCGTCCATCACCAGTATTATCCCGTCAAGTTCATCCAGCCATTTTACGGCTTCTATGACTCCTTCCGTGGCTTCTTTGGCGCGCCTCTTCGACTCTTCCTCATTCATGCCAAACGCCATAAAATCATGAAAATCGATTTTAGTGGCAAGCCCCGGAGTATCAATAATGTCCAGGGTCACGGCTGAGCCATTAGAATTTATTGTCACGCCTTCACGCCTTCTGGCCCTGCGCGTCTCATGCGGTACATTGGATACAGAACCCATGGCATCGCCAGTCCAGTCCCTGAGTATCCTGTTCGCAAGTGTGGTTTTACCAGCATTGGGCGGACCATATATTCCTATTCTCGCTCTCTTTTTCTTGAATATCCTTTTCAACCAGGTAAAGTTCAGCCCCAGCCTTTTTATTATTCCCATAGTTATGCCTCAGTCTTTAATATAAGTCCTCTCTTTTTTAGTTTTCTATCAACATACATCCTCAATATATAAATGTCAATAGCTACCATATCGCCAAAAACCTATTTATACCACCTTGCTGTCTTAAACCTTCCTGAGGGTGATTAAAAATAATGACAAGAACTTCTAAAATCTCGGGTTTTTATAAATTAAGTCCGCAGGAACGACTTAAAGCCGTATCCGGATTTTCAGGTCTCTCGGAAGAGGAGGCGTCATGCATCAGCGCCACGGGTGCCCTGTCTCTTGACGCGGCTGACCGCATGGTTGAGAATCTTATAGGCATTATGGAAGTCCCGATGGGCGTGGCCGTGAATTTCCTAATCAACGGCAGGGATTACCTGATCCCTATGGCGATAGAAGAACCATCCGTCATAGCTGCGGCCAGCAATGCCGCAAAGATGGCGCGGGAAGGGGGAGGATTCGAAACGAGCAGCACAGGTCCCCTGATGATAGGCCAGATACAGGCTGTGGGGATAGCTGACCCAAACGGGGCGAGGATGAATATCCTCGGGAAAAGGGATGAAATAATAAGGCGTGCGAACGAGGTGGACCCCGTTCTTGTTAAGTTCGGCGGGGGAGCAAAAGATGTTGAAGTAAGGGTTATAGATACACCAGGTGAAAAAATGGTCATTACCCACCTGATAGTTGATTGCAGGGATGCGATGGGTGCAAATGCCGTGAATACTATGGCCGAAACCATTGCACCTTATATCGAAGAGCTGACCGGGGGGCGTGTGTACCTGAGGATAATCTCGAACTTTGCAGACAAGCGCCTGATGAGGGCAAGAGCCGTGTTCACAAAAGAGGCGATAGGCGGCGAAGAGGTCGTGGACGGCATTCTTGCTGCATATCATTTTGCGGCAGGAGACCCGTACCGCGCTGCGACCCATAACAAGGGCATAATGAACGGTGTGACCGCGGCAGTGCTTGCAACTGGCAACGATACAAGGGCAATTGAGGCCGGGGCGCATGTCTATGCGTCACGAAGTGGAACCTATCGCCCGCTTTCGGCCTATGAAAAGAACGCAGGCGGTGATCTTGTCGCGACTATCGAGATGCCTATGGCAGTAGGTCTTGTCGGAGGTGCAACAAAGACGAACCCTATAGCCCGCGCTGCTGTGAAGATACTTGGCGTCAGGACGGCCACCGAAATGGGCGAGGTATTTGCGGCGCTGGGTCTTGCCCAGAACTTCGCGGCCATGAGGGCGCTTGCAACAGAAGGCATCCAGAGAGGGCATATGGGGCTTCACTCAAGGAATGTCGCGATCCAGGCAGGAGCGGCCGGAGATATGGTCGACAGGATAGCCGCAATAATGGTGAGCGAAAAGAAGGTCAGGGCCGACAGGGCGAAGGAACTGCTGGATGAGATGACAGGGAAAAGGAAATAAATTTATTTTTTTTATAGTCCTTCGCAGATTGAACACTCTTCAACTAAAAAGAGCCGATAATCTCCTCATAACACTCCCTGCATAAATGGAATTTCTCCACTTTGTTGTTTTCATCAGGAGGGCCGAACAGGATACCTCCAAAATCCTCCAATTCTTTTTTGCATTTATCGCAAATCGGCCTTATCGCCATATCGCCTCTAATGATGCGGGGGGTGGGATTTGAACCCACGAATGCCTGCGCAACAGGATCTTAAGTCCTGCACCTTTGGCCGCTTGGTTACCCCCGCATGGGGACACGTTAAATATCCTTCAGGTTATTTTAAACTAACGTATTGTTGGTCCGTATTGTTCCATGGTAGAACGGATAGTGAGAATCCGGCATAAATAGCTTCAAATATTATAAAGACCAAGACTTTATGGGGTAATTGATATGATCGGTTTTGATGAAATGGTAACTTCAGCAGTTGAAAAAGTAATTCCAAGCGTTGTGAATATCAGCGAAGTAAGGTTGATGAAAGATGCTTACCTGCGCGTGCATCCTGTCCCTGGGGTGGGTTCGGGCTTTGTAATAAGTGAAGACGGTTTCATACTTACAAATGCCCATGTCGTTTTTGGTTCACAAGAAATAAAAGTGACACTTGAAAACGGGAGCATATTACCGGGCGAAATCAGGGGTATTGATACCTTGATGGACCTTGCAGTTATCAAGATTAATGCAACCGGCCTGCCTGTTCCAGAGATGGCAAAAGATAACGACATGCGGATAGGACAGATGGCCATCGCTATCGGAAGCCCCCTGGGACTTGTAGGCGGCCCGACTGTTACGGCAGGCGTAATAAGCGCCTTGAACAGGTCAATCCAGACAGAGGTGACATTCATGGAAGGTCTTATACAGACCGATGCTGCCATTAATCCGGGAAACAGCGGCGGCCCGCTTATAAGCAGTCAAGGCATCGTGATAGGCATCAACAGCGCAATCATACCTTTTGCGCAGGGCATCGGGTTTGCCATCCCGATACAGCCCGCCATGTGGATAGCAAGGCAGCTACGTGAACATGGTGAAGTCATAAGGCCGTGGATAGCAATAAATGTCGTTGAGGTCAACCCCAAACTCGTAGCTTACTATAACCTGCCCACAGAAAAAGGAGTGGTTATCACAAATGTTATTCCAGGAAGGGAAGCCGAAAAATCGGGGGTCAGGATAGGGGATATCCTTGTACGCATCGATGGTTCTGAGATAAACAATGTGAAGGACCTGATCAAAGTTATCAACAAGCATGATGTGGGCGATATAGTTACAATGGAGCTTTTCAGGGGGCAGGGGAAAATAAGTCTCAAGACCCTGCTTGAGAAAGCGCCTTCTGCGTGGCCTCCCGGGGCTTCCGGGGTTTGATTAACCTGAAATGTCCTTTAAAAATTTTCGATGGGTTTCCGTTCCTGAGGAATCCATGATAGTTTTTAATATCAATCAAACAATGATTCATATATGAAATCCATAGTTCTTTTATCCTCAGGCCTTGATTCCACAGTAGCATTCAAAGAAGCTTACCACAGGTGCGATGAAGTACTGTGCGTAACCTTTGATTATGGCCAGAGGGCCAGGGAAAAAGAGCTCGGTTTCTCAAAAATCATCTGCGAGCGCTTTCATGTGGGCCACATTATCATTGACCTTCCATGGTACAGGATATTTCGCGGAGCGCTGACAGGCGGCGGGGAGCTCCCCAAAATATCGGGAAATGAGCTGGATAAGATAGAGATTACCCGCAAGACAGCCGAACAGGTCTGGGTACCTGCACGCAATGTTGTATTTCTCTCAATAGGGGCGGCTCTTGCTGAAAACTATGGATTCGACCTGATAGTTACAGGGTTTGATGCAGAGGAAGCGGCAACATTCCCGGATAACACCCCTGAGTTTGTTGAGAAATTCAACGACATGCTAAAATGCGGGACTCTCAAGCATCCTGTGGTTTACACTCCCCTGATCTCCCTGGATAAGGCCGGGATAGTAAAAAGAGGGCTTGAGATAGATGCGCCTCTTGAGTGGTCGTGGTCATGTTACGAAGGCAAAGAAAAGCCGTGCATGGTATGTGAATCGTGTCTCAGGCGCAAGAGGGCCTTTGACCTTGTAGATGCAAAAGACCCGCTTCTTGAACGCCTGAAACACTGATAGTCTTTTTTATCAGGAAGATTTAAAAAAACTTAAATACCAAAAACATATTCCATCTCCTCTGGTGGTTTTTATTAGAATGAACCCTATGAAAATAACTGTGCTTTTAGTACTGGCAGCTTTGCTAGTAACCGGCTGCGTTGACCGGGTAGAAACGATATATAACAAACCGAACACAGGCGCAAGCCCGATAACCCCCTGGAGCGAGGAAAATAAAATGCCTGATATCGAGCTATCGGCCTACATACATCCCCAAGCATCGGTTATCGGGGATGTGTATGTCGGCAGGAACGTGATGGTTTCACCCCAGGCTGCCGTGAGGGGCGATGAAGGCGCACCTATACATATCGGCAACGATTCAAATGTCCAGGACGGTGTAGCGATCCATGCCCTTGAGACGCAGGACGGGGAAGGTAAACCTGTTGAGAATAACCTTGTGGAGGTCGATGGTAAGAAATATGCTGTGTATATAGGAGAACGTGCCACTCTCGCCCACCAGTCACAGGTGCATGGCCCTGCAAGCATAGGAGATGATACCTTTGTGGGCATGCAGGCTTTTGTATTCAAGTCAAAAGTAGGGAACAAGGTGGTACTTGAACCCGGCGCGAAGATCGTTGGCGTGACCATTCCTGACGGGAGATACGTACCCCTTGGAATGATAGTTAACAACCAGTCGGCAGCGGATGCTTTGCCAGCAATAACCGAAGACTATGTGTTCAGTCACCTTAATGAAGGCGTGGTGCATGTCAACACCAATCTTGCCAGGGGCTACAATAAGATGAGCGGCAAGGCGGTGCCATCAGAATCCGGGGAGCACGAAGCCACGAAGAGTGAATAGCCGTATCTCTTCTTGATATTCTTTTTTTCTCTTTTTTACAACCATCTTCACCCCTGATTGTAAAAGCCGTTAAATACAAGGAGTCCAATGTAAAGCATATTTCTATCGGAGGTTTCATTGCAATCTGTTGTTAATATAGGAATCGTAGGACATGTTGACCATGGCAAGACCACGCTCGTAAGGGCACTTGCAGGCGTCTGGACAGACAGGCATAGCGAAGAGATTAAACGGGGAATATCTATCAGGCTCGGCTACGCCGATGTTGTGCTGAGGAAATGCCCGAATTGTCCCGAACCCGAAGCATATACGACAAAAGACGTATGCGAAAAATGCGGGACGAAAACGCAGGTACTGCGTCCAATTTCTTTTGTTGATTCTCCCGGCCATGAAACACTGATGGCAACCATGCTATCCGGTGCCGCGCTGATGGATGGAGCACTCCTTGTCATAGCCGCAAATGAGCAGTGCCCGCAGCCGCAGACAAAAGAGCACCTGATGGCCCTGAATATCATCGGGATAAAAAACATCGTGATAGTCCAGAATAAGATAGACCTCGTGCCACGGGATAAAGTCATAGAGAATTATAAGCAGATAATTGCTTTTGTGAAAGGCACCGTGGCTGAGAATGCCCCTATCATCCCTGTATCTGCCCAGCAGAATACTAATATTGACCTTGTCATTGAAGCTATTGAGAAATATATCCCTACCCCTGCCCATGACCTGGATAAACCCCCTTTGATGTTCGTTGCGCGATCCTTTGACGTGAACAAGCCAGGCGCAACGCCAGACCAGCTTCTGGGTGGCGTGATAGGCGGTTCCTTAAATAGCGGGCGCCTGCACCCGGGGGACGAGATAGAACTTCGCCCCGGCAGGAAAGTCGAGGCAGGCGGGACAGTTAAATGGCATCCAATCAGAACAGTTATTACAAAGATATTTTCAGGAAATGAAGAAATAAAAGAGGCAACTCCGGGCGGCCTCATAGGTGTTGGTACAAAGCTTGATCCCTTTCTCACCAAAAGCGACGCACTTGTGGGCCAGGTCGCCGGTATTCCGGGATCGATCCCTCCTACCATTGACGGTTTTATCATGGAGACAAAATTGCTTCCGCGCGTGGTCGGGGTGAGCGATGAATCCAATGTCGAGCCAATACGTTCAAATGAACTCCTGATGCTGAACCTGGGAACTGCAACAACCATCGGTGTCGTCACAAGCGCAAGACCCAATGATGCTGAGGTCAAGCTTAAAAGGCCCGTATGCGCCGACAAAGGCGCTCCAATAGCCATCAGCCGCCGTGTCGGGGCACGCTGGAGGCTCATAGGTTCAGGTATATTGAAAGAGTTTAAATGACAAGGAAAGTCATTATTGATACCAATGGCCTGATGATTCCGGGTCAGTTCGGTGTGGATATTTTTTCAGAATTAAAGAGACTGGGTTTTGATTCGTTCATCATTCCCAGGGCATCAGTCAGGGAGCTTGAGAAAATATATTCACAGGGACATGGTAAGGACAGGGTGGCGGCAAAGATAGCATTATCCCTGCTTGACAGGTGTACCATAATTGAAAAAGAAGGATTTACAGATGATATAATCGCAGAGATGGCTATTGATACGGAAGCAGCCTGTCTTACCAGTGATACCGGATTAAAGAAAAGATTATGTAGTAAGGGAGTTACTATAATACACCTTCGGGAAAAGACTCGTTTAAGTATTTAATATCTTTTATTAAGAGGATTTAGATGTATAGAAGAATGAGATTGGCAGATACGGTGAGAATTGCACCAGAATTACTCGGTGAACCTGTGGAAGAGGCGGTTAAGGTCGCCCTGCGGGATAAACTTGAAGGACTCGTGGACAAGAAGATCGGGGCTATGGTCGCGATAAAGGATGTCATAGAAGTAGGCGAGGGACATATTCTCGCAGGGGATGCCGGAGTATATTACGATGCGGTTTTCGATGCACTGACTTTTATGCCTGAAATGCAGGAGATCATTGAAGGCAGCGTTTTAGAGGTTGTTGAGTTCGGCATATTTGTTGGTATCGGCCCTCTTGACGGGCTTGTGCATGTAAGCCAGATGACAGATGAATTCGTAAGCTATGATGAGAAGAACTCCCGTCTCATAACCAAGGAATCGGGCCGCGCGATAACAGTCGGGGACCGGGTCAGGGCAAGGATAGTGGCAGTGAGTCTCAACGAGCGCGAACCAAGGGACAGCAAGATCGGCCTCACCATGCGCCAGCATGCCCTGGGCAAACTCGAATGGCTTGAAGAGGCCAGGACAGGCAAGCCGAAAGAGGGTGCTGAAGAAAAAGCAAAGCCGAAGAAGAAAAAGAGAGACGAAGCCCCCGAAACAAGCAAACATGAAATATCCGGGGCAGAGGTAGCATAATGGTTGAATATGTCTGCAAGGAATGCAACAGGATAGTGAAAGGGCCTGTGTGTCTGGTTTGCAACTCAACATCCCTTACTTCTGACTGGAGCGGTTATGCAGTAATTATCGATCCTGAAAAATCCAAGATCGGAAAAAGACTCGGTGTAAAAATGGCCGGGGCATATGCATTGAAGGTTCGGTAGCTTGAAAAGATATTGCCTTCCAGATGAATTAAGGGCAGAGCTTCGCAAACTTCATGGGGAGCTTTACAGGGGAGACGGTCCTGACACCGTAAAACAGATAATGAGTGACCTGAACAATCCGACCAAGATAATCTCAGTCGGGGATATCGTGACTTTTAACCTTCTTAATGCCGGGCTGATCCCGGATATATCTTTTGTGGATGACAGGACAAAGCGCGGCCCGGCTTCAGATAATGTAATGCACGGGACAAAACATCCGCGTTTTAAAACAATTACGGTAAATAATCCGCCAGGTACTATAACTGAAGAATTAATGCATGAAGTCAAAAGGGCCATGGATTCAGGCAATCCTGTCAGGATATTCATTAAAGGGGAGGAGGATCTTGCAGCCCTCCCGGCCATTGCGATGGCGCCTATCTCATCAGTAGTTATATATGGGTTGCCGGACGAAGGGGCGGTATTAGTTAAAGTGACCGATAAAAAGAAAAAAGAAATACAATCATTTATTGACAGAATGAAATGTAAGGAGGAAGAATAATGGAAATCCAAATTATCAAAGATAAGACAAACCCACTGTTGAAAAGAAGAGAGATAACCGTAAAAATCCAGAATAAAACGACACCCTCACGGATTGAAGTGAAGAATAAGCTGGCAGCGATAGCGAATTCCAAACCCGAACTTATAGTCATAGAGCATCTTGATGCCAAATTCGGGAAACAGGAAGTTATCGGGGCTGTAAATATCTATGAGAGCGAGGAGCGTTTGAAGCAGCTTGCGCATAGTCATCTTGTTATAAGAGGGGCGCCGAAGGCTGCGGAAGAAAAAGCCGCAGAAAGTGCGCCTGAAGCGAAACCTAAAGTTGAGCCTAAAACCGAAGAGAAAAAATAGAGAGTAGAAGTGATTTTGATGGCAGTACATGAATTTTACGAAGTAAGCGGAAATAAAGCAAAAAAGATAAAGCAGTCATGCCCAAGATGCGGACCAGGGGTATTTCTCGCAAATCATAAGAACCGCTTCGCATGCGGGAAATGCGGATATACCGAATTCAAGAAATAATTTTTTTTATTTGCCGGCCATTATTTGCGAATGCCGATATATTCCCTAAGGTCAGCAATTCCCAGTTTCTTTGTGAGCTTATCTATCCATGAAGAATTGAGTTCCCACCCTAAATCCAGCTGCGCATAATAATAAAGCGTACCAAGGAGCCCCATAACCTCCAGGCGCCTGGATGAATTCACTACTTTTACATTGGAAAAGAATTTTACTGTTCCTATCTTATTCAACCTCCTGCTGAAATCAACATCCTCAAGAAGGACATTCTGGTAGCCGCCGCATTTAAAATACGCCTCGCGCCGCACGCATGTATTAAAACCTGGCAGTGTGGCAGAGCGTAATTTCCCCCTCATAATGAAATACTTATTAGAGACGCTTTCTGCCAGTTTTATCTGGTCCGAACATTCTGAAAATTGGAACACTGTTGAAAATCCCGCAAGTTCAGGCTCTGTTTTGAAGGTTTCGTAAACATAGGAAAGGTAGTAGCCTGGTATGTGCGTGTCTGCATCGATAAATATGAAATATCTACTTTTTTCATTCGCATGCACAGCCCCATAATGTCTTGCCGCCCCGATCCCTCGTTCCTCACAAGAAAGTATGCGGTTGGCATAACGTTTTGCGATATCAATACTATCGTCAGTGCTCCCGTTATCCGATACCAGGAGTTCGAAAGGCACGTTCGTATTCTGGTCCACGATGGCCTTAAGTGTCTCCTCAAGATACTTTGCTTCGTTAAGTACCGGGACGATTACCGATAATTGGGGATTCATGGTGCTGTTGTTTTTTAATGGACCCGGCGGGATTCGAACCCGCGGCCTTTGCGTTGCGAACGCAACGATCTACCCCTGATCTACAGGCCCTGAAAAAAATAATATCACCCACGGGAATATAAGATTTTCCTACATCCTGCCGAGTTCTACAACTGATACGCTTTCTACTCCCTTTACCTTACTGAAGGCTTCTTCAACCTTCTCTGTTCCGCCTTCAATATCGCCTACTTTGACTACAACTATGAGGGCTTTCAGGCCAAAGGCCACGGGTTGCTCAGAAAAGCTGTGCAAGCGTGCCCCGCTGGGAATAACTTTTTTTAACTGTTCCTGGAGGTCTTTTAAATCAACGTCCATGCCTGATGGCATTACCTGTATCTTGGCTGCAACTTCTCCCATTTTTTCACGGTCCCTCAAACCCGCAGTTGGGGCATTTATAAGAATTGCTCTGGTGCCTGCAGCGCACGCATCTTCCGAGTTCTGTTCCGCATTGCGGGCACGGGAATCGCGCATAACCGCGCTCAATAAGATTTACTCCGCATGATATACATTTTTTTTGTTCTGCCATAATATTCTCCTATTTTGGGACTTCCATAGAATCTAATGCTATTAAATTTAACGTAAAGAAATCTAATGGTTATATTCCACTTCTATTTTTTGTTAGGAAACAATTCAGAACTTTTAAATATACATCAGACTTAGAACGCTAAAGATATGAACGAAGTAGATCTCTCACCTCTCAAGGGATTAAAATTCAAATGTTTAGAAGGATGTGGTTTTTGTTGTACCTTTCAACCAGCATTAAAAAAAGCTGAGTATAAATTTTATCAAAATAACATACGAACTAAAAATGGTGTTGTACTTGGATGCATTAAAGACCCAACATCAACAGAAAGGCGCTCTTTTTCTCTAAAAAAGGGGGATATTGGTAGTTGTATTTTTCTTGAAGGTAAAAAATGCAAGATCTATGATATACGACCAAGGATATGTAGAGAATTCCCAATTTACATCTCTTTCAATTGGAGAATTCAGTTAGATGTCAACATGTCTTGTAGAGGATTATGGCAGGGAGAAAAAAACCGAGATGTATATTCTATGGGTACAGAGTTGCTATCAACTCTACCGATAAATTTGAAAAGGGAAAATTTATACAAATTTGGAAAAGTTTATAGTAATCTTCTAAAGGATTTCAACGATTATATCCCCCCTCTGAAATTAAGAGAAAAATTATTGGAATATATTAAAAATATGAATATAGAACTGAGCCAAGATTATGAAAACGCAAAAGAACACCTCAAAATACATTTAGATAGAGAAAAATTTTTTGATTTACCATCATATGTTACTAAGGATTTAAGATGGGATTTTTTCAAGTTTAAAACGGATTCAATCCAAAGAATTCAAATGAACGAAAAAGGTGATCTTGGGATTATAAAAAGTATCGATTTTTCAGAAATTGTTATTAGAAGCATATCACCAAACGCACAAAATTTGATCAGAGATTACTTAAAAAGGGTTGTGGAAAGAGACAAATTTATATGTCATCAGTATTTTATAAGTAAAAATATATCACAACCTCTAATAAGTTCAGCATTCACATATTTGAAATCGTTACTCGATCTCTTTATTATGGAGCTGAATATGCTTGCGGCATTTGATAATCTCGAAATTGATGAAGAGCTGGTCAAGGAAGGAATAATATTGATGGATGGTAGTTTAGTCGCAACATTATATTAATCCATAACTCTGCATGTGTTATGTAATATCAAAATAAAATAATGCATCATAACAACTAATAACCCTATTAAAGTGTTCTTTGACATTTTATTGAAATTTAAACACCGCAAAGGGCGCAAAGTACGCAAAGAAATAATTTTATAATCTTTGCGCTCTTTGCGTTCTTCGCGGTGAATTATTTAAAATTTAACTACTATAGCAAGATTCCTAAATTTCCGCAATATACGAACCGCAGATGAACGCGGATAAACGCAGATACGTAGCAGCAAATCTGCGTTCATCTGCGTTTATCTGCGGTTTTGTTTTTCATGGATATTCCGGTTATTTTCGAACTTCACTATAATACGCATTTGCGTAATATGAAAAACCCTTGATTTCAACATGCTTCGGCGCAATATATACTCAATATTTCCTATATTTGGCTGAGTTAAGGATTAATATTTTGTTTAATCCTTCTCTTTTTATTACAAATCAGGCTGGTCTAAAGAAGCTTTGATAAAGAAATATACTATCAGGGGAAGACAACATCAGAGAGTTATTAAGTGTCTTGAAGAATTGAACAACTGAGCATCCAAACTCAGAACATCTTATTGGTTTCACTTATCCAATTCCTTTCCTCTGTTCTCATTTTCCATTTGAGCCTTTTGTTGTTCATATTCTAATATTCGCTGGTACATTTCTTTGGTTAAACAGATTTTGTCCTCATCTTCATTTTTATGCATGAATCCTAAAGCATAAAATAGTTCTGCTACCCCAGCTATAAAGAATATACCTAATTGAAATAAAAGAATCGCTCCTATCAACTCTCTAAATCTTTCCAACTGAGTATCGAAAAGTACCATAAAGAATAGCAAGGGAAGTATCATAAAGATACCTTTATAGATGTGAATTTTGTCTTCTTCATCCATATTATTCTCTCATTATTTCCAATTGATGATGGCTTAATACCTTGTGCTGCCATAAATATTCTTTCAAATTAATTATACTCGTATCGATTGTGTTGGGATAGTACAAAACAAGCAAAAAGAAAGTAGCAAGCTTAAACCTGCCCTTCCAGTATGTGCATCCAGACAAAAAGGGGGCTAAAAATAGCGCTACATAAATATAGCGAAGTCTCAATCGAAGAGGAAAATAGCGCCTTCGCTCATTTCTATATGCTGTGTGGTCTTGCGTTGGATACAAGAACCACTCTGGAAATATATAGGCATAGCACCGAAGCCGATAGCTACACCGCAGAAGTGCCGGATGATTTGATGAAACGGATTCCGGACGTGGTCGAAGGATTATAGCGAAAAGGGTGCTGTTGAGAGAGTTAAAGACATTGTGGATGGGTATTTAACCTTTGATAAGACAACGCTATTTAATTTATCCTTTAACGATCGTCCCGATTATCTCGCCTTCGAGAGCTTTGATTACCCTTCCGGGACAATTCCCGTTGATAACTTTACAACTCATTTTGTTCTTGATCAGGAAATATGGAAGTTCCCTGTCCACACAGGTTTCTTTTCCTATGAGTTCACCTGCATAAATCTCTTTTTCCAGTACCCCGTTTATATATACGCCGTCCACGTCCGTAACTTTGATGAATCGCGCATCAAGCTGTTTTGCGACCCAGGCTGCGATAGTGTCGGAAGTAACATCCCAGGTGTGCGGAAGTTCATCCTTTTCTTTAAGCAGCCTGTAGGGCAGAAGGATATATGTCCCTTTACCTTCGACATTAAGACTGTCTATAAGTTTTGCTCCCGTCCCGTCTGCCAGGTAATAGGCATACTGTTCCATTGCAAGAACAGCCATCCAGTGGGCAGCTTCCTGTGAAACATCTATTTTACGTACAGTGTCTGCAAAGACCGAACCGCCGGGGACAATCAGGATTTTGTCACCATATTTATCAGAATGATCGAGTATCTCTTTTACAAGCCCTTTTGCACTGCTTATCAGGCTGCCTCCGAGCTTTATAACTATCATCTCTTTTTACTGACCTGAAGAGTTTAAATATGTAACGGCATGTAATAGCCATTAAAATGAGAACGATAGACTGGGATTCTAAGAAAAACAATATAATTATGATAGACCAGACCCTCCTGCCAGGGGAGTACAAAATAATTGAATGTGACACAATCGGGTCACTGTGCGAGGCCATAAAGTCCCTTCGCGTGCGGGGGGCTCCGGCACTTGGAGCAGCGGGAGGGTTCGGCGTCGCCCTTGCGGCTTACAGGAGCAACGCCCCGACGCTGGATGTGTTAATAGATGAAGTGGCCAAAGCCGGAAAAACTATAATCAGCACAAGGCCCACAGCAGTCAACCTTTCATGGGGCGTGAAACGGGTTATCAGGGCGATTGAGGATGCCAATAATATTAAAGAAGTGAGGGTTTTTTCACTGGATGAAGCAAAAGCAATAGCCGACGAGGATGTAGAGAAGAACAGGGAATTGGGAAGATACGGTGCTGCACTGCTTGATGACGGCGATACTGTCATGACACATTGCAATGCAGGAAGGCTTGCGTGTGTGGACTGGGGAACTGCTCTCGGGGTTATCCGCTCGGCCAGAGAAGAAGGAAAGGATATAAAAGTCATATCATGCGAGACCCGTCCTCTTAATCAGGGAAGCCGCATTACGGCGTGGGAGTTGATGGAAGATAAAATCCCGGTCACTCTCATCACGGATAGCATGTCGGGCCATGTAATGCGAAAAGGCATGGTCGATAAGGTCATCGTGGGTGCTGACAGGATAACACAGGATGCGGTATTCAACAAGATAGGGACATACACTCATTCCGTTATCGCAAAAGAGCACGGGATACCGTTCTATATCGCTGCACCGGTATCGACTTTCGATTTTGAGCACTATGAAGACGATATCGAGATCGAGCTTCGAAAACCCGAAGAGCTGATGTATTTCGGAAAACACCAGATAGCACCCCTTGATGTTAAGGTTTATAATCCAGCCTTTGATGCCACACCTATGGAAAATGTAACCGCGGTCATCACCGAGAACGGCGTTTTTTACCCACCTTTCCTGATAGATGAGGTCAGGATTTAATGAGATTAAAATGGCGAACCTAATATTTATTAAGATAGAGGTAAAGATTAGTCCTATCGAAGGAGAATTCTAACCTGGAACAGCCGAATTTTTGATCATTATGCCCTACGCAGCAAAAGACAGACAGGAATTTATTAAACGGTCTGATATCAAGCCGGAAACGCGCGTACTCGATCTGGGGGGAGCACTTTTTAATGAACTTGCTTCCCCGGTCTTCGGGGTCACGACCAAAAGACCCCTGAAAAACGCTGTCCTCATAAAACCGCAAAATCTGCCATTCCGGGATTCGATTTTTGACGCCGTTATCTCATACCACTACTTCGACCTCGTCCCTTTTGACATGCTCGGCCCGATTTTTAAAGAAGTGACAAGAGTATTGAACAGCGAGTCCGTTTTTTCTTTCATGATCCTTCTGTGGGTTCCACAGAATGAAGCGCAACGCTCAAGCTTTTTATTCAACGAACTGCTTAGAAATTCAGGCGCTCTTTACTCACATGAATTCGAAGATATAAGCAGGCAGCTTTCCTTATCAGGCTTTGGTGAGATCACTGTCGAAACCATAAAACGCGAGATAGTCTTACCAAGGGATTTTATAAGGTCGCATCTTTTGATGCTTGGAAACCTGGTAAAAAAGGATGCTGACGGATTGGGAATAAAGGCCTTTGCAAAGCAGTATTTTGAACAGGTAAATATCCACGGGGAAGCCATGCTGCCTGCCCTCCACTTCACAGCTAAAAAAACATGAGAAAAAAACATCTTGAGATACTGCTGGAACAGGTTTGCGGCTTTTCTTCCCCGAAACCATCAAAAGAACAATATTCCACGCCTGCAACCGTGGCAGCCGAACTGTTGCATTATGCATTCATGAAAGGGGATATCGCGGATACTGTCTATGACCTTGGGTGCGGCTGCGGAATACTTGCCATCGGGGCAAAGCTCCTTGGAGCAGAAAAGGTTATAGGGTTTGATGACGATAGAGACGCTCTTGAGATTGCACGGGCAAATGCACAGAAGCTTGGCGCAGATGTCGAGTTCGTATGCAGCAGCATAAATGAGGTGCGCGGTAAAGCGCATTCGGTGGTGATGAACCCGCCGTTTGGCGCACAGGTGAAAGGAAGCGACCGCCCTTTTTTGAGGAAAGCCCTCGAACTAAGCAGCGTGGTTTACTCCATACACAATGCCGGAAGTGCCGAGTTCATAAAAAAATTTATCAGCCCGTCGGTCATAACAGAGCATATATTAATTGATTTTCCCATTAAAAGGACATTCAGATTCCATACCAGGGAAGTACAGGTCATAAAAGCAGAGATATTCAGGATCGAGAAAAGATAGAGGGATCATTATTAGAATAAAGAGACGGAAGATTACAAGCAGGAGAAAGCTTGGAAAAGGCGAAGAAAGTGAGAAAGCTGATAAAACTGAAGAAAAAGAGATTTTAGAGGCAGAAGAGGCTCCCCAGGAAATTGAAGAAGAAGTAGAAGAGGAGACAGAACAACCTGAAGAGGAGACACAGGAAGTACAGGAAGAAACCAGAATCGTGTTGCCTGGAGACCTTATCGGAACATCGGAGGAGTTGACGGGAAAAACCGGGACCTTCGTAGATAAAGGCAATATTTATGCCGCAACCACCGGAATAGTAAAGATAAATAATAAGGAGCGCTCGATTTCAATAACCCCTGTCACGAATACGCCCCCCAACCTGCAGGTTGGGGACATCGTTATCGGCCAGGTGACTGATGTGAAAGATTCAGTAGCACTTGTTGAGATTGCAGGTATCAAAGGAAGGGGCGAGCGGGAAATATTTAATGCCGAGCAGGCCGCAATCCACGTTTCAAATGTCAAGGACGCTTATGTGAAGGAATTATATTATGAATTTTCACCTTTTGATATTGTCAAAGCAAGGGTCATAGATATGAGGAACATGCGCCTTACCACAGTGAATAAAGAACTCGGTGTGATGAAAGCTTATTGCGGCAATTGCAGGACTGCATTGAAAAAGGATAACGGGAAACTCAAATGCCCCAAATGCAACAGGAACGAGACAAGAAAACTGTCCTCTGATTACGGGACTGGCATTATTTAGGTGATATCATGGAACTTACAATCGTCAATAAGACCGAGAACGAGATAAGCATCAAGGTCGTCGGGGAGACCCATACGCTCCTCAATACATTGAAAACCGCTTTACTGAACAACAAACACGTTGAAATAGCGTCGTATGATATCAAACATACAACAATAAGCGACCCTATCCTTTTCGTGAGGACAGACGGCGCAGACCCGATAGCAATAATTAAAAAAGCTGCAAATGAAGTCATCAAGGAATGCGATGAATTTATTGAGATCTTCACGAAGAAAGCAAAGGACTAATTAAAGCCTTATATTCCTCATCGATGAGGTCATCGGCAGCTATCCCGTGTTCCAGGGCAACGAGGATGGCGCTTACCTCGATTTCAACGAGTTTGCACAGATCTTCCTGTTTTTTATTTATTAGTGATATCACTTTACGCTTTTCCATGCCTGTGCCCTGTATGATACGATCAATCACCCTGTCAAAAAGCGATTTTTTTTCAACAACAGACTGCTGGGGTTTGAATCCTGAAGGTATTTTTACTGAGCCAAGATCAAATGCAGGACTTATAACATCCCCATCCTTTTTCAAAAGCCCCTCTTTCCCGGCAAGGGCCAGTATGTTTTTTGCGGCTTCAGGAGTGAACCAGTTAAGATCGATCGCAAGCGCGAGCACAAAATCGCTCTCTTTGAGCGTTTCTTTCCCCTTTCTTAAAAAGGGCATCGAAACAGTATATATAAGGTCAGACATCTGGCGCGTTTCTTCTTATTTCTTCAACAATGGTATCTGCTATTCGCGAGCATTCGGTCCTGCCCATTCCCTCGATATGATGTACTTTCAGGGTAAGCACGTTATTATCAAGATTTGTACGTACATAAAAAGAGTCTCCCTTGAATGGTACGCGGTCATATTTTTTATCAAGGAATGAGTATTTCAGGATGACTCTGAAATCTATGGTTCCTTCGTTGTCTATATCTGCAAGTATGGAATCAAGAGAGTATTTGTTCAGTGAAGTGAAATCAGTTCTTTTGTTTGTGATTTCAACATCTATTGTCCGCTTTGCAGTTATGGGACGTCCTTTAAGGTCCGGGGTGTCTGTAATAAAAGTCCCGAACTGCCCGTCCATCCCAGCCATTGCTTTTACGATATAGGGAAGGTCAGCTTTGAAATTATATTTTTGTTCAAGCTCAGGCTTCTGGGGGAACTGGTGATAAGTACGTTTCATGGTATGTTGTATCGTCATGGATTCTTAAAAGCTTTCTGCTAAGGGTTATTTATCTACCTGGACATTATTGGGCACATGAAATATGATGTCGTGGTCATTGGCGCCGGGCCTGCGGGTGCCATGGCCTCAAAATACGCATCCCAAAACGGTGCAAGCACCCTGCTTATAGAGGAGCATGCAAGCATAGGCTCCCCAGTCCAGTGCACGGGGCTTGTAAGTACTGCCGCTCTTGGGGAATGCGAGGTCGGGGAGGGAAGTTATGTTCTTGCAAAGATGAAAGGGGCTTTTGTGTACGCCCCGGATTGTGAAGAACTGTGCATACGCGGGAAGGATGTAAAAGCTTATGTCATAGACAGGAAAATGTTCGACAGGACGCTTGTTGAGCGCTCGCTGGATGAGGGGACTGACCTCTTATTAAGGACACGTTTTACTGGTCTCGGGAAGGGAAAGATATCGGTAATATCGGAGGGTGAGAAAAAGGAGATCCATTCAAGTATCATAATCGGCGCAGACGGGATACAGAGCAGCGTTGGCCGCGCAGCCGGAATTTCGCGCTGTAAGAAATTCCTGTCAGGGATACAGCTTGAAGCTCCCTACACTGCAAAAGACCCGCAATACGTTGAGATTTTCACAGGAAATGATGTTGCCCCGGGTTTTTTTGCATGGGCTGTCCCTTTTTCCGGCATGGCACGCATCGGTCTTGCAAAGAACCAGGATGATGTTTCACCGCTGCAATGCCTTGAAAAACTCATGAGCCATCCTGTTGTGGCTTCAAGATACAAAGGCTCGCGCACGGAGTATGTGCTTGGCGGAATCCCGCTTGGCCCCCCGGATAAGACCATAAAAGATAATGTGCTGCTTGCAGGCGATGCGGCCGGACAGGTTAAGCCAACCTCGGGAGGGGGTGTTTACATGGGCGCCGTGTGCGCAAAGATAGCTGGCGAGGTAGCTGCGCGTGCTTCAAGAGATGAGGCGAGCCTTGCGGAGTACGAAAAAGGATGGCGCAAGGCTGTAGGGCGGGAACTCTCCATAGGGATGAGGATTCATAAGAGTCTCGGTAAACTGGGAGATGACGGCCTGAATGAGTTAGTAGCGTACCTGAACCAGCCTGAGATAAGAGATATTATCACGGAATATGGCGATATGGATCATCCCTCTGTCCTCATGCAGAAACTTGTAATGGAAGGGGATAAGAAGAAGCTTATTAAATTGTTGGGAACTGCGTTCAGGACACTTTTTTAACCCCATGGAGAAAATTATAAATCCGTTAGGATAGTTTAGACTTTAAAAACATAATGGTGGCCAAAGGAGATATATGTTAATTGATACAAGCACCCCTCCGCAATTTGAAGCTGTAAGGGATAAGGATGAAAGGATACTCTGGGTTGGAAAGCCCGCATTTATACCATTCATTATGAGTGGAATCCCATTTTTGATTTTTGGGCTGCTCTGGGGTGCTTTTGACTATTTTGGGTTTATCAGGAATATGAATGGTGAGGCAGCATCATTTATGATACCATTTTTTGCCATTCACCTTTTCCCGTTCTATGCAAGTATTCTCAATATGATGCGCCTGTTCCTTGTCCACGGCAATACGTTCTATGCATACACGAATAAACGCCTGATGATGAGAAGCGGGTTCTGGGGAACCGATTTTAAGGCGATAGATTACGATAAGATATCGGATATCGAAGTGAATGTAAACCCGATTGAGAATTTATTAGGTGTGGGTACGGTACAGGCTTTTTCAGGCAGGACAACTAACAAAGGCGCAAATATTTATGATAAGTTCATTGCTATTCCTGAGCCTTATGAGGTGTTCAAAAGGATCAAAGAAGTATCTGTGGACATCAAGACGGACTGGAATTATCCCAATGCTTTAAGGCCTGAGAGGAATCCGGGGTATAAGACAAGGTATGAGCCGAGATGAATTATGGGAGTAAATGCGATGTCACTTTTACTTGGAGAAATGAAGTTACAGGATTTGCCCTCTGTTGATGCATCCCGATTGATGATTGTTGCCGATATATTTTACTAAGCGGAATGTGGCAGAAGCGGCTATGTATTTGAAGGAACGATGGAGAGATAAGATGAATATGGAAACGATTAATAAAGAGGAAGTATTATTATATATGTACCAAAAAAACTATACAATATGAAGCGATGTGGACAATAGGCAGATATATGACTGGTGAAGAATTTAGATCTTATCAAAAGACGGACTCGAACGGGGCTAATGAAAATGAGTACGCCTGAACCAGCAAGGATTGAACGAGATTTTCCTGTAGAAGAACTCTATCCTATCGCTCTATGCGAGGGTAACAAAAAACGACCCGTTTATGAAATCCACAAATGGTGGGCAAGAAGATTAGGAAGCAACTTCCGCATGTTTTTAAAATCCACTCAACATGAGTCTGGAACCCGAAAAGAAACATTGTGGAAATCTTTCTATCAAAATGACGGACAACAAAACCTAACTTTACTGGACCCCTTCATGGGCGGTGGAACCTCTATAATTGAGGCAACAAAATGTGGATTTAGAACAGTTGGAGTTGATATAGACCCAGTAGCTTGGTTTATTACTAAAAAAGAATTGGAAGTCTGCGATACAGTACTTGTAAAAAAGGAATTTGAGAGAATAAAAGAGAAATTAGAAGAAACAATAAAAACTTTTTATAAGACCAAATTGGAGAATGGCGAGTTTGCAGAGGTGATTTATCACTTTTGGGTCGATGTTATCAAATGTCCGGATTGTAATTTTTCCTTTGAAGCTCATCCTCATTTTAAATTATACGAATCGCATAAAAAGCAATACCAGGTCGTCTTTTGCCCAGATTGTCACACAATAAGTGAGATTCCAATAGATCAAGACAGGTGTCAATGTAAAAAATGTCGAACTTATATTGAAATAAATAAAGGACCTATTAAGAAGGCAATTTATAGGTGCCCAAACTGTCAATCTCAGGGTTCAATAAGGGGTCTATCAAAGCCGGGAGTGCCAATTTCAAAAAAAATCTTTGCTTTAGAATATTTACATCCTGTTACGAATAGTCGTGAATTTAAAGCGGTATCTGATTATGATAACGAACTTTTCAATAAAGCATGCGAAATGTTTGATCAGAAAGAAAAAAGCCTACTTTTCCCACGGAATCCTATCCCCACAGAAAATAGGAAAGATCCCAGACCTTTAAGTTATGGATATACTCACTACTACCAACTTTTCAACAAAAGGCAACTGCTCAGTCTTTCGTTAATTTACGATGAAATCTTAAAAATAAAGGACGTTAATGTCCGCGAGTTTATATTATTAGCATTTTCCGATTCACTGGCTAGCAACAATATGTTATGTTCTTATGCTTTTGGTTATAGAAAATTAACCCCCTTATTCGGACTACATGCCTATAGAATGGTGACAAGACCCGTAGAGGGAAACGTGTGGGGTATTAGATTTGGCAGAGGTAGCTTTACATCGGCTATTTCTAAAATGTTGAGAGGAAAAGAATATTGTGCTAACCCTTATGAGCTGTCATATATCAATGGAAAACTTAAGAAAATATATACCAAAGAAAACTTAGAAGCGATAGTAACATCAGACCCACAAAAATGGTATAACAGGGATGCTCAATGCTTACTTCTGAACAAATCTTCAGAGGATTTATTTTCCCTCCAAGATTCGACCATAGATTTGATTTTAACCGACCCTCCTTACTATGATAATCTATCATATTCAGAAATGGCAGATTTTTACTATGTATGGATAAAAGACCAATTGAAAGAATATAATATATGGAATAACTCCTCTACGCCTTATAAAGAAGCGCTTTTTGTGTCAAGAAAAACTAAAGAAGAACATGATAGATATGCCAATGGACTTATAAAAGTATTCCAAGAATGTAAACGTGTGTTAAAACCAGATGGAATGATGATTTTTACTTATCATCATAAAGATATAAAAGCTTGGATGTCATTGGCAATTGCCTTGACAGAAAATAGTTTTGAGGTAATGAACATATTTCCTGTACGTTCAGAAGGGCGAAGCGGTTTCCATAGCACGAGTGGAAGTATTAAGTGGGATTCTGTATTCTGTTGTCGTCCTATGAAGTTAGGGGAAAAAAAAGTTATAAAAGATAATTATTTTAGAAAATGGATAAATACGCATATATATATGTGGAAGAAGAGGCTTAATGAAGCTTCCATTGAATTTAATGAAGCTGATGAAAAAAGTTTTATTTTCTCACTAGCAGTTGCCCGTTTAACACAATGTCCAGCACCAACTGAAAATATGATAACCCTGCTTAGTGGATTAGATTCAGGGAGTTTTGGAGAGAATAATTTTTAAATTTTTATATTTAAATGAGGTCGAAAATATGGAAATAAACTCTGCAAAGGCAACTGAGATTGACTCTTATGTCAGAAATAATAAAGACTGTTTACAAAAAAATCAATTAGCTGTTCAATTAAAAGGGGAACTTAAGCTGTTAGATGTTTATAAACTTCCAATTGAATTTTTGATTTATAATAAGCGAAATGGGCGGTTCGCAGCGGAGATAATGCAAAAACAAAATAAGATTGGAAGAGAACTAGATCCGTTAAATCAAGAGGATAGAAAAATCATAAAAGAATTATTACTCGGAGAAGATGAAAATACTACGCAACTTTTAAAAGACAATTTAATAAAAATTGGCCAGATAGATCCTGGAATAATGACTTTTGATGGTGTTGTGATAAATGGCAACAGAAGAATGGCTGTATTTGAGGATTTACAAGAATCAGATCCTAAATATGGCTATTTGACAGTAGCCCGACTTCCCCAAAGTATAGATGAAAAAGATATATACCGATTAGAAATAGATCTCCAGTTATCTAGACCTTATCGAAAAGATTATGGTCCTATTAATGAATTACTTAAGATACAAGAAGGCACACGGATCGGTCTTGCATCTAAACAAATCGCCAATTCACTGTTCGGAGGTTTTACCGAGGATGATATTAAGGAAAGACTTGAACGTTTAAAGTTAATTGATGGTTATTTAGAATTTATCGAAAAGCCCAATGATTACGAAGAAGTAAAAGGATGGCATGAACATTTTATTGATCTTCAAAATTGTATTTCGACTTTCAAAAAGAAAAATATGAGTGCAGAAGATATTCATTATGCCACTTTAGCAGGATTTCAACTTATTATTGCTAAAGAACCACATATGGAAGTTCGTAGGATTAAAAATCTCATGACTGATATAAAGACTAAAGAGGATTTAAAAAAATCAGTCGAAAGAACTATTGAAAAGACACAAAGTGCACAAGAAGAAATCAGAGAAGAATCTAAGGAAAGTAGAGATGAATCAGAAAGGGTCGAACATAAAAAAGTTCCTAAAAAGATAAAACCTAAGACACTCACCAATATAGCCGAGGATTTTAAAGAGGATTTCGCAGATATCGTAGATACTTATAAGGCTCATAAAGAATCCGACAAGCCTAAAACACTCCTTAAAAGAGCTTTGAGTAGTATCGAAAGCATTGATCCAAAACACACAAATATGAAAGATACAGAAATAATTAAGCTTTTAAATAGCATTGCTGAGTTAACTGCAAAACTATTAGAGACCAAATAGAATTTAAAATGTCTCAACTTAAAATAATTTCACAAAAAATAATTTTAGATATTTCTAATAATCCCATTCTGTCCAAAGGTATACACAGGGTATATTTCAGTTCAGTTTTGAACTTTGATTATAATCCTGAAAAGCAAGAGTATTCTATTGATTTTGATTACTCTAACGCGCCTCAAATTATTTTAGACGTAATTTCATATCTAAATTCCAAAGACATAGATTTAACAACAGATATAGTCGATCATAGCCTATATACCCGAAATTATTAGTATACATACGAACAATGTACTTTTAAATGTTATCAAAGAGTAAAAGAAATAAAACTCTCAA
>VEPN01000031.1 GCA_012026835.1 Candidatus Methanoperedens sp. | reverse complement strand
AATGATTCACCTCTTGGTGTTATTGTCATTTTAATACCCCCATTAAATAATCTGTTTAATGATTCTTAAAAATTACGGAGGCTTTAGAATCACGCTATAAGAGTCTGATCCCCCAAGTACCTTTCAGGCTCGAAGTCCAGTGGGCCGAATGGCAACCGTCTCTGGTTTATACTTTTAAGGAAAATGAAGTTGAGATAGGTGATGACAAAGACAGGGCAGCATACAAATTATACCGTAATAACAATACTATTAAAATAAATTCTAAAAAATATGACTATTATGGAATAGTGCTTTACGATGATTATGCCACCGCCATATACGAAAATGGCTGGATAGTCTGGGCGAAAAAATACAGGATGATCCCGCCAACATTCAATACTGTGACACAGAAGTACGAACTTAACTGAAAAAGTTCAGTTCTTTTTTACAAAGAAAATCCTGACCAGATATACGATTATTGCAGCCAGGAGCGACAAACCCGAAAAAAGATAAACCTGCCCCGCTGAGAAAAACCCATAGAACGGGTTAATCCCGGCAGGATAAAACGGCTTCATGTCTCCATATATCGTTGCATCAAGCAGGATATGTAAATAAACACCGAAAAACGAAGTCCATAAAATTTTCTTAAATGATGAAACCTGTTCAAGTTTGAACAGCCTCATCAAATTATTTATGTCATTCCTGAAAAAA
Organism: Candidatus Methanoperedens sp.; assembly: GCA_012026835.1. Lineage (GTDB taxonomy): Archaea > Halobacteriota > Methanosarcinia > Methanosarcinales > Methanoperedenaceae > Methanoperedens. The sequence goes on along the minus strand of VEPN01000031.1, from coordinate 36,319 downwards.
TAAATAACGACAGAGGTAAATACTGCGATCAGGGACCCGCCCGGGAAACTGTGGAAAAATCCATGAAGGGGGTAATCCAGACCGAAAACCAGGATGCTAAACGGCTCAATGTCAATTATCACGCTGGCTGCAAGAAGCGCCGGGAAATAAAATACCCTGGAAAAAATCAAACCTGCCAAAGCAGCCGGCCCCCAGTGGAATGGTGTAAATGGCATGACTAATATCGCTCTAATATATTATACAGCGTATCCCTTTTCGCTATGGGACGCCCCATTTTTTTAGCTATATGCACGAATTCCTCTACGTTCTTGCTGTGAAACGGCACACCTGCAGCCCTGACAACATTTTCTTCTATCATTGTCCCCCCGAGGTCGTTGGCCCCGTAGTTCAATGCCACCTGGGCCATGGAAAGCCCCTGCGTTACCCATGAAGCCTGGATGTTCCTGATATAACCATTTAGCAAAATCCGCGATACTGCGACAATTTTAAGATAATCTATTCCTGTCGAGTTCCCGCTTAACTGCGTGTTTTCTGACTGGAAACTCCACGGAATGAATGCAGTGAAGCCGCTGGTTTTTTTCTGCATATCCCGTATCCTGATAATGTGTTCAACCCTTTCCCTCAGGGTTTCGGCATGCCCGAATACCATCGTTGCAGTTGTCGGGATCCCGAGCGAATGGGCGGTAAGCATGACTTCCTGCCATTTTTCCCATCCGATCTTATCCGGTGAAACATAACTGCGTACCCTGTCATCAAGTATCTCAGCCCCACCTCCTGGAATGGAATCAAGCCCTGCGTCATGCAGGCGCGAGATCGTTTCCCTGATGCCTGCCCCGTACAGCTTCGAGATGTGAACTATCTCAGGAGGTGAAAACGCATGCATCTGGACATTGAACCTTTTTTTAACCTGCCTTAGCATCTCTTCGTAATATTCTATGGTAATTGAAGGGTTCACTCCTCCCTGTATCAATATCTGGGTCGCGCCGAGCCTGACTGCCTCGTCAATTTTTGAAATAATCTCATCTATTCCAAGGACATATGCATCTTCTGCCCCGGGCTCCCTGTAGAATGCACAGAATTTGCATTTTGAAGAGCAGATGTTGGTGTAATTTATGTTCCTGTCTATAACGAAAGTAACAAGCTCTCCTGCACTGTCTTTTCTCAGCATGTCAGCAGCCGCACCAGTAAGGTTGATATTGCTGCATTCAAGAAGCTTAACACCATCATCTAATCCGGGAGGATCATTATCCAATGCAGCGGTAAGAATTCCCGCAATATCATCTTCATCATTGTAAAATTGTTTTATCAAATCAAAACTTGTCATCCTGGGAATAACTCCTCCTGAATTTCAGGGCAATTTCGGCTTTCATTAGTTCTCTTCCAAGATAACCTGCATGGTCAGGATTCGAAACAAGGCCGAAACGAAGTATCGTATCAAGAACTTCTTTGGCCGTTTCACCTTCGATGGATTTATTCTTATGCTTTGCAACGATTTTTCCGGACTTGGGCTTCCCATCCCTGATTTCATCCTCCGTGATCTCGATTTTGAAGCAGCCGGCAGGATCAAGATGCCATTGCCTACTGCCCTCTGCTTTTATGGATGAAACAGGCAGCTTCCCGAACTCCCGCCTTCTTTTTTCTTTTATCTCCAGGAGATCGATACCCAGGTCCTTGGGAGCGCTGCCCCTTTCTCTTGCAAGAATCATCATCATTGAAGCTGTTTTTAACTCATGCACGCTGCCGCGGGCCTTATCGCTGTATTCGGGAGTGAACAGGATACTCGCATCAAGCTCCATTGAAATACCTGAAAGCAATGCATTGATTCCCGCAGAATCCGCATCCATTAGTTCTGACACATTACCTGCGCCAAAAAACAGCGGTGTTGACCCGTCGCGTTTCCTGAACTCATAATACCTGTCAATTGATTCAACAAATCCGTGACCCAGTGGTTCAAGCACGGGATCTGCAATTATATTATTTATTCCTGAATCACGGGCTGATACGATTGTGTTAAAAAGGCTCTCAAGCTCACAGGAGCAATCGGGGATTATTACGGCGGCAGCAGAACTCCTGATGATATTATCCCTTACTTCATTAATATTTTCAGAATTCAGGCTCAGTACGATGTCTGCACCAGCATCCAGTCCCTCATTTATCAGGCCGGGTTCCAGCGTATCGATGCTAAGAGGCAGGGAGGTGATAGATTTTGCAGTTAATACCGCAGTTCTTACCTGTTCCCTTGTCGTTTCAAGCGATATTCCAAGGTCGATTATGTCAGCGCCCTGTTCTTTGAAATACAATATCCTGTCGATCAACTTTTGTTGTTCCAAATTCCCGGCGTCCACCACTTCAGCCATCACTTTCATACGGGAATTCCCGCCGATCTTTACCCCTTTTATGAACAGGGAAGCAGCCGCCTCCATCTCAAGTTTGTTTATTTTTCCAATCGCATCTGATCTTTTTTTTTCAGTCAAAAGTTCACATGCAGGGACCTGTGTGGAAAAAGGAGTGTTCTCAGCAAAAGAAAGAACAAAACCGAGGTCAACAGCATGTTTCGGTCCAAGCCTTATTGGCGTGTTTATTTCTTTTTCAAGTCCTGAAAAATCCCCCGATGCAAGACCCGGAATAAGTATCAGGTCATACTTTTTATGGGGCAGGGAACGCCGGAGTAGACCGGGAGTGGTAAACGCTGCCACCTCTATATCAAGGACAAGAATTTCGGCTTCATTTCGAACCGACTTCCCTACCGTCTTTTCTGCCAGCCTCCCGGTGACAACAAGGATATTCATCTTAGCTCAATCCAAACAATCCTTTTATCCCATCTGCAATAAAGCTGACAGCTATAGCGCCAAGGAAAAGGCCCATTAATCTCGTCATTACCATCATACCTGTTAGCCCGACAACTTTGTTAAAATAATCTGAAAACCTGAAAATCACAAAAGTAATTACAAACGTGAGCAGGATAGCCCCTATCACAATAATTTTTGCCGATATCGGATCAAGATTATATTCAGCCGCTTTTATTTTATCAGTACCTGTGGCAGTATATAATATGATAGTTGTAATTGCGCCCGGGCCTGTTAGCATGGGCATTGCCATAGGGAAAATCGAGACGTCTTCCCTCTGCGCAGCATCTTTGAGTTCCTCGGATGTAATGCTCTCTCTTGTTATCCTGCCAAACAGCATGTCCATTGCCACAAGGAACAGTAAAACGCCGCCTGCTATCCTCAGGTGATTTACCGTGATCTGGAAAAGATTCTGCAATATATATTCCCCTGATAATGCAAAAATAATGGCTATAATGCAGGCAATAAATGAACAGCGTTTTGCAACGTATATCCTGTCCTCCTTGTTCATGTGTGATGTTATGGAGATAAAAGCCATCACACCGCTGAGGGGATTGACGATTGAAAAAATGGCTATGAATGCCTGGATAAAAAAAGTAAAGTCTGATGTAAAGTCCGTTACCATTTACTGTTAATATCGTTTAAAAGATATTCAATCTTTTGCCTGGTTTTTGCAGAGTCCTGAATCAGTTCCGGTTATTCCAGCAGATTCCTCAAATACCCGGCAATCTTAACGGCAACATCAACCCCGCTGGCTTCAAAAATGCCTTTCCCTGATGGCGTCCCGTTAATCTCTATAACATAATCCCTGTCACCCTCAATAATATCCACACCGGCATAGACCGTACCTGTTGCCTGCGCAGCTTTCAGGGCAAGTTCTTCCTGCTCACCTGTTAATATGCATGGTCTGGCGCTGCCGCCCTGGCTCAGGTTATTTATCCAGCTTCCGGGCGGCGCGATCCTGTATATGGAACCCGCCACTTTATTATCCACCACGAATACCCTTATATCCCTTCCGGGATTGGATATGAATTCCTGTATGTAGAGCAGGTTGTTTTTTTCAAGCAGTTCCTTGAGCTTCTTTAATCCCGCCTCGTTGTTTTCAATGCGCTCCACACCGATCCCTTTATATCCGAAAACAGGTTTCACTACAGCGCATCCGAAGGTAGAGAGCGCCTTTACGGCTTCATCAAGGTTATTGGTCACCACTGTTCCGGGGGTGGTGATGCCGTTTCTTCTGAAGAGATAGCTTGAAACGTACTTGTTCGCAGCCCGCGCGATGGATTCAGGCGAATTGATTACTTCTACCCCAAGCTCTTTGAGCTGGCAGAGTATATCGAACCTGAAGGATATGTCATTTTTGGTGCTTGGCCCCATGTCTCTTACGATGATAGCATCAAGCGCTGACAGGTCGAGGTCGCCAGCGTATAACTTCCCTTCCTGGATATCCGAAGTCGCTGCTGTGAAGCTGAATTTAAGGGGCTGCATACCGATGCGCCGGACAGCGTTCCCCAGGGCAACCCCGGTCCAGTCATCAGGGTCTGTTACTGCGATTCCGATTTTTTTCATGGAATTTCTCTTGATTTTTCCTTATTTGAGGTTCATTAATATAATTCTCCCTGGAAACTACCTTCTCCCTGCTTCTTTTCAATTCTTCTCTTGCCACTCTGGCAACAGTTCCTCCTTCTTTTGCAGCATTCTTGTTCTCTTCAAAATAGAATCGCTGGAATCAGTTAATATATAGACTATATCCTCTAAAACGAACCACCATTCGTTATTGTTCCATGTTCGTCGTACTTTTTTCCCTTCAAAAACAACAAGCGCATCTTTTGAATCCATACGCCATCTGCTAGGCAATTTCAAACCGTGACAGGTCATTTTTTCTTATACACATTCAGCCCAATTTTGATCGCTTCTTTCCCCGGAACGGACTGATTACCTTCGCTTGAAGCTATAATAATCGTCTTGCCGGAAGACGACGGCCCGAAATCCCTGGTTAAATCCACCTTGATCGTTAAGATGTTCCCTTCAACTGACATTTCAACGTTCTTCATAATTTCTTATCTCCTGTCCTTACTGTCCACTTAATTTTATAACCTGTAAACCATCTTTATATAGCACATGAAGGGCTAAAAACCTTTGTTTCTGAAAAAACTGAATGGAAACCGTTATCCTGATTGCAATTGTCAATAGCTTTCATGCAGGTTTGCATCACATGCGAGGCGTCCGGCAGGTGCGGGTTAAAAAATGAAGGGCTTTTTGACCTGTGCCCGAAATTGAAAACTGTTGAAAAGGCGGTAAAACCCGAAGCAAAGAAAAAAGCCACGATTCCGGGCATCGATAAAGAGGTACTCAGGCGGTATTTCGGCTATTGCGAATTCAGGCAGCTCCAGGAGGATATTATATTTGACGTCCTGAAAGGGAGCGACGTGCTTGTGCTCATGCCCACAGGCGGCGGGAAGTCCCTGTGCTATCAGTACCCGTCCCTGCTTCTTAAAGGATTGACGATAGTTGTCTCACCCCTCATTTCCCTGATGAAGAACCAGGTGGACAGCCTCAGGTCAAACGGCATCCCTGCTGAATATATCAACAGTTCATTGAAATACGAGGAAATCGCAAAAATAAAATCTTCTCTTTTGCAGAATAAGGTCAGGCTGCTCTATATAGCGCCTGAAAGACTGACAATCCCAACGTTTCTTTCCTTCCTGAAAGGATTAAAGATAAGTCTCTTTGCAATTGATGAAGCCCACTGCATCTCTGAATGGGGGCATGATTTCAGGCCTGAATACAGGCAGTTAAAGATAATAAGCTCGTCATTTCCTGATGTCCCCATAATAGCCCTTACCGCTACTGCCACGCAGAAGGTCAGGGAGGATATCATAAACCAGCTTGCCCTCAAAGATTGCAAAAAATATGTTGCCAGCTTCAACAGGGAGAACCTTGTATATTATGTCAGGCCCAAGAAGGAAGCATTCAGGCAGATCGTTGAGTTCTTAAAAACAAAGCCCAGGGAATCAGGCATAATCTACTGCTACAGCAAAAAGAGCGTGGACTCTCTTGCGGAAAACTTAAAGAACGCCGGGTTCAGGGTGCTTCCGTATCATGCAGGCCTTTCGGCAGGTGTAAGGTCAATGAACCAGGAAAAGTTCATAAAAGACGATGTGGAAATACTTGTCGCAACTATCGCTTTCGGAATGGGCATCGATAAACCAAATATTCGTTTTGTGATACATCATGACCTCCCCAAAAACCTTGAGGCCTATTACCAGGAAACAGGGAGGGCCGGCAGGGACGGGCTGAAGAGCGATTGCGTGCTTTTCTACAGTTACGGCGACAGGCAGAAGATAGAGTATTTTATAAGCCAGATGGCAAATGAAAAGGAAAGGCAGATAGCGCATAATAAACTGATGGACATAATAAATTTTTGTGAGACGAACATATGCAGGCGAAAGCTGCTCCTGGCTTATTTTGGTGAAGACTATAAAGGGGAAAAATGCGGCGGCTGCGATAACTGCCTCATGCCAAAAGATGAGATTGAAGCAACAGGCGAGATACTGGCCATCCTTTCCTGTATCGAGGAACTGGATGAGAAGTTCGGGATAAATTATTGCATAGACGTGCTTACTGCAAGTAAGAGCAGCCGCGTCACGCATAATGGCCATGCAGCATTAAAATCTTACGGCTCAGGTAAAAACCTCCCAAAGAAAACATGGCACGGGTTCATAAGGGAACTCCTCAGGCGCGGCTATCTCATGCTGGAAGGCGAATATCCGGTCCTGAAATTGTGCCAGAAGGGCAGGGATATGCTATCAGGGAAGAGGAAGGAAAAAATATTCCTTGTAAAGCCCCCTGTTGTCGAAAAACCATCAACAATAGGGACTGTTCCTGACGATGAGGGATTGTTCGAAGTACTTCGGACATTAAGGAAGACGCTGGCTGATGCCGAGAATTATCCTCCGTATATGGTCTTTAATGATGCCAGCCTGAAGCAGATGGCCGCGCGGCGCCCATGTACACCCGAAGATTTCCGGAAGATAACAGGTGTGGGAGATAAGAAGCTTGCAAGATATGGAGTTATTTTCATAAGCGAAATCCGCAGGTTCTGTGAGAAACTTAACCCGGCCAGTCCAGCCAACCAAGCCAGTCCAGCCAACCAAACAAGTCCAGCCAACCAAACCAGCCCAGCCAACCAAACCAGCCCAGCCAACCAAACCAGCCCAACCAACCAAACCAGTCCAACCAGCCAAGCCAGTCCAATCAGCCCATTCAGCCCGACCAGACAGCCTGTCAAAAAACAGTCAAGCGAGTATGTGACCCTGGAAATGCTAAATATGGATATGAACCTTGATGAGATCACATTAAAAAGGAATTTGTCTTTGAACACTGTCTATGGCCACATTGAAAAACTGATCCTGACAGGTGAAAATATCCAGGTCGGGAAGCTGATAAAGAAGGAAAAGTTCGATGTGATATCGCAGGTGATTCTTGAATTGGGGGGAGAAACCCTGAAGCCGATAAAGGAAAAGCTGGGCGATAATTATTCATACGGGGAAATCAGACTTGTGAGAGCTAAAATGACGATGGGGATGGATAGTAATGATATGGAAATCGGTGGCAATTATTTGATTAATCCAGATGCTTAAATCCCGATACCAGGCAGTACAGGAAATTCACCAGTTTTGGAGCTTCATCTATTATCACCCCATCGCTTGATGCAACAATGTCTTTTGAATTCTTCAAATCAAAATCTACGTGTTTTGAAGTCTTTGCATCTCCTTTAAACCCGTAATAACTGATTTTTTCACGTAGCATCTTTGCAAGCAGGCCGCTGTTGCTTATCTGTGAATCAAGAAGAAAACAAACATAAGCAGGATTCTTTTCTTTTAAAAACAGCATTATTAAATCGATCGCTTTCTCCGCGCTGCCTGAAATTTTAAAACTCCTGAAAACACCCCTTGTATCCCTTATAACCCCGTCATCGCAAAGATACGCCTTCTTTTCAAGGATGCTTTCCATTCCGATAATAATATTGTAACCGTCAATGATAATATTGCTGTCTCTTATACTTTCACATGACAGGAATTTTGCCCGCCTTTTCTGAGAGACCGCATGCGAAAGTATGGTTCTTGTAAGGATATACCTTGAAGCCTCATCAAGCCTGTAATGATCGCAGACAAATCCAATAACGCTTTTTTGCCTGTAGCCCCTGTCGAGAAGATACCTTATATCGACAGCCGCCTCCTTTAAATTCATGAACTGATCCTGAATCTCAGAAGGGCCGCTATCCCGCCCAGGGATTCAAGCTTATTCCCCGGTTCGAACTCTGTGCTGAATACCACTATCCTTCCCTGCGAACGCTCAACATTTTTTAAAAAATCATCTATCGAGTCACTTTCGCGTTCTGTGCGAAGCAGTTCATCCGTGATAAGGAGTGTTTCGATAGCGCCAAGGCTTTGCGCATTCCTGACGTCGGCCATGCCGTAGGCCGCCTTTCCTGCAATCGAGATCTCTTTCATTAATTCCTCTATGAGCTTTGCTTCCCTGCCGATCCTTGATTCCTGCATTATCCTGTCTACAGCCCCGCGGCGCAGGACTTCCTGGAAACCCGATACTCCTATGGATGAGGTATCTTCAAGAACCACTTTTTTGGAAAGTTCAGGTTCCCTTGTCCTTATAAAATCAAGGAAATCCTCCTTCGTGAATCCCGGCCCTGCCAGTATCACAGCATCAACTTTTTCAGCAGCCCATTTCAATTGTGATGCCAGTTCCCCGAAGAACTCGTTACGTCTGTTGCCCTCGCCTTTTCCAAGAGACTGCCGCAGGCTTGAAGATTCCTCAACCCCGAACTGGCGGACCACCCCGATGCATGCCTCTCCTTCCTCAATCGTGGCGATTATTACTTTCGGACGCCTGGCTGCTATTTCAGCTTCCTTTATCCTTTCAAGCTGGTCATTCTTCCATCTCTTGATTATTGAGATATCGGTTCCCTCTTCGATATTCAGGGTATGGTAGGCCCCGGCATCTATCCCATCGATGATAGTCCCGTGCACCCGCAGGCGGTTTGAGAATTTATGGAACTCGATCTTTTCGACCTGTATCCCGAGGCGGACGGTTTTCTTATCGGCTTTTTCAGGCCTTAATTTATCAGTTGCGCCTTCTATTCTCCTTTTCGTAAATGCATATACCGTATCCTTCGGCTCAAGTATATATTTCAAATGCCACAGGTCATCCAGGGATTCGGCCATGAGAGATATTTCACCTTCACCGAATCTCAGTTCTTTTTTCAAGACTTTCATATTTCACCATAACTTACGCAGGGCATAAAAAAGAATTACAATAAGAGCAATACCAAGCGGCCAGAGCGCAACCTCACTTCGGGACACTACTCTGGGAAGAGAACTATCATTTCCGGGGTCCTCTGGATTTTCTCTTATTTTCGTCCGGTCAGGCACCGGCTTATCAGGGTCGGGAACCTGGTAAACAGAGAGGGCTACAAGATTTTCAACAGAACCGGAATATATTTTTTCAATTTTGATTGAAAGGATTGTTGTGTTGGTTTTATTGTACATGAAATATCCGTAATCCCTTACGATTTCACTTTTTACTATTTTATCATCATCTATTAACTGGAGCCAGACTGAACCGTCGTTGCTCACGCTTTTGGCGACCAGTACATATCCCTGCTCCAGTCCCATGGGCTCGCCTGTGGTAATATAAATATTGGTCCCGTTTATCAACGTTTTCCCGGCTGCTGTACCTGTAATTATTGAAAATAATAATATTGATACGATATATATTAATACCTTCATTCTCACCATAACAATTTCATTGAGTTTGTGCGCATGCTTATATATTTCCATTGCATCTCAAAGAACCATGACAATTTCAGCCAGGCTTTGTTCAGGCAGGACTGCATTTGAGGTGACTACCAATATCAAAATGGATCTTATAAGGGTAAGCAGGGTAATTGAGACAAAGATCGCCACAAAACATATATTATTGGTAAATTATATGGGTGTGGAAATTTCAATGTATCCAAGCGGAAGAATGATAATCAAAGCAGGGAGCCGGGAGGAATCACTGGATATAGCAAAGAAACTATTGGCCGAGCTTGGGTTAGATGAAAAATTATGACCAAAAAAGTGATATAATAATGAAAGTAATTATTAAACATGAAGAGCTATCTAATTATCTGGTTCAATAGTGAAGGCGCAAAACCTTCTGAAATCAACCAGCGCCTACTATCGCTGGGTTTCAAGCCCATGCGCGGAACCCATGATTTCGTCTATGAGTGGGGAAAAAATGTTGATGTTGAAGAGATACTGCGCTTTGGCGATAAGGTCCAGATGACGCTTAGTGGTTTGAATGTGATGTTCAAGATTGAAACCATTAGTAACGTTTGACTGTTATCCTGTCGATTATCTTATTTGATATCTGTTTTGTTATCGAAAACTATTAATCATGACAAAACAACATAGTTATTTACTTTATCCACATCAATGTGAATAAAGTACATGCTACGATGAGCTAGCAGGAGATCGGCAGAAAAACCACATTGGAAATATAAATCCAGGCTTCCAAAGTGTAATTACTGAAAGACCAACCAAGGTCTTAAAAGGAAGGTGGCTCGACTGGGATCTCTTCCGCAAGGATGTTTAAGAAAGCGCAAGAAGTGCAATTTACAGCAAAGACAACACAGATATCAGTGTTGCGAGGGTGCTGTAAGCCCCGTGGGGGTCGGCTCATCAACCCGCCCATTATTTTGATGCAGCATACTCAATATTCTCAATATTCACCAGGGGATTAGTTCCATCCCTGATGTGATATTCCCTCTGGTTACGGTTTCCTCTTCTTTCGAGCAAATTATCCCTGTACATTCTTGCCAGGTATGTGGATACTGTTGAGAGACTGATATTCCCATATACATCTTCGTATTTTTTTTGTACATCAAAGGATGAGAACCATATTCTGGAAAACTCAAACTTCAGGAACATCTCAAGCCGCTCTTTTAAAGTGAGTTCTGATCCGTTTTCACCGACCTGCGGGGATTCCCGGGTGAGTTTGCTTTTTGCGGCTGAGAGTATAAATCTGGATGCAGATATGGCAGATATTTCACCTTCGAATTCTGCAAAAGCCTTCGTACCATCATCGCTCACTAAATTAACCTGTATCTCTTCTGCGTCAATCGAGTTAAGGTAAGCAATAGCCATTTCAGCCGAATCAGGCCCTCTGTAATTTACACTGCCTGCATTTTTTCCTTCGATTTCAAGCCTTATTTTCATGATACCTCACACATTACTGGAAGGCTGTCCGCCCATTACAGGCGAACAGCGAGGCATCCGGATTTCCCCTCCGATGTCTCCTTGCCGGGTGAAATGTTGTGAACAGGTAATAAATAGAAGTGTTCTTATATAAACTTTTCAGTTGAAATAAAGGTTAAAATAAGTTGCAAACAAATAACAGCGTTTAATACAGTAGAATTTAAAAATATAGACTTTTAAATGGTTGTTAGTAATTAGGATATCTTTTAATGCCTGTATGTCACCAATAATTCATTTGATAACCGGGATTAATTTTGCAGTAGAAACAAAGGGGTTACCTGATTTCAGTAAAAAACAGTTATTTACAGTTTCTATCTGAAATATGGGTTTTTTGCTGTATATATTAAAAATACGATTTATGAAGCTTTATTCCTAAAAATAAGTTATAGCAAGTAACAAAAGGTAAATTAGGTTATTAATATTGCAAAAAAACACTCAAAAGCTTATACAATTATTAATCCCAGGTTTCCACCAGAAACAAAGGGGTTGTATTTTTGGGCTAAAAACAGCTATTCACAGTTTTTGGTCAAAAAAAGTTATTTTAACGTTATATTTGTTGAATATCATGGGAAATTAACCTTTCTTTATAAGGAAATGGTAATGTTCGCCTTCTTTAAAGAGCTTTAAAAACTGGTGCCCTGCCCTTTTTGCCCAGCGCGGAATATCCTGCACGGCAGCCGGGTCGTCCGTGACCATCTCCAGCACCTGGCCTGTTTCCATTTTTTCCATTTCCTGTGTTGTATTGAATATAGGTATAGGACAATAGAGACCCACGCAGTCAAGGGTTCTTTCTGGTTTAATGTTATCCTGATCATTCATATTGATCCTGTTCTTTCTCCGGATGTTTCATAGGATATAATATCGCTGAGCTTTTTCCTGGAATTCTCATCATGCTTTGCCGGTTCTGTTACTGGATACCCTATTGGAATTACAGTCAGCACAAAGTGAGTATCCGGCAATTTCAGGATATCACGCACTTTATCCCGTTCAATACTCACCCAGCATGTCCCGACCCCCGCATCCCAGGCTGCAAGTATCAGATTCTGGACAGCCATTGCAGCAGCAAATCCGGGTTCACCTATGCTCTCAATCCACGAGAATTTACTGTTTATAGGCGGCACGACCACAGCAACCGCCATCGGGGCGAATTCAAGATAACTTGAATACCTTGCAATCTTAGAGATAGCTTTAAGTGTAGATTTATCTTTAATAATTATGAACTCCCATGGCTGGGTATTGAACGGGCTTGGGGCCCACCTGGCAGCTTCCAGTATTTTCCGCAGAACTTCGTCCGGAACTATATCAGGTTTGAACTCCCGGACACTGCGCCTGTTCCTTATTGCATCTAATACTTCCATACAGTTCCCTTTATAGAATAAGCCCATACCAGATTTAAGCCTTTTGGTATACCGTAAGAATTTAATATGCATTTTTACTATATATATAATTATGGAAAATTTAAGCGGCCAGCTTCAAGCAAGCATATTAAAACTTAAAGAAAAATTGAATGCAAGGGCAGTAATACTGCTTGATCCGACATATCTCAAAGGAGAAGCCTCGGAGATAGCGGGAGTCAAGACTCCTGAGGTAGTGCTTTCCCTTGAGCAATTGACAGAATATATAACTGAGTTTGCAGCCATTACAAAAAAATTCCTGAAAAATATAAGAATAGATGATAATACTGCCCCCAGGACAATATATTTATCAACCGATGACAGGAGGGTGTATCTGTTCCATTTTTTCGTTAAACCTAAACTTGCTAAAGATCCGTTTTCTGTTTATATCGGGCTTACTGTCAAAAAAGACCTTGATGCTATTAAGAATGGCAAAGAAAACCCGTGGGAAATTCCCCAGTACGTTTTTGACAGCGCATGGGATTGCATCAAGAATATACAGGAAATATATAGCCAAAACTAAAAATAAAAAAAGGTTGGCGTATTTTCCTTAAATCATCCTGTTCAGTCTCGCAATTCTCTCCTCGGTTGGGGGATGGGTCGAGAAGAGAGACATTAACGCACTCCCGCGAAGCGGGTTGACTATCATCATGTGGGCAGTCGAAGGGTTAATATCCGCTGCGCGGCCATTCGCCGCAGATATGTCGGCTGAACGATGCAATTTCCCAAGAGCATTGGCAAGAGCCCGGGGTTTTCCGCACATTTTTGCACCGCTCTCATCAGCTACGAACTCGCGGGATCTGGATATTGCAAGCTGGATAATCGTTGCCGCAATCGGCGCAATTAATACAAGAACAAGAAAACCTATTATTCCCCCGCTGTTGTCATTATCATCACGCCCTCCGAAGCCGCCGAATATGGCAGCCCATTGTGCCATCGAAGCTATCATGGTTATAACCCCGGCAATAGTCGCTGCTGTTGCGCTGATCAAGGTATCGCGGTTTGAGACATGCGCCAGCTCATGGGCCAGCACGCCTTCAAGTTCTTCGGGCGTTAATATCTGCATTATTCCAGTTGTTACGGCAACTGCTGCATGTTCCGGATTCCTTCCTGTGGCAAAAGCATTGGCCATAGGTGACTCAACAATATATACTTTGGGCATTGGCAGGCTCGCTTTATAAGTAAGGCCGCGCACAACCCTGTATAGATTGGGGAATTCGGCCTCTGTGACCTCCTTTGCATGGTACATAGCAAGCACTATCTTATCGCTGAACCAGTACGACCCGAAATTCATGATTATAGCAAAGATGAATGCTATCGCCATGCCACCCGGTCCCCAGAAACTGCCTATGATTACTAACAATCCAGTCAGTGCTGCTAACAGCACCGTTGTTTTGAACATGCTTTTCATTTGTTTTCTTACCTCTTGATAATTATCTTATAATAGTTAACTCTTGTTATTGTTTACCTTTTCAGATAAATACTTTATCCAGTTTATCGCGCGCAGAAGAAAGAGCTTCACTGCCAGCTATCTCGGCTGCAAAAACATCAGCAAGGTTTTCAAGTTCGGATTTCTTGGGTTGCGAAAAAGTCATCAGGGCAAGCTGTTTTAAATAAGGTGTCCTTGAGTTACTGCGGATATGCCATGCCTCATGAGCCAGGACTGCCTTCAATTCATCCTCATTTAAGACTTCAAGAAGCCCAAGAGAAACAAAAATCGACCTTCCTGATGCAAAAGCACGGGGTACCGCAGAATCATAATAATATATTGTGGCTGATGTAAGCCTGTCAACAAAATCCTGTGTCCATTTCATAAGGGGCGCTATGGGCCTTGCATCAAGGCGCCTGACCAGAATCCTGTCGTAATGCCGAAGCACGCCGAATATGATGATTGTTGATACAACCACATAACCGGAGTACAGGTAAATCGATAGCATTTCGCTACAATTCATCACGTAAAATGTTGCAGCTATGGCCAGGAGAACACAAACCTGGGCTGAGACGAAAGTCATAATCCTTTGTTTCGGATTCCGAAGCATCAGGCTTGCTGCCAGCATGGCTATTGAAACTACTATTAAAAGGGCTATAAAAGATGCAAACTCGGACAATCTCAAACACTGGCCAAAACAGTTTATTTCGCCCAGGAGTTTCATTTCTTACCACTGTATTTTGAGAAATTTTCAAGCGCAAGAGGGCCGAACGCATCCACAAGGCTATCAAGTACCCTCGTTGTTATCTCAGTAGCAGCCTCTTCCTCGGAAGAAACCGGAGCATACACATATCTTACCCTCCCATTCACGGTTTCCACACGCCGCATTGCATATCCTGCTTTTACAAGCCTGTCAAGCGTACCTGCCACGCTTGTAAGGGGTATCTTTGTCTTTTCAGTCAGCTCCGAGGTCATCATTTCGCCTTCGTTCCATAAAGTCTTCATTATCGCAGATTCGATAGGGCTGAAGAACTTTGTGAGGCCTTCATTTGAAATATTGATCTGATCAAGCTTAACCATGTGTTTACAATTAACGTAAAAGATATTAAAGCTTGCGGAAAAGTATTTAAGTGTTATCCAGATTAACATATAATCAGTTCATCTATGAAACTGGTCGTATTATCAGATACCCACCTTAAACCAGGGCAATCCCTCTTTTCGCATCTGCCAAAATATCTTATTTCTATCATCAAGAACTCAGACCTTATCCTCCATGCAGGTGATTTCGATTCGCTCCAATGCTATAATGAACTTCAAAGTCTAAGCAGGCTGGTAGCTGTACATGGAGATACAGATTGCAATGAACTGATATCTCTTCTTCCTGAGCGAGAAGTCATAGAGATTGAAGGCGTAAAAATCGGTATCATACACAAAGGGCAGCTCACTTCAGAGAATACCGATGGTCTTCGCTACCTTGCAAAAGAGATGGGCGTGGATGTTCTCATATTTGGGCATTTCCACCACCCGATAGCTGAAAAGACCGAAATCCTGCTGCTATCACCAGGAAGCGCAACCATGCCAGGCATAGCAGAACCAAGCGCGATGGAGCTTGAAATAGCCTGTAAAAACATCAGTGGAAAAATCATAAGATGCACGGGAAATGCCTGTAGTTATTTTGAATATGGGAAAGGGTGAGCTTCCTGCAAGCCTAACCTCCTGCAAGCCTGATCATAAGATACTTCCCTGAAATCCTTATTCTGAGGTCACAAAAATTAAGTTTTCTACAACAGCAAATGTTAAGTAGAGGATATTAACTACGTGGGTAATTGGATAAGTGTGAGAAGGATGAATAACTTACCTGATGCACGTGGCAAAATACTGGTTGTAGATGATGAAAAGAGCATAGTTGATGCATTGAAAATGTCCCTTGAATCAGATAACTATGACGTCATCGAGGCATATAGCGGCGATGGAGCTATCCGAAAAGCGCGCAGTGAGATTCCTGATCTGATCTTATTAGACATCATGCTTCCTGACAGGACAGGTTATGAAATATGCAACAAGCTCAGGAAAGATCCCCTGACCAGAGATATCCCGATTATTATGCTGACCGGGATGGGCGAAACAGGCAGGATACCGGGTATAGAATTGGGGGCGAACGACTATATTACAAAGCCGTTTGATCTAAATTTACTGAGAGAGAAAATTCATACCATCCTTGGAAGGTAAACCCTATTTCGCGCTTATGACTTCATGTATTGTTCTTAGCAATCTCTCGGCAGTGTAAGGTTTTGGCAGGAAAGCATTAGTACAATCTACCATGTTTTTAAGTTTATCTTTCTCTGCTAATCCACTGACTATAATAACCCTAACCTCAGGAGTAATCTTTCTAATAGCCCTGATAGCCATGTAACCATCCATTACCGGCATCATCATATCCATAAGAACAACTTTGGTTTTATCTTTATTTTGGGTATATAATGCCACAGCTTCTGCTCCATCGTTTGCTGCAAGCACATTATACCCGTATTTTTCCAATATAGAAATAGTAACCTCACGAACTGAATCTTCGTCTTCGGCAACGAGTACCAATTCCCCGTGCCCGGCAGGCAATTCAAGCTGCTGTTCCTCTACATTTCGTATTTTGTCCAGAGTAGCTGGCAGATATACCCCGAACGTTGTTCCTTTCCCAACCTTGCTATCTACATTTATAAATCCCCCGTGGCTCTTCACAATTGCAAGGGCTGTTGGCAGGCCAAGTCCAGTTCCTTTCCCGAACTCCTTTGTCGTGAAAAACGGATCAAAAATCCTGTCAAGTATTTTGGAGGGGATACCTGCTCCGGTGTCCGAGACTGAAATGGCGATATAAGAGCCCGCTTTTGCCTCATTATGCATCCTTACGTAGTCTTCATCAATGGAAACATTCCCGGCAGAGATGTGAAGGGTCCCGCCATCAGGCATAGCATCACGGGCGTTTATGCACAGGTTCATTATGACCTGGTGCAACTGCGTGGCATCCCCTGAGATATTATAGAGGTCTTTATTTATATCTATTTGAATTTCTATATTTCTTGGAAAGGTATTTGTTATAATTTTCTCAATTTCAGATATGATATGAGTAATTTCAAGTGGCTTTCGTTCACCCTCAATACCCCGTGCAAATGAAAGGACCTGCCTTATTAAAGCTGCCCCGCGCTGGGAGTTCTGTTCAAGAATAGTAAGCAATTTCTGGCTCTGTTCATCCCCGAATTTTTCTTTTAGCATTTGCAAAGAGAGCATAATCGGTGTCAGCATATTGTTAATATCATGCGCTATGCCGCCTGCAAGAGTACCTATGCTTTCCATCCGCTGCGCACGTAATAACTGCGCTTCAAGCCTCTTTTTCTCAGTAATGTCGGTGTTGATAAAAAGTATCGATTTTGGTTTTCCATCGTTATCATGCACCAGGGTCCAGCGGCCTTCTACAATGATATCCTTATTATCTTTAGTCCGTTGCCGCAGCTCACCTATCCACTCTCCTTTTTCAATTACGCTCTTCTTGGCTTCAATGAGGTCAGATGATTCTTCTTTATATAAAAGTTCATCAGCATTTTTGCCTATGGTTTCTTCCGCTGTCCAGCCATAAAGTCGCTGTGCACCTTTATTCCAGTAGATGAGGCGATGTTCCAGATCCCGGGCTGCAATGGCATCCTGCGCTTTATCAAGAAGAGCGGCTTGTTCCCGTATCTTCTCTTCGGCACGCTTGCGCTCTTCTATTTCAGCCAGCAGTGATTTGTTAGTAACTTCCAGTTCTATGGTTCTTTCCTTAACCCGCAGTTCTAACTCATCACGAGCCTTTACACGCTCGATTGCAATTGCCACCTGGTCAGTTACAGTCTTCATCAGTGTCAGCTCATCCTCATTAAAGAAAAGTCTTGACCTGGTACCAAAGGAAAGCGTCCCTATGACGTTCCCATGGGAGAAAAGCGGATGGCATGCATAGGCTTTGATGCCGAAGGAACGGACAAGATCAGTCCGGGGGTCGGGGGTGTCAGGGATGTTCTCGCAGACTATCCGGCTTCCATCACGGGCAGCGCATCCACACACCGCAACTCCATAATCCAGCCATTCGATCTCCCGGATGGCTTCCTCCGGGATTCCTGAAAAGGCATTGAGATGCAATCGCTGCCTCTCTTCGTCCATAAGATAATTGAAGAATACTGAGCAATCCAGGGATATTAACACCCTCTGGCACAGTTCCTCAATTATCTGCTGCGGCCTATCGCTTGTCAGAAGCCTGCCTGCTGTGTAGGAGAGTAAATCGAGATGCTGGTTGCTTTCCCGCAGCCCCTCTTCCGCCCGCTTACGCTCGATAATTTCCTTCTCCAGCTCAGCTCTGGAAGCGGTGACACCTTTCAAATCCGCTGTTGTCTGGTTGAAGGCACGGGATAATTCGCCGATTTCATCCTGCTTGTTCGTTTCGATGAAATAATCCAGGTTGCCGGAACCGATAATCTTTATTCCGGCCTGAAGAGCAGATATCGATTTTAAAGCACTGCGGTAAACTATTAGATAATTTATAAGAAAATACGCAGCAAATATTCCCAGCAACACAAAAATGAGTGTGATATTTGTTTGCTTCACCTGGTCTTCCTGGTCACGTAACATCTGCGATAACCGTGAAGCATCAAACATCATTCCCTGATTTTGAACTGCCATCCGGCTCCATGATATCTGAAATAATGATGGATCAGTATCCTGAGATGCGTTTTCAAAGGTCGCTACCACATCTGTGAAGATTGCTTCCAATCGTTGCTGATTCTCCCTGATATCATTGATAAGAACCTGTTGTTCCGGATTGTTCGGCTTCAGGTTCGATAGTTTATCTGAAAGCTCGGAAAATTTTGCTTCCCACCTGGCACGTTGCGGGCTTTCGTGATAAAGGAGATAATCATTCGACAGATAGCCGAGTTCGCTTATATCGTGCTCGATATTCTTAGTGATCTCTTCCTGCATATTAAGCCGCTCTACCTGCTGGTTTGTGGCAATCACCGATATGGCAATAATAAGCAATATTATACCGAAGATGACCATACTATTGATAAACTGGGTTTTGATCTTCATGTCTTTTGCCGTACGATATCTACAGCTTCGGGTTTTACCTCTTTGAGACCGTCCTCGCCGATGTAGTCCAGGAAATCAGGTATGTTTGTCTCATCCGTCAGGTTATTATTAATCATCCACCGTGCCTCATCTTCCATAGCCAGAATAAGTGACTGGTCGAGTGAGAGTGAGAACTGGTCTTGAGACCAGATTGTTTCTATATACGCGGAGTCCATGTTTAGCCGCTTCTGTACAATTACTTTTGCTTCAGCGGGATTATGTATGATATACTCTTCGGCCTGTGCCAGAGACTTAAGTAACCTGGTGACCGGTTCAGGATGCTTTGTTACCCATTCATCTGTGGAAACAATCAATCCAAACAGGAGCTGGCCACCCTGTGCAGGCCAGATAACAGCATTATCTCCCAGACGCTCTTTGGCTGAATTAACATACGGCTGGGAAGTGGCAACTGCATCAATGTCTCCGTTTGCAACAGCATCAACCCATTCTGCGGGTGTTTTGAGTTCAACAAGGGTTATATCCTTCATATTCATGCCATGAAGCTCAAGAAATCTGCCGAGATAGAAATGCGATATCGTTCTTAAGGTAGTCCCAACCCTTTTCCCCTTAAGATCTGAGATATATTCAATTCCCCTGTCTTTGCGGCCAACAAGATATATCTGTTCGGTTTTAGCGATGCCCCCAATTATGCGAATTCTTTCTTTCTGGAGTATCCTCCAGGCAGTGGGGAACTCTGTTACTCCTACCGCAATATCCGCTTCACCGTTTAACATCCCATCCAGTGAACCTACCCCGCTATCATACTTACGCAAGGTTACATTAAGGCCGTTCGCCTCGAAAAAGTGCTGGTCTTTTGCAATCCAGAAAAGTGCGGTTTGCTCAAACGGCGAATATCCGATGGTGATTGATTCCGTCTTCCCTGTATAGCCCTGATTCTGGTAAAACATTAAGCCTAAAACTACCGCCAAAATTGCGGCAATAACGATAATTACCAGGATAAACCGCTTTGATGATTTCATGCCAATTTTTTCCATTTTATCACTGGTTCTCTCCATCTCATTCTCCATCTCATTCTCCATCTCATACGCACCCTATTTCGAGCTTATGACTTCGTGTATGGTTCTCAGCAATCTATCGGCAGTATAAGGCTTGGATAAAAAGGCGCCTATACGGGCATCTTCAACTTTTGCAAGCTTGTCTTTCTCAGTCAATCCGCTTACTGCAATAACCTTTACTTTGGGGTCAATTTTACGCAGTATACTGATACACGCCAGTCCGCCCATATTGGGCATCGCCATGTCCATAAGGACAGCCTTGATATCCTTTCTTTTTTGAGAATACAATGCTACTGCTTCTATACCATCTTCTGCTGCAATCACATTGTAAAGGTTCGATTTCAATGTTGCAGTAGTTATATCCCGGATCGAGGCCTCATCGTCAACCACAAGAATCCATTCTCCATGCCCGCGCTCTGGTGACTGGCGCTCATCCGCGTTTTCTGTTTCGGCTATGGTCGAAGGTAGATATACCTTAAATGCTGTCCCCTTTCCAACTTTACTGTCCACATTTATGAACCCGCCGTGACTTTTCACGATCGCAAGAGCTGTTGAGAGACCAAGCCCTGTGCCTCTTCCGAACTCCTTTGTTGTGAAAAACGGTTCATAAATCCTGTCGAGTATTTCAGGTGAAATACCGACCCCGGTGTCCGAGACCCCAATTATAACGTAAGAACCTGCTTTTGCCTCATTGTCCATCCGTGCATAGTTTTCATCAATGAAAAAATTTGAAGCTGTGATATTTAGAATACCGCCATCAGGCATTGCATCGCGGGCATTTACACACAGGTTCATCAGAATCTGATTTATTTGTGTAACGTCCCCTGATATAGTAAAAAGTCTCTCTTCTATATCGGTTCGGATTTCGATATTTCTTGGGAATGTCTCTTTTAAGACCTTCTCGATTTCAGATATCTGGTCTGTGATTTGAAGAGGCTTGCGTTCACCCTCAATCCCCCGTGAAAATGAAAGAACCTGCTTTATTAGATCAGCGCCCCGCTGTGAACTTTGCTCCATGATGGCAATAACTTTCCGGCTCTGCTCATCCTTGGTTTTTTCTTTTAATATTTGAAGCGACAGCATTATCGGTGTCAGTATATTGTTGATGTCATGCGCAATACCTCCTGCAAGTGTGCCTATGCTCTCCATTCGCTGTTTACGTAATAATTGTACTTCAAGTCTTTTTTTCTCTGTAATATCGCGGATGATACCTGTGTAAAAAGCTCTGTCTTCAGTTTTCCATCCGGCTATGGAAATCTCAATTGGGAATTCAGTGCCATCTTTCCTCAACCCATGAGATTCAAATGTTTTCCCTTTATATCCGAATTCACCTGTTGACCTAATCCGTCCCAACCCCATTAAGTGAACATCTTCATATTGCCCAGGCATCAGGATAGTAAGCGGTTTGCCCATCACTTCTTCTCCGGAATATCCAAAGACAGCATGTGCGCGTTTGTTCCACGAAATAATATTCCCGCTGCTATCGCTTGAAATTATCGCGTCGTTGGCAGCTTCAACCACAGAGCGGAATTTCATCTCAGACTGCTCAAGCGTCCTGTTCAGGTTCTGCAGCTTAATGATGGATTCCTGGAACCCGCGAAATGTCATCTCAAAAGGAGCTATGCTTTCAGCGAAGAATTGCCCTGCTTTCTTCATGGTCTCTTCCCTCTCTTGCGTGCGTAGCAGGACACTGGCAAGAGCCCTCTGGTGGACCGCTGCTATATCCAGGATGCCCTGCCCGTCGGCTATGGCCCTGCGCCCGAGTTCATACGCGCACTCTAAAGCCCTTTCTTCCCCCTCTGCAACATAATCCTCAAGTGCTAAAACATATTGTTTTTCTAATTCTTTTAAAGTGTCATACTTTATTTGCATATATATCGCACAACCCGCACAACCAACACCAATGCATCATCCGTCCCCCTTGAGAATCCCGTCATGATATTATCTGCAATTTGCTGCGGCCTTTCGCCAGCTTTCAGTCCTTCCTCAAAGCCGCTTCGGATGCCGTCTGTGGCAAAAACCAGTGTATCACCCCGCATCACCGGGATTATGGATTCCCTTAGCGTCGGGAGCTGGTAGCCTAACACTCCACCGCGAAGCAGCAGCCTCTCATGCGAGGGGGCAAATTTTTCGTCCGCTCGCAGCAGCACGCATTCGATATTTCCTACACCCAGCCAGGACAGCGTATTATCAGGCAGGTTGAACTTTGCAATGCTCATCACCACTCCGCGTGTTCCTTTCAATGCATCATGGCAGTGTTTTACAAGCGGGATGATTGATTCATGAACATAGGTATCAAGCGCAGCAATGGCGATCCCGGAAGCCCTGGCCGCCTCATAGCCGTGTCCCAATCCATCAACCACGGCCACAAGAACACCATTATGGAAGGGCTTTATGATATAATCGTCGCCTGAAACGGACTCTCCCTGCAATGGTATCGTGACAAGACCAAATTCGATTGAACGTAACGGGTCGGCGGTTTCATCGCACATTCTTTTGCACCCACTTCTTCATGGTCACTTTCGTCCCTTTTCCGACCTCGGAGACAATATCAAACTCATCCATCAATCTCTTAGCCCCAGGCAGGCCCAGACCAAGGCTTTTCCCTGTCGAGTAACCATCCTGCATAGCCAGCTTGATATTAGGAATACCCGGTCCGTTATCCTGGGCGATTACGGAGATTCCGCGTTTATCACCCTGCTGAACAATGTCCACACAAAGTTCACCGTGCTTGGCATATTCCACGATATTGCGCACCACCTCAGAGATGGCAGTGGCAATTAGGGTCAGTTCGGTGGACGAGAAGCCCAACTGCTGTGCCATCTCCCGTCCTTTCTGGCGGGCAGTAACGATATCAATTTCTGAATTGATAGGTACGCACGCTTTATCAGCCAAGCCCGTTATCTCCTTTTATTTTATGGTCCAGGAGTGAAAGTCCTTCTTCCAGGTCAAGCGCGGTCGTTACGCCTTCCAGCCTTAAACCCAGTTGCACCATCGAGAACGCAACTTCAGGCTGTATCCCGACTATGACGGTTTCTGCCCCGCGAAGCATAACCATATGCGCCATTGAGCGCAGGGTGCGGGTCGCAAACGAATCCATTACATCAAGCACCGTGACATCCACGATAACCCCGCGCGAGCGGAACTCGCTTACCCGTCTTACAAGGTCATCACGTAATTTCAGCAAATCGGCATCGCTAAGTTCTGACTGGATGGAAGCAATGAGGTAATCACCCTGTTTGAGTATCGGAACCAGCATCGTTCATTGCACCTTTTTTTCTTTGTGATTTAAATCGGCTTCCGGATATGTTCTGACTACTTTGTAACCCAAAAACTGGTTCGCTACTTCGATGCCGCCCTGCAGGTCTCCTACGGTGTTCATCTTGGCTATATCCACTCCAAGGGTCACAAGCGTCTGGGCTATCTCAGGTGATATGCCCGTAACGATGACCGTCGCCCCCATTAGCTTGGAAGCATCCACCGTTTGCACAAGGTGGCCTGCGATCTTGGAATCTACGGCAGGAACGCCCGTGATATCCATAACCACGACCTTGGCGCGCCTGGTGCGGATGGTACGCAGTAATTGTTCGGTTAATTGGCGGGCGCGATGGGTATCGATAACTCCGATAATTGGCAGGATGAGCAGTTGGTCCCGGACCTGCAATACGGGCGTTGAAAGTTCCCGGATGGCCTCCTGCTGCTGCCGGACGACTTTTTCGCGCTCTTCTACAAAAGCAAGAGCAACGATGGAAATGATCTTATTGGCGACAGGTTCGTAGATATCAAGCGCCGCAGACAGCCTCTCCATATCCTGCTGGTACCACTCAAACAGGCTGCGCCCGTACACATCGCGCAGCGTGAGTATGCCGCCGATTATCTGTTCGGTCGTCATCCCGCGAAGCACGCCGCGTTCTGCCATGCGCATGGCATAGGTCTGGGCGCCTTCGTACTCCCCGGTTTCCAGACAGACAATACAAGTATCGTAGATAGTGATTGACTCATTTTCGATATCTTCCCGGGTCATGCCTGCAAGCAAGCCTTTTGTTGTCATCTGCTCTACCCATTGCTGCCGAAGCAGTTCCCGCTTTTCACGGAAATGTTCCACCAGTTCCTGCCGCAATGCGGTATCTGCTTCATTGGATGGTTCGTTTGTTTCTTTTCTTTTCATAACTCTCCCTTCTCAAAATAATATTCCGTCTATGGATTTATTTCTTATATTAACTTGATGGATATTGAAAAAATAACAAAAAAAATTTAAATTTAAAGAGAATCCATATCGTGCAAAATTTCTCATATATCCTGTTACATATTATTCCAATTAAGGAGTGATTAAAAAATGTCAGAATGGGACACATCGGAATGGGAAAAACCGTATATAGATAAATATAAAATTTTCGTGATAGACCCTGGAAGGATTGTAGCAATAATGCCGTTGAGGGTTGATGATGACCCTTGCGGAGCAATCAATGCCGGCATAAAGGAGGTTTCAAAAAATCATGACATCAAGAGCATAACCACTGTTCAGCAAAGGATTTATAATGGAGGTTCCCATTCCACTGAAGTAATCCTTATTATCGAACCAAAGCTGGCGGGTCAAAAATGAGGTGTATTCAGTTAAAAAAAGCCTCTTTTTATAAAAGCGCCCTTTATTTTTCCTTCATCTTTCCCTTTGTAGAGATGCTTGTTGGCCATAATGATGGCCTCGGCCCCATCGATGAACCCTGAGAGTGGATTGAGGAAAAAATTACTCTGGAGTACAAGCCTTATTGAACGGTCTCTTGATTTAATCCTTTTATCTTTCTCTTTTGAGTTCCCGCCTAAAGCAAGATACATATCCCATAAAGCCGCAGACCATATTTCTGAATCTGAGTCGCAATTCCCAACTCCGCGGAAATCCTCAGGATAATATTTCTGGCTATCTACTCTCCTGACACAATTAAGTACATTGCCTATGCCGCTCCATTCGCCCATGCACTCGCGATTGAATCCATCGCCCTCTTCCGAGAAATAACATGCTGCGAGAAAATCCCCGAATCCCTGCTCCATCGCGCTGCCTTCATCCGTCATACCGAAAAAGTGTGTCTGGCATTCCATTATAGCATGGGCATATTCATGAATGATAATATCAGCATCTTCTGCGTCTGGTATTCTGGTTGAACCGTAAGTGATCGCCCCGGTATCGGGATCAAAGTACGAACCCACTCCTTCTGCGCAGGCATTCACTTTTACCTGTCTATTGCAGATATTCTTAAACCCGAGTTTCTGGATAAATCTCTGGAATGAATCGATGTGGTAATAAGCCATTACCTCGCAGAACCTGCTGTCTCCCCGTTTGTAATAGAACAAAAGGGATGTTTCATACGCCCTGACAGGCGTATCACATGTATCCACATATTCACCTCTTAAAAAACCTGAACCGTCAAGACCTCTTAAAACCACCGGAATGTAGTAGTCCTCTGAGATATCTGAATCAGGAGAAGGGCTCTGGTCTTTTAAAGCTACTATTGGGTTAGGGATGAAAACCCTGCCTTTCCCGATGGTCTTCCTTTTAAAAATATTGATCTTGTTGATGACCTTCCCATCTTCAACATTTACATAGACATGGTAGCCTTCAGACGGTCTCTTCAATGATATGCAAACCTTCCATGCAAGATAATATTGTTCATCTTTTGGATATATTACGAGTTCAGCAGAAGTATCTCTTTTCAGCCTTGTTCCCGCGTTGAAAAATGAGTTTACTATTTTTATGGCCTTCTCTTTTGGAATCCCGCGCTCCAGGATGCCTTTGGTATCCAGCGGTATTACGGGATGGTAATTGTTCTTGACCATAATGATCCTGGATTTCTCATTCGGGTGGACTGATGTAAAAGCACACGTGACAGGTACATCTTCGTGGTATTGCTGATATCTTATATGAGATGTACCAATGCCATAAACTTTAGTTGTGAATTTTAAATCCGACAGGTCGTTCCTGATCCCGAAGAGGGCGCTGTATTCCATCAGGAAATGACGTACCGACTCATCAATGTCTCTTATTACCGGGATTGTGATAAGCCCGTCTATCATGGACACTACTCCCTTGCGGTTCCACAGTATTTTGACATCCTTATCCAGATTTTTCAATCTCTCCGCAAGCTCTTCTTGTTCCCCCGTAAGTTCAAACATAACTCCCATATGATATTCTGTAAAAGGGATTTAAATACTTTGCTGATAGATGGTGGTTATCAACTCTTACCTAAAACCATTGGTAATTTTTTTTATTACTATTATAACAAGTTAAAATAGTAATAAAATTTGCTAAGGCAATTTTACCTGCATGTATTGCAAATATTACAATAGATTACAATAGTTGACTGATAGTGTAAAGATGGTTAAGTTTAAATTTCGATTCCTATCAACTGGTAACTACCATAACTATTAAGTAAGATTAGCACAATAGGATTATTGGGGTAATAAGTAAGGTTTGTATGTTTGTTATGATTACGGGGGGTAAAAATGCCTATTGTATGTGTGGACCTGAGCGATAAGGAATATGAAGTTCTTACAGAACTAAAAAATGTGGAAGGAATACATGGTGAGAAGCTAAGAAATCTGTTCAGGTATTATCTGTATACCATACCTGCACTAAAATCGTCACACTACGCCTTAAAAAGGGTAGAGAACAGGGAGGAAATTGAAGAGATACTTGAAGATGTGAAGACAGCATATAAAAATACAGAATGTCCAATAGAGGTTTGGGGAGAAGAGAAAACGAAACAATTAATCGATGAGCTTGTTGAACTCAATGTTCTTACAAGAGTGGATGAAGCACAATCAATCCCAAAAGAAAAATTCAGAGGTCTCTTCAAAAAGCTGCTCCATGATATTGCAACTGAAAGCAAGGATATGGATGAATACATCGCAGGATATTTTGCCATAATCCAGTTGCTTATGGAGTTCGGATTGGGAACATTGAGCAAAGAAAAAATAAGAGATGCGACCGTGTTAATCAACGACGGATGGTTGTCAGTATATCCTAAAGTAATGAAAGAATCAAGGGAATTTAATAAAACCAGAAAGCTGAGCATGAGATTGAGGCACGCAGATAATAAAATTATTCAAAGATAAGTTTTTAGTACGGGGTGATAAGTGTGAAAAGTTTTGATGAAATGGTTACAGGGGCAGTAGAAAAAGTGATACCGAGCGTTGTAAATATCAGCGAAGTGAAGCTGATAAGGGATGCATACCTGCACGTTCATCCGGTTCCGGGGGTGGGTTCAGGATTTGTAATCCGTGAAGACGGTTATATATTGACCAATGCCCACGTAGTGATTGGCTCCCATGAAACAAAAGTAACGCTGGAAAATGGCAAAATATTTTCCGGGAATGTAAGGGGTATAGATATGATAATGGATCTTGCAGTTGTCAGGATAGAGGCCGATAACCTGCATGTCCCTGAAATGGCAAAAGATAACAATCTCAGGATAGGCCAGATGGCAATTGCCATCGGGAGTCCGTTAGGCCTGGTGGGAGGCCCGACCGTTACCGTAGGAGTTGTCAGTGCGCTGGAGAGGTCTATCCAGACAGAAGTGACGTTTATGGAAGGTCTTATACAGACCGATGCGGCTATCAACCCCGGGAACAGCGGCGGTCCCCTCATAAATAGCGAAGGTGTGATTATAGGGATCAACAGCGCCATCATACCCTTTGCCCAGGGCATCGGGTTTGCGATCCCGATAGGGCCAGCCATGTGGATAGCCGAACAATTGATGGAACGCGGGGAAGTCATAAGACCCTGGATCAGCATCAATGCAGTAGATGTCAATCCCAAACTGGTAGCGTACTACAACCTGCCGGTTAACAGGGGAGTGGTCATCACAAAGGTGATTTCAGGAAGTGAAGCCGACAGGTCAGGCATTGATACCGGAGACATAATAATACAGATAGATGATACGAAAATCAATAATGTGAAGGATCTTATCAAAACAATCATCAAACATGATGTGGGTGATGTGGTTACCATAGGATTATGCAGGGGACAGAAAAAGCTCATGCTCGATACAAGGATTGAGAAAGCACCATCTGTAACAATGCCACCACAGCCTGCATGACTCCAAAAAATGAGTCACTGATCCCGCGTAAAGTGCTTTTCGGAAATCCGGACAGGGCATCGCCCGGGATAAGTCCTGATGGGAGAAAGATAAGCTACCTGGCCCCGCTTGACGGTGTGCTTAATGTTTGGGTCGGATCCCCGGATGATCCGGAATCTGCTCAACCTGTAACCAGGGATACAGGCCGCGGTATCCGTATTTATTTCTGGGCGTACACAAACAGGCATATTCTCTATCTTCAGGATAAAAAAGGCGATGAGAACTGGCGTGTACACTGTGTTGATATGGACACAGGCCAGGAAAAGGACCTTACCCCGCTTGAGGGTGTGAATGCGCAGGTACAGAATGTCAGCTTCAGGTTTCCGGATGAGATCCTTATCGGGCTCAATGATAGAAATCCGAAGTTCCATGATGTTTATAAGGTAAATATCGTTACAGGTGAGAAAATTCTGCTTGAGAAGAATGACGGATTCATGCAGTTTGTCACTGATGACGACTATAAAATCCGCTTTGCCATGCGCTTCACTCAACATGGAGATAATGAAATCCTGAGGCCGGATAATAACGGCGGCTGGGAGCCTTTCATGAAAATCGCAATGGAGGACACGCTAACCACATTTCCCCTGGGATTTGATAAGATGGGCAAAGTCTTATACATGGTGGACAGCCGTGGCCGTGATACAGGGGCTCTGGCTGCTATCGATCTCGGAACAGGCGACCGGGCTCTGATAGCCCAGGATGCGCGGGCAGATTTTGATGACGCATTAATCCATCCTACAGAGAAGAACATCCAGGCCGTGATTTTTACATATGAGCGAAAACAGTGGCAGGTACTGGATAAGTCTATC
Organism: Candidatus Methanoperedens sp.; assembly: GCA_012026835.1. Taxonomy (GTDB): domain Archaea; phylum Halobacteriota; class Methanosarcinia; order Methanosarcinales; family Methanoperedenaceae; genus Methanoperedens. The sequence goes on along the minus strand of VEPN01000031.1, from coordinate 7,233 downwards.
GAAAAAGACCTGGCATATCTTGGAAACGTTTCCCCTGGCGACATAGAGGTGGCCAGCCGCACCCTGGATGATAAACACTGGCTCGTAGCCTATATAATAGACAATGGCCCTGTGCGTTTCTATCACTATGACCGTGAAAAAAATGAAGCTTTTTTCCTGTTCACAAATCGTAAAGACCTGGAAGGTGTTCCCCTGGCCAGGATGCATTCCGTGATTATTAAGGCTCGCGACGGACTTCCTATGGTCAGTTATCTCACATTACCACGGGGAACAGAGATTCATGACAGCCCTGAAAAGCCCCTGCCAATGGTGTTATACGTACATGGCGGACCGTGGGCAAGGGATGAATGGGGCTATAATCCATCTCACCAATGGCTGGCTAATCGCGGGTATGCAGTCCTTTCTGTTAATTTCCGCGGGTCCACAGGTTTTGGCAAGAAGTTCCTGAACGCAGGTAATATGGAATGGGCAGGGAAAATGCATGATGATATCATCGATGCTGCACACTGGGCTGTAAAAGAAGGTATAGCAGACCCGGAACGCATTGCCATTATGGGCGGAAGTTATGGCGGGTATGCCACACTTGTGGGAATGACCATGACGCCCGATCAATTTGCCTGCGGTGTGGATATCGTGGGTCCTTCTAACCTTGTAACCCTGCTGAATACAATTCCGCCATACTGGACACCCGGGATCGAGCTATTTAAGAAACGCGTGGGCGACCACACGACAGAGGAGGGACAGGCTTTCCTTACCAGACGTTCGCCCCTGAGTTACGCTGACAGGATAAAAAGGCCGCTTTTGATAGGCCAGGGAGCCAATGACCCCCGTGTCAAACAGAATGAATCGGATCAAATAGTCCGGGCCATGCAGGAGAAAAATATCCCTGTTACATATGTACTCTACCCCGATGAGGGGCATGGTTTTGTCAGGCCCGAGAACCGTATGTCCTTCAATGCTGTGACAGAAGCTTTCCTTTCCGGCTGTCTTGGAGGCCAATACGAGCCTATAGGAGATGATTTTAGAGGTTCAAGTATCAAAATCCCTGTCGGAAAAGAACATCTCGTAGGGTTGAGGAAGCACCCGGTGAGATATGAGGGATAGCCTCAAGCAAACTTGGCTAAGGTTAGTGTCCACAGAGCCGGTGGGGTAAATCTTACCGCAAAGTCGGCTATGAACCGTTCACAGATAACCACGAAAAAGAGCAACAAAACAGACTTTAGCAACGAACTAATACGAACTGAAACGAACTCTGATGGCATGAGTTCGTTTCAGTTCGTGCCAGTTCGTTGTTTATATGGTGCCGTTTTTCATACCAGCGTGCAAAGTTCGCAAAGATGCTACGCTTTGCGAACTTTTCGAACTTTGTGGTGTCTATGTTTAGCTTTTTTCCTCAACAGGTAGCTGGACATTAAGGCTAAGTAATTTAAAAACCCAAAACAAATCCTGACAGATTAAATTCCAAAAAAAAATTTATTATTTATTTTTTATATGTGAGTGCCCCGGTCAGTATCGCAATTATGCCTACGATCACAAATCCGAGGCCCCGCATCGCAAATATTGTGTCAATGGTTGATGCTATTCCCCACAGGATCAGGAAAAAACCGGTTCCTGCAAGCGCAATTGAAATCCCGATGGTGAACAGCTTTTTTCTTGATTTCTCTATGCCTTCGACTATTTCATCACCAAGCCCGCCATGCCTCTGCATGTTGCCAAGGCCCTGGAGAAATGAATGTAGAAAGCCGTGGAGAAAACCCATTATGTCCTGTTTTTGCACTAACTTTTTCCCCTTGCCATCAGGTAACCCACTATCATTCCCCCGGCAAATGCCCCTGCCACGTAAGCAAGAGGATTCTCTCTTATCTTTACTTCAGTATGTTCTTTTTTTTCGTTAACTGCTTTAGTCAGTTCATCAACTTTAGCAGTTAATGTTTCCAATATTTTTGAAGTATCTATCTCTCTTGTAGTATCTATTTCTTCCATAACATCTACTCCCATACATATTTTTGTTTGTGAATGTATATATACTTCACCCATTCCGTCAAATTCTGATATATCTCATATCACAAAATGCTTTCTTGTCCCAAAACTATAATTAACAATCCTGCATGTTTAAGGTGCCATGGACATGCATAAAATAGCAAAGGAAATCCGTGAATTCGAGGGCGTAACAAGGAAAAAGTCCATTGCAGACCTTATAAATATTTTTGAGAGCGTGCGCTGTGAATATGCCAGTTCGGTGGTTGATTTCGGGGATGACGCCGCAGTTATTGATATCGGGGGAGACGATTACATCCTGTTCGCCGCTGATGGTATCTGGGGGCGGCTTATCAAGGCAAGTTCATGGTGGGCAGGTTACAGCTCCGTACTCGTTAATGTTAACGATATAGCTGCAATGGGAGGAAGACCCGTTGCAATGGTCAATGTGCTTTCATCCGATGACAGGGATACATGCAGGGATATCCTCCGGGGAATCAGGGACGGGATAGCCAGGTTCGGCGTCCCCATGGTAGGAGGGCATCTGCATCCCGATACTCCATATACCTCGCTTTCAGTTGCCATTATCGGGACAGTAAAAAGGGGCTGCGAGATAAGGAGCAGTACGGCGGTAGCGGGTGATGCGATAATAGCAGCTTATGATATGGATGGAAAAGTGGGGCCGAACTCGCCATACAGTTTTGATTCAACAACAATGAAAGAGCCGGAAGAGGTAAGGGCAAAATACAGGGTCATGCAGGAACTCGGAGAAAAAAGGCTTGTCACGGCAGGCAAGGATATCAGCAACCCGGGCGTGATCGGAACTCTTGGGATGCTCCTTGAAACAAGCAGGAAAGGAGCAAAGGTTGACCTTGCAAAGATACCTGCGCCTGGAAATATTGATTTCATCCAGTGGCTCAAGATACACCCTGCAACAGGATTCGTAGTAACATGCACTCAGGGGGACGATCCCGAAGTTATCCGGCTTTTTGAGAATGCGGGGTATACGGCTTCTAATATCGGGATCATAGAAAATACGTCAAGGCTTGACATATGCTATGAAAACGAATGTGAGACAGTTTTTGATTTCAAGAAAGATGTTGTCACAGGGATTACGCAATAAATTCAACTGAACATAAGCCCCAGTTCTTCCTCAAGAGGCGCTTTCATATCTTCGCTGAATCCGTGACCCCCGTTTTTCACCAGATAGAACTTTTTCGGCTCTTTTGCCTTCTTGAAGGTGTCTTCTGCAAATCCGATTTTAATAATGCTGTCATTGGCCGAATGCATCATCACGAACCTGCGCGGTGGTATTAATCCAAGATAGGTCTCAGGGTCTATGGATCGGTAAAACCTGATAAGGGTTTCATCCTTTACATTGACAATCTGGGACTCCGTATCATAGCCGCTTGTACTGATGCCGATAACACCTTTAATACCAGGGTCAAGTGCCGTTGCAATAATGGCAAAACGTCCGCCGTTGCTTTCACCAAGGATTGCGATTTTTTGTGCATCGATCCTTTTATCCTGCCTTAAAACATCAACAGCGCGCAGTGCATCAAAAACCATCTTGTGTTCTATCGGCTCATTGCCTTCTCTAAATAACCCGTAATCATATTCAAGGTCCACACCACCTGTGTTACGCTGCTCAATGCCAAGACTTGCATATCCCATGCTGGAAAGTATCCCGGCCAGCCCCTGCGTCCCCTCCTTCGTGACTGTGGCACCCGGGAGGATCACGACAGCAGGCACCTTTTTCCCCGTCGATGGAATGCGAAGAAGCCCCTCAACATTATAATCCTTGCTTGCAAAAGAAATAGTTTCGAGGGTGTAGTTGTTTCCAAGTTCTGTTTTCAGCACCGTGACATCGACCCATCCCCGATTTTCAGGATAAGAGAGGATACCATCTCTACTCACGCTCCACTCCTGGCTTTCTTTGGGGATTAAGGAGAAAATAAATAAAAGAAGAAGTATGGCGGCGATTACCGCAAGAATGATCACCGGATTTTTAGAAGGTTTTCTCTCTATTTTTTTTGAGTTTATTTTCACTTGTTTCTTTTTCATTATTTATTAGCCCACAAAGTCGGGCATAGCAATAATATTATCTTTCAAATATATGGCAATTATATAGCAATTATTCTTTTTCAGTGAGCACGTCCACCCGCTGATGAAGCTCAGCAACATTTTCTGCAAGGGTTTTGACAAGCTGGGCGCATCTGTCTGCAAAACTTGCGGCCATTGTAATGTCAATATTATCTTTTGTGTCTGCAATATCGTTCATTAACTTTTCTGCCATTTCTACGATTTCTTCAGGTGTATATACAACCATTTTAACACTCTCCATTCCTTAATAAATCGTATATCTTCACTTTCTCTTTAATATTGTGGTATGCAGGGAATCCCTTATAGAGTGTCTATCTTTAAATAAATTTGAATCCCCACAAACTTTCGCCTTTTATTTCTTTCTGCTCCAGGTGCTCTATCTCATGGGATATATCATATGCAGTTGAGCCATCAAAAGTAAGTTCTTTTCCATGAAGTTCCTCAGTCTTGATTTGCCTTTCAAAAGGGTTGACAGTCGCTTTTATGACGCGTTCGCTCACAACTTTAACCCTGTAAGGCCGCCTGACAAGTAATCTTATTTCCTCGTCCCCGCACTTTTCAAGCCTGTGCACTGTTCCCTCCCCGCATTTAAGAACAGGGTTTATGAAGAGATATATTTCCTCAAGCGAATATCCGGATTTATTCTTGTGGTCGTAAATAGTAGTCTTATCCATCACAGATATAGTTTTGATATTCTCTGAAGAATAGCTCCAGTCGCCTCCGGTTCTTAATGAGAGCAGGAGCGGGAGGAAAGCATCAGCAGGAATGTTATAGTCTGATACCAGCCTTTTTTCGGCGTTTGTGAAGGTTATCATTTCATTGAGTTCTTTGATATTCATTTATATTATTCTGGTCTGTTTAGCCACATATATCTCACTTTCCGGAGTAGTGGTATCTTATGTTTTCTCTTCGGCAGGGAAAGAATCCAAAATAATTATAATGTAATAAAATGAAATTACATTTATACCCAAATTTTATTCCATTCCTTGATTTCAATACAAGCCATATAGAACCGTTCACCTCAAATAGTACGCAGTATAGAATTAAGAAATAAGAGTTTGTGATGTATCCCATACAGGCCTCGTACATCGTACGGGGTATACTGGTGACTGTATCTACGTTTGTTCTCATGCTCTTAAAAAGGCGATAATAGCCCGAATTCTTCTTGAAATGAGAAAACTCAGACGCCCACAAAAAAGAGTACAAAGACCATAAATTATATTATGTATTAAAGAAATAAAATTTAAAAACTCTAATTTTACATTTTTTAGAGGGAAAAGAATATGGTAGCGAAACCAACTGCAAAAAAGAAAAAGTGGTTTATTGATTTATGTGAGAATGGTTGTCAAATTTGTGGTAGAAAATTCCCATATTTAAATAATAATGGTCTTGAATGGTCACATATTATTTCAAAGAAAGATGGTGGTAGAGATGAGGAAATAAATTGCATGGCATTATGCTGAAATTGTTGGTAGCATTTGATGTCATATTGAAACCTACAATTTTTAAGGCACTTAATAAATTGAATGATCGAAAGGTACCAGAAAGCTGGGAAAATGGAGAAGGCCGCAAAAGCAAGTAGAAAGTTAGATTCTTCAGCTTTGTTCTCTAACTTAGAGGTTATTAAAGATGAGTCAAGCTATCTCATATCAAGAAATCGTTAATATATCACTTGAAGGCATTAATAACGCCTTCAGAAAATATCATAAATGGAGTAATGGCTGGTGGCTTGGTGCCGCCCCGGAAAGTTTTATTGAGACTGAAATTGCCAATTCTTTATCTAAAATTGTTCCTTACATTACACTTCAAGATACAATACGAAGTATATTAGAAAATGCTGAGGCTGATTTAAGAGGACCAAAGCCACGGAATTCAGCTCTTGGCAGGATGGATATTATTGTATGGTGGGCTGATGAGACTCCTAGAATCCTTATAGAAGTAAAAAAAGCTTGGACAAATTATGCACTAAATAAAGATGCAAGAAGATTACGGCAATTGATAAATAAGGAGAGCACAATTCAGAAAGGTCTATTGGTAGCGTATACAGCCGCAGGAAAACCTAAGACAATAAACAATCGGCTTAAAAATATGGCTGATAATAGTGGAACAACTCTAGAGCGCCGCTTTGGTCCTAAGAAGAGAAAAGATGATGACGGAGTAATTTGGTATTGGGACGCTGGATGCTTTTCTGTAAATCCATAATTAGTTTGATTTCTAACCTTTTTAAATCGCAGTCATAAAATCTTTAGAACACTTTTAACCGTTTGCTATCCGCAAAAAAAGGGACATCCTGTCAATAGACTGAATCGTAAACGTCGAGCATGGGCGATTATGCTTTGCATCTTCCAGAACGGAGCCCATTATTGAAAAAGATAGACATTCTCGTGCTCAGAATGGCGATGATAAATCCGATAACCCCTCTGACCTAAAAAAGGCGCATATAGGGTGAAGATGCAGAATAACTATAATAAGGAATAGCGACTTTGTATAAAAATTGTTAAGATCACAAATTAATAAACCTAATTATGAAATTAAGGAGAATCATAAGATGGATAAAGAAACAATGGAGACAATTCTTCTTGTAACTCAAGTACTAACATTAATCGCGTTAGTTTTTTATGTAATAAAAACATGGCATATTGCTTCTGCCACAAGGGATTCTGCTAAAGCATCTCAAAATATGTTTGAAGAGATGAGAGCAACAAGAGACCAAGAAACCGCACCGCACGTTGTAACTTATTTTGATGTACCATATGGTGAGTTTCTAATGTATCTAGTTATAAAAAACTTAGGTAAAGCAGTCGCAAAAAATGTAAAGTTGGAGTTTGAGCCTAGATTAAAAAATAGCCGTGGGAAGGACATAAACGACACACCATTAATTAAGAAGGGTATAGATTCGATTCCACCAGGATATGAAATAAGAACCTTTTTTGATGGTACGGTGCAATATTTTAATAATAATAATCCATTGAGCTATGTCGCTACTGTCACATATACTGGTGGCATACAAGATAAAATACGGATTACTCAACAAATTTTGGATTTATCAGTATATGGAGTGCGCCCCTTCGAGTGGACAGTTAGTTAAGGTGGTATATTTAAACATAACGTCTTCTCAAAATCAACTGGCGATTTATAACCGATCGATGAATG
>VEPN01000030.1 GCA_012026835.1 Candidatus Methanoperedens sp. | reverse complement strand
AATATATTTAAAATACATACATTATCATAATATATTTAGTTCTCAAGAATTATAACTAATATAATATACTATAATATAATATTATCCATTATGATGTAAAAATTCTTATTTTTTCTCAATCCGGCTTCTGTTCTTTAATTTTAATATAGCTTCATCAACATTCCCAACAACTGTTGCAGGAACACCTGCAACTATTGTCATAGGCGGGACATCTTTTGTAACCACGGATCCAGCCGCTATTATTGATTTTTCCCCTATTACAATTCCGGGCAGGATAATAGACCCGGCCCCAACAAAAGCATTTCGTTTAATAATTACACTCCCTGAAATAATCGGTATCTCTGGACTCACACAATGATAACTCGAATCATGCGTCACTATGATAGCTCCCGGACCAATATTGACACCATCTTCTATAGTTATGAGATATGGGCGGGCTTCTTCAAGAAATACGCCATGCGCAATCCCCACTTTCTTCCCGATTTTGCTACCTCGCATCCGATAAAGTGGTATCCTGATAAAATCATGAGGTGCGTTCATTGCCAAAACATGAAGTATGCTTTTTAAGATCATACAATAACGAACCCTGAGATATATTTTTTTTAGTGATAACATAAACAGCACATTTTAGTTTATTTTACCTGATAAGATTCCGGAATAAATATCTTCCATAGTTTTTCCTACTGCATCATAACTAAATTTTTCCTTGGTATAACTCGAAATAGATTCTGCATTGTAGTCTTGAAAGTGGTCTAACATGTATTCAATAGCTTTTCCCAGAGCCACTGGATCCTTGGGGGATATCAATATTCCATTCTCATCATTTATAAATTCCTTCTGGCCCCCATTCAGTGTGGATATTACAGGCTTTCCGCATGCTAAAGCTTCTATTAGAACTACTCCGAACGTTTCATAAAGGCTGGGAAGAATAAAAAAATCACAAGCTCGCATAAATTCAGCCGTGCCTTGTTTATCTTTTAATCCATGAAATAGAACAACATCTGAAATACCTATATCATAAGCGAGTTTTTCATAATCTTTCCTAAAAATGCCTTCTCCTATGATATCCAGAATAAAATCATCCCGTTTATTTCTGATAAAACCAACAGCTTCCAGAAGATAAGGAACTCCTTTTATCGGGGTTAACCCACCTACAAAAAGCAATTTTTTATTTGTTTTATTTTTATTAATTTTATTTGGATAAAAAATCTCTGTATTCACTGCATTAGGGACGATTTTATAATTATTCTTAACGCCTAATTTCTCAATATACTCCTGCAAAGACCTGCTTACTAAAACCAGAATATCAGCATTATTAAAAACAAATTTAGCTAAAAAAAGTTTAATAGAGTTTGTTAGTTTACGTAAATATCCACCTTTGAATCTATCTATAATTTCAGCATGTTCAGTTACTATTACCGGTATCCTATATGATTTCCCAAGAAAAATTGCTATTATTCCAGAAAGATATACATGTGCATGTATTACATCTGGTTTAAAGTCTACCAATATTTTTCTTGATAAACCAAATATCGTAAATAAGTATAACAAATAAGACAGAACTGGTACATATGATTTTGGATATTGCACACGGACGACTCTGATACCATCCTCGGTTTTATCTGATATAATGCAGGCATGTATCGATGCATCATAATAACCATGTAGTACCACGACGTTGCAATTTTTGGAGATTGCTCTTGCAAGTTCTTTCACATAAATACCAGATATCGGATTTCTTTCATTTGGATACCAAGGGGTAATAAACAATATATTCATTATACTCCATTAGTTCATTATTATATGAATTAATTATAAATATTATTTAAAGAGAACTCCATATACTTTTTTAAATACTTTGGTATAAGCTTTTTCTGCCAGTAAGTACATATAAGATGAGTATTTCGTAGCTGTAAAACGAGTCATCAATTCTGGATTATATTTGGACTTAAACCTGCATAACCTCTCTTCATTCGCCCCGGTTTCTTCATAATACTTAAAACCATGGTTACATCCCCATCTCATTCCCTCCCAGTGTATCATATCATTGGGGGATGCTACTTTAAGGTCAGATTTAGCAGCTCCTATCCAGAAATAAATAGTATCTTTATATAATAAGCTAACGATGCCACCAACATTGTTTTCGCCGGATTTGGCAATGAAAATCCTCATATTTTCAGGATAATAATTATTAAATATATCAAATAAATATTTTTCAGGGACAGTTACATATTTATTTTGCTCTTTATACCTTGTAACTAGGGAATCGTATATATAGTGTAAGTCCTCTTCTGTCCCTTCCTTAAAACAAATATTCTCTTTATTTGCCTTTTTTATATGGTCCCTGGCAGGTTTATCAAAATTCTGCCACACAGCCTCTTCACCTTTTTCCATATTAAGATTATAATCAAACAGAGCATGGACTTTATAATTAGTCCATTTAAATGGTCTAGGATCCAATGAAGGTGTCAAGGCTATATATGTATAGTTAGGTTTTAAATTTGAAGATATAAATTTGTCCATATTTTTTATAAATTCCGTGTAAATCGATTCTCTTTTGCTTTGTTTGAATTTATCGTAATCCACAATGATTGGACCTAAATAAGGTAGGGCCATTCTTGGAGGCGGGGACTCAACTCTTTTTATTCCCCAAAATGTCTGGTAAAATACCGGGCAAATCCCAATAATCGTAGATTCCTTGGCCCCAATCAGGGGATATAACCTGCATTTCGTATGTTTTTCAACAATTTTTAGCCATTTCCACGTATGGAATATTGTACCATGTGACGAGGATTCTACAACTTTATCCCACAGCAAAGCATCATTTTCATCTGCAATTTTTAACTCAAGTTCCATTTTGCAACTCCGAGAATTCTATCTTTACACAGTCATCATTTTCAAGTATATTTGTTCTTATAATGGCTGAATCTTTGTTCTTTTTAACAATTTCTGCATTAGTGATTTTGTTAATACTTATTTTATCAGGTAAAAATATATCCAAGTAATGGATGCTTTCCTTTGGGGTAGGTGATATTCTTAAGCAATTTCCTCTATAATCCCATTCAATAATTGCCTTTTCCCTCCATCTGAACCATTCAGATATTTCGCTTGCTTTTGTAACCCATCCATCTTTTTTTCTGGAATGCTCTATTATTCCTTCATACGCAGCGCTCCATCCCGGGAACTCATGATTATTGAAAACTGCGTGATGCCATAGCAATGTCAACCCACCGCCTAAGATCGACGCAGTTCTTACCATTTCTTCGAAATTTTCAGATAATTGTTTTTTTTCGCATTTAAATAAAGGCGTATCCATAATTGCAAGAGGGATTTCTAATAAATTCAATTCTTTTTGTGCTGAATATGGATGAAAAGGCAAGCTTGTGCCACCTCTAAATCCCATTCCATCCTTAAAACCGAGTGTCGTATCATATTTTAGCCCTGTTTTTTCTTGGTATTCCCAGGTTTTCGGGATATCAATATTTAGATGATGTTGTCTGATACCACTGATTTTATGTCCCAAAGCAGATTGAAGTTCAATTTTTTCTTTCTCAAGCATTCCAGGATTATGATAGGATTCATATGAACCGTGAAGTCCTACCTCCCACCCTCCTTCATATAGTTGTTTCATTATTTGTCTTATTTTTGGATTATTAAAATTATATCTTCTTCCAAGTAATTTCCAGGTATTTGGGGAAAATAGTTTAGTTTTACTTTTTTCTCTTAAGAAATAAAAAGATGATCTGACATTAAGTTTGCCTTCAATTTTCATGATTTCATCAAATGTCCAGTAAGGCTCTCTTCCATGTAGTTTATGCCAGAATGAGTATAGCTGTCCTTTTATTAATTGCTTTTTCTTTAAATACATAAAGGGTCGTGTAACCCATTGATACGTTTTTTTCACTTCATCCACATCATGGGTAAGACAAACCGCAAAGCTCTTTCCGGGCCAAAAGGATTTATTTACGAATGGTTGTCCTTGCTCTCTGAAAGCATATAATAATATCAGAAACAACATTCTTTCATAAATATCAATAAAGGGAACCTTTCCTAATTTTTCTTTTTCGGATATAGATATACTTTTCCAGAATGATTCCAGACTACCTGTAAGAATCTCTCCGATAAAGTAAAATATATCAATATTTATTGTTATGCAATTTTTATCTACTGAAATACAGGGAATCGTATTTATAAACTCAGAAGGGGTTTTTAAATTTTTAAGTTGCTCGAATATATATATGCTATTATATATTATATCTTTAATATTTTTGTTTTCAATAGAACTGTTGATATTTATATTAAAATTCAAATTTTCATTTAAGAATTCCCTACGATCGCATCTTATATTTATAAACAAATTATTATCATTTGAAAAAATTCCATAAGTACGAATAAAATGATCAATACCAATTGCCCCATATTTACTATCCCCAAAATAATTTAAAGATATCAAATGTTATTCAATCCCCTGTACTCATAAAAACTCTCTGGATATCTTTCGACGAAGTCTGTCATCCAAGCGGTTACATCTATTTTATCCTTTAATAATATTTCTTGCTTTTTCTTCCAATCTGCCTTTGAATTCTTGTTCTCAAGAATCTCCTTTGCTTTTCCAAGTGCCAGTTTTTCTTCCGGATAAAAATATAACAGGTTGTACTTATCCCTCAACTCAATAAAGTTCCCACTGAAATTACCGGTAGCTTGCCCTTTTGAATTAGATTCTATGTGGATCGCCGGTGTACCGAGTATTGCTGTTTCTACTGCGGTTGTACCCCCTTCTCCAATATATAAATTGGCGAATGCAAGCAGAGAGTGAAGCTTTTCAGGAGGTATATTAAGAGAATATTTTTCCAGTTTTTTGTTTAGTTTTCTCTCAGAGCTTATAAAAACATGGCCATAGTTCTCTAATTCTTTAATGAATTCTTCTTCGTTTTTGATTCCTTTAAGACCTATATCATGATTTGCTTTCCATGATATAAGTCGCATGACTATAAACTTATCATCTCTGGAAAGATTAAGAGATTCAAGAACTGACGGATCAGGTGTAAAATATCTGGGGTGAAGATATGCAATTTCTTTATATCCATTATACTTCACATGTTTCTCTGGATTCAAGATTTCTCGAAAACAGGCTGGCGTGCATATAGTATCTGCAAAGGGATAGGTCAACTTGCTGGCTATCTTAACGTTTTCTGTATCCGTAAAAATTATACTTTTTGCGCCTGTAAGTTTGGCGATCTGGGCTACATAGGGATTATGTACCCCTATTAATATATCGGGTTTAAACTCTTTAGTAATTTCATATAGCTTATAGTCTGTAAGGAACATACCCCATGCTTTTTTAAGCAAATCCTTCTGGTTTTTGCCTATATTTTCATATTTAAGGTTATAAAGAGTAAGCAGTTTTAAAGTTACTTCCTTGCTCCTGGCTGTGATTTTCACTTTATGTCCGTCTTGCTGCAAATTTAGTATGGTATTTCTAAAAAAATGCACATGTGCAGGATGACCGATATCAAATAGGAATCTCATATTTTAATTTATATAATGGTAAGAGTTATATTTTAAGGTTTCCGCAAACATTCCGTTATCATGAAAATAATCTTATCTGATAACCCACCTGATCACTTCAAATGCCTCTGCATACATCTCATCTATTTGAGTCCCCCTCGTCTGGGCAAGCCCTTTGATGAAATCTGCGCCGAAATAGCTCTTGTTTTTCTGTGTTTCATAGCAATTTAGTGCCTCTATCTTTTTCATTATATGTCCTTTTTTCAAAGGAATAAATGCCATTGTATCAAATGTTATATTATTCCATGGCTGTTCATAACCCAATATAGTACATTTCTTAAAAGCCCTTAATGTCTCTTCCCGAACTATCTTATGATCCTGGTGGGTATCATAAGAAGACGGGGTGATAACAACATCAGGGTGGACTTTTTCTCGAATTTCTATAAGCACATCAAGTATTTTCTGCCTCAAACTGGGGAATTCCCTGACCTCAAAATCATGAAGTAGCAATTTGGTTATCCCAAGAACTTCGGTTGCCTTCTTTACCTCATGCCTCAATATATCGGCTGGACATCCTGCGGGAACCGACTTTTCGCAACTTGAAAGGGCCACGTAAGATACATCCATTCCCTCCTCAACAAACTTTACAATACTGCCGCCACAACCTAATTCACCATCATCGGTATGTGGGCTAAGAATTAGAATATTTTCTACCATCATATCAATTCATAATTAGTAGTATTTGTAATAATCCTATCGACGAAGTAAAATTATTTATGAAATTGCTTTTTAGGCAAGGCTATACCTCATTTTTCTCAAATAACTCTTTATAGTTAATATTCTTAATAAGCTATCAGGTGTTAATCTGGAGAATATACACTGGCTTATAATTGAAATCGGACTCGTATTTCTTGTCCCTTTCCTGATTATCCTGACCACCACACCCTACCTGATACGAAAACTCACAGATAAAGGCCTTGTAGTGAAGGATTATTATAAAAGAGATAAAAAATTGGTGCCTACAGGCGGCGGTATCGCTATAATGCTTGCAGTCCTTTTTTCAATATCTATAAATTCTCTTTTTTATAAATTCGAGCCCACAAACTTCGTTGCGTTAAATGTCATCATGCTTTTTGGACTGTTCGGCATCCTTGATGATATGATCGACATTGGCAGGCCCGCAAAGCTTGTCTTGATGTATTATTGCTCCTACCCCCTGATGCAATATGCGGTAAACTCCAATATGCTGCTCCCCTTTATCGGCCAAGTTGATTTTGGGATCTTCTACAGCCAGCTTATCGTGCCCACTTTTGTACTTGTTGCGGCAAACCTGGTAAACATGCATTCAGGCTTCAATGGCCTGTCATCCGGCCTATCGGTAATAATCCTCGTCTCTCTTGTAATTAAATCTCTGATGACAGGAAACATCGATACGATTGTTGCCATAATTGCAGTCACCGGCGCCACGGCAGGATTTTTCCTGTTCGAGAGATATCCAGCTCGCATCTTCTGGGGCAACGTGGGTTCACTCACAGTAGGCGCAGCTATCGGCGTAATGATCGTCCTGCAGGGGTTCATAGTCAGCGGCTTTATCATGCTTGTGCCCCACACGATCAATTTCCTCATGTACGTATACTGGCGCATCAAGAAGTATCAGCAGGTCAAGTTCGGGAAAGTCAGGGATGATGGTACGCTTGAGGTCCCAAACAACCTGACGCTGAAATGGGTACTCCCTTATTATAAACGTGTCACAGAGAAGCAGGCAACGTATGCCATGTACACATTGACTGCAATATTCAGCGCCATCGGGATAATGGTACCGGGATGAACTACCGTTAGTTGCTACACTTTGCGAACTTTTCGAACTGGTATGAAAAACAGCACGATATAAACAACGAACTGGCACGAACTGAAACGAACTCATGAAACCGGAGTTCGTACGAGTTCATATTAGTTCGTTGCTAAAGTCTATTTTGATTGGTTCACAAGGACAGTTATTGTCAACAATAAGTGCAACCCCGCCAAATCCCTGCTTTCTTGGTTCCAGGCAGACAATAAGAAACCCCAATGGTTTTTCCAGTCCATATATCCAGCCACCTGACCAGTATCATTTTTAAAAAAATCATCGAATTTTAATTCGTGCCCACTGAAATCCACGATACAGCGCACATGACGCAATAAGGCATTTCTCTTACAAAATATTCTCAAATGATTTTTTAATATTGGCATTATATATCTTTGATCAAGGAGTTGATATATATGGAAAATAAGGTGAAGTATATTGTGGCAACAATTGCAGCGGCAGTATTCATGGCGGCGGCATATAGTCTTCCTGCGGAAACATTCCTCGCATTCTTTGCCGGAGGATTGTTCCTTGTCCCGGTGTCCTTCTTTGTGTATATGCTCCAATCGGTAGCCAGAAATTGAATGATACATACAAGAGGAGAATCGGTGGAAAGGAGGCTAAAATATGAACGTTACAAGGCATATATCAATTGACGATGAACACGTCGAGAAAATGAAGCCGTACGTTGAAAAGCACCACGGCAATTTCGGCGCTGCCATAAGGGAAATGATAAACAGGGCAGGAAAATACAGCCCGCGCATGAATTCATCGGCGATCGATATATCCTTGTTTAACTGGATGCTAACAGAAATAGATGACAGGCTTGTTCCTGATGATATCCTTGATGAACTTATCGATCCCGGACAGATAAATTCTATCGCAAAACTCGAAGATTACCTGAACCGCAGGTTCAGTGAGCTTGAATGGCATATTTACCTGACCTTAAAAAGCGACAACGATGTATTCCCTTCGAATATATTAATGGAGGTCGGAGGCGAACCCCTTAAGATAAAATTTGTTGCGCGTTTATTATCACACTTTCTTGTGAAGAACTCGCTTGAAAAGGCGCCGCTTCAGATAATTTCAATTGTTAATTTCAATGAATGTATAAAAGTTGAACTGGCAAGATCCGATAAAAAGGACTCAATTAGCAGCCTTGTCAACTTCTTCGGGGGAATGGATGAAGCTATGAAAGTGATAAAGAACAGGCCGGACTTCTGGAAATCCCTTATCAACAGGCATCTTTCAAGTAATTACAATATGGTCACCATCCACAGGAATTACTTTGAGGATATGCTTGCCAGCAATACGCTTTCCGGGGAGGTCATGATAGAGAACCTGGCAAAAAAACCTATCAGGGAAATACCATTGAAAGAGATGCTTTTACTGATAAAAGATGTTTACGAGACCTCAAGGGTAGCAGACAGGGTGGAGATCGATAAAGAATCCCTTACTTTATACCATAATTACAGGAGTAAAGACGCTATCGAAAAGTTGAAAAAGAGCTTAATATCGCTTTTAGATGCCAACGGCCATCTATACGACGCCAAGCTGATGGCCAATATGATATATTTGACGCACAGGCCAGACGTTGGAATGAAAATCAATGAAATTGTGGAAAACCTGAAAACGAGCAGTAGTAATGTTGACCAGGAACTGGTAATGTTCATGGCTTTTCTTAAAGGGCTTAAGGATATGCCTGATATCCCGCTGTCACTTTCGGCCCTTGGAAGGAGGATAGGCAAATCATTAATGAAAGAGTATGAAAAAGAGAACGACATAAAGAAATGGAACCTTGAAACTTTCCAGAAAGCCCTTGAACTGGTGGATTCCAGATTGCACAGGGAAAGTGAATGGAAATTAGACGGAAATAACCTCTTATACACAGTGAAGAAATGCAATATTGCTACCGAAGGGAATAAATTCGACACATCGGTCTGTCATACCGCCAGGGAGACGTTCAAAGGGGCAATGAATTATGCTATGGGAAACGAGGCGGAACTGGAAATCAAACATCTGTTAACTCATGGAGATAAATTTTGTGAGGTGGTAATACGAATACCTTAAAACCAAAACTTTCAACAACATGGCTTTTAACAACATGGCTTTTAACAACACGGCTTTCAACAACACGGATCGGCAGATCAACAGCCCTGTCCATTATTGCAGGGATCTTTTTGATGGCAGCAGGTGGTCTTGTCGTATCAGGACAGACCGGGGATATTTCATGTTTCCATTGCCATTCCAAAGAGGTAAACGATTTTCAGGAAAGCATACACTTTAATAAAGATATTTCATGTACCGACTGTCACGGGGGAGACATAAAAATCAGCGGCGAAGTCGTATCCATAAATGTCATGCATACCAATTTTACAGGCGTTCCCTCACGTGTCAATATGACGGAGTTCTGCTCAAGATGCCATGCGGAAGTCACTAACACATATGAAGAGAGCATCCACTGGCAAAGACTGAAAGAAGGAAGAGTGGAAGCTGCCGCCTGTACAGATTGCCACGGCACCCACAATATCCTGTCCTCTAAAGATCCAGATTCTCAGACACATAGTGAAAATATCCCGCTCATGTGCGCCAGCTGCCACGAAAACCAGACGAAAATGCAGGCGTGGTACTATGGGATCAGCACCGACAGGTTCGATACGTATAAAAAATCATACCATTACAAAGCATATATAAGCGGCGGGGAGGTGCTTGCAACATGCTCGGATTGTCATGAGAACCATGATACCAGGCAGGAGAGCGACCCGAAGTCTGCGGTAAACCAGGCAAATCTTCCGGCTACTTGCGGGAAACCGGACTGCCACCAGGGTGCCAATAATGCCTTTATCTATGGAGGCAAAGTACACGAAGGACAATCGGTTTATCTCGGATTCATTGATGCCAAGAAGCTGGTAACATATTTCTACATAATAATGATACTTTTTGAGATTACTTTCACAATAGGGCTCATTATCCTTGGCATTACATCAAATTTCGAATTAAGGAGGAGGCATTAACAATGACAGAATTAAAATTCAGGAGATTCACGCTCAACCAGAGGGTACAGCATATAATATTCTTTACAACATTCATACTCCTGGCTTACACGGGATTCCCCCTGAAGTTCCCGGATGAATGGTGGTCACAATGGATGATAGCGTCTGTAGGCGGTTTTGCCAACAGGACATTTATCCATCACTATGCAGGCCTGTTAATGATAGGGGTCAGCGTTTACCATGTTGTATTCCATCTCCTTGAAAAACCCCGCTTTGATATCCTGTTCAATATGAAAGACCTGCAGGACTTCCAGCAGCAGGTGAAGTATTACTTCAGGTATACCGACAAGCAACCAGAATTCGGCAGATATACCTGGAAACAGAAATTCGAATATTTCGGGGCAGGATTCGGGGCCGTAGTCATGGGTTTCACAGGCATATTGATGTGGCATCCTTTCGCAGCCATGCAATATTTCCCTATAGGGTTTATCCAGATAGCAAACCTTTTCCACACATGGGAAGCAGTGCTTGCATCCCTTGCCGTGTTCATCGGGCATTTTTATGATGAACACTTAGGAAAATTCCTGAATATGTCATGGGTAACAGGTAATATTTCAGAGGAGGAAATGAAACATGAGCATGCAGCGGAATACGAAGAAGCCCTGAACAATCCGGAGTTGAGAGAGAGGATAAATAACAATAAGAATAAAGGAATCAGCGAGGTACCCAATAGTGTCCTTATGATTATGACGAAGGATGAAACACCGGATAATAGCAAAAAGGATCAGACACCCAGCAATATCCTTATCTTTGGATTAGCAAGGTTGGTATTCACCATAGTATTCCTTACTATCTGTGTCTGGATGCTGTGGATCTCCTACCAGGTACTGGTTGAGGCAGTTAGCACCTATATACTCTGATATCATGTACCAAATCTGATCTTTTTTGCTATTTTTTCCTTTTATTGCCATAATCCGGGCTTTTTTATGGTTTATGGTAACAGAAGTATATCAAATAGGTTCATAACATTGACATTATATACTCTTGATTTGAAAGTTATTCCATTAAAGGATACAATGTTATACTTAAAAATGAACGAAAAAACGGGGGGGTTCATATCATGACAGTCTCAAGGCATATTTCTATTGACGATGAATATATCGAGAAGATAAGACCTTA
The DNA here is from genome assembly GCA_012026835.1 of Candidatus Methanoperedens sp. Classification (GTDB taxonomy): domain Archaea; phylum Halobacteriota; class Methanosarcinia; order Methanosarcinales; family Methanoperedenaceae; genus Methanoperedens. Next base: position 25,887 of record VEPN01000030.1, on the reverse strand, counting down.
CGTTGAAAAGCATCATGGCAATTTCGGGAAAGCGATAAAGGAAATGATAAACAGAGCCTTGAAATATAATTCGCGCTCGAATTCTTCGGCAATTGAGACTTCCCTTTTTAAATGGATGCTGACCGAGATAGACGGGATATTTGTTCCGGATGACGTACTTGACCACATGTTAGACCCCTCGCTGATTAATTCTATGAAGGGACTGGAAGAATATCTAAAACACAGGTTCGGTGAACTTGAGTGGGATATTGATCTTGCTCTGGATTATGATACTGATAGGTTCCCCTCCAGGGTATCTATAGAAATGACAGGTTCTCCCCAAAAAATAAAATTTATCTCAGGTATCCTGTCCCAGTACCTTGTAAAAAATTCACTGGACAGTACGCCGCTTGAGATAAAATCAGTTCTCAGTTTCAGCGATTGCATAAAAATTGAACTGTCAGGATCCAATAAAAAGGATGCCTGTAAAAGCCTGGTCACGTTTTTCGGGGAAAGCGATGAAATAATAAGGACCATAAAGAGCCGCCCTTATTTCTGGAAGACAATGATAAACAGGCATTTATTGAGCAACTATAACATGGTCACTGTCCACAGGAATTACTTTGAGGACCTGCTTGCTGATAAGATACCGATGGGAGAAATAACCATAGAATCCCTGGCAAAAAAACCCATCAGGGAAATACCTTTGAATGAAATGCTCTTACTCATAAAGAAGGTTTATGAGAGTTCAAGGGTCGCAGACAGGGTGGATATAGATAAAGATACCATCATAGTACATCATAATTACAGGACAAAGGAAGCGATAGAGAAAATCAGGAAAAGCCTTGTCGCGCTCCTGGAGACAAACGGCCATCTATACGATGCAAAGGCAACTGCCAATATGATAGTGCTGCGTCACAGGCCGGATGTTGGCATCAAGATCAATGAATTAGTAGATGATTTAAAAACAAGTAATAGTATGGTGGACCAGGAACTGATAATGTTCATGGCTTTTCTCAACGGGCTTAAAGATATGCCTGATATTCCCATATCCCTCTCTGCCCTGGGGAAAAGGATAGGAAAAACCCTGATGCAGGAGTATGAAAAAGAAAACGGCATCAAGAAATGGAACCTTGACAATTTCCAGAAAGCCATTCAAATAATCGATTCCAGGCTCCACAGGGAAAGCGAATGGAAACTGGATGGGAATAACCTGCTATACAGGGTCAGTAAATGCAACATCGTAGCAGAGAAAAATACATTTGATATATATGTTTGCCATACTTCCAGGGAAACGTTCAAAGGGGCACTGAATTATGCATTTGGAGATAAGGCAGAATTAAGCATAATACATCTTTTGACTCATGGCGACAACTATTGTGAAGTTGTAATAAGGTTGACATGAAAATATGGAATTTAACAAAAAACCCGGAAATATTCATAATAAATGTCATGAAAAAACATATTTTGCCATTTATTTAAGATTCATTATTATTTAATCAGGCTTAAAAATTTATAATTCTTGTCAATTATGACAAGTTTATGACATTCAATGGCATAATTTGTCTTCTTTTGTTATAAAATGACATTATCTGGCTTTACCTGCTAAATTTTTGTCAATTATTCTTTTAGCGTTGGCATTAGATAGAACAAATTGAAGGGTGATTGATATGATGAAGTATAGAAACAAGTATATTGCAACAGCTGTTGCTGGTGGAACGGTAATAGGAGCCGCTTATATCCTCCCGCGTGAAGCCTTCCAGGCTTTCGTTTTGGGATGGCTGTTCCTGATCCCGGTCGCTGTCGCTGTATTCCTGGCTTACGGTCTCAGGGAATACATGAAGGACAGGAATAACAGGATTATGGTCAGTATAAGGCCAAGCGATGCCATGAAGGCTATCGCCCGCAGGGAAGCAGAACTCCAGAGGGAAAAAGAACTGCTTTATGAAGAACTCAGTAAAGGGGTAAAGCGTTAAAGGGGATTAAAATATGATCGTTACAAGGCATATTTCCCTTGACAACGACTGCATTGAAAAGATGGAACCATACGTACAGAAACATAAAGGTAACTTCAGTGCCGCTATCAGGGAAATAATCGATGAGGCGGGAAAAAACAGTTCTCTTAAGAACCTATCTGCAATAGATAATTCTCTCTTCAAATGGATGCTGAACGAGATTGACGGGATGCTGGTCCCTGAAAATGTGCTGGATGACCTGATTGATCCCATGCTGATAAATTCACTGGGGAAACTTGAAGACTATCTTAACCGCAGGTTCGGTGAGCTTGAATGGGATATTGACCTTGCCATAAAATGTGACAATGATACTTCTCCTTCAGATGTACTCATAGAAGTAAGAGGTGCGAACCAGAAGATAAAATTCGCAGCGTGTATCCTCTCCCAGTACCTTGTGAAAAATTCTCCTGAGATTGCGCCCCTTGAGGTCAGGTCTGTTTTTAATTCAGACGGGTGTATCAAAGTCGAACTTACAAGGTCGAACAAAAAGGAAGCGTTCGATAGCGTTATCACGTTTTTCGGCGGGATGGACGAAGTAACAAAGGCCATAAAGAGCCGCCCATCTTTCTGGAAAGCCGTGATCAACGGGCATCTGTTAAGTAATTATAACATGGTCACTGTCCACAGGAACTACTTTGAGGACCTGCTTGCAGGGAAAGTGCCAATGGGAGAGATAACGATAGAAACCCTGGCAAAAAAACCTATCCAGGAAATCCCGCTTAAAGAAATGCTTTCCCTGGTAAAGGAGGTATATGAAACTTCCAGGGTTGCAGACAGGGTTGAGATAGACAGGGAGACAATAATCGTATTCCATAATTACAGGAACAAGGATGTAATTGAGAAGCTGAAAAAGAGCCTTGTTACGCTCCTTGAAGCTAACGGCCATCTATATGATGCAAAATCCACTGCCAATATGATAGTCCTGACTCACAGGCCGGATGTAGGCATCAAAATCAATGAAATCATAGGCAATCTGAAGATAAGCAATACCAGGGTGGACCAGGACCTGATAATGTTCATGGCTTTTCTCAAAGGGCTAAAAAATATACCTGATATACCCCTGTCCCTGACATTTTTAGGCCGCAGGATCGGTAAATCCCTTATGCAGGAGTATGAAAAGGAGAATAATATCAGGAGCTGGGGACTGCCAGACTTCCAGAAAGCCCTTGAGATAGTGGATTCAAGGCTTCACAGGGAATGTGAATGGAAAGTAGAAGGGAAAAACCTGCTTTATACTGTCAGGAAATGCAATATATGTGCTGAGGGAGACACCTTCGATACACATGTCTGCCACGCAATCAGGGAGACATTCAAGGGGGCGATGGGCTATGCATTCGGAAGCAGGGTGGAATTAGACATTAAGAAATTATTGTCACACGGAGATAACTTTTGTGAGGTGTTAATACGAGTACCTTAAAAGCAAGCAATTCCGGATACGGAAACAGGAAGGAAAAAACTGAAAAAATCGGGTTAATAAAAAAGTGGAGGATAAAATGAAAACATTGCTCGAATACATGACATTTGTCAAGGGAATAGAATACCTCATAGTTGTGGCATTCTGTTTCGCATTCATCGCTCTGTGGATACTTCTACAATCCAGGGAGAAAACAATAGGGAAAGTGGTAGCTGCTGTTATCCCGCTGGCTTTGCTCTTCGGGGGTGCTGCCATTGTGGTTGCATCAAATGACTCACCTGAAGACACCGGGGTTACAGGAGAAATATCCCCTGAAAACATTAGTGCGGATCCTGCCAGTGACTGGATGTTCAGGGTCAATGACTCCGAATATCTTTCTATCAAGTACGGGCTGGCTACGGAATTCCATAAAGTAATGAGTAACAAGGTCACATGTGCAACATGCCATCACAATAGCGGGGATGAGATACATGCCTGTAAGGATTGCCACAATGCACCATCTGACCCCCATAATTCAAGCAAGCCCGGTCTTAAGGCCGCATACCACCAGCGGTGCATCTCATGCCATAAGGAGGATTTCGGGGGGCCTGAGAGCTGCACTAAGTGTCATACTGGCGAAACAAAAGATTCGATGATCCGGGCCCCTGACAGGCCCCACGAGTTAACATGGGAAACATGCAACAGGTGCCATCAGGATGGTATCCCGAACGGTGGTAAGGAAGCAAAAATAGTTTATCATGATAGTTGCCTCAAATGCCATTCAAACGGGATTGCTGGAGCGGCGAAAGTGCCAGCAGACCATGCCGGGCGTTCTGGTACTACATGCCAGGGCTGCCATAAGCCGGCAGGAGGATAAAATATGATCAGCAGAAGGGACTTTTTAAAAGTCGGCGGTTCCATCGTTGCATGGAGCATAGTCGGCAGCGAACATGCAGTGGCTGCCGAAGATTTCACAGGGAATCCGGACCGGGTGGGAATGCTGACCGATACCACAAGGTGCATAGGCTGTCGCCGCTGCGAAGCGGCATGCAACAAAGCTAATAAACTGCCTGAAGCGAAGACATCCTTTGAAGATACCACGGTTTTTGAGGAAAAAAGAAAACCATATGTGGCAGATGTCCAGTCCTACACAGCGGTCAATCGCTATGAAGGCGAGGATGGAAAACCGGTCTATCGCAAACTGCAATGCATGCACTGCGACGAGCCGGCCTGCGTTTCAGCCTGCCCCGTAGCTGCAATGAAAAAGAGCAAGGAAGGCCCGGTCGTGTGGGATGAGAAACTGTGCATAGGCTGCCGCTATTGCATTACGGCCTGCCCGTTCTACGTCCCGGCATTTGAATATTCCAGTGCTTTTGAACCCAAGATCCAGAAGTGCTTCATGTGCCACCAAAGGATCAAAGATGGTCTTATTCCCGCATGTGCCGAGGCATGCCCTGTAGAAGCCATAACATTCGGAAAGAGAAAAGACCTGATCAAGGCGGCAAAACAGCGCATATGGGGTGAGCCGGATAAGTATATCGACCATGTTTACGGCGAAGAGGAGGCAGGAGGGACAGGCTGGATGTATATTTCAGGAGTACCTTTTGAGAAACTTGGTTTTCCTGAGAACGTAGGGATAACCTCGTATCCGAAATTGACCAAGGATTTCCTGTCCATGGTCAATCTCACGCTTGTCTCATGGCCCGCACTTCTGGGAGGCTTTTATCTTGCGTCACACCAGAAGCCGCATGCTGAACATAAAGAAGAATCAGTCAAGGAGGAACATAAATAATGAACGAATATGCAGGCGATTATATAGAAAAACAGATACACCGCCAGGATGAACCGTCAAACTCGGAGATAATAGGTAAATGGGTGAAGGATAAGATATTCCTCGGGCTTCCATTGAAGGAATACCTGAAGACCCTCATCACCCCCCTTAATATTTTTGCAGGGATTATCGTCTTTGCCGGCCTTGTCCTGATACTCTTAAGGTTCATTTTCGGCCTTGAGATGGTGACTGAAGCATCGAACGAACAACCGTGGGGGCTTTTCCTTACATGGGGGCTCTTTAGCGGTGTGCCTTTCTCAGCATCAGGATTTGTCATCGGGACGGCAGTATATATTTTCGGGCTTAAGAAATACCAGCCCATAGTGAGGAATGCTATCCTGCTGGGCTTCCTGGGTTACCTGTTTGCTGTGGTCTTCCTGATGATAGACCTTGGGAGACCGTGGAGAATATATTACCCCATGTTCATTTCATTCGGTACTGCATCCGTAATGTTCCTTGTGGCATGGCACGTGGCTCTCTACCTTTCTGTCCAGTTCCTTGAATTCTCTCCATCCATCCTTGCATGGCTGAACCAGGGGAAAATTAGAAAGATAGCAGTAAGCATGACGCTCGGGCTTACAATATTTGGTGTGATGCTTTCCACGCTCCACCAGTCAGCCCTCTCAGCCATGTTCCTTCTTGCTCCCGGAAAGGTTCATCCACTCTGGTACACATCGTACCTGCCCTGGCTTGCCTTTATTTCTGCCATCGGGGCAGCACTTGCTTTGATGATAGTGGTGACCAAGCTCACGGCTGTCTTTTTCAAGCACCGCGCGTCGCCCCACTATCTTGAAAGCGTCGATGAGATAACGCTTGGTCTTGGCACGGCATCCTCGTTCGTACTTTTCACGTACTTAGGCCTCCGGCTTATAAGCATAACGCATGAAGGGGCATGGAAATACCTGGATTCGTCCATCGGCCAGTGGTTCCTTGTGGAGATAATCTTGCTTGCCATTCTTCCATTCCTGTACTATTACGGGGTGCAGAAGAGGAAAGTAGGTCTCATACAGTTCACGGGTATGCTGACAATAATAGGCATCTTCCTTAACCGTTTCAATCTGACATTAATAACATTCAACTGGCAGCTTCCCCACAGGGAGCTTTTCTTCTGGAGAGAAGCCCTGGTGGTTGTGGCCGTTGTCATCATTGAGGTACTTGTCTACCGCTGGATTGTAAACAGGATGCCTGTTCTTGCAGACCATCCGGATTTTGTGGGAGACGGGCATTAATACTGAGGGAATGCCGGAAGGGTCAAGAATCGAAGGTGCTTGATCTTTCCATTAATTTTTTTGCCGGCCAGTAAGCGGCAGGAAAAATGTGAAGACACTGCCTTTGCCATACTCACTTTCTGCCATTATTCTTCCCCCATGCAGCTCTACAAGCTGTTTTGTAATCACAAGTCCAAGCCCCGTACCTTCATATTTCCTGGATATCCCGGAATCAATCTGCACAAACTCCCGGAATAGTTTTTGCATATCCTCTTTCCTTATCCCTATGCCTGTATCCCTGACAGAGAACACCCCGGCATCACCTTCATTTTTTGTGGATATCGTAATGATCCCGCCTTCTTCTTTGCTGAATTTGATGGCGTTGCTGAGAAGGTTGAAAAATATCTGCTTGAATTTCTGCCTGTCTGCCTCTATATGCTCAAGCCGGATATCGAATTGTGTTTCAAGAATTATATTATGTTTTTCTGCTCTTTCTTTGATAAGGACAATTATTTCATTAATCATCTCACTCACAGGTATCTTCTCAATTACCAGTTCCAGCTTTCCGGCTTCCATCTTGGCTATATCAAGTATGGTGTTAATCAGGGAGAGCAAATGGTTGCTGCTTGAAAGGATACTACCAACATAGAATTCCTGTTTTTGATTCAAACCACCAAAGGCCTTTTCCTGCAAGAGTATTGAATAGCCAAGGATAGATGTGAGCGGGGTACGAAGTTCATGGCTTACGATGGCAAGGAACTCTGATCTTGTTTTGCTTGCAGAGATCAGACGCTCGTTCTCAAAGCGTATTTCCTCGATTTTTTTTCGTTCTGTTAGATCTTCGATGGCAAGTAATATCATCCCCTTTCCTTCCTGGAAGAATTGGCGCGCATTGAGCAGCATTGTCTTTTGTCCGATATTGGGGAACTCCCGTGTAATTTCAAAATTCTGGATATATTTATTATCCGGGATAATTCTCTGGAGCGGTAATTGAAGTTCAGGAATATCCCACTGCCTGTTCCCGAGCTCACATAGCAATTTGTTCCTGGTCTCTTCTATCGGAACTTTGAAAAATTTGTAGAAAGCATGGTTCGCCGTATTCACCCGTAATTGTGCATCCAAGACCACAAGTGGTTGCGGTATTGTATCTATGATGGTTTCTGCATGTACAAGGGCCGTCTGAAGATATTGTTCGGCTATTATACGTTCTGTCACGTCAGTAAGGGACAGCACAAACCTGTCGACGTGTCCTTCTGCTTCTTTTAACGGGGTAAGCGTCCAGTCCCGATAAGTGATGCCGCGCCAGGGCTGGTCCTGGTATTCAAATTGCATAGCTTTAAATTCCACGGGTTCACAGGTATCCCTGACTTTTTCGAATATGGCCTGGTTCTCAGGATTTGGGAAAAGCTCGAAATAATTGTGACCCGCCAGCTCCTCTTTTTTATGTCCTGAAGCATTTGCGTAGGCGGAGTTGACCCTGATGAAATTGAACTTCGAATCAAGATAGGCGAGCTGGGTTTCGGTATTTTCCATTATTATATTGAGTGTATTTCTTTCCTTCTTAATGGCTATAGCCAGTTTCTCTGCATGCCTTTGCTCTTTCAGGAGTTCCTGTATCAGGCGCTCGCGCTCTTTTTCAACAAGCCTGTGTTCTACGATTTCAGCTTCCAGGGCTTCGTTTGTCCTTGCAAGTTCGGCAGTTCGCTCCTCAATCCTGATTTCTAATTCGTCATGCACCTTATGTAATTCTCTCTCAACCCGTCTGCGCTCAACGATCTCTTTTTCCAGGAGATTGGTTTGCTCCAGTAATCGGCGTTCGTTCTGCTTGCGTTCCGTGATATCATGAATTATAACCTGAACCCCGGTTTTTTTGCGGAATGTGAAAGGAATTGCTGTAACTTCTACGTCGATAACCGACCCGTCAAGCCGGATAAATTTTTCTTCAGTAGGCAGGACAATATTCCCTTTTTTTTCCATAAGTGGAATCTTTTCTTTTACAAATTCCTGATAGTCAGGGTGTATGATTTCCAGAACATTTTTTCCAATCAGTTGTCTGGGATTGTCTGTACCCAGGAGCTTTGCCCCTGCCTTGTTAGTGAATACTACCTTCCCCTCGCTCATAATCGCGATTGCATATGGAGACAATTCCACAAGCTTGCGGTAGTCTTCCTCGCTTTCCCGCAGTGACTCGTAAGCCCTCTGGCGCTCACTGACCTTAACCTGGACGACTTCACCGGCTTTTTCCAGGTCTGCTGTACGTTCCTGGATTTTTACATCCGCCTGGTCGTATATGATACGCAGGACTTCCTCTGTCCGCCTGCGCTCTGTGATATCCCGGAATACGTTAATATATTGGTTAGTTCCTTCCGAGGTCGCATTAACCGAGGTTACAGAACACCAGAACACGGTTCCATCATGGCGCATGAATCGTGCTTCAAATTCCCCTGCTTTTCCATTCCCGCGGGTTTCATGGACGCTGTCATGGGGGTCATAATAGTGGGCCGATGCAGGTATTCTCAAGAACTCTTCTTTTGAATCATAACCGAATATCTTCAATCCCGTAGAATTTATTTCGACGACCCTGCCTTCGGAATTTGTAATTAGAATGCCTATCGGGGCGCTTTCTATCACGTCCCTTAACTTTTCCTCGGACTCTTTCAGCGCGACTTTGGCCGCGTGGAGGCGGGTGATATCCCTGAGTATATATGATAAGCCAGTTATATCTTTTTTATTCCGCAGGGGAAAGGCGGTAAGATTTACATTTATTCTCGTGCCGTCCTTGCGGATACAGACTGTATCAATCCCGCTGACTTTCCTGCCACAGGGGACATCGTGCATGAGCCTGTGTCTTTCTTCTTCCAGTTCAGGCGGAATTATCAATCCTGCGAGTTTCTCCCCTGCTGCCTCCCTGGCGGTCCATCCGAGAATTTTCTCTGCCCCCTGGTTCCAGTCTGTTATTATGTCATCAAGATTTGTAATTATGATTGCATCGCTGGTATTTTCAAAGAAGTCGTTTTTAGAAAAACCAGTATTCAGTTTTTGCTTTATTATCCGGGCGATTTGATCGTCTGAAAAATCAACGTCGAACCTGTCTTTTACGAGCTTTTTTACTTCCTTTGTTTTCCATTGTTTATTTTCTTCAAGGTACTTTTCAAGTTGCAATAAATCCTTATCTGAAAGTCTTGGGGGTCTTCCTCCCTTGTTCTCTTTTTCTTTTACGCTTTCGTATCCTCTCTTATTCCATTCCCTGGCCCACTGGTAACCTGTTGACACCGCAACCCCGAAGAGTTCGCATATCTTTTCAAAATCGTGCGAAGAATGGGCCGCAAGATTAAGAAATACCAGCTTCATTTGAACTTTCGGGCTTTTCTCGTTTTCAATCATGTTTTTTATATCATGCTGGTTTTTTACAACGATTCTTTCACCTTTCATCCATGCTTAATTGATTTATATTATGATAAGTTTTGCGGAGGATAAGGTATGTTCGGGTATCAAGACTCCAAGAATATAATGAACTGTATATACATGAATGAGAATTAAAAGTTATATTCTTATAGAACACAGATTTCACGGAACAGATAGATTTTCGCAGATAATTCTAATCGTGCTCATCAGTATAATCTGTATAATTCGACGCTATTGTTGTGTCTTTTTACATATTGTTTAAATCTGAACGAGTGGATTAGAAAGTTTTATATACTATCATAACGTGTGAAGATTTGTAGGAGTTAGAAAAGCTTGGGAGTGGGATTATCATGCCCTTCTCTTGTGGGGACATCTAAGTCTCCACAAATGGGGCATATCCCTATAATTAATATACATATGAAAATCGGAGGCTACAAAAATGGAGAATGAAGCAAAGATCAATAAATTGATGAATGACCTGATAAAGGAGTACCAGGGGTTTAACTACTATCAGCGGGCAAAATTCGCGATAGAGCAGATAAGCGTGTGGCAGGAAAGGTTCACCGAGGCAAAAAGCAAGATTTTGCGGGAGAATATCGTAGACGGCACTGTCACATATGGAATACTCAGCCAGTCCCCGGAAATTGAAGCCTAATCCCTATATAAATTAAATTTTTTATAGGGTTTTTTAATTTTTCTATAATTTCAGCACCATTTTTATCCGTGCTTTTAGTTCTCTTGGATCAAATGGTTTCACGACATAATCGCTAATACCCATATCCATTGCCCTTAGTTTGTCATCTATGCCGGCCCTGGCGGATAATATTATTATGGGCATATCCGTGAAACCATGTTTCTTTAATTCCTCACATACCCTGTAACCATCCATTCCGGGCATCATGACATCCAGTATCATTATATCAGGGGATTCTGCAAAAACCATACCCAGTGCTTCTTTTCCGTTCGTTGCTTCAATAACTTCAAAAATATCGGGCTCCAGGGAATCCCGTATAATATTAATCACGTTGCGGTCGTCATCCACCACCAGTACTTTGATTTTTTTTTCGACTTTAGCTTCCTTGTTTTTTAAAAACCAGATTTTTGCAGCGCCAACTGATTCGTAATCAACCATGCCTCTTTCTCTAAGGCTCTCCAGGTATTTCAGGGCCGTCACTTTACTCATATTAACCTTGCTGACTATCTCGCTGGTTGTGAACTTTCCCTGTTTTATTACATCATATATTTGTTTTTCCCGCCAGTGCATGCTCATATTTAAACCCGTTAATATTTTAAACAATATTTGAAACAGATTATTCAATTAGTAACTATTTAATCTTATCTGATAATTTTACACCAAGTTCTGTAATATGAGCTATATTTTCAATTTTATCGACTATGTATTTAGCGCTTATCGCTATAAATAGTCTATTTTTTAAAAAGAGCAAATTATAGGTAGTCCCATCGCTTTGCTTCTTCCTGAACAGGGCTGAAGATTCGCCGATCTTTTTTATATCCAGCTGGCTGCCGTAATCATTATTCTTTAAATATTCAACATCAGCATTGTATGCGCTGGTCGCCCCTTCTTCATATTGGTATGCAGTAACGACCTGGATAATTACATCCTTCTTATCCCGAAGTAAGCACGTAAAAGATGCTTCTGTAAAACCCCAGTCTTTTAATTCTTCATTTGTCGCATAGTTAAAGCACAGTTCTGGCTCGGTATAGAGGGTGCATGCATTTGTATAGAGCATTTCGGTGCCTTCCCCGGCTTCTGCCTGCGTGAGTGAAAAATCAATAGATCGTTCCGGCATGTCCTACAATAAAAGCGGAAGTTAGATATGAAGGTATCGACTTTATGCTGCTATTTCATTCAGCAATAGATAAATTATTAATATCATGGATAATAATATATCCGGGAGGCTGAAAATGTTCAAGGCAGTAATAGGTGCAGAAAAACTCAAGGATTCTATTGAATCGATATCAACACTGGTGGACGAGGCAAGATTCAAGCTTGCCCAGAATGGGATTTCAGTAAGGGCTGTGGACCCGGCAAATGTTGCAATGGTAAGTTTTGATCTTGCAAAGGATGCTTTTGATTCCTTTGAAGCGACTGAAGGAGAGATCGGGATAGACCTGGCGAAATTGAATGGAATAATGGAAATGGCAGACCGAAACGATAATATTGAACTTGAGCTCGACGAAACCGCACATAAACTTATTGTCAGGATGCGGGGGCTTTCCTACACCATGTCACTGCTTGATCCGTCCTCCATCAGGAAAGAGCCTAAAGTCCCTACACTTGAACTTCCAGCGCGGATTGTTATCAGGGGAGAAGACCTGAAAAGGGCGGTAAAAGCAGCAGAAAAAGTAAGTGATTATATGTCCATGGGTGTTACAGATAACATCTTTTTCATGGAAGCCGAAGGGGATACTGATAATGTAAGGCTTGAGATGACAAAAGACCAGCTTATAGACCTTTCACCTGCAGAGTCGAAATCATTATTCTCACTTGACTATCTCACAGATATCGGTAAGATTGCAGGCAAAGCAAGCGAGGTCACAATCGACCTCGGAAAAGATTATCCGATGAAAATGAAGCTAAAAATCGCCGAGGGGCACGGCGAGGTCAGTTATATGCTGGCTCCCAGGGTCGAATCCGAATAACTATGGATGTTTTCGGATATGCGAATTTTCCTTTTTTCAGTGCATCTGCAAGATATGTGGAAAACCTTGGTTTCAGGCTTGAAGAGCTGTTTTTTGACAGTGCATTCGAAAAAATAAGGGAGCGGGGAAAGGAACGCGTGCTCTCAGCTATCGGGGATGGCATAGAGAAACCCGTTTGTCCTAACGATAGAAGCGCGGAAAATGAACTACTATCGTATCCCGTTGCAAGGATACTTGTTTCATGCATCAATGATAGATATCTGATAAAAAAGTATTCTCTGGCAGAGGCAAAATCTTCATATGAGATGCTAAAGAAACTTCCAGATGCCGGGCTTAAGGAATTTGCAGATGAGTTCGAAATAAGGGCTGATATCAGGGAAAGAAAATACATTATTGATTTTACAGACTACATCAGGCATGCAAGCGCTTTTCACGAACATGAATGGAAGCTCGTGAACAGAAGAATGAATCGCGGAATGGTGTATCTTGCGAAAGAGAATTTTTCGCGTATCATGGAAGAAGCGGTCAGGGAAAGGATAGAATCAGGATTGCCGCTTGATGTGCCTCCCGATATCTGTTCAGCCCTTGGCGTATATATTATCAAAATACGGGAAGCGCTCAATGCGCGAAAATCCAATTTCGACATCGAGATGGCAGGTGAGATCATGTCAGACTGCTTCCCCCCATGCATGTCGTATGCACTCTCAAATGCACAATCCGGCGTTAACCTCCCCCATTCGATGCGTTTTGCCCTTACTTCTTTCCTTCTGAATATCGGAATGAGTGCTGAAGGGATAATTGAGTTATACAAAACATCACCCGATTTTGATGAAGAAAGGACAAGGTACCAGGTAATGCATATCCAGGGTGCCACAGGAACAATTTATAAATCACCTTCATGTGCTACTATGATAACCTATGGAAATTGTTACGGTAAAGAACACCTGTGCGAGAGGATTTCACATCCGCTGGGTTATTACAGGAAAAAAGCATGGATACTGAATAAAAGAAAAACTGAACCAAGTAAGGAAAAGAAAGATTAAATTATTACGAAAACATATATCCAAAGAATATCTATATAGGGGATGGAATGTTCAATATCTTCAATTTCTGGAAACAGCGGGCCTTTAAAAGACATATGTCCCAGCAGGACAGGAGGCTTACCATATATACCAGGAACAACCCGGATTCGGATGCCCTGGCAAGCTCGCTTGCACTGAAAAGGATAGCAGAGCATTATAACATAGATGCCAGCATCTATTATACCGGGACTATACAGAATAAAACCCTTATCAATATTCTCGGCGATGACGTGATAAATACACCTTCGATCTCGCCATCCCGGAATCCCATAGCTTTTGTTGATATCCTGCCCACCGAGATAGTCGAAAAAATCGTCCCTGCAATAGTACTGGGACATACTCTGGGCAACACAGAGGGGATACGCTGCTCTTATCGCGATATCAGGACTACTGAAACCACTTCAAGCATTTTAATAGAATACCTGAATAAACTTGGCGTGGCGATAGATAAACAACTGGCAACCCTCCTTCTCTTTGCAATAAGGGACAAGACCAAGACTCTCATAACGAACATTACGCTTCCAGATCTTGAAGCTTACTGGTTCATTCATAAGTATGTGGATATGGAACTGCTGAACAGCCTGGAACATCCGGCAGTGAAACTCGATACGTTTGAAGATTTATCGCGTGCCATCGGGAACAGGGTGATAAAAGGAACTTCCCTTTTCACGACTGTGGGCTATGTGAAAGACCCGGGGACAATTCCCAAAGTATGTAAATACATGCTTGATATAGAAGGAATTTCAACGTCTCTCGTCTTTGCAGTTAACGCGACTAAAATTCATATTTTTGCAGAGTCCAAGAATATGGAAATGAATATGAAAAATATCCTTAAAAAAGCATTTGGTGACTGGGGTGAAGCTACAGGAGGGACATCTACTGCAAGCATCTCAATCCCGCTTGGGGTTTTTGGAATCGCTGCAGATAATGAAAAAGCAAAACAGCTCCTTCTAAAGTCTATAGGCGATTCTATCTCCACAAAATATTTTCATGTCCTGGAAGCCGAATAGGCCCTGCCATGTGAACAACTGGTACATACCCCTTCTCTTGTGATACATCTGGAACACACAGTTCTTCCGCACAGCATACAAGTATACAGCTTTCCAGCACGACCGCAAATGCTACAAACACCCATTGATTCCATATTCTTCCTCCCTGAAGAAAAATACTAAGAGGCTTGGTAAGGAACGTAGTATTCTTCAATCATCCAAGATTCGATATCCTCTGTTTCTTTTTTTTTCCCCACACTTATCAGTTCATGTCGTTTTTGATGGATTTCAGATATTTTTTTGTTCATTTCATATCTATGGCATCCTTTAAAGATGACAGTCTCCAGTAAACTGGTATCCCTATGAACACTTAAAGGTATCGATTTGGTGGAACTGTAAAAAAGTTTGGTTGCAGATAAATCCAATGAAGCTCTAAAAATAATAACTCATATATAGGTTATTTAAAAATATTGAAGTGAATCATTCAACCAGTGTTTGACCTGATTGTAAGATTGTGAAGGTGAATAAATAACATGAATCCATCCGGATGTGCCAGTGCCTGCGGAGCAGGAACGATAATCAATGCCATAGCAACATGGAAAGGTGCAGCCTTTGGCATTGACCTGAAAACAAATGCCTGGGTGAACCTGACCAGGGATAAAAAGGTCCAGGGCTACATTGAGGGGGGAGGGGATACAAGACTCATAGAACGCTGTGTTGAGCTTGTCCTTTCACGATTCGGTTCGGATTCAGGCGCCAAAGTATCGACAAAAAGTGAAATACCTATAGCAAGCGGGCTTAAGAGTTCAAGCGCTGCTGCAAACGCAACTGTGCTTGCGACCCTTGATGCGCTTGGTGAAAAATTGTCTCCTGTTGAAGCGATAAAAATCGGTGTGCAGGCGGCGCTGGACTCAAAAGTAACGATAACTGGCGCTTTTGATGATGCATGTGCTTCGATGCTTGGCGGATTCGTGGTCACGGACAACAGGAAAAAAGAACTGATTAAAAGAGTGGAGCATGACTCTGAGGTGCTCATCCTTGCCCCTGAGAAACAGGTTTACAGTTCAGCCACAAACGTATCGCATTCAAGGCTTATCGGGCCCTGGATAGAACTTGCTTATAATGAAGCAATAGCAGGGAATTATGAAAAAGCTATGACCCTGAACGGTTTCCTGTATTGCGCAGCTCTTGGGTTCAGTACCGAACCGATTATGGCAGCTCTTGAGACCGGCATCCAGGGAGTAAGCCTGTCAGGTACGGGACCGGCATATACAGCGCTTGGAAATTCGAAGCTTCTTGACAGGCTTGAGCCTGTCTGGCAGAGGATGGGCGGAAAAGTGATAAGGACAAAGGTAAATAATAATGGTGGAAAAACATGCCATTAAAAGAGGTAAGAGCCCGGATAGAGAACCTCGATAACCGGATACTTGAACTCATTGAACAGAGGACAGCACTTGCAAAAGAAGTGCTTGATGCCAAGAAAGCATCAGGCTTGCCAATAAACGATGTTGAGCAAAACAAAGTTGTCCTGGATAGGGTGACCAATGCGGCTACCGAGCGCGGGCTTGATGGTGAATCGGTGAGGAGGGTTTTTGAGGTTCTTATAAGGATGAATATAGAGCGGCAGCATGAATTAAGCGGGGAAGGAAATCTTCCGTGAATCGTCAGGTTTATATATAGATACATTAACACCAGAGCAATATGGATAGGATAGGAGGAAACAGTATTGGAAATAACGATAGGCAGGTGTGGTGTTGCCTGCGGGATGTGCGGTCACTTTAACCAGGGATGTCTTGGATGCTTGCAGGAAAACAGGATCAAGAAAAGATGCTTGATCTTTATTTGTGCTGAAAAGAAGAATAATGAATTCTGTATCAAATGCCCGGAGTTCCCCTGCAAACTGATGCGCGGGTTATCAAAGTCTTATTGCCCGGTATTTACTGATATCAGGATTGATTAACTCCTGAGGCAATCACGCAGGTCGGAAATAAACAGTTCAATAATGCCTTCATTCAGATGAGGCATGATCACCAGTCTCATGGCTCTCGGATTGCGTGTTACTGAGGTGAACCATCCTTTTTCACGCAATTTTTTTCTTACTTTCTCCAGCTCAGGAACATCAAGTGCAACTATATTCATTACAGGGTCAATAAACGGACGGATATCCAGATCTTTTGCGCCTTCAACAAGCCTGTATGTCATTCCCATACACCTGTCCACTATTTTCTTGTACCCTTCCATGCCCAGGTGCATCATAACTGCATAAGCCCCGGCCACAGCCGCACCGCTTCGTGTGCCTGTAAGGGAATGCTGCTTCCTGATAGTAAGATACGGCGTATCAACCTGGAGCGGAAGAAGGCATGCTTCGTCCCTGAAAAGCAATCCTCCTGCCGGTATTGTTGACATGCCCATCTTATGGGGGTCTGCAGTTATCGATGTCACTCCTCTTATGGAGAAATCAAACTCGTATTTTTTATCAAGAAAAGGTATGACAAAACCCCCAAAAGCAGCATCTATATGCAGGAATATATCGTGTGATAAAGCAAGGCTGGCAAGCTTATCTATGGGATCAATCTGGCCGAACTCGGTCGAACCGGCAATTCCGACAAGCGCTATGGTATTGTCATCTATAAGTTTCTCCATCAAAGACGGATCAACTTTAAATTCGCCATCCAGTCCTGCTTTCCTGACCTCAATTCCAAGGATGTCTGCTATCTTATCAAACGAGAAATGGGCTGAAGACGGAACGACTATATTTGGATGTTGTTTATTACACAGGTTCCTTGCAGTCCTTAAAGCCTGGATATTTGATTCAGTGCCGCCTGTAGTGATATAACCACAGGCATTCTGGTCGCAGAATAACTCCCCCATCAGCTTTATGACCTTTTCTTCAAGTTCTTTAGTCCCCGGGAATAATCCGAAATCCCCAAGATTTGATTCGATAAACTGCATATGGGCTTTAACTGCTATCGGGTGTGGCCTTGTGCACATCGCGCTGAGCACTTTGGAGTATGAAGTGTCTTTTAGCCTGGCATTATTCAGTAAAGCCAGCACTTCTTTTTCAGAAAGCCCTTTTTGGTTCATGTGCTAAAGACCAAAATACATATTAATGAAGGTTTTGTTTTGAAAATGGAAGTTCCCTGTTAGACCCAATGAATATATTTAACATATACAATATATTCGCGCTTACATACCAATTAAAAGGATATTACTCTTAATACGTTTTTATTCGAAAATATAGCTTCAATGTCAAAAAAGGTCATGAAAAAGTAGTAAAGAACCAACATAAACTTTAGAATACCTTGGAAACTTTGAAAATCTTCGATATGTATTTATCCATAGTGGTTATGCTGGTCTTGAAATGAGACTGATAAAAGGTATACCACTATTGGTTTTTGCTTTTATAACTATATTACTGCTGTCATCGTTGGGAACAAAATCAATAGCGGAATATGTCTTTGTAAAGGAGTCTGCAATATTCTTAAAGGAGCCTGCAATGGATTTATGGACAAAACTTAAGGTCCTTGATTCCGATATAATATATAATTTATCCGCGAAATATAATTTTTTCGCAGAAAATGATTTCAATTTAAGTTATTCCCTTATATTTTATGGCTCTCTTTTCATCCTTATTTTCCGACTTATCAGTTTTACATTTCTTTCATTTATTTACACTATCCATTCCTCTATTTACAATTTTTATTACCGTTTCTTAAGAAAGAAAGAAGGGATTGATAAGTTCTTGAAAATCTCCATAATTATCCCCGCTTTTAATGAGGAAGTCACAATATCGAGTTGCATAGAATCCATGCTGAGTTTGAACTATCCCAGCTACGAAGTCGTGGTTGTGGACGATGGGTCTTCTGACAATACTTACGATGTGGCGTCGAAATTTTCCGCAAATGGGGTAAAAGTGATAAGACAGCAAAATACCGGAAAGCCCGGGGCAATTAATACAGGTATAAAGAGCGCATCCGGAGAAATAGTGATTACAGTAGATGCAGATTCAAAACTGCACCCTGATGCACTTAGATGGATATCGAGAAGGTTCTCGGGTAATCCCAGGCTCGGGGCAGTAGCCGGAAACGTAAAAATAGATAAACCAAACAGTATTCTCAAAACCCTGCAATCACTTGAATATACGTCCAGTATAAACCTTGGGAGAAAATCCCAGTCCCTTCTCCACTGCGTCATGATCGTTCCAGGCGCCATTGCAGCCCTCAGGACCAGAGTTCTTCATGAGGTTGGCTTATTTCCAGAAGATACTTTTGCCGAGGATTTTGACATAACTATGAGAATTCTTAAAGCAGGCTACCAAGTAGAGTACGAATCCCATGCCATGGCTTTCACCCAGGCGCCTGAGAGCATTGAAGATATCATAAAGCAGAGAAGAAGATGGCATCGGGGGATGACCCAGGTTCTGGCTAAATATAAAAAGATGTACCTTAACCCAAAATACGGTACAGCCGGAATCATAGGAGTCCCTTATATGTGGCTTGAGTTGAGCTCGTCATTGATTAACATGGCATTGCTTTGCATTCTGGTCGTAGCAAGCATATATATGACTGATATGAGTTCTCTAACCACTGGGATGCTGACATACTGGGCGTTGATGATAGGAGTATCAATCTATTCGGTTCTTATAGACTCAAAGCCAAGTATCAGGGAGATTATCATAAGTCCATTATTTCTTTTTTATAATATTTTCATAGACGGGATATGCATTATGGCGTTCATTGAGGAATCATTAAACATTGCTATGAAATGGGAAAAACCAAAAAGAGAGGAACTTGGGTAATGAATTATAACATAATTGGGATTGGAATTGCGGTTACATTTGCGATAATAGCACTTTCAGCTATTATATTATACCTTGCTTTCAGGGTAAAAGAAACTTTTCGGGAGGAAAAAAGCGTCAAGATCCAGGCTGTAAAGACCATTTTTCTGATAGGCATACTGTTCCTGGCAAGTGGGATGTTCTACTTCTTTGCCCAGGCAATGTATCAACCTGAAAAATTTGATAACCAGATAAATAATAACCAAACACCTGGACCTGAAATACCTAAAAAAAACTCTTCAGTATTTCTCGGCCTGTCCTATCAGGAGAATATAAAAACAGGTGAAGAATATACAATATCATTCAAAATCTACAATCCTTCTAAGAGGATAATCCGTAATGCTACAATAAAATCTGTGGGATTGAGTCTTTTTGAGGCAAAATCCAATTTTGATATTGGCTCAGATATTTTATATTTAGGCGATATACCACCTGGAGATAAGAGCGGTTACCTGCAGTTAAAAGCAGGAGATTCACCCAGAGTGGTTGAAGGAACCATGATACTTATACCAGAGGGCATAGAACCTGTTTCCGAAACCATAAAAATAAATATTCTTAAAGTAGTTCCAACACCTACCCCGACGCCATCGACATCTTCATGGCCAGGGTACATTATTTGGAAAGAGCCTCCATCACAGCAACCAACAGTATCATCTAACCCGACACACACTCCGACACCTGTACCAACTCCAACACCTGCTCCGACAGCTATACCAACACCAACAATTACACCAACAGTTACGCCAACAGCTACCCCGACAGCTACCCCGACAGCTATACCAACACATACTCCAACACCTACTCCGACAACCATACCTACCCCACCAACACCTGCTCCGACAGCCATACCTACCCCAACACCTACTCCGACAGCCATACCTACCCCAACACCTACCCCGACAACAATACCAACTCCAACACCTACCCCGACAACAATACCAACTCCAACACCTACCCCGACAACAATACCAACTCCAACACCTACCCCGACAGACTCAACCACATAATAAGGGCCGATAGAAATGGTCAGAGAAATGGCTTGCAGAAATTATCATAAAGCGCAATGATTGGGTTCTTCATCTTATAAGAGATTTGCAATTTGCAGATTTGCAACGCACGATTACAACAGTTACGAGGCTCTCAGGTAACAATAAAATCGTAGAATTTTTCCCAGTCAAGTACCGTGGAAACACAGCCATCCTTATCCAGTACAAGACCCACTCCGTAAAGATTCAATTTTTCGCACATCTCAAGGCCTGCTTTCACCTCACCCATGCAGCCAACACCAAGTATGGCCTGTGGCCTGTGTTCCCGCACAAGCCTTATGATAAAGCTTGAACCCGGGACGATAAAGACCCTGTATCCTATTTCCTCTGCGTGTTTTTTTGCATTTCCGATCTCGCATCTTCCGCAGTTTATGCACTGCATGCCTTCTGGGCTCAGTTTGGAAGGACAGTTCGCAGATCTCAGGCACTGGGGGAGAAAAATCATCCTTTTATTAAAGGGCGTTTCTTTGTATTTTCTAAGTCCAATCTTGTTCTTAAGGGAAATACCGACTTCATCCACGATGGAATCATCCATCCTGACAAGCCGGAACAACGCCTTGACAAGATTTTCAAGAAGCGAGATGCAAAACAGCATGAAATTGGGCAAAATGAACCGTTCTGTTTTGAAAGAGTATGCAATCAGAAAAGATCCGAATACTGCGATAATTAGTAAGAAGAGAAGACTATAAACTACGGCCTGGCCGATTATTACATATAAAGAATTTAGGTTGAACAACATTTACTAATTATGACTATTTCAATATAACTTAAGGTTATCCCGAAATTATTTCAGGAAATGATAACAGGTAACAAAAAAATAGATTTATAGTAAGAATCACCCGAACTTCTTTATCCTTGAAACTGCAAGCCTTATGTCCTCTTCTTTGACCGTTGTCCTGCCTGCATGTTTTGCCAGGTTCATTGCTTCTCTTGATACTTCAAGCCCATAATCTTCAAGGACTTTTGCAAGCTCAACTCCCGCATCTTCAGCGACCCTCTCAGCCCCTGCTTTTCTGATAATTCTCTCAACCGGTGCAAGTGGAAGCACAGGCGGTACCTGTTGTGTCATTTATTTTCACCTCTAATTAAAATCTACAATCGTTTTTATTAGAAAATAAAAGTATATATAGTTATTTGGTTTGAATAAACTTCTTAAGTTCAATAACATCCAAAATACAGGGCATAAATAATTTTATTTTGTTATATCATCTGGAAATAAGCAAATGTTTAATTATAATCTTCTGTACTTCCAGGAAAAGATGAGAAAATTATTAAACTGCCTGATAATATAATGAACATAAAGGAGTTGAAATTGTGGAAATTAAGAACCATGAAAGATTACACGCTGATGATAGAAATCTCTGCAGACTGGCCATGAGTGAGCTCGGGGACGTATATTCAGACCTTGGACTTTCAACTGAAGAATTCGATTTGCTGGATACGCCGAAACGCTCTTTCACGGTTCATTTTCCTGTGAGGATGGACTCAGGGAAGGTAAAAATGTACGTCGGGTACAGAGTACAATATAATGATGCCCGCGGCCCTGCCAAAGGCGGGATCAGGTTCCATCCTGAGTTGACTCTGGATGATGTCAGGGATCTTTCTTTTTTGATGACACTTAAATGTGCTGTTGTGAACATACCTTTTGGCGGGTCAAAAGGCGGTGTCGTGGTAAATCCGAAAGAGCTCAGCAGGAATGAGCTTGAGAAAATTACAAGGGGTTACATCCGGGCCATAGAGGAATATATCGGGCCATTTAAGGATATTCCCGCACCCGATGTTTATACCGATGAAAAAATCATGGTCTGGATACTTGATGAATTTGAGCGGCTAAAAGGAGAGCATGTACCTGCTGTCGTTACCGGGAAACCCATTGAACTCGGGGGTAGCAGGGCAAGGAGTTATTCAACGTCCCTTGGAGGGATATATGTACTTGAAGAAGCCATGAAAAAGATGGGGATGGAAAAATCCAAGGTCAAAATTGCTGTGCAGGGGTTTGGAAATGTGGGAGAAAATGCTGCCCGCATACTCCACGAAAAAGAGTACAATGTCATTGCAGTAAGTGATTCAAAAGGCGGGATAATAAAAGACGATGGTCTTTACATCCCGGCTGTTATCAAACATAAAGACGAAACCGGAAGTGTCGTTGATTTCCCGGGCAGCAGAAATATCACCAACAAAGAGTTGCTTACCTGCGAATGTGATATACTGATTCCTGCTGCATTATCAGACCAGCTTAACAGGGATAATGCGAAAGATGTCAAAGCAAAATTAGTCCTGGAGCTTGCAAATGCCCCTACGACAAGAGAGGCGGATGATATATTTTTCGATAAAAATATAATGCTGATACCGGATATTCTCGCTAATGCCGGGGGTGTTGTAGTGAGCTATTTCGAATGGAGCCAGAACCTTAATAATGATTACTGGGAGGAAGAAAAAGTTCTTGAAAAACTTAAAAGAATCATGATAACTGCTTTTAATGACGTACACCTGCTGTGCGAAGACCAGAAATGCAGGTTGAGAAGGTCGGCATATTCACTTGCACTGAAAAGAATATTACATGCTGAAAAACTTCGTGGTAACCTATGACTTTGCTCTTGCGCTGGCTGCTATAAAATCCCTTATTAATCTTGCCCCCAGCAGTGCAGTTCCTCCAGAATCATAAGCCGGCGCAATCTCAACCAGGTCAAAACCCACGACTTTTGGGGCAAGGCAGGATATCACAGTCCTAATATCACGCGGGGTCAATCCGTATGGTTCGGGAGTGCCCAGCGCCGGGGCGTATGCCGGGTCAATGGCGTCCATATCGATGGACAGGTAGATAGGACCTCTAATATTTTCTCTGATATCCCCGATAACCTTTTCGATACCCATTGAAAAAACGTCATCTGCGGAGAACACTTTTATATGTTTCTCACCGACATATTCATATTCCTCGCGCGTTCCGCTTCTTATGCCGATGGAAGCATATTTTTGGGTTATGTCTTCATAAACATGCCTTGATATACAGGCGTGGCTGTTTATCTCACCCTCGTATTCCTGCCTCATGTCCATGTGTGCATCAAGGACTACGAATCCGAGATCTTTATATTTCTTTTTGCACGCCCTGGCAAAAGGAAGCGTCAGGGAATGCTCCCCTCCGAGCATTATCGGTATTTTCCCGTCATTTACGAACTTACCGGCATGAGATGATATCATATCAAGTGTGCTATTAATGTCCTGTGCTACATCGAGGTCTCCTGCATCATGGATATTCACATCATCCAGGTCGATGCCGTATAAGTGGTTGTAGGTCTCGAAATTATATGAGTTGGCCCTCATCACATCAGGTGCAAACCTGCTCCCCTTCCTGAAACATGAGGTACCGTCAAAAGGCACCCCGCATATTACGTACTGAGCGTTTTCATAACCTGAATTTGCATCAGCAAAAAAAGGGCCGGGCATTTTTTATGTGCGTATATCTATTTTCATCTTCCCCATAGATATAAGATAGGAAATCTCTTTTCCTGCTTCGATCTTATCTTTGAGGTCAGGGGGTATCTTGAGTTCCAGCGTGGAATAATCCGCCATATCCATTACCTGGGCAACCTCACCAGAAACCGATATGACCTGTCCTGTTTTCCTTTCTACTATCGGAACATATATTTTATCTGTTACAGGTGCTATGATCGACCGCTTTGTGCCATCGAATATGCCGATGGCATCAATCCTGGATTTTGCTGAGCCGTGTTTTCCTGTTTTTGAGTGTGTCATGCTCTTGATAACACAGGGTTCCTCATCTATGAGGACATACTTTCCTTCTTTTAATGAGCGTACTTCAACTTGTTCCTTCATTGCAATTCTCCTGGCTTCCAAATAGCTTCTTATACTATAAATATGCCGATGTAATTTTTAACAACGTTAAATTGCTTTTAGCATAGCGTTTTTCAATTGCGTTTTAACAAACTTAACGGTTTTGTTTGATATGTGCCATAGGATTATCCCATATGCCTATATATTTTTTGCCTGCCAATTTTTTGAAATTTCTATTCGTTTGCCGGAGTTTGTGTTTCAGGCGCAGAATTATTAATCTCTCTTCTTAATGCTTTTTTATGGGTTTCTATGCTGGTATTCTCTCAGAGAAGATATCTACCGGCACACAGATAGTTTTATCCCACTTTTCTTTTGTCTGAATCCTCCACTCAATCTCTTTAGACACCTTTGCAGTAAGATATTTTTCACCACATTGCTGGCAAACATCCGCAGGCACATCCTTAAAGATATATAACTTTCCTTTGGAACGATAGTCTAATTCAACCTTATCTTCCTTTACTTCCCCGCCACAAAAGGAACAATCTCCATATTTATGCATCATTATTACCTCTTTTAGTTCTCGTTCTGTCATCAATCCATTTTGGTGGTTTTGGTATATATATTATTATTATTCTAATCCAATTTATAGATGTATGACCGCAGACAATGTGAATCGGTCGATTTTGTGAATAGCCAAGGATTAGACATCTTTGTCCCCTTGGATCATCAAGATATTCTTCCAGAATCTCCCCTTTGGAGATAGCGGTTTGGCACTACTCCGCACTGGAAGGTGCGAAGCATCGATATGGATGATCGAGGACTTTGGGTTCCATTCGGCTTTCTTAATCTTGGTGCTCAAATTCAGGCGCATAATCCTATCATTAGACTCTGTCTAATATTTAAAGCGCACTGAATAAGATTGTTTCCTCTGAATGCTTCGTTTGTCCAATATTATTAGAACATAGATAAACTTGGTTTGAAAATTTCATTGTATTTTTAATTACTGCCATCAGATACAGCATTATAATTGGATTCTATATGCTCTATTAATTCATCTATAATATTTTCGATTTCATCTCCATTTGCATCGAACTGTTCTGTTGATTTTCCTCCATCTGCGTAAAAACGTTGCTGTTCGATCTCAGAAAGCTTTACAACCACAGAAACTAGCTGATTTAATAAATCTGAACTAATATTTGAAGGGTGATTTGAGGTTAACAAAAGAATTTGGTTTTTAATTATACCGATTTTTATTCTAAATTCTGTAATGGATGGATCATATAATTTATCATGATCCTTACCATAAAGAGATGACCATAACAATTTGAATTCACTCAACTTCGCTAATATTATAGATTTCCATACAATAGGTTTAGATTGATAATTCACCACCATAAACTCAGTATTCTTTAACCAGATGCCACTAGCTAGGTTATCCGATATTTCCTCTAGCGTCCTACTTATCTTTTCATTATGATTCTCGATTTTTTTTATTTCTTTAACTAGTTCATTTATTCCTTCCTTACGAATGGAAATTAAACCTTTATATTGGAGTGCACCCCTCAAAGTAGACACATAGTTAAGGTGTGTTCACAGAGAGGGAAACCATGGGTAAAACAACAAGAAAAAGATATACACGTGAATTC
>VEPN01000003.1 GCA_012026835.1 Candidatus Methanoperedens sp. | reverse complement strand
CCCCGCTCTTTCAGAAATCTGTGCTTCCTGCGGCGTGGTAACATCCATTATTACCCCGCCTTTTTGCATTTTTGCAAAGCCCCGCTTCAGAAGTTCTGTGCCGTGTCTTAGATTTTCTAATTGCATAACGTGCGGTTCTTCATTATGATATAAGATATTATACTTTGCGACATTTATACCGGCTAAAAGCATATTATTTATTAAAGTCCGGGGACGTTTTATAACTGATGAGCCAGTTTCATCTTGAGTTGAAGAATGTATCAAAGACTGTCTTACGCAGGGTAAACGGTGCTAAAGTCAAAACACAGATACTTTCCAGCCTTGACCTGGGAGTGCAAAAAGGAGAGCTTGTTACTATTATGGGAGCATCAGGTTCGGGGAAATCCACGCTTCTTCGGTTGATTAACAGGCTATCTGAGACAGATGCAGGCATCATCCTGCTAAATGATAAGGATATTAAGGACTATGATCCCACACATCTCAGAAGAAAGATCGGCATGGTATTCCAGGTGCCTGTTGTGTTCAGGGGAAGCGTACGGGATAATCTTGCCTTTGGCATGAAATTGTGGGGAGGAAATCTTGATATCGAGGCTCTTTCTAAGGATGCAGGTATTCCTGAGGTCCTATTGGACGCAGATGCCGAACAGCTCTCAGGAGGGGAGAAACAAAGGGTCTGCATAGCAAGAGCGCTTGCAAACCAGCCTGAAGTGCTCCTTCTGGATGAACCCACTTCTTCCCTGGATGCGGTATCGGCTGGGAGAATCGAGAATCTATTGACGAGTTTGTGCAGGGAACGGAACCTGACCCTATTGTGGGTCACTCACGAGAGAGAGCAGGCAAGAAGGATCGGAGGAAGAAGGTTAAAGCTCAGGGATGGCAGGCTGGAGGAAGACCATGATTGATGTCCCGGCAATCGTTCTTACTGTTGTTCTTGTGGTATTCTCAGCAGCCTATGCGCGAAGATTCGGTATGGGGAAGGAAATATCCTTAGCAGGGGCAAGAGCCCTTGTCCAGATACTGATACTTGCCTCTGTCATCCTTATATTATTCAAACTCCCAATCTTCTGGAGCTATGTTGTGCTTATTTTTATGGCTGCAATAGCAGGACATACCACATATTCCAGATCAGGCAAGCTTGAAAGAGGTTTGCCTGCATCAATTGTTTCGATAGCCACAGCGTCCCTGATATTGCTTATCCCTTTCTTCCTGCTTGGCATCTTCCCCCTGGAAGCAAGATATATTATCCCGACCGGAAGTATTCTCATAGGCAATGCCATGAACGTGAGTTCGCTGGCAATTGACAGGTACAGGGGTGAGATCAGGAACCGGCGGTCTGAAATTGAGGCATACCTTGCTCTGGGAGCTCAGCCAAAGGTTGCAGTTTCAGCCTGCCTCAGGCAGGGTCTCCTTGCGGCTTTAATACCCTCAATAGACAATATGAAAAATCTTGGCATAGTATGGATACCAGGCGTTATGACAGGGATGCTGCTTGGGGGTGCTGACCCGCTAGAGGCGGCGTCTATCCAGATTGCAATATTCGCTTCGATATTTGCCACGGGCATGATAGCGTCCAGCCTACTGCTGCATTACTTAACTGGCAGTTTTTTTACGAAGGCTGCTCAACTGAGGGAAGATCTGGATTTGAGTTAGTGCCCACGGGCCTGCTTGAGTAAGTATTACTGCAAAGTCGGCCATGAATTGGGAGTTCGCAGAGATTTACTGCTACGCTTTGCGTTCTTGGCGATTAGGGTTAATAAATAAAATTAAAAAAATCAAGAAAAAATCTTTTACAAATCTTTTACTTTACATTCCCGCTTTCTTTCCAGACCTGCGCAACCTTTCTCTCATCCGGATCAACAAGCGCAGAAACCCCCTTCCATGTAACACTTAACATGGTTTTAGGTGCATAGAATTTCCCGGAAGTCGTGGGTAATACACGTCTCACAGTTGGCTTGTCGCCAGCCGCGGCTGCTGCAACTTCCTGGTTCCCAAGCGCAATCCCGATCGCCTCGTCCCTGTACTGCGGGGGTATGGCCTCAAGGAGATAACCTGTCTGGATAAGTTCGCCGTTCTCATATACGAAGTCATAGATATCCGGACTATCTGTCTCTTTTATAGTAGCTATTATCCTCAAAACCAGTGCATTGCCTTTGCTGTTTGAACTTATATTTACTAATTCATATTCTGCCCTGTACGGGCTTATATCCACCCACAATAGTTCTTCAATTTTTACAGCATCGTCAGGTTTATCCAGCCATTTGATTTCATGTACCCATGATGGTTTTACAGATGATTGTTCCTGGGTCAGGCTGAGCCCGATGCCAAGAGCCAGTATCAAAAGTCCTATTGTAAGTTTTGTAATAGTTTTCATGATTCACTCCTATCACATTTTCTTGCGCGAATAAAATCCTGCCTTAGCCCCTGCTCTTACCAAAAATACGTCTAAATAGCAGAAAAAAGGAGGGATTCACTCTCCGATTATTATAGAATAATCGAATCCCTGGGTGTTCCTTGGTAATACTTTCAGCTTCCATTCGCCTGTTGCCGAGCCTTTGGCTTTGTAGGTTTCTATCCTCTGTATCCCATTCTCCTGGTATATGGATTCGCTATCTATCTCCCACGGGGGTCTTTCTCCTCCCATGTTCACATTGCCTTTTGTTACGGTTTTCGTGACAGTCAGATCGACTTGCTTCCCATCAGGACCTATCAGGGTTGTTTCAAATAACGGCTCATGAGCCTTTGACCCGCCGGATTTTCCATATGGGTATCCGTAGTTTTGGGCTGAACTGACTTCTATTGTGATTGGAGCTTCTTTATTCAGGGTAAAGCTCTTTATAAAGGGTTCTGTCGGCTGCTTCCATATATTGAAGTTTATGCTAACCCTTCCTTCCCAATCCCTGACAGACATGTCATCAATGCCAAGGTCAATATACCCGTTAAAATAGCCTTTGGCATCCTCAGGCACCTTTACATGTATTTTCACAATCTCTGTTGCTCCTGCCGGGATGCTCTTTGGTGATGTTATGGTTATCGCATCCTCTGTCAGGGACGGTGTCGTCATTCCAAATGGCCCGCCATAGGACGGTTCGCTGCCCAGCTTCGGATTGATACCGATCGCCTGGTCTGCCGTATTTTTAAGTTTTATTTCGTAGTCATATTCCCCGCCTGCCTCAAGCTGGTCACTAATATATTGTGTCATTATCTGAATCTTGAACGGAGCCCAGACATCCACCGAAAGCTGGAAAGTATTGATATAGTTGGGGAAAGGCATCGGATAAGGGTTGGGCATTACATCATCGGTAAATGCGATCTGGGCATTATAATATCCCCTGGAAGCATCTTTTGGTATGGATGTTTTTATTGTGAATTTCTGGCTTGCGCCTTCAGGTATTTCAACACTGTCTGGAGTGATGGTTATCCATTCTTTTTCCATCATATATTCGCCATATGGTGGTATGACGACATCGGGTTTTACACTGATGGCTTTTTTCTCTTTGTTCTTGATTGTAACAGTTAGTTCTTTATTTTCCCCGGCTTGCAGTCTCACGTTGCCATAGCGTGGGGAGATTTCAAGTTTTGTAAAATTCTCTGGCTGATCTCCAGCAGGTGACTGGGCGCTCATTGCCGTTTCTTCCGCAGCTATTACTGGAAGACCCCCTGCTGCCATTCCTGAGAATATACTCAGGACAAGCATTGCAGTTAAAATACTTGCATATTTTTTCATTTTAATTTAACCTCCATTATCATATTTTATTTTCAAGCTCGTCTATAAATAGGCGAGTTAGTCATTTATTTCACAGCTTTGTATTTAAACTTTTCGATTCATGGACAAACCGGATATTAAATAAACGAGTCTTATAATATATATCTAAGCAAACGTAAATGAGACAAACATTATTAAAACCGGTTATCTTGTTTCATTAAAGTGGTGTGTCGCTCTCTTCTCCACATCCTGTTAACCGCAAAATTTATCTCAATACCTTTACATTATTATCATCATGAATAAAGATTGCTTACGCTATATTTTAAGTGTACTGGCCTGCAACCTTGAATCTCGTGCAACCTCAGAAGAAATAACGAAATTTAAGAAAAAATATGGTGGCATGAACTGGAATAAAACTCTTGAAAAAGACATTTTAGAACATGCAGACAATGCTCTTACCCTGGAACGCTGGATCAAGAACCTGGTAAATTTTATGATGGAGAATAACATTCATTCCAATATGCAGGTGGACAGATGCATTATCCGGAGCAATAAATAATTAGAGTTGTAACATTCAGGGGAGCCCGTTATGGGAAATCCATTATGAAATGGATTTCATGCTAATTTCAGGCAACTTATTTTGGCTCTTTCATCATATAGCAAGCTTTATTCTGACCTCCCTAACTCGCAGCCTGCGCCCTGCCCGATACCCTCATCCACCCTGACGTTTATCTTTTTGATATTATCTGCGCCATTTGCCTTTAGCTCCTTTGCTATCCCGGCGCTAAAATATTTACACAGGTCTTCGGCGCTTACGGATTTTATGGGAAGGAACACGATATCTTCAGCCGGCAGTACATATCGTTTTTTACTTTCGATGACCTCAATGGACACACCCTCTTTTTTTTCTATCCTGAGTCGCGGGTCTTTTTCTGCGACCATGACTTTATGGTCGAGCCTGTCGCATATACCGTTTACTATCCCTTTCACAATCTCAAAATCGATTATGAACTCTCCTTTCTGTTCCCCTTCTATCCTCACGCTGATAGCATAGGTATGGCCGTGAAGGCAGCCGCATTTCGGGTGGTTTGGTATGAAGTGGCACGCAGAAAACCTGAGTTTTGCCATCCAGCCGTCGATTTCAATGAACATGGTACTGGCTTAATAACTCCGGAGGGTTTAATCCTTTTGTCGGGATTTACTTTCACAGAGCTTGCATTTAGTTTATATGCTTTTATATCATCTATTCATACATGGAAAGTCCGGATTCGCTATTCAGCGGCGGTGGCGATGCCCTTTGTATCTTATGCCGTGGTGCAAAATTATTATGCGGGAAACAGAGATGCCCTGTTCTCGTTAAATTCTATTCCAGGGTTAAAGTCAGGCCATTGACCGACAGCCTTAATATTGACGGCTCTTCCCCGCCCGGCATATTTATAGGCAGGATAGGCTACCCCTATGTATCTGTTGGGCCTCTCATCCCGCCGTCACACGGGGACACAGCCCTTCTTGACACTCCTGAGATGTGGTTAGGGAAAACTATCGATGATATCGTGGATTTTCGCTCGCAGCTTGTAAGGGGAAAGCACCTTGTGCACATCAGGGACCTTGAAGGCAGTCGCATCATAGAGGCCACGCGCGAGATGGCGCTTTGCGCATCCCCTGTTGATGTTGAGGCCGAATTCCTGAAGAAACCCCATGCTAGGCTGGTGCTTGATGACGAGGTCCAGCCCTTTGGACCCACGGCGCCTCTTAAAAAAATAGATATCGGCAACACAAAATTCGACCAAAGGATGGAAAAAGCATATAATGATACAGACCTCAAGGCAAAAGATGCGGTGCTTGAACTTTATAAAAAAGATACTCTTGTATCAAGCATCCAGAAAGCTTTTTCAGTCGGTTCCTTTGGAGAGGGAAAAGCGCGCAGGTTTGTTCCCACACGGTGGAGCATCACGGCTGTTGACAGCATGATAGGGGCTCATTTAATGGAAAAAATGAAGGATTTCCCGTTGATCAACGATTATCTTGTTTTTGAGTCATGGCAGCTTGATAACAGGTTCGTTGTCCTTATGATGCCGCGCACCTGGAGCTATGAACTTATAGAGGCCTGGTATCCCAACACTGTCTGGAATCCTTTCGGGAAAGACGTGGCCATAATGGCATCGTCTGAAGGATATGAAGGAAGGACGACTTATGCGGAGATAGGGGGCTGCTATTATGCGGCGCGGCTTGCAGTGAATGAATATCTCGTGAAAGAGAAAAGGCAGGCGCGCGTGGTGATACTGAGAGAGGCGCATCCCGGCTACATAATGCCCGTCGGTGTGTGGAATGTAAGGGAGAACGTGAGGGCGGCGCTTCGGATGCCTCCCGGGAAATTCGCGTCGCTGGATGAGGCTTTTGAATACATTTCCACAAGGCTTGTTATCCTGAAAGCTCGGTGGATAAAGGAAAGCACGGTCTTGAAAGAAACGCTTTACCAGCGTGAACTTCTGGATTTTTTCAGGATTTAAAGAAGGTTTCCGATTTTACGCCCGATTTCATTTGCTTTTTCAATAATGTCCTTCTGATCTTCTATTGCCGTGTATTTATCCTTTGACGGCATGGCTCCCTGGCCAAATAATAGCGGGACTGCACTTATTTTGCAGGTACCTCCATAACCGCAGGAAAGGCATGAGACGTTCCCGGTTCCGCTGAGCTTACCGATGACGTTAATTCCTTCCATTTGCATGAAAGCAGCGATCTGTTCCACTGCATTATCCACGCTTGGTATTCCTCTTCCAACCCCGACCGCCACGGCCGCTCCGATTTTTCCTTTATTGAGCATTCTTTGATGGTGCATGGAATACATCCGTTCGGTAAGCATTTTTGTCCTTGAGTCAAGAGTGCCATAGGTAGGGTAGCCCCCGATAACAAGAGCCTTACATTCCTTGATTTTGTTTTCAATTATCTGCCAGTCATCCTTCTGTTTGCAAGTATTGTCCTTAGCACAGCCAAGGCACGCCCTGCATGGATGGATGTCGTAATCTGAAAGTTTAATGAATTCGTAGTCAAGGCCCGTGGCTTCAAGCACTGTTTTAACCAGCCTGTCGGTATTGCTGTTTTTAACAGGGCTTCCGCTAACTCCAAGAACTTTCATAATCTATACCGCCGGAAAATCAATCTCTACGGCAAGGGCATCGAGGAACTTGTTGTAGCCCGTGAATAGTTCCATGACCCCGAGGATTTCTACCATCTGGCCATCAGTAATACCAAACGATTTAAGTTCACGGGTTTCGCTGTCTGTAATTTTAAGAGGTGTGAGCGTTGCCTTCCTTACATATTGCAGAATCTTCTGGTCTCTCCGGGACAATTCTGATTTCTCAATGTTTTTTGTCAGTGTATCAATTTTTTCTTTAGGAAAACCCATCATCATAAGTGCCATAGAGTGTGCTGCCACACAGTAGTTGCATGTGTTTGCCGCAGATACGACTACAGCTATGCTCTCTTTAAGCTCCCTCGGAAGTTCGCCCCTCATCATCAGGGCTTTTGTCTTTTCCCAGTTCACACGCAGCAGGGCAGGAAAATGAGCATAGGTCTTGAAAAGATTCGGAACCATCCCGAAAGCAGCTTCAATATCCCTGTAAATTCCCCGGACTTCTTCATTCGCTTCTTCTTTTTCTATAGGTTTGATTCTTGCCATGTTAATCACTTATGGCGCTCCTGTTCTCACTTTGTCATTTCTTTTATCTCGCCGGCTGTTTTAGAGAGAGGACAGCCGTTGCTGTGTGCTTCACAGTGGAAGCATGCGCTTTTTACGGCAGCTAATGACTTCTCAGCTTCTTCATTTGTTACTTTTTTGTTCGTGTATTTCCATTCTGGCATTTTATTACCTCAATTCAATATAGTGTAGTTATTCACATATACTTAGCCGTCATAAAAATGTACAAGCTACATTTTAATATACAAACATAACTTTGAAGGTTGCAATAGAAACCTTTTTAACTTGATAAAGATAAAACAATTATATGACTGATAAAAAAGAAAAATCTCAAAAGGGATCATGAAAAGTGTCAGTGATATGTATTCAATGTTAAATCCTGAAACTCCCAGGCGTACCTCAAAAAAGTAAGGTGAAAATATGGATTTGTTAAATAATGAAAATAAATCTGAATTTCAGATGGTAGAAGAGCTTATGATGACCCCTGAGCCGAATTTCAATGATGTCATGCGCTGCGTTTTTAAGATAAAGGATTATGAAATTGAAGTATATTTTTACATTCTGGATCATCCTGAATCAACAATTACAGAGATATCGGAGTTCCTGAAAAAAGATAGAAGCTCTATCCAGCGGTCTCTCCAGACATTAATGGACAAAGGCATGATAAAACGGAAATTCAGGGTTCTTGGATTGGGCGGCTTTACCTATATTTACACAGCCACACCGCTTGATGAAACAAAAAAGATCATGGGACAGGAGCTCCAGGTGTGGTACAATATGATGAACAAACTTGTAATGAAGTTTGAAAAGAGATAATCGGGTGTGCTTATAATTCTTATGACCTCCGTGGGGTTATCCACTATATTGTATATTATACAATTGTCCGAAAATTCCTTAAATCAGATCAGCCAAAAGAGGAAGGATACGTACACTTCCATGGAATGAATGGAGGACACGGGCCAGCAGTGGCTCCAGGTACTCAGAGATTCTGGGTACGGCACATTGCAGTAAAGGAGTTCGATGCTCAGTGGGGACATGTAACCCCGGGTCTTGATACAAAATTTATGCCCACCCCGCCGCCTGAGTGAGATCTGAAATGCTGCCTGCTTAAAGGCAGCAGCTGTCCTTTTTAAAGGTTTTTATGATAGATAATATAATCAAAATTTTGAATATACCCATTTCATCAAAGCCACGCCTACCATCGTAGTTGATGGTAGATCATCTTCGAAGGCAGGCCGACTGTTGAGAAAGTCAGAAAGGTCCTGGGTCTGTAATTTTTAGTCCCCTATTTGAAGATGGGATCTTTTTACAGACCCCCGTCCTTTTATACTGCAACCGGAAGCTGGTCTCTACTTCAGCGGGCTTGTGAATGTATAATCGTTATCCTTCTGCTTTCCGTGGCAGTCGTTGCACATCCCCACCTTTCCTTCAGCTTGTACCTCGCCAGTAGGTGAATACTTTGCCCAGAACCAGTCGTTGTGTGCCGGATCGTAGCCATTCTCCTTGTACATTACCGTGAGTGCATCCAGCGTCTTGTCTGGCATGTAGTTCTCTTTTACTATTATGCTCTCGTCAGGCAGGCTGCCTGCTTTGCCCTGTATCGCTGGCAGCGCTTTATCATTCACATATGTAATGAGCAGATCGCCGTGCGGACTTCCGGCACTCTTGGGATAAAATTCGCGTGTGCCAGGCCACTTATCCCATTTTTTATAGTTGTTCCCTGCTGTTATGTAGCTGTACAGCGCTTTACCCTCTGCTTTTGGTTCCAATTTTGTTTCTTTTGTGCCAACACAGCCCAAAAAAAACGATGCGAGAAATATAACTAATACTGCGAACACAGCATTTTTTATTTTTGCCATTTTTAACCTCCACTTGTATTAGTATGTTAGTTTCCTGTTATATATTTAGTTTGACAGTCTAAAAAAATTGGCAGATAACCTGCCCTCTTCAGAACACATTTTAGCCATTATATGTTACCCGGTCATTCATCTCCTCAATTTTCCTTATTTCTTTCCGCAGCAATCCTTGAATTTCTTTCCTGAACCGCAAGGGCATGCATCACTGGGCGCTGGGATCTTTTTTGATGTACAACAACCTGTCATATTTGTTTACCTCCGTTTATGTGTCTTTTTCAGACAATAATACAAATTACGTTATACCTGATAACGCTCTGGAGGTAGTGAGTAAAATAATCACAAGCGATTAGCATTGTAAAGCTCTGGACTCATATGTCGCTCTCATGGTTTTTTGCCCTGAACTTTTACGCTAACAATCGATTCAGCAACCTCTTTTATTCTCTCAATCGAGCCGAAGTATTGGCTCGATTTTAAAAGCAACGGTAAAACCTGTTGTTCTGTTTCTCAGGTGCCGCAAAGTTAGTGCTGATTGAAAAAAGAGAAGGAACAAAATATATCATTCCCTCAAATTGTTTATGGCAGATGCACTACAGATGGGCCAAATTTTGGGTATGTTTGAACGGCCCGTATGTTTGCCTGGACTATTCCATTACCAAGACCTTGCGGGTAGGATATACCCTGTGCGATCCCTTCACCCCATGGAGCTATTACTGTGCAGCGGAATGTGATCCCGTTGTTAATAGTATCCGGGATTATAGGTTCAGCAGACTGGTAATGTATAATCAATGGTTTTACATCGGATGGATTTTTCCCACTGTTTCCTGGCCCTGTTACGTCTATGTTATAGTCCCCATAAACGATCATTGAACCAGCGGGTACGGTTTTCCCGGCAGTTCCGCCGTATTTTCCATGCAGCGTGGTTGGAACCATAAAGACTGTACTGAACCCGCCATCTCGCACAACCCAGCCTTCAGCCGGAATATCCATGCCAGAGATATAGTAGGCGCGGTACTCGTTCCTGGGGTCAACTC
The DNA here is from genome assembly GCA_012026835.1 of Candidatus Methanoperedens sp. Lineage (GTDB taxonomy): Archaea > Halobacteriota > Methanosarcinia > Methanosarcinales > Methanoperedenaceae > Methanoperedens. Next base: position 111,070 of record VEPN01000003.1, on the reverse strand, counting down.
CGAAAGCCATCGGATCGGTGTCGACGCCGAATTCATCCTTGAAGTATTGTATAGCTTTGTTCTTTACTCCAGCGATCTCTGCATCAGTACGCCCCATGACGGTCTTGTGATACCAGACTGCCAGATCTCCTTCTGCTGGAGGCACACTTGAGTTGTATTGTCCGGCGGCCATGAATACTACGGTCTTATCAAAGCCAACAGGTGTGCGGGCAGGTGTATTTGCATAGACGATTCCTATAGTGGCCATCAGCACTATAGCGAGCAATGTAATGCTCTTAATATGTCTTCTGACTTGTTTCATATTTTTTCATCTCCTTGTCAAAAAAGCCATTCGTTTACATAGGTTCAATTTTGGTTTTCACCTCTTGTCATTTTAAACCAGTTCCTTTTCTATGGCTTCTTCAGACAACTGAACCATTTACATGATGTATCATAACTGTCACGGGGTAGTGAGTAAAAGTATCACAAGCGATTAATTTTTTCGGCGAAGGCTTGTATATAAAAATATAGTTAGTATATTTTTATAACGGCTAAGTATATTGTGATAAACTGACAAATAAAAAATAAAAATTATTGGGAGATAAAATATGGCTGAACCAAAAATATTGATAGTATATGCATCGAGAACAGGTAACACAGAAAAACTCGCACAGGCGATTGCTGAGGGGGCAAAGAGTGCCGGTGGGGTTAGTGTCGAATTGAAGAGAGCAAGAGATACTAAACCCTCAGATGTAGGCGCTGATGCGTTAGCATTTGGTTCTTATTCGGCTTTTGAATATATGGCAGGTGAGCTTAAAACCCTATTTGAAGATTTTTATACTGTAAAGGATAAATTGGCAGGCAAATCTGTGCTGCTTTTCACCACAGGGCAGGGAGGGCAGAGTTCGGTTCTTGCATCAATAGACAGGGTCGTTGGCGTATTCAATCCTGATTGGGTTAAACCAGGTGTAGCTGTGCAGGGAGCGCCTAATGATGCAGATAAAGCAAGAGCCAGAGAGATGGGCAAGAGACTGGCAGAGGCTGTGAAGAAAAAAGCGAAATAGTAAGGGATGTAACATGGAAAAAGTAGCAATTGTAATTTTAGCAGATACAGAAACGCATGGGGATATGGCCAGAGTTCACAATGCACTTCTGGCAGCAAAAGAATTCAAAGATGCAAAAGATGAATTTAAGCTCATCTTTGATGGGGCTGGAACAAAATGGATTAAAGAACTTTCCAAACCTGACCATATGTTTCATGAGTTGTTTGATTCATTAAAAGGTAGATCAACAGGAGTTTGCAGCTTTTGTGCCGCTGCTTTTGGTATCAAAGAGTGTGCGATGGAATCTCACATTCCCCTCAATGAAGAATATGAGGGACACCCGAGCTTCAGGGAATTGATAGCAGAGGGTTACCAGATAATTACATTTTGAGTGCAAAATGCTTGTTTTGGATGGACGCAGGAGAGGATATTTGAACGGATAAAGCAATCGGGATACAGCACTGCTGTCCGGGAAATCGGTGCAAAAGTAAAAGCTGGGGAGTGTACTTGCGATATTAAAAATCCTTCTTGAAGATGCTGCCTTGGTAATTTCAATAAAGTGGTCAAAAGAGGAATGGAACTATATGATAAAACTAAAAAATGACAGTTCCCGCGAAAAATATCGTTCTTTTCTAAACTCTGCTCTTCGTTCCCTTCTTTACCTGTCACGCCAGTAATCTTGAAAAAATCAGTATGCTGACAAGAATCAACATAATTGAAACATATATTTTCAGGTGACTGGCTGCTGCACCCCTGATTGTTTGCGGTCCGATCTGACCCCCAATAATAACTGACGGTACTACGAAAACCAGAACATTGAATATCGTTGTTCTATTCTCAATAAGTTCATTTACAAAATCAGGTTTCATCCTCATAAGAGCGGCTACAAAATCAATAATAAACAGGATAACGACAGTTGAACCGATGACCTGCGATGGGCTTTTTATTCTTTCATGATCCCACATCCCTGGCATTATCAACTTGCCAAGACCTGTTGCAATCAATCCTTTTAAAAAACCGCCTACAAAACCTATCTCCCAGTAGATTCTCCGGTGTTTTAGCTTTTCTTTCCTCGAAACGATACAGGCGATGAGCTGGTACAGCCCGAATATGAATATAAAAGAGCTGAAAATTAATAAAAGATGGTTTCCATTTACATAGGATGCCAGGAGAGAACCGATGACAGCAGCCGGTATTGAGGGGACCAGATATTGTTTGACGATGTACCAGTCGATCGTTCCCTGGTAAATATTTCTTGCCACGCCGCTACCGAATCCGAACAGCATCGTAATAAGTGCCAGCCAGAAAGATATTAAAGGGTCAATCCTGATAAAAAATATATAAACCGGTATCCAGAAGTTGGCTCCTGAGATGCCGGCAGACATCGAGAAGATTGCAATGATTATTCCAACCGGGAAAAGATACCAGAAGGTGAAATCCATTATGAAATCAACCTCGTCCCGATATGGGCATGTTAAATCATCTTAATTCTTTATTCTCTCTTTAATAAGTTTGCCTATCCTCCTGGCTTCATCCATCACATCAGGTTCATCTTTTACAGACCTGTAGCTTTTCAGGAATTTAGCTGAGCCATGGGCGTACGGTTTATTATCCGGGAGGATTTCAAGATACTCCTTATACGCTTCTTCAACACCCAGATCCATACCTGTCAGTTCTTTCGAATATGCATTCCAGACAGTATAATTGCACGTCTCACCCGGACCGCATACGAAACAACATGGTGTTCCTTTTGCCGTCATGCTTCCCACGATCTCCATGCCCCCTGCGCGAAGGGCATTTCCTATCCACTCTGCAACCATCTTTTCAGCAGCCACACCTACAGCCACCGTTGCAGCAAGCTTCCCGCGGGTCAGGAGCTTTACATGCCTTTTTGAATAAAGCCTTTCTATGAAGGCTTTTGTAAAAGCGCTTGCCGCCCCATAGAATGTAGATGACCCCACGACGATAGCATCTGCCTCCATCACCTTTTCGGAAAGCCATTTGAAATCGTCGTTGATTACACATTCGTTAGTGCACACACATTTCATGCATGCGATGCAGGGGCCTACTTTTATAGTCGATAACTTGACAAATTCTGTCTTAGCATCTGTGGCATCAAGTATTGCTTTTACTAGGGCGTCCGTATTACTGTTCTTAGTTGGACTTCCGCTTACTCCAAGCACTTTCATATTCTTCCTCTCTGAAGCTCATGTTCTCGCCTCGGTCATTGCCTTTACCTCACCGGCTGTTTTTGATATGGGACAATCGCTGCTGTGTTTTTCGCAGTGAAAGCATGCGCTTTTTACCGCGCTTAAAGATTTTTCAACCTCATCTTTTGTGATTTTTTTATTCGTGTATTTCCATACAGGCATATTTGTACCTCAAAACCATATGGTTTAGTTAATCCCATATACTTAGCCGTCATAAAAATGTACAAACTACATTTTAATACACAAGGATAACCTTTAAGGTTGCAACAGAAACCTTTTTAGCCTGCCACGACAGAACAACTTCTCATATGGTTAATAAAGAGAGTTCTTACAGGGAAATCCTTGAAATAAAAAAAAAGTTGTATGAAATACATAATGACATGAAACGGTTTATGGAGCAGTCAAGCCAGCAGCATCTTGAGCATGTTCTTTCAGGTTCGCGCAACGATTTTACGAATGCGATTATCGGGCATGTTATTGATGATATCGAAGCAGGGCTTGAGGGCAGCATGGTCAAAAAATGTGATATGCGTGATACCTGTAAATCAAACTTCACAGGATTCCTGCAAAAGAATGCAGGCCTGATGAAGCAAGAAACGGTAAATGAGGATGTTATTCTGAAAAACCAATCGGAATTGAACGATATGAGGAACAACGCCCCATCGAAGCAGTGTGAGAAATGTTTTTCACAGGTGCAGAACCTCTTTGGAAAAGAGATTGGTTTGATGCGTTCTCTTCGGATATACAGTACTAAAAATGGAAAGAAACCGGAGATACCCCCTGTCCCGGAAGAATTCATAATCGAAGTATTTGAACCGCTATCCAACAAGCAGCGGCTGCAAATAATGAAAGCAATAGCAATAGAGACTAAAACATTCTCAGCGCTTTCCGAGCTTACGGGGCTTCGCGGGGGTAATTTGCTTTTTCATTTACAAAAACTGCTTGACAGCGGAATGATCTTGCAGCGCCACGAACGCGGAGACTATATGATCACGGATAAGGGATTCAAAGTATTAAAGAGCGTCAGTGAAATGTATTCTGCTTTAAATCCAGCTCATGATATTAAGCAAAAAGCACATTGAGTTTATGAAACTTTCTAATAACGAAAATAAATCTCCTATAGGTTCATGTGCCCGAGAACATGGTGATAATGCGCCACAGGCATCAGCGAATGGAAAGCCCTCTGTACCACCTCGCTTAATGCGGGATGAATATGCATTCCCTGGATAACCGGAACTGCACTTGCATCCTGTGTATACATGAGATTTATGATCTCATGTATAAGTATCGAGGCATAGGGACCGATTATATGAGCGCCCAGGATTCTGTTTGAACTATTTTCCATTATTACCTTTACAAAATAATCTCTCACATCCATAGCCTCGCCCTTTGCAGTATTTTCATATTTCTCAAAACCGATGAGCACGTTCTCCTCCCCATACATTTCGATAGCTTCCTCTTCATTCATTCCCACGCTTGCGATTTCAGGATATGAGAAAACAGCATGGGGCACCGCATGGTAGTCTGCTTTGACTTTTCTTTTCATTATTGCATTATAAAAAACGACAGTGGATTCATGGTTCGCTACATGCTTGAACAGGTATTTCCCGTCTGCATCCCCGAACGCCCACACATTTGGTTTTGAGGTTTCAAAGTATTCATTTACTTCGATCCATCCAATGCTGTCTGTTTTTATCCCCCCTTTTTCAGGGAGTATTTCGGTATTCGGTCCCCTTCCAGAAGCCACAAGTATTTCATCCGCTTCAACAGTTATCTCTTTCCCGCTGCTATTATCCCTGGAAATGATCTCTTTCTTTCCTTTGTCTTTTTTTCGCACCCTGAGAACCTCATGGCCTGTGATGATATTCATGATTTTTGACATTTCCCTTTTTGCCAGCGCCGAAATCTCAGGCTCCTCTTCGGGAATGAACCTGGGATTTCTTCCGATAACCGTAACATTTGAACCCATTGCAGAGAAGAAATGACCGTATTCTGCGGCGATATAGCCCCCGCCTATGATGGCGATGCTCCCTGGAAGTTCTGTCATTTCAAGTACCGTATCACTTGTAAGATAGCCAGCCTCATCCAGTCCCGCCACCGCCGGTATCGTGGGTTTTGAACCAGTACAGAGGAAGATCATTTTTCCTTTGATCGTTTCCCTGCCAACAGTCAGAGTATAAGGAGCGGAAAATTGTGCGACCTCGTGATAATAATCCAGGTTCGGATTGCCGGAAAGTCCTTTTCGTATCATGTTGATATCCTTTGAAATCAACGTTCGCATCCTGTCCATAACGAATCTGAAATCGATATTTTTCAGTTCCACATTTATGCCGAATTTACCCGCGGTTTCTATTGTTCTTATGAGTTCTGCCGGATAGAGCAAAAGCTTGGAAGGTATGCATCCGCGCGTGAGGCATATCCCGCCGGGTTCATCACTGTCAATAACAGCAATTTTAAAATCCGGGTTCATATCTATTATGGCATTAATATAGTTCATAGCAGAACCAGTGCCTACAATGATCAGGTCGTATTCTTTCATTCAAACCCCAAGTAAGAATAGTATTTTATTTTATATATTGTTAACTCATTGACAGAACAAATGATTATTTAAGAATCCATAAACGATAATTTGTATCATGATAAAGGAAATAAAAATCAAATCCGCGCTTTCACCCTCAAAACTTCCCGGGCTGGACTACGCTCTCAATCCTTACAGGGGCTGCGGGCATGCCTGCGCCTATTGTTATGCACCCGGTGTCATCCACTGGGATAAGGGAAAATGGGGCGAAGTGGTGGAGGTAAAGGTAAACCTGCCCCGAATCCTTTCAAAGGAGCTAAGGACAAAGAAAAAAGGCGTGGTGGGGCTTGGGACTGTAACAGACCCCTACCAGCCTGTTGAGAAAAAATATGAGATAACGCGAAGATGCCTTGAACTCCTGCTGATGCACGATTTCCCGGTATGCATACAGACAAAATCTTCTCTTGTGCTGAGGGATATGGATTTATTGAAGAGATTCTCAAATATCGAAGTAGGCCTTACGCTTACTTCGCTGGATGAAGAAGTGAGAGAAAAACTTGAGCCTGGGGCATCAGGCACACAGGAGAGGCTGAGAGCACTCTCCGAGCTTTCAAAAAACGGTGTCAGCACATGGGTTTTCCTGGGGCCCATGATGCCTTATATTACAGATGCGCAGGCGCTGGTAGATGCCATATCAGCATTGGGGCCGAAATATGTTCTTGTTGACAGGCTAAGGATAAAAGACGGGGTATGGGATGGTGTAAAAGAGTTTATCAGGGTGTTTGATCCGGGATTGTTACCTGCGTATGAGAGACTATTTTTGGGTGGGGATGTTGCGTACTATAATGAGATTTTCGGGAGGATTACGAAGATATGTAAAGAAAGGGGATTAAGATGTGAGATTAACAGGCTTTGAGTTTTGTATGGTGGAAAGTACAGCAAGAATGGTTATACGAAAATCGATTTATATCATAAAAACATGAAACCACGCCTATGGAAACCAAGAACGGTCTCATAAAAGGCCAGGTAATGGCTATGGCAGGCGGAATAATTTCGATCATCGGCGTCTTTCTTCCGTGGTACTCGGCAAGCATGAGCGCCTCATCAATTGGCTTTGCATCCGGTATATCCGTAAACGGCCTGGGATGGAAAAGCGGGGAAGGCGTGCTCCTGGGATTGATAAGCGGTGACATTAACTGGCAATTCCAGGGAATAGGTGTCCTTGCACTTGGTATTGCGGGTATCGTTGTTTCTGTGATCCTGAAAGAAAAGATACAGAGCATCGCGATGCTTGCATGCGGGCTCCTGGTAATAGGGGGAGGTGTCGTCAATCTGCAGGGCATTGGCTCATTATCAGGGAAAATCCTGGGGGCGACCATGCAGTCAGGCGCCGGATACGGGCTCTATGTAGTGGTTCTCGGAGGGGCGGTGGCCGCTGCCGGAGGGCTTGTGGCATGGAGGGAACTGGATGCAAAATAAATTTGATCCTTAACCCGCCCAAATTAGGGAATATCGGGTTTTATTTTCAATAACTCACCGCAGAGGATGCAAAGTCTGCCATGAACCCGTTCATAGATGACAATGAAAAAGAGCAACAAAATAGACGTTAGTTATCAAAATTAATTTATATAATCATATCTTACCATAGAACAAAAAGGCTATTTAACAATTATTAGTTGCTGTTTGCTTTGGCCCCGATAAGCGTTTACCCTGTATTTTTATGACAATCCTGTCACCCTGTCCCATATCAAACAGAGCCGCCGCGTTCCCCTGGTTTACCGCTATCTCCAGATACCCGTGGCTTCCTATCAATGCTACAGTCTCGCCTTTTTCGCAAAAGCCGTATGATGTCTGGAATAAAACCCTCTTTTTCCGGATTTCCAGTACATCGCCGGGTTTGATATCCGCTGCGGTATCAGCAGGTATATTTGTTACAATATTGCCGAAATGATCGATAAATACGACCTGGCCGTGCAGTGAGTCATCCTTTTTTTCTACTTTCCCGAAATCAAGCTCCACAAAATCAAATATCCTCATACCCACATTACCGATATCCAGCCCTTTTGAGATATGCGCCCCTACAGGTGCAAAGACATCACGGCCGTGAAATGTGCCTGATACATTCTTGCGGAATAGAGCTACATTCGTGATACTGTAAGCTTCAAAACTCCCTATGCTTTTTGCAGCCGGGATCAGAAGACCGTTATCAGGGCCGATAAAATATTGTATTCCAGCGTCGGGTGATTCAGCCCTTATGGCCAGCGGCCTTCTTTCAGTCCCGACTCCGGGGTCAACAACTGCAATATGCACAGTCCCGGGTGGGAAAAACTTCGCGCATGACATTAATATGAACGCCCCGGCGTGAATGTCATGCCGTCTTACCGAATGGGAGATATCCACGATAGAAGCTGTCGGATTTATGCCAAGTATCACACCCTTCATGGAAGCGGGATACACATCTTCGAAATCTGAGAGCAGTGTAATAACCATAACTCTTCAAGAAACATTTAATACACAGCTTAACTATAAAACCCACGCTGCCATGGACTCGTGGGGTAGCCAGGATATCCTGGCGGGCTTCGAACCCGCAGACCCGCGTTCGAATCGCGGCGAGTCCGTATATTTTCATAGAACAATTATATTACGCGTTCTCCTTTGAATCTTTCAATGTCCCTCTTTCAGCCACTCTGCCAACTTCAAAAGCGCCCGGTATCTGTGGGACAAACTATTCTTCTCGTTATCTTCCATTTCCCCGAAAGTCATACCGTTCACCTCAAAAATAGGGTCGTATCCGAAACCTGCATTTCCACGCATTTCTTTTGATATTTCCCCTTCCACATCTCCTGGAAAAACCAGGGCCTTCTCACCAGGCCGGCAGTATCCGATCGCACATCTGAAAACCGCACGCCTATTTATCTCATCCTCCATCAATTTCAGGACCCTTTTATTTCCCAGCGTATCGAAGACATATGCTGAATACGGGCCAGGAAACTCACCCAGCGCTTCGATGAACAGGCCTGAATCATCTACCATGACTTCATTATCCAGCAGGTTTGCGGCCCACTCTGCCCCGAATGCTGCTATCGGCGAAAGTTCATCCTCCTGCAGTTCGGGATACCCGCAATTGTTTTGCTCAACATTTATACCAAGAGGTGACAGTATTTCCTCTGCTTCCCTTACCTTATGAGGATTTCCTGTGACGAAGATAATTTTTCTCATAATAAGAATGTTTTTTTTGCTTATTCTTTGCAATTGTTCTTTTTATAAATTCCCGGTAATCGGGACTATACTTCATCAGGATCAAAATGATCGGGTAACGGAGGAACAGAATAAAAGATGCGATTCCCAGTGAAAAGCCTATAAGGAGTACGGCTTTTGGAATAAAGGGAAGATTGTTTATATCTATCATGGGGCTTTATTTAGAGAGTTCAAGGCCGAACTCCTTATGAAGTACCTGGACAGCTTTTTTCGCTCCTTCTCCACTTACGGCAAAGGAAATATTGTGCTGTGATGAACCCTGGCTTATCATAATCACGTTCACTTTCGCTTTACCAAGCGCCCCGAAAACCCTTCCTGCAACCCCCGGCGTATTTGCCATTCCTGCACCCACGACCGCAACCACAGAGATATTGCTATCCTGTGTCACTTCTTTGATTATCCCGTTCTTGAATTCGGACTTTATGGACTTTACCGCCCTTTCGAGATGGTTCTCATCAACAACAAGGGATATGTTCGCCTCTGAAGAGCCCTGGCTGATCATTATAATATTGACCCCTGCATTTGCAAGAGTTGTAAATACACGCGCCGCCACACCTATTGTCCCGACCATTCCTGCGCCTGAAATATTGATGAGCGCGACATTCCTGATAACTGTCACAGCTTTTACGATATCCTTGCTCTGTTTCTGGTCTTTTACAACAATAGTGCCTGGGAAATCGGGATGGAATGTATTTTTGACTCTCACGGGTATTCCATGTCTTATTGCAGGCTCGATAGCCCTGGGATGCAGCACCTTGGCGCCGAAATAAGAAAGTTCCATTGCTTCGATGTACGAAATCACGGGTATTGTCTGGGCTTCAGGTACGATCTTGGGATCTGTTGTAAGGATACCGTGCACTTCTTTCCAGAGCCATATCTCATCTGCTTTCAGCGCAGCCCCGATAATGGATGCCGAGAAATCAGAACCTCCGCGCCCGAGGGTTGTGATGATACCGGATTCTGTCTCACCGATAAAGCCTGTTACCACCGGGATACCGTCATTCAAGAGGGGTTCGATCCTTTCCTTTATCAGGGAATATGTTATTTCAAGCGGCTTTGCATTACCGTACTCATCAGTAGTTATAATTCCTGCCTCGCCTCCTGTGAAAGAGCGGGATTTTACTCCGAGAGAGTTAATAGAGCCACAGAGTATTGGCGCTGCAAGCCTTTCCCCGTATGAAGAGATGTAATCTATCGATCTTGCGGTAAGTTCGCCAAGATAGCAGATGCCAATGAGGGCCTTCTCAAGTTCCTCTATGCGGGAATCTATTTCTCCTGTTACTTTTTCAACGATACCGTTCTGTCCTATAGCATCGTGGGCAGCCTTATGATGCTGTTTTGTCAGGTCGGCAATAAATTCTTTTATTGACGAGGTTTTCCCGCTATCTGAGGCTTCCTTTGCATTCCTAAGGAGCGCATCCGTGACCCCGCTTAAGGCGGATGTAACAAGGACTATTTCATTTCCGCTGTCTCTGTATTCTTTTGCAAGCTCGGCGACGTGCTTCATGCGGCCGCCATCGCCCACAGAAGTGCCTCCGAATTTCATCACAAGTCTCATATGGGCATTCCAATCGTTTGCAGTTCTATTAAAGATTGTGCATTGTTTGCAGAATGGATGAGGCGGATTATCTCGATATACTGGGAAGGCGGGAAGAGGGGTTATTGGAGTACGAAAAACTATTGAAGGAAGTGCCTGATTTTCACTGGGTTCATATAAGGTTCGCGCGTTTCCTGGAAAGAGGCGGATGCTTTGCTGAGGCAGCCGGCCAATATAAATACGTACTTGAAATGGATGAAGAAATTGATTCGGGTGATATGGTAATGGTTGCGCGGGAACTGAAAGAACTGGCAAAGGCTCACAGAATCGAACTTGATGACGAGGTGCAGGAAGATATAGAGATGTTGCTTGAAGATGCAATCTAACATTGGTTTTAATCGAACACAGGATAATACCCGGCATTAATCCTGTTAATACGTAATAAATCCCTTTCATGTTTTATGGGGTACAATAAATTTGAACCATTCATAAGCGAGTATAACAAGGAACACAAGTGCCAAAAATCCTAATGCCGCAGATAACGTTTCTGACCACTCACTTATAAAATAATTTGAGTATTTTATGAATTCCAGGAATTGATGGATTGTTAGAGAAGCACCCGATAGAAAAACTAAAATCCAGTTCTTTTCCAGGAAATTTTTATCCAGGAAAACCCTTGCTTTAAAGACATCCTTATCTAAATTTTTCCATTTCATCCAGATCCTGACCACAAAATAGAATCCTATCAGTCCAAGTATAATTGAGCCGCTTGAAAGTGTTGAATGATATAATGAATGCATTTTTACATCACCCTTTTTGCATAATAATTATTCCAACGATGTATATATACAGAGTTGTGAAAGATTTGTGAAGCGTGTAAATTTCCGATAATTAAACCCATATACCATAAAAGCAAATAAGCCCCCCATGGAAGTAAGTTTCTCATCCCTTGCCCTCGTGAATAATCCTTTTGATTGGGCTTATGACCTTGAAGAGCTTGGCTTCACAGGCTGGGAAGTCGTCAGCGAAGGAAAACAACAGTTAAATGACGAAACTCTTATGGAAATAAAGAACATTATCGAGACAACTAATCTCGTTCTCACTCTGCACATTCCCTTTTCTGATCTCAATCTTGCAAGCCTGAACCATCCGATATGGAAAGAGACTGTCAGGCAGATGACAAAGTGCATTGAGAGGGCATCAGACTTCGTAGAGCTCGCCGTGGTACATCCAGGGCACCTGTCTCCCCTTGGCATGCAGATACCAGAGATGGCATGGCGCCAGAATATCGAAGGCCTGAGGGCTGTCTGCGATTTCGCCAATGATTTTGGCATAAAGATCGGGGTTGAAAATATGGTGAACATGCAGTTCATTCTTGGTAAACACCCGGGGGAGATTCTTGGGATGATCGAGTCCCTGGAACGGGAAAATGTGGGACTTACCCTGGATATAGGGCATGCGAACACTAACGGCATGGTAAAAGAATTCCTCGCTGACCTGGGCAGTGTTATCCATGTTCATCTCCACGATAATAAGGGCAGGCACGATGAACATCTTGAACTTGGCAAGGGGAACATAAACTGGCAAGAGGTCATCGGGAAATTCAAAGGATATAAGGGAAGATTTGTCACAGAAGCAAGGACTGTCGAGGAAGGAAAAGCCAGCCTGAATTATCTTCGCAACCTGAAATAAAAATTTGCGTAAACTATATATACGCCGTTCGCATACATTCGAACATAGAACGGTTGGTGGACAAATGGTAGGAACTGGTAAGAAACCTGACCGGGAAATCCTGGCGTATGATAGTTACAAGACATATCTCACTTGACAAAGATTGTATCGAGAAGATAGAACCTTATGTCCAGAAACATAACGGCAATTTCAGTGCCGCAATAAGGGAAATAATCGACGAAGCAGACAAGAGCCGTTCATCCAAGAATGTAGCTATAATTGACAATTCTCTGTTTAAATGGATGCTGGATGAGATGAACGGGCTGCTGGTCCCTGAAAATGTACTGGATGAACTGATAGACCCCTCACTTATAAACTCGATGAGAAAGCTTGAAGACCATCTTAAATGCAAGTTCAAAGAACTTGATTGGGACATTGGAGTCGTCATAAAGTCTGATAAAGATAATTCTCCTTCAAATGTACATATAGAAATAAAGGGCCATAACCAAAAAATAAAACTCATTGCCTGTATACTCTCCCAGTACCTTGTGAAAAGTTCAGCCGGACAGTCACCGCTTGAAGTAGTATCTGTTTCGGAATCTGAAGGTTATATCAATATCGGATTATCAAAAACGAATAACAAAGATGCCATTAGTAGCGTAATTAACTTTTTTGGAGATATGGATGAGGTAACAAACGCAATCAAAAGTAATCCCGATTTCTGGAAAACAGTAATCAACAGGCATGTCCTGAGCAATTATAACATGGTCACTATCCACAGGAACTACTTTGAGGATCTGCTGGCAGGAAAAATCCCTATGGGAGAAATCGCCATCGAGACCATGGCAAGAAAACCGATCCACGAAATACCTCTTAAGGAAATGCTTTCACTTGTAAAGGAAGTTTACGAGACTTCAAGGGTCGTTGACAGGGTAGAGATAGACAGGGAATCAATAATAATGTTCCATAATTACAGGAACACGGATGTAATAGAAAAACTTAAAAAAAGCCTTGTAACGCTCATGGAAGCAAATGGCCACCTGTACGATGCAAAGTCAACCGCGAATATGATCGTGCTGGACCACAGGCCGGATGTGGGCATCAAGATTAATGAGATAGTGGATAATTTAAAGATCAGCAACAGCAGGGTGGACCAGGAATTAATAGTGTTCATGGCGTTTCTAAAAGGCCTCAAGGATATGCCTGATATATCCTTATCCCTGACAGTTTTAGGAAGGAGAATAGGTAAATCCCTCATGCAGGAATACGAAAAAGAAAAAGGGATTAAAAGCTGGAATATGGAAACTTTAAAAAACGCTTTCGAAATAATCCATTCCAAACTCAGGATAGAAAGCGAATGGATAGCCGAGAAAAAGAATCTTCTTTATACAGTCAGGAAATGCAATATCGTTGATGAAGGAAATACTATTGATGTATATGCATGCCAGACCATACAGGAGGTCTTCAAAGGCGCACTCAACTATGCTTTCGGCAATAAGGCATGGTTTGAAATAAAGAAGTCCCTGATAAAGGGAGACAGTTTCTGCGAAGTATTAATACAGCTTTCGTGATATTTCGTGATATTTCGTGATATGGAAAAGATAAATTTCAGGACAAAAGACGGTGTAACGGTAACAGGAAATTACTTCAAACCTCAAAAAGCACATGCTCCCGCTTTTCTATTGCTTCATATGATGCCCTCAACAAAAGAAAGCTGGAACTTATTTGCTTCTTTTCTTCAAAAAATGGGTTTTGCCGTACTTGCAATTGACCTGCGCGGGCATGGCGAAAGCATAGATAAGGATGATATGAAAATAGATTATAAGAAGTTCCTGGATGAAGAACACAGGGAATCCATATACGATGTTGACTCTGCAAAGGAATTCCTATCATATAAAGGTGCAGATACATCAAGGCTTGCGATAGCAGGCGCAAGTATAGGAGCAAACCTCGCCCTGTGGAAAGCATCGATGGATACTGATGTCAGGCTTCTTGTACTTTTATCTCCGGGCGTTGATTACAGGGGAATAAAAACACCAGACCTTGCAAGAAAATACTCCGGCGCTGTATATATTGTGGCGAGTGAGGGCGATACCAGGAACGCAGCAACCAGCAGCAGGATATTATTCGGGATGTTTCCGGGTGATAAGAAACTGAATATCATGGAAGGAAACTCACACGGCACAGATATGTTCGACTTCAGGCCTGACCTTATGGATGAGATAGTGGAATGGATAAGAGATTGTGCAAAAGCATTTAAAATTTTACCGACATAGATATATACTAATAATCTTATATCGTATATACTAATTAATGTCAAATACCGATACATCCCTGATCCAGGAAGATATTCTTCTGCGTATCAAAGAGAAGACCAAAAGGCTCAACTCCATGCATCCTCTACCGAAAGATGCAGTAAAAAGGTTCCGTGAAGACCTGCGTTTACAGCATACCTATCATTCAAACGCGATAGGGGGGAATACGCTGACACTTCCTGAGACCAGGCTCGTTATTGAAGAGGGAATAACGACAGGCGGTAAAACACTGCGTGAGCATCTTGAGGCTATCAATAGCGCAAAGGCATATGACCTGATAGAGGATATCGCAGGAAAGAAGAAAGAGATTGAACATGATACGATCCTGCAAATCCACGAAACTGTCATGGGAGGCATTCTTGAAGATGCAGGCAAATACCGGGATAAAAATATCAGGACAACATCACCTGACTGGTCGCAAGTAATCAGATTGATGGATAAACTAATAAAAGAAATCTCATGGAGCAATATGCATCCTGTTGGAATTTCTGCTTTCCTGCATCATGGATTTTTGAATTTTCATCCATTCGTTGATGGCAATGGCAGGGTAGCGCGTTTGCTGACAAACCTGTATTTGATTGCCCGGGATTATCCGCCCATAATCCTTAAAAAAGGGGACAAAATGAGATATTTCAGGTCTCTTAAGGCGGCAGATGCGGGAAATCCTGCGCCTTTTGCCAACTTCATTGCAAAGGCCGTTGATGAGAGCCTCTCATTGCACCTTTCAACTTTTGGAGGAAATGATAAATTGCTGCCTCTTAAAGAACTTGCCAGGGAAACCCCTTATTCCCAGGAGTACCTGAGCCTGCGGGCAAGACAGGGGTTCCTGGATTCCATAAAAACGGGGAGAGTGTGGTATTCATCAAAACGCGCTGTGGGAGAGTATGTATCAGGACATGGGAAGAAATAACGATGCGAATAAAACAATAGGTTAATGCAGGCAACCTTCATAGTGGCAGTCATGGACAATATGGCGACCAGGGACCTAAAAAAATCCGGTGTTACACTTAAACAATATTTAATCGGCAGAAGGGACACCGATATCAGTACAGGCACTTTGAATGTGGGACGTTATCTGGCGCTGGATATGTCTATGGGCTCTCAGGTTTACATGGATGCCCTGAGACCCCATGTTATACTTATCTGTGGAAAACGCGGCTATGGCAAATCCTACACAATGGGTACGCTAATAGAAGAACTTGCATCGCTTTCACCCGAGGTAAAAAACAATATTGCAGCTCTTGTTGTCGATACAATGGGGATATTCTGGACGATGCGGCATGGAAATAAAAAAGAAAACGCTCTCCTCTCCAGATGGGGGCTGTCGCCTGAAGGATTTGATATTGATGTCTATGTTCCTTCAGGTAATGTAAGGCATTATAATGAAATGCACATAGATGTAAAACCGATTTCCATTTCGGCTGCAGAACTTTCAGGTCATGACTGGTGTTCGTTATTTGGTGTTGATTCCTTAAGCTCTCTTGGGATACTTCTGATTAAAACCATAACCGAGATGAGAGAAAATTACGGAATATACTCTTTAAAGAGAATCATGGAAAACATCAGTAAGAACGAAGAAGAAGAAAAAGCCGTCAGGAATGCAGTCCTGAACTATTTTCAGGCAGCCGGGTCATGGGGTATATTTGAAGAAAAGGGAATTAATATCAACGACATAATACGGGGTGGCGCTGTGAGCATACTTGATCTCAGCTCGCTTGATAATGAAAATATAAGAGCGATTGTTATCAAAATTTTAAGCAAAAAAATCTACGATGGGAGAATTAAAGCCCGCCGGTCCTATGAACGAATAGATATGGGGGATACCTCTGTCGAAAAAGGTATTCCCATGGTATGGATGTTCATAGACGAAGCACAGATATTCCTGCCCAGGGAATGTGGAAATCCCGCAACAAGCATGCTTGTAAATGAGTGGCTGAGGCAGGGACGCCAGCCTGGCCTTTCTATTATACTTTCTACCCAGAGACCCGCAGCGCTTCATTCAGACGTGCTCTCACAGAGCGATATCATCATATGTCACCGCCTGACTGCGCAGGATGATATAAGCGCGCTGGAATCTATACGGCCAACATATATGCGTGAGAGTATAGGGGATGCTTTAAGGAAAATGGGAATGGAAAAGGGAGTAGCATTTATTATAGATGATATCTCCGAGGCGGCCCATGTGGTAAGGATGCGCCCGAGGAAAAGCTGGCATGGCGGGGCTGAACCCAGCGCTTTGGCTGGAAGATGAGTCTTGGAAGAGTGTTGTTGTTTTTTAACTTTCATACTCCAGAGCCTCATGCAGGCTGAATTTTCCGACATATATGGCAGCCCCGATAACAACCCCGCTTGCTCCTGTTCCTTTAATTAAATCTATATCAGAAAGCGTGGTGATGCCGCCTGAGGCAATCACGGGGATGCCCAGCGCTTTTACCAGTTCCTTGGTGGGTGCGGGGTTTACACCCCTTAACAGCCCTTCAGTATTAATATCAGTAAAAAGAATGCTTCCGGCCCCTAATCCTTCGAACTTTTTCCCGAGTTCAATGGCCGTAAACCCGGATTGTTTTGCCCATCCGTGCGTGGTCACCATGCCGTTTTTCGAGTCGAGGGCGACAATGATCCTCCGGCTGCCGAATTCGCTGGCAAGCTCTTTCACAAGATGCGGGTTATTTATTGCAGCAGTTCCGAAGATGATGCGGTCCACACCGATATCCAGAAGTTCAACAGCGTCTTCCTTCGATCTTATACCACCGCCTACCTGCGTCTCCACATTATAATTTTTTACTATTGATTCGATTATGGGGCGGTTCAGTCGTTTTCCATCTATCGCCCCGTCAAGATCGATCAGGTGCAGGATACCTGCCCCCTCTCTTATCCAGCGCGAGGCGATGCCGAGCGGGTCATCAAGGGAAACGCGCTCAGTGCCAGGGATGCCCTGAACTAAAGATACGCATTTTTGGTTTTTCAGGTCTATGGCCGGGATTACTTTGAACATCTTATCTCCTGGTATCTATCCCATAAGTGTTCATCCAATGAATAAATCTTATTACCCATCCGGCCAATTCAGCCCCTTATGAAGCAAAAACATGCGCAGAACATGGCACAGGAACTAAAACCTCCTTCAAACGTCTGGAAATTCGGAAATGACATCGATACAGATGCCATAATCCCTGGAAAGTATCTCACAATAAACAAACCTGAAGAACTTGCCAGGCATGCTTTTGAAGGCGTGCGCCCTGAATTTTCACGCGGTGTTAAGGAGGGGGATATCATCGTGGCAGGTTTTAATTTCGGATGCGGCTCGTCACGCGAACATGCGCCCCTTGCCTTAAAAGGCGCAAAAGTAAAATGCATTATCGCGAAATCCTTCGCACGCATTTTCTTCAGGAATGCCATAAATATCGGCCTTCCTCTCCTTGAGTGCCCGGATACCGATAAGATAGAAGAAGATGACCATATAGAAGTTGATTTTGTATCAGGAATTATAAGCAATACTACAAAGAACCAGGTATATAATGCGACCCCGCTGCCTGATTTCGTGAGAGGCATCGTTGATGCGGGCGGCCTTATAGGCTATGCAAGGGAAATGGTACAGTAAAAAATTAAAAAAATTCAGTAATATGCTTTTGTATATTACTGTCTTGTTTCGTATCTCTTAAGGATGCTTATAACCTGGTTAAGCAGGTTCTTTGATTCAGAAAGGTGCTTTGCGCCAATATCTGCCGCCTTATCAAGATTTGAGTCCAGTACAAGCAGGTTTTCCTGAAGCAGGTATATCAGGTACATCATTACACACCAGTACACTGCAAGCGCAAGGAAGCCTATTATGCCCATAATGAGCAACTGGTTGTAAATCATTGCAGTGGATTGGCCAAGCGGCTGCAATATATTTATCGCATCCATGAAATTATACAATATTATTACTCCAAATATCAACGGTACTATCGTCGCCAAAATCAGGCTTTGTTTACTCAGTTTCATTCAGTATCCTCCGGGAGCTAATTCCCAAATATCATTTTACGCTATATATCTATTTAAGTATATCTTCTACAAATTAAAATTGGGAGACCTGCAAACCGGAATTGAATTGAAATAAAGTCATGGAACGCCAATCACTTCTTGCTGCAAAACCCGACGAACGATTTTGCAAAACCAGTATAAGAAGCGGCATGCAAGTGTGCATATGCAGCCATTGTGTTACCAACGAGAATCCCATCGAGTTCACCTTTGATGCCTTCTCCCCGCTTGAGCCTGATGGCAAACTCGGTATCATCAGGGATGTCAACGATTTCGGAATGGTGGAATTCATGGCCTATGAAACCTGCTCCGGTCTTTCCTATCACATTGTCTTTTACAAAGCTTCCGACATTGTAACTAACGACCCTTTTGTGACCCATCAAGGTTCTCCCAGGGATTGCTCCGGCCATCTTAAATGTACCGCCTTGCATCTGTGCCATGTGGTATTTTCCACTCCCGGATATATCTGTCGTGATTTCCTGTGTCAGATACATAAGCCCGCCGCATTCAGCATAGATCGGCATGCCCCTGGCTGAAGCCTGTTTTATGGCTTCACGCATTGCGCTATTTTCTTCAAGTTCCCTTGCGAACAATTCAGGGTAGCCGCCGCCGATATATAATCCGTCAACATCAGGCAGTGACCTGTCATTGACAGGACTGAAATAAGAAAGCTCTGCGCCAGCAAGTTCAAGCAATTCAAGATTATCCCGGTAATAGAAATTAAACGCCTCGTCAAGTGCAACACCGATTTTTGCAATGTTTTTCTGTTCCCCGGCTTTAAAGATATTTTCTTCTGGTTTTTCCAGTTGTTTTGCATCTCTTGCGAGGCATACTAATCTCTCAATATCTATCCCTTCCCTGGTAATGGTCTTTATCCTTCCCAGGTTCTCATCAAAATCAGCATGCCTGCGCCGTCCTTCCATTGCAGGGATCAGGCCGAGATGTCTCATCGAAATCTTCATGGAGTCGTTACGCGGGATTTCACCGATAACAGGAGTACCTGTATAAGTCTCAATTGCGATCCTTGCTTTTTCGCTATGCCGCTTGCTTCCGATGTTATTCAGGATTACCCCGACGATATTCACATCAGGGTCAAAAGATTTGTACCCCGATACAAGGGCAGCAGTGCTTCGCGTGATGCTCCTGGCATTGATAACAAGTATAACAGGGCATTCTAATATCTTTGCTATCTGTGCCGTGCTTCCGGTATCGCTTGTAGCCTCAAGCCCTTCAAAAAGCCCGCGCACGCCCTCGATGATGGCGATATCGGCGCCTTCTACTGCATGGGAAAATACCTCTTTAACAGCAGTATCTTTCATCAGGTAACCGTCGAGGTTGCGCGAGTACCTTCCAGTTACTTCCGTATGGTAGCTGGGGTCGATGAAATCCAGTCCGACCTTGAAGGGTTGTACCTTATATCCCATCTCCCGCATTACGGACATAATGCCGATGGAGATCGTCGTTTTCCCGGCAGAGGAACGGTCTCCTGCAATGAGGATGCGGGGAATTTCCAGTGTGTCTGTCATATTCTGAATTTTCCAATATTACGCTATGTTAATGATAACTTCGAACCTTAGTTGGGTAAAGCCATATATAGCCTTATTTCTTCCTCCTCATCTCTTTTCCTGAACAATCTTGAGGGAGATTTGGTGGTCATTACCAGGAATGAAAAACATGCCTGAAAACATTCGAGCAACAGCTATATTAGCCGGGCAAATTAAAATATTAGTAAAGGCGTGAAAATTTTATGAACCTTAAGAAAGCAGGATTTTCAACAAGGGCGATCCATGCGGGTGAGAAACAATCTGAAACAGGGGCAGTAATCACTCCCATTTACCAGACCGCACCGTTTGAGTTCAAAAACGCGGCCCACGCGGCAAGGGTGATGGGCGGGAAAGAGAAAGGATATGTTTATTCCAGGGGACTGAACCCCACAACCGAAGAACTTGAGGAAAAGATAGCAAATCTTGAGGAGGGTGAGGCAGCGCTTGCGCAGGGAACAGGAATGGCGGCTATCAGCGCTGCAATATTCACAGAAATAAAAACTGGTGATCATATCATAGCCGATGAGGTGATATATGGAAGCACCTATGATCTTTTTGTTGATCTTAAAAAATTCGGTGTGGATGTAAGTTTTATTGACACTTCTGATGTCAGCAATGTCGAAAATATCATTCGCAGGGATACAAAACTCGTTTTTTTTGAAACCCCTGCAAATCCCACGATGAAGATTACGGATATAAAGGCGGTCTCAGACGTGGCACATGAAAAAGGTGCAAAAGTTTTCGTTGATAACACCTTCATGACCCCCTATCTCCAGCAGCCCCTCCTGCTTGGCGCAGACGTGGTAATTCACAGCGCCACAAAGTACTTAAACGGCCACGGGGACACGCTCGGAGGCTTAATAATCGGCCCTTCGGAATTCATAAAGAGAGCAAGGCACACTGCAAAGAATATCGGCGGGGCAATAAGCCCTTTTAATTCCTGGCTGATACTTCGCGGCATGAAAACACTGGGACTCAGGATGGACAGGCATAATGAAAATGCAACATCGGTTGCAGGATACCTCGAAAATCATGAAAAGATAAAAAAAGCCATTTATCCCGGCCTTCTGTCTCATCCTCAGCACGACCTTGCAAAAAAACAAATGCGCGGTCCCGGTGGTATGATAGCTTTTCTCCTGGAGGAAGCAAGAGAAGTGCCTCATTTCCTTGATTCTCTCAGGCTTTGCACCCTTGCAGTGAGCCTGGGAGAAACATCTACCCTGATTCAGCATCCTGCAACGATGACCCATGCCGTTGTGCCAAGAGAGGAGAGGATAAGATACGGGATAACCGATGAACTCATACGCCTGTCAGTCGGGATCGAGGATGTAGAGGATATAATCGAAGATATAGAACAGGCGCTCAAGCAGGTTTAAAATTGAATCTGCAAACGAATTCTGGCAGCCAATACCAGCAACCGCAGACTTGAAAGAACCCTCCAATCACCACAATATTCTTATAGCAAGAAATGCAAACTACATATCGGGGGAACATGACTATATGACCGATTACCGTGAATTAATCGGCTCTGATTAGTTACTCAAATGAGGCCAGGGGAGACTAACTTAATTGAAAGATATCTGGGGTAGCTATACAATAGCTGAATCTGGAAATAAATATAGGGAGTGATATAAAATGCCAAGAAATGAAGAGGGAAGAGAAACTTCTGAACAAAGAACAGGAATGGGCAGAGAATCTGAAGCAGGCGCAGGAAAAGAGATATTTATGAGAGCAAGAGCAGGTAACATAAATATTTCGTTTCCAACAGAGGAGGAAGCTTCGCTCTGGGAAGACCGCCTTGTATCAAAGCTAAAGAAAGAGGGCGGATTCAGAGTTAGAGCAGAGTAAAGCCAGTAAAATTAAAACAGGGAGTGATATAAAATGCCAAGAAGAGAAGAGAAAAGAAGAGGAGAGGAAGAAGATACCGGCAAAATGACAGTGGAAGAGGCAGGACGCAGGGGCGGTGAAGCAACCAGAGAGACCCATGGCCGTGAATTCTATGAGGAGATAGGAAAAAAGGGTGGAGAAGAACGTGCCCGCGAAATCCGTGAAGAGGGCATATCATCTGAGACCCGTGAAAAGCTCTCAGAAGCCGGGCGCAAGGGTGGTGAAACAACCAAGAGAACCCATGGCCGTGAATTCTATGAGGAGATTGGGAAAAAGGGTGGAGCTGCACCCAAGGGAGCTACTGGAAGAGAAGAATCCAGCGGGAGAGGTGGATCAAGTGAAAGAGGTGGATCCAGCGGGAAAGGAGGGACTGCTGAGAGAGGAGGAGCTGCTGAGAAAGGAGAAATCATCATAAGACGCAGCGGAAAAGATTTGGACGTTGTATTCTCAAGCCAGGAGGAGGCAGAGGAGTGGAGAAATATCTTTGCTCCGATGATGGAGGAAGAAGGTTATCACTTTACCAGAGAGAAGCCAGAGACTGCCCGCGGTGAGGCCGAGGCTGCTGCGTAAGTAATCAAATGGCCCGGTCGAAGTTGATTCACCGGGCTGTTCTTTCTTAATTTTACAATTTTAAAATAGAATATTTTTAAAATACTTTATTGTTTCTTCAAGTCCGTTCTCAAGTATAACCTTCGGTTCCCAGCCAAGGATATTCCGCGCTTTTGTAATATCGGGTCTCCTTTGCTTTGGATCGTCAACAGGCAAGCTTTTAAAAGCGATTTTCGAGTCGCTTCCTGTCAGCTTCAATATCAATTGCGCAAACTCAAGTATTGTATGCTCTTCGGGATTTCCTATGTTAACAGGCATGGAATAATCCGACATCATCAGGCGATAAATCCCTTCGATCTCATCGCTTACGTAGCAGAAGCTCCTTGTCTGCGAGCCGTCTCCATAAATAGTAAGGTCTTCCCCGCGAAGGGCCTGTCCGATAAAATTCGGCACTACCCTCCCGTCGTTGAGACGCATCCTCGGCCCGTATGTATTAAAAATCCTGACAATTCTCGTATCTAATCCATGATACCTGTGATATGCCATGGTTATTGCCTCAGCAAACCTTTTTGCTTCATCATAAACTCCCCTTGGGCCTATGGGATTCACGTTCCCCCAGTATTCCTCGTTCTGGGGATTCACAAACGGGTCTCCGTAAATCTCCGAGGTTGATGCAAGGAGGAACCGCGCATCATGTTCCATGGCAAATCCGAGCATGTTATGTGTGCCAAGAGCCCCGACCTTAAGTGTCTGTATCGGCAGCCCCTGGTAATCTATCGGGCTTGCAGGGCTTGCAAGATGGAACAGGAAATCGATCCTGTCCTTAAGGAAAAGCGGCTTTGTGATATTATGATTTATAAAAGAGAACTTATCCGTTTCTATATGGGCAAGATTATCTTCAGTTCCTGTAATGAGATTATCCACGCAGATAACTTCATACCCTTTTGCAAGCAACATATCGCACAAATGCGAACCCAGGAATCCCGCGCCCCCTGTCACAAGTGCCTTCATGGAAACCTCAGAACTCTATGGAGGATGAGTCCCCGATATTAAGGGAATTGTGTTTTCCCTGAACACTGGCATCATCACCGATAATTGATCTCTGGAGGTTGACCTTTGACAGGTGGGAGCGCGAGCCGATTACGCTGTCTGAGATAATACTGCTTTCAATATACGAATCTCCTGCAATGGATGCATGCGGCCCGACTACTGAATTAATAATTGTAACATTATCCCCGACTGCCACAGGCTGGATGATAACCGAATCTTTTATCTGATATACATGGTCCTCATTTTCTTTCTCGTCCAGGAGAACGCGGTTCGTCTCAAGCAGTGATTCCGAATGCCCGCAATCATACCAGCTTGAAACAGGGAAGGTTTTAAGACGATGTCCCCTGTTCACCAGTTCCTGCAACGCATCTGTGAGCTGGTATTCCCCGCGTGTACGCGTATCGTTCTTTATCATTGCTTCAAGTACCGATAAAAGGACAGGCGTATCTTTGATGAAATAAACACCCGCTATACCCAGGTTTGATCTTGGCCTTGCAGGTTTTTCTTCCAGTCTTTTTATATATTTCCCCTCAAGTTCCACAATACCGTATTTTTTCGGATCATCGACTTCCCTGACCCCTATGGACCCTGAGCATTCACCATTAGTCACATGATATTTAAAGAACTCGGAATATCCGGCTTTAAATATCATATCACCAAGAGCTATCATTATTTCCGAATCGCCTATTGCATCCTTTGCTGAATAAATCGAATGGCCAAGACCGAGTTGATCGGGCTGGTCAATATACCGGATATTGAAAACCCTGGAATAATTCCTATCCACATATGACATTATCTGCTCTTTCTTGTAACCTACTACCATTATGATTTCTTCGGGTTCGATATCCTTCATCCTTTCAAGTATGTGTCCGATTATCGGCTTGCCTGCAATATATACCATGGGCTTTGGCTTTGTGTATGTATGGGGAAAAAGGCGTTTTCCAGCCCCGGCTGCGGGTATTACTACTTTCATCGTCACACCCTGCCATAATCATCATCAAACCTGACAATATCATCCTCATCCACTGAATCTCCAAGCTGTACCTCAATAATCTCAAGCGGTATTTTGCCGGGATTGGATAACCTATGCTTCATCCCTTTTTTTATGAATGTGCTTTCCCCTGGATGTAAAGAGAACTCGTCATCCTCTCTATGCACTTTCGCAATACCCTTTACAACTACCCAGTGCTCGCTCCTGTGGTGGTGGAGCTGGAGACTTAATTTCTTATCCGGCATTACTGTTATGTTCTTTATTTTATGCTTTTGCGAACTTTCAAGGATCGTATATGAGCCCCACGGCCTGTAAACAGTATCGTGGAGGTATGCCCGCTCATCATTCTTCTTTTTAAGGGATGCCACAACATTCTTCACTTTCTGGCTGCTGCTTCTGGGACATACAAGCAGCGCATCCGGTGTATCCACAACTACCATATCATTGGTATCGATAAGTGAAACAAGTTTTCCGGGTTTTGAATATATCAGGTTCCCGGCTGAATTGATTGGGACATCATCGCATCCATATACAGCATTGCCGTATGCATCTTTTCCAGATTCCTCGTACATGGCATCGAAGTTCCCCATATCACTCCATTTCTCATCGAGCCTGACTACTGCTACACGGGCGGATTTCTCCATAATCCCATAATCAATCGAGATAGGTTCAACATTTCCATATATCTTTTTAATATCATCAGAACCCTCAAATGCCTTAAAGACTGCAGGTGCGTGTTCTTTGAGTTCTGAAAAAAACACATCAGTATCGTACAGGAACATCCCGCTGTTCCAGAGGAAACCCTCATTCACATATCTTCTGGCATCAACAAGCGAAGGCTTTTCCCTGAACTCGGAAACCCTGAATCCTGCCCCGATGGGTTCAGCAGGTTTTATGTATCCATAGCCTGTATGAGGGGACACCGGCACAATACCGAATGTCACAAGGTGGTTGGAAGTTAACTCCAGGGCACCGGAGATTGTTCTCATGGCTTTTTTATCCAGGATATGGTCAGAAGGAAAAATGCCTACAACTGATCTTCCAAGTCGCTTTTCAATTATCTTCATTCCAAAACAGATGGCAGGGAGAGTATTTTTCCCTTCAGGCTCGATCAGGATATTTTCACCATGGATATCGTATCCAAGTTCTTCGATTTGTCCGGCCACATAGAACTTCTGGGATTCGTTCGTGACCACAAAAATATCCCTGATATTTGAAATCTCAAGGCACCTTAACAGGGTATCCTGGAATATGGAAGTCTTACCAAACTTCAAAAACTGTTTAGGATATTTTTCCCGGGAGAGCGGCCACAGGCGTGTGCCTGAGCCTCCGGCAAGTATTATTGATTTTATATTTCCACCTCCTTTTATAAATTTAATCTACCAGCACAGGCCTATATATTCAACATCTTTTCCGGGTGCGAGCATATGCCTCCCATCTATTACCAGCTTTCTTCCCATAATATCAAATTCCTTATCAAGAGACTTGAATTCATCCCACTCGGTCATTATAAGACATGCATCGGCACCGCGTAAAGCATCAATCGCCGAATCATGATATTTAATATTAAAGAGTTTTTTCATGTTCCCGTTTGCCATAGGGTCGTAAGCAGACACATTTGCCTCATTATCGAGCAGTTCTTTTATTACAGGTATCGACCTTGATTCTCTTATATCATCCGTATCATTCTTAAATGCAAGCCCAAGGACTGCGATTTTTTTTCCTTTTATGCTGCCAAGCTTATCTTTTAGTAAACTGACCATCCTGTATGGCTGCTCCTCGTTCACTTCAAGTACCGAGTTAAGAAGTTGCGGCTCATATCCAGTTTCCCTGGCTTTCCCGATAAGTGCTCTCACATCCTTCGGGAAGCACGAACCTCCAAACCCTGCTCCTGAATTGAGAAAATGCGGGCCTATCCTGAAATCCCTGCCAACGGCTTTCATAACTTCGTAGGTATCTATGCCAAGTTTTTTGCAGATATTTCCTATCTCGTTTGAGAAAGATATCTTTGTGGCCAGGAAAGCATTATTTACATATTTTATCATCTCGGCTGTGCG
Organism: Candidatus Methanoperedens sp.; assembly: GCA_012026835.1. Classification (GTDB taxonomy): domain Archaea; phylum Halobacteriota; class Methanosarcinia; order Methanosarcinales; family Methanoperedenaceae; genus Methanoperedens. The sequence goes on along the minus strand of VEPN01000003.1, from coordinate 84,444 downwards.
CAGGTTCGTTCTCGTCACTTCGCACTCCAGACCGCTGTAAAGGGATGCCACCATATCGCCTGATCTTTTATCGATCGAACCCACAACGATCTTATCAGGGTGCAGGAAATCATGGACTGCTTTGCCTTCTCTTAAGAATTCGGGGTTCATGGCAATCCCGAACTTCCCAATATGTTTTCCTGAATGTCCCTCAATAATTGGCAGCACCACTTTCTCTGTTGTTTCAGGCACAACAGTGCTTTTTACGACCACAACATGGTAATCTTTTTTCTTTCCAAGTGAGTCACCAAGGTTCGCACTTGCGGCTTTGACGATACCAAGGTCGATATTCCCGCCGGGATCAGAAGGCGTCCCCACACAGATGAAGGATATTTCTGTGTTCTTTACGGCGAAATCGTAATCTAAAGTTGCACTAAGTCTTTTTCCGGCATATTTTTTTAAAAGTTCGGCCAGCCCTTCTTCATATATAGGCGGGATACCTGTATTTATCAGGTCGATTTTTGATTTATCTATATCAACACATATCACTTCATGGCCGAGGTCTGCAAAACATGCTGCGCTGACAGTCCCTACATATCCTGTCCCGATGACCGAGATTTTCATGAAATACCTTTATAATGCTGCCTGGTTATATTAGTTGTTGGTATTTTCTTATTTTCAATATCATTGATTCGTTAAACTAATAAACCTTGTAAACCATTCCAACAGAACATGAAAGCAGTAATCCTTGCAGCCGGGGAGGGCCTGCGATGCCGCCCCCTTACGCTCACGCGTTCAAAAGTGATGCTGCCAGTCGCGAACAAGCCTTTGCTTGAGCATATCATTCGTGCAGTGGCTGAAAATGATGTCAGTGAGATCATACTTGTCGTGGGTTATAAAAAAGAAAGGATAATGGATTATTTTGGTGATGGCCTGGAATTCGGGGTAAAAATCAGTTATGTTTTCCAGGATGCCCAGCTTGGCACAGCACATGCCGTGAAACAGGCAAAGGAACATATAGATTGTGATTTTCTTGTCCTTAATGGCGATAACCTGATCGATAAAGATACTATCTCCGACATTATGAAGGGCCGGAACGGCTATGTTACCCTTCTTGCAGTTGAGAGGGAACAAACCACAGGCTACGGTGTTGTGCTGTCTGAAAATGGCAGGGTCGTAAAAATTCTTGAAAAACCGAAAGAAGTTGTGAGCCATCTGGTAAATGCAGGTGTATACCTGTTCTCCAGGGAGATTTTTGATGAAATCGATAAAACGTCGGTTTCAGACACCGGAGAATATGCGATTACGGATACCATACAACAGATAATCCTTGACGGGAAGATAGTTAGCATGGTAGAGTCAAAGTCCATGTGGATAGATGCCGTCCATTCATGGGACTTCCTTAAAGCCAATTCGGTTGTGCTTGAAGGGCTAAATAAGAAGTTATCAGGGACAGTTGAAAATGGGGCCATGATAAAAGGGAACGTGGCAATAGGGGAAAATTCAATTATCCGCTCAGGCTGCTACATTGTCGGCCCTGTCACAATAGGGAAGAACTGCGATATTGGTCCCAACACAGTAATTTTGCCCTCAACTGCAATAGGTGACAACACATCGATAGGTTCCTCGGTCGAGATACAGGCCAGTATCCTTATGAACGATATCCGTGTAGGGAGCGGCTCATATATATCCAATTCTATCATCGGTGCGAACAACACCATTGGTCCCCAGTTCTCAACAGAAGTTGGCAGGGAACTTTTGATTGAAATGAGAGGAATACTGCATCGCGCTGAACATCTTGGCACAGTGATGGGAGACGACAATATCCTGGCCAATCGAATTTTGATAAAGGCAGGTAAGATGATAGGGAACAACTGTAGTGTTGAGTCTGGTGTGACAATACACAGGGATATTCCCCCGGATTCCATAGTGGTATGATATGTGCGGAATAGTAGGATATAACGGTACAAGGAAGGCAGTCCCGATACTTATAGACTCATTGAAAAGGCTGGAATACAGGGGCTACGATTCTGCAGGAATCGCAATTTTTAACGAAGGTAAAGTTGAAGTACATAAAGATGAAGGTAAAATCGCCAGTCTTGAAAAGACTCTTCCGGACATACCGGGTAATGTCGGGATAGGGCACACAAGATGGGCAACGCATGGAAGGCCCAATAAAGTAAACGCCCATCCCCATACTTCAGGTAACATATCTGTAGTCCATAACGGTATCATTGAGAATTACCAGCAATTAAGGGAAAAACTGACCCGGTCGGGGTACCAATTTTCGTCTGAAACTGATACAGAAGCCCTGGCGCACCTGGTAAATCACTATTATAAGAACGATCTTGTGGATGCGGTCATCCTGGCTCTAAATGACATCAAAGGCTCCTATGCTATAGCCGTGCTGTGCGGCAACCAGCTTGTCGCTGCAAGAAAGGACAGCCCGCTTGTTATAGGAGTGGGTGAAAATGAGAATTTCATAGCGTCGGATATACCTGCGATATTAAAATATACCCGGAAAATGATATTTTTAGATGATATGGAAATTGCATATGTTGCCCCTGACAAGATCTCATTTTTTGATACCAGCAAAAGGCCGATCGAAAAAACGATGAAAGTTATTGATTGGGACATGGAAGCCGCTGAAAAATCAGGATATGAGCATTTCATGCTCAAAGAGATCCATGAACAGCCAAAGGCTCTCCACGAAACATTTGCTGGCAGGATATCAGAGCTGGAAGGCGCGATTGCTTTTGACGGCCTGAAAGAGGAGCAGGTCAGAGATATCAACAGGATCAGCATTATTGCGTGCGGGACTTCATACAATGCAGGGCTTCTTGGCAAATACCTTTTTGAGCAGCTTGCGGGCATCCACGCCGATGTTGAAATCGCCTCCGAGTTCAGGTACTCGCACTCTTCCCCCGGCTCCCTGGTCATCGGGATATCCCAGTCAGGAGAAACGGCAGATACGCTTGCAGCTTTGCGGGAAGCAAAAACTTTCGGCGGAAGGAGCCTTGCGATTACGAACATTATGGGAAGCACCATTACAAGGGATGTCGATAACAGTATATACATGAGATCCGGGCCTGAAATAGGAGTCGCAGCGACCAAGACATTCATGTCTCAGCTTGGCGTGCTCTACCTGTTAGCTCTTTATTTCGGAAAAGGCAAGGGAAAGGTCAGTTCTGACCGAATGAAACGCATGCTTGTTTCCCTGAGACAAATACCTGCGCAGATAACCCGCATTCTCGGTAATAAAGAATCAATAAAAAAATATGCCGATAAATACTCTTCAGCAAGCGATATATTTTTCATAGGCCGCACCCTGAATTACCCGATAGCGCTCGAAGGTGCCCTGAAGCTTAAGGAAATATCCTATATACATGCAGAAGGCTATGCAGCGGGTGAACTGAAGCATGGTCCCCTTGCGCTGATCACAAAAAGTACGCCAGTCATCGCAATTGCTACAAAAGGCCTGACTTACGATAAGATGGTGAATAATATCAAGGAAGTAAAGGCAAGGGAAGCTCCTGTCATTGCCATAGTGGATGAAAAAGATAGTGAGATAGAAAAATATGTGGATGCAGTGATCAGGGTCCCGGCGACCGATGATATACTATCACCCATGTTATCAACAGTTGTAGTTCAATTACTATCGTACTATACTGCAAAGGCACGGAGTTGCCCTATCGACCAGCCGAGGAACCTTGCAAAAAGCGTTACAGTGGAGTAAAAATGTCATTGTTCGGTTCATCCGGCATCAGGGGACTTGCAAATAAGGAAATAACTCCTGAACTGGCATTGAAAGTGGGATATGCTGTAGGGTCGATGTATGGCTCGGTTGTGATAGGGAAAGATCCGAGAACATCGGCAGAAATGATAGAGCATGCCATGATTGCAGGATTGTTATCAGCAGGATGCAATGTGGCCCGCGCAGGGATGATTCCGACACCTACCCTTGCTTTTGCTGCAAAGAATTTTGGTTGCGGGGTAATGATCACGGCCTCGCACAACCCGTCAGAATATGTGGGGATAAAACTCTGGAGTAAAAGCGGCATGGCATTTGATACTGGCCAGCAGGATGAGATTGAATCGATACTGGAAAAATCAGCATGGAAGGTTGCACAATGGAATAATATTGGTAAAGTTGACATAGAACCGGGCGCTATAAAAGAGCACTCAGAGGCCATCCTCGATAAGGTGGGCAAGGCATCACTTAAAGTAGTGGTTGATTGCGGATGCGGTGCAGCTTCTGTTATCACGCCCTATTTATTAAGGGAAATGGGATGCCGGGTATTTACTCTTAACTCACAGCCGGACGGCCATTTTCCCGGAAGATACCCCGAACCTGTAGAGGAGAACCTCAGCCTGTTGAAAAGCACTGTGGCAGCCACCAATGCTGATCTTGGCATAGCGCATGATGGTGATGCTGACAGGATGATGGCTGTTGATAACAAAGGTCGGTTTGTGAGCGGGGATAAAATGCTTGCTTTTTTTGCGGTCAGGGAGGCCAGGAATGCAATAGCCGTACCTGTTGATACATCAAGAATTATCGATGATTTACTTGCACGAATAAAGATCTCACGTACAAAAGTCGGGGACGTGTACGTAGCAGAAGAGCTTAATAAAATCCATGGCGAATTCGGAGGCGAACCTTCAGGCGCATGGATATTCCCCGGGATGTCCCTGTGCCCGGATGGAATCTATGCCGCCGCACGGCTTGTTGAAATAGTGGAGAAAGAAGGGGATTTTAGCAGGCTTCTTGATTCAATACCGCAGTATCCCGTGAAAAGAGGCGCTTTCCCATGTTCTGATAAAAAGAAAGCGATGGCAGAAGTGGCTGAAAGATTTGCGGAACTTGGCAACATCAATACACTGGATGGCATCAGGGCGGACATGGAAGACGGATGGGTACTTGTGCGTCCGAGCGGCACAGAGCCGAAAATCAGGATTACGGTCGAGTCGGTGAACAGGTGTGATGAGTTGTATGCGATGGCAGAGGGGATTGTGAGGAAGGCGATACTTTGAAAGCCGTCATCCTTGCAGCGGGGAAAGGAACGAGGATGGGGCCGCTCACGGAGAACAGGCCTAAAGTAATGCTTCAGATAGCAAACAGGCCTATTCTTGAGCATATAATCATAGCAATGAAGGCAGCAGGGATAAGAGAGGTTTTGATAGTAGTGGGATACCTCAAGGAAAAGATAATTAATCATTTCAAAGACGGCTCAGCTTTTGGTGTCAAAATAGAATATATTGAGCAGCAGGCCCAGAGAGGGACTGCCGATGCCATAGGAGTTGCAGGAAAGTATATTGATGGAAGGTTCCTTGTAACGAACGGGGATGTGATTGCAGGCATTCCTGACATTAAGAAAATAATAACCGAGAAGGGGGATGCGGTTTTAGCGGCCAAGAAAGTGATATCTCCGCAGGAGTACGGTATATTATTTGTTAATGGGAAAAAGGTAGAAAAGCTCGTTGAAAAACCCAGGGAATCCACCTCAGACCTTGCAAATGCCGGCATCTACGTTTTTGAGCCTTCGGTATTTGACGTTATAGATAAAACAGTTCCTTCCCCCCGCGGTGAATATGAAATCACGGATTCTATCCAGGCCATGATAGATTCAGGGAAAAAAGTGAATTATTCGCCTCTTGAAAAGTGGCATGATATCGGGTTTCCCTGGCACATTCTCGAAGCCAATGAAATCATGTTAAAGGGCGGGGAGGATATCCAGTGGGAAATACGGGGAGAAGTCGAACATTATGCGACATTGCAGGGGAACGTGGCGGCAGGTAAGGGTACGATCGTAAGGAACGGGGCTTATATCACAGGCCCTGTGATTATAGGAAATAATTGCGATATAGGGCCCAACTGCTACATAAGGCCAGGGACAAGCATCGGGAACAATGTCAGGATAGGCAATGCGGTTGAGGTGAAAAACAGCATTATAATGGATGGAACCCACATAGGGCACCTGAGCTACGTGGGAGACAGCATCATAGGGGAAAAGTGCAATTTCGGCGCCGGGACAAAGGTTGCAAACCTCAGGCATGATGACAGGACGGTGCTTGTAGAACTGGGGGGAAGGAGATTCGATTCCGGCAGGAGGAAACTTGGTGTTATAATGGGAGATAATGTACACACAGGTATAAACAGCATGTTTAACGTGGGTGCAACTGTGGCGGGGGGGGCGCACATAGATCCGGGTGAGTTCATTAGAGGAAAGCTTCTGGCGAAAAGATAATGAATGGGACAAAATGAAAAATGTTGAAAAATTAAAAAATAAATACGCAGGCTGCATGCTCGGCGCAGCCATTGGCGATACCCTTGGAAAACAGAATGAGGGCCTTTTGAGGAAAGACATTCTTAACAGGGGAAGAATTACTGATTATGGCAAAGCCCCACCGGGATGTCCGGGAGAAAAGCTCAGGCCAGGTCAATATACAGATGACACGGAACAGATGCTTGTGCTGGCACGCTCGTTGATCGAATGCAGGGGTTTTGAAGTTTCCGATTTTTCAGACAGGCTATCGGCATGGGGAAAAGATGCCCTTAATGACCTGTCAAGGAAATACCTGATCGGGCCTGCAAGCTCTTTTGCTATCATAAGGCTGAATTCAGGGATAACCTGGGAATATGCGGGCAGCAATATACCATCCTGCGGCTCTGCAATGAGAGTTGCGCCAATAGGCCTGTTTTATAAAGACCTGACTGATATCGAATATAAGGCAGCTATTTCGTCTGTCCCCACGCATAACAGCAAAGGTGCTATCGCCGGGGCTGTGGCAGTCGCAATTGGTGTCGGGTGTGCGCTTGCTGGCATGGATTGCAGCGGAATAATAAAAGAAGCATGCTCCAGGGTATCGAATTATGATGTTGATCTTTCAGATAGAATCAAATTCTCATATGGGAAAAGGGATTATGAACCGGATGAGGTTTTTTCTGAAATTGGAACGTCGTACCTGGTATATGAGACTGTCCCGTCGGCTTTTTACTGCTTTTCAAGACATTTTGACGAACCGGAAAATGCGATATTGGAGGCCGCAAACGCCGGCGGGGATACTGATTCCATTGCCTGCATCACAGGGGCATTGTGCGGAGCTCTTGCTGGGACAGCTTCCTTTTCTGAAAGATGGACCAGAGGTCTTGAAAATAGGAAGATTATAGAGGGGGTTGCAGATAAGCTATTTGAAGTATCACGTTCCCGCCTGCCAGCGGACTGAACGAAATTTTATCATAGAGAAAGTATTTAGAATCCGGCGTATATTCTGGGCTGGATGACAATTCTTGATACAGCCCGCAAGATTATACACGAAGGCCCTATCTGCGACCACTGCCTCGGAAGACAGTTCGCAAAACTGTCAACAGGATTATCAAACGACCAGCGCGGGGCAGCCATAAAGCTTGTACTTGCCATGCAGTCGGGGGCGGAAAAGGATAGCGGGCTTTCGGAAGAACTTGCAAAAAGCAGTGAGAACAAATGCTGGGTATGCAACGGCCTTTTTTTACATCTTGATACATGGGCCGGGAAAGCAGTAGAGGCACTTTCTGACTACGAGTATGAGAATTTCCTCGTAGGTACGAGAATGACCGGCCTCCTGGCTGAGAATGAGGAGATCGTATGGGCGCAAAGCGGGACTACTTTTGCCGAGCCCGTTAAAACTGAACTTAACCGCGAGGTCGGAAAAAGGATTGAAAAGCTGACAGGCAAAAAGGCCAATCTTAAAAAACCACAGGTAGTGGCTCTTCTTGATATTGAGAACGATAGAGTCGAACTTGAGGTAAATTCACTATATATTTACGGCAGGTACAGGAAACTCATCCGGGGAATCCCGCAGACAAGGTGGCCATGCAGGGAATGCGGTGGTAGCGGGTGCCAGAGATGCGACAACACAGGCAGGATGTACCAGGAGTCGGTTGATGAGCATATAAAACAACCCCTCATGGAAGCGGCCTTGTGTGAGGATACGGCGTTCCACGGTGCAGGTCGGGAGGATATTGATGCCCTGATGCTGGGTGATGGCAGGCCGTTTGTAGTTGAGGCAAAGAAACCGCATAAAAGAAGCCTGGATTTGGGAGCCCTTGAAACTGAAATAAACCGCAGGGCAAATGGGAAAATCGAGGTAACCGGGCTAAAATTCGTTGAGAGCGAGACAGTCGAGCAGCTAAAGTCAATGAAAGCAGATAAGGTTTACAGGGCCAGGATAGAACATAACACAACAGAGGAAAAATTTAAATCATCCCTTAACATACTAAGTAAGATTCCCATCAAACAGAAAACCCCAACAAGAGTGCTTCACAGGCGCGCAGATCTCGAACGAATACGCAGGGTTCACCTGGCTGAACTTGAATCATTTGATGCAGGTACAGCAGTAGTAGTAATCCATTGCGAGGGCGGGCTTTATGTCAAGGAACTTGTCTCGGGCGATAACGGGCGCACAGTACCCAGTATCGCTTCACTGACGCAGGGCGAGGCAAAGGTTATAGAACTTGATGTGATTAAAGTAGGTTAAAATAACACTTAAAATAGGTTAAAATAATACTAAATCCAGAGGAATATTATGGCGAAAACCCACGGAACAAGAAGAAAATCAAGATATAAACTTAAAAAAACAGTGAGAGAGAAAGGATTATCTCCTATAAGCAGGGCTATTCAGGAATTCGAGGACGGGGATATGGTAAATATCGATCTTGACCCTGGTATCCAGAATGGAATGCCCCACCATAAGTTTCACGGCAAGACAGGAAAAATCCTGGGCCAGCGCGGCCGTGCCTATATTATAGAAGTGCGTGACGGCGGGCTCATGAAAGAAGTGATAGCGCTTCCCGAGCATTTGACCCCGCAGAAATAACCGTGGAACAAAGAAAAATTTCAGGAAAGTCGCTTTATGATAGTTAAAAATATTATCAGTGAAGAGTTACTTACTCTTCCCGAAGTCCACGCCCTCCTTGACCGGATAAGGGAAGAAAGGGAGAACGAGGAAAAAGAACTTGGTTATGAATTACGAAAAGCGATTGCGCATGCTGAAATGTTCTCAAGGCTTGATCCGCAGAAATCCAGGGAACTTGCAAACGAGCTCATGAAACTTGAAAAGATGAAACCTGAAATTGCAATCAGGATAGCGGATATCCTTCCATTGTCCAACGATGAGATCAGATCGATTTATGCAAAGGAAAGATATACTCTTGCTGAGCAGGAGCTCAAGCAGATTTTGGAGCTTGTACTCAAGTATTCCTGATCAAATCATAAAACATATATAAGCATTCGTTCTAATTAAATTGATGTTTTGCAAGGAGACGCCAAGACAAAGGGTGGTATAGATGATAACTTTAGGGAAAAAGGCGGAAAAAGAAGAGTATGCATACATACTTGATTATTTACCATATGGGCGTTCTGACGATAACAGGCCGATGTACCAGAAAAAACCCCTGGCACAGGGTGTAGGAGAAAAACATTTTGTGCTGATGGAGATGATACCAAAAGAGAACGTAGTGCCTAAAGCGCAGGACCGGGTCTATATTGGGGACCGTGACCGCCCTGTAATAGACCATGTAAAGAGACGAATAACATTTACTGAACTTACACACGGAGCACAAATGGAGCTTCCCGTTGCTATCGAGAAAATAATTCTGGAGAATGAAGCGGTTTTCTTGCCGTTTTTCAACGAGGCATATCCCATAACGACACGTTTACATATGCTTGAATTACTTCCCGGTATAGGCAAAAAACTCATGTGGGGAATAATAGATGAGAAAAAAAAAGGGAAGTTTAAGGGATTTAAGGATCTTGTTGACAGGGTAAAAGGCCTGCATGCTCCCGAAAAACTCATAACTCACAGGGTACTTGATGAATTAAAGGATGACAATATAAAGTACCGCATCTTTACCACGCCGATGCAACCTGTTAAAAAATGAAATGGTATAAACGGGACCAGCATTTTTTAATAGATGAGAATGTCCTTAACAGGATTGTCGTGTACGGAAGGCTGGATAAATCCGATATCGTATTGGAAATCGGGGCAGGGTACGGGAACCTCACAGGCGAACTTGCAAAAAAAGCCGGAAAAGTGATAGCGATCGAGGCCGATCCTGAGCTTGCAGTATCACTTCACAGGTGGGAAAACGTTGAAGTCATAACAGGAGATGTCCTGAAGATAGAATTCCCGTTTTTCAATAAAGTTATTTCCAATCTGCCTTATTCCATCTCTTCTCCTGTCACATTTAAACTGCTGAAATGCAAATTCGATCTTGGTATTCTCATGTACCAGTATGAATATGCAAAAAGAATGGTCGCTTTACATAACACTGATGATTATGGCAGGCTCTCTATTGCAGTCCAGTATTATGCGGATGTGAAAATCCTTGAAACTGTACCAAGAACGGCATTCAGTTCCCAGCCCGATGTTCGCTCTGCAATAATAGAGATGAAGCCGCAGCCTGCACAATATGAAGTTAAAGACAAGGATTTTTTCATGAGATTCATCAATGCCGTATTCTCACAGAGAAGAAAAAAACTCAGGAATGCAATATCGAATAACGCAGGATTGCTCGGCATAAAAGATATTGATATCTTACTGGAAAAACTCCCTGCCGGCCTTCTTGAAAAAAGGGCTGAAAACCTGTCCCCGCAGGAACTGGCAAATATAGCAGATATTTTATTGAGATAATTTAATTATATATAAAAACCCTTAATAGCTCATGAAAATCGCTGTGGTGTTTGATAGTGCAGGAACGCTTCTCAGGATGTATCGCGTCGCAAAGAATATAAAAACCGGCGGGTTCCTTGATGAAGTAGTATCAACTGAACTTGTCGGGAAAAAACCGTACTGCGCTCTTCTTGTAATGCAGGTGGATTCAAATAAGCTATGTAACTGCCCGCCTGATATGCTAATCTCGGATTTTATCAGGAAATACAATATCGATATCGAAGTCGGGTGCTCAAGAGCCCAGATAGAAAGAACGACCGTCTTATCAGTGGTCGAGAATGATACAAGAGCTTCAATGAGAGACCTGCAGGACGTGATGGCTGTTGTTAGAAAGAGGTGCAAGAATATTTTCTATATGGGTGTCGGGTTGATTATTGACGTTGATACAAAAAGCATACCTTATGTTATCTGTACAGGCGGCAAAATTTACTCCAATACTCAGTATGTAATAAAAACCCTTCTTGAAAAAGGTGTCAGCGTATATATCGCATCAGGCGATAGTATGCGCAACCTGTCGCCTCTTGCGCAAAATGTGTGCGTGCCTCTTGAATGTGTGTTTGAGATATCCACGCCAAAGAAAAAAGAAGAGATAGTAAAACGGTTGAAGCGAGATCATGATAAAGTGATTATGGTAGGGGATGGGATTAACGATATTCTTGCAATGCGCGCTGCCGACCTTGGTGTAATTTCCATCCAGCAGACAGGCAAGTGCCCGCCTCTTCTTTGCGAAGAAGCCGATATCGTGATCAGGGATATTAAAGAGATTGTTGATATTGTTGCAAAAGAATTTCAGGTTTGAACAATACTCAAATATTGGGGTGGTATTTCTTCAGAAAGAACTATGTTCTCATTGGCAGTAAGCATCCGTACCCCATTATCCTGCGCCTCTTTTGCATTTATGAGTATCAATACCGGGTCATCGGTGTGGATATTTGCCACTTCCCTGGCCTTCTCCACACTGGTACTTAAATGGACATATCTTTGTTTCATAGGCCTTATTCCCTTCTCAAGCAGGATATCCACTTCCTCGCGGCTTGCGCCATAATAAAGCAGGGGATTGGTATTTTCGGGGTAATCAAGGTCAACCATTACGGAATGACCGTACCTTGCACGGATCTTCCTTCCCTGCAGTTCATATCTTTTCTTTTCATCGGATTCAATCATCGAAAAAAGTTTGTCTTTGTTGGCCCATTTGTATCGTGTCCGCATGGCATCGCACAGTACATCCACATCGACCCATCCATGCTGGTTCATCGCAAGGCCAAGATCATCCGGGAAATGCCGCAGCGCACCTGAGATGAAACGTCCGAGCTTTTCGGTTTTCTCATCATCCAGTATCAGGATTCCCGCCTCACCACATGCGCATGCTTCACCCCTGAAAATTCCATGGTTCGGACATTTTTTTATCATTAATCATGCTTATATGAATCATCCAGTTATAAAATTTACCAATATCACAATCTTAATTAACTACCAAACAAAATATTAACCCTCGGGAGGGAAAATAAAATGGAAATAACCGAAGAACTATTCAAATATACAGACGAGGTCGGGCCTGAAAAAATAATCCATATATACGAGCCCAGAACACGAATGAGAGCTATCGTTGTCATTGATAATGTAGCCGCGGGTCCCGCCATAGGGGGCGTACGGATGGCGCCGGACGTGACTACTTCGGAAGTTTTCCGGCTATCCCGTGCGATGACTTATAAGAACGCGATGGCGAGCCTGCCTCACGGGGGCGGGAAATCAGGGATTATTGCCGATCCAAAAACGGTAAATAAGGAGCAGGTCATCAGGACTTTTGCCCGGGGGATTAAGAACCTTGAAGAATATATTCCTGGTCCTGATATGGGTACTGATGAAGCGAGCATGGCGTATATATATGATGAAATAGCCCGGTCAGTCGGCCTTCCGCGGGAGCTTGGGGGAATACCTCTTGATGAGGTAGGTGCAACAGGATACGGACTTGCAGAATGCACAGCCGTGGCAAACGAGTATATTAATCTTGACCTTAACGGGGCCCGCCTTACTATCGAAGGGTTCGGGAATGTGGGAAAACCAGCAGCAAGGCTGCTTGCTGAAAAAGGGGTGAACCTTATTGCCGCAAGCGACTCAAAGGGTACTATCTATAACCAAAAGGGCCTGGATATTGAGGAACTGATACGAATAAAGGAAGCAGCTGGCTCTGTAATTAATTATAAGGATGGTGAAGTAATGAAAGCAACTGACCTGCTTATGATAAGCACTGATATTTTCATCCCTGCTGCCCGGCCTGATGTTATCACAGAAGCAAACTCCGATGTTCTTGATGCTAAATTAGTGATCGAGGGGGCGAATATCCCAATTTCTGAAGCTGCGGAAAAAATGCTTCATGACAGGGGGATCCTTGTTATCCCTGATTTTGTGGCCAATGCCGGAGGGGTGATTACAGCTGCTGTCGAATACCACGGCGGTACTGAAGCGGCGGCGTTCGAAAGGATCAAAAGCACCATTCGCAGGAACACAAAACAAATCCTGGATAAGGTGTACAGTGAAAAAAGGTATCCGAGGGAAACAGCAATCGATATAGCAAAACAAAGAGTGCAGAAAGCCATGAGATACAGGGAATGGATGTGAAAAATGCTTTCAAAAATATTTGAACCCGGAGCAGTAGCTGTTATCGGGGCATCAGGCAATGAGACGAAATGGGGCGGAAGGATACTGAAGAATTTATTAAGCAGCTTTAAAGGGAACGTATATCCTGTTAATCCCAATGAGACTGTCATACAGGGCGTGACATCATATCCCTCTATCCTGGATGTTCCGGGAGATGTGGATATGGCAATGATTATCGTGCCTGCAAAATATGTTATCTCTGTGGTTGGGAATTGCGGAAAAAAAGGGGTCAAGGGATTGATTGTCATAACAGCGGGCTTCAGCGAAACCGGGGATGCAGGGGCTCTTCTTGAAAAGGAGCTTGTATCAACTGTAAGGAAATACGGGATGCGCATGATCGGGCCAAATACTCTTGGTATCGTTAACGAGCCTGCAAGGCTTAATGCAAGTATCATAGGAAGGCTTCCGCGCCCGGGCTCTATTTCTTTTATAACCCAGAGCGGTTCCCTTGGTCTTGCGCTTGCCGAGTGGACAATCGGTACTGAGATCGGCCTCTGCAAAGTGATAAGCACAGGCAACAAGGCAGATACGGACGATGTTGACCTCATAGAGTACTTGGGTAACGACCCGTCAACAGGGGTCATAGCGATGTACATTGAAGGGATAAAGCGAGGCAGGATTTTTATAGAAGCTGCGCGGCGTATCAGGAAACCTATCGTTGCTATCAAGACAGGAAGGTCAAAAAGGGGTGCAAAGGCGGTTTTCTCCCATACAGGTTCGATTGCGGGTTCTGATGAGGTATATTCAGCAGCATTCAGGCAGGCAGGGATATTGCGGGTGGATGATATCGATGATCTTTTTGATGCCGCGCTTGCATTTTCATGCCAGCCTCTCCCTGAAGGGAATAACGTTGCAATCCTTTCAAACGGGGGCGGGGCATCAATAGTGGCTGCTGATGAATGTGAAAGGCAGGGGATAAATATAGCGGACCTGAAGGATGATACGCGGGAAAGAATAAAAAGTAAGATACCGGGGTTTGCATCAAGTTCAAATCCTGTAGATACGGCAGGAACGGTTTCTTATGAGATATATAAGGAAACCATACAGGCGCTTCGCGAAGACCCGAATGTGGATTCTATTATTGTAATTTATGTGCACACACTTATGTCGAACTCGATACCTCCGGCTGAAGCGGTGGTCGAAATGAAACACAAGAATAAAAAACCTGTAATCGCATGCTGGATGGGTGGGGCAGGTATGGAAGAAGGTGTGGAGATATTAAAAAGCGGCTGTATACCAAATTATCCAGTACCCGAAAGAGCAGTGAAGGCGCTTTCTGCGCTTGTGAGGCACAGGGAATTTCTTAAAAATGTAAAGATTGGAGCAGATAACGATAATGGGGGGATTATATGAGGATTCTTACGGAGCATGAGGCAAAAGAACTTCTTTCAAAATACGGGATACCTGTAACAAAAGAGAACATCGCCCGGAGCGCAGATGAAGCCCTTGCGATTGCATTGAACATAGGAACCCCTGTCGCTATGAAGATTTCTTCATCCGATATTTCTCATAAAAGCGATGTAGGCGGGGTGATGCTGAACATAGAAAGGGAATACGTCAGGCCAGCATACAATAAAATGATATCTCAGATCAAAAAAGCGGTTCCGGGTGCGAAAATAGAAGGTGTCCTTGTGCAGCAGATGGCCAGGCCAGGTCATGAGGTCATTGTGGGCCTGAAGAAGGATGCGCAGTTCGGCCATGCACTGATGTTCGGCCTTGGCGGGATATTCGTTGAAGTTTACAGGGATGTCTCGTTCAGGGTTACGCCGATTGACGGGAAAGAAGCCCTTGAAATGATATCCGAAATAAAGGGATACCCGATACTTAAAGGGATACGGGGAAAGAGACCCGCTGATATTGATGCTATTGTGCGTGTTTTGGTATCGGTATCGGACATGGCCAAGAAAGAAAACATTATCGAGCTTGACATTAATCCGCTGATTGTGAATGAGAGCGGGGCAATCGCCGTGGACTCAAGGGCGATGATGGATGAGTAGGTTTATATAAACATTGTAACATTTCAAAACAAAGATAATTTATATATGAGAGTATTATCACCATAAATCAAATGGATAGGATCATGCTTGAAATTGAAATCAAAGAAAGCAATCTGAGAGGTTGCAATGTCAAAAAAAGTTCTTTTAATAACCCCCCCATATCACTGCGGCGTTCTTGAGTCGGCAGGCACGTGGATGCCGCTTGGCATGGTATATGTTGCCGGCAGCCTGCAAAATGCAGGGCATGAAGTCAGGATATACGATGCCATGTCAAAATTCCATACTTTAGAGGACATCAGGAAATACATAGCAGATTATTGCCCTGATGCTGTCGGGACTGCTGCATATACTTCAAGCCTTTCTGAGGCAGTAAATGTTCTCAGGGCCGCAAAAGAGGTAAATCAGGGGATAATTACGCTTCTTGGGGGCATACACCCGACCTTCTGCTGGGATGAAATACTTCGAAAAGATGGCGACTCCGTAGATTTCATAATTCGCGGGGAGGGAGAGATTACAACAACAGAGCTACTTAACCATATTTTTGGAGGAAAGGACCTCAACGTTCCGGGAATCGCCTATGTAAAGGACGGAAAAATCATAGCTACTAAACAGAGGCCTCTTGTCTCGAACCTGGATATCCTGCCTGCCGCATGGAACCTGGTGGAGTGGAAGGATTATTCCTTCAAGACCAAGAAAAACTCAACGCTTGCGGTCGTGAGTTCATCCCGGGGCTGCACCCAGAAATGCACTTTCTGCTCCCAGAGGCTTTTCTGGAAAGAGAAGTGGAGAGCGCGCAGTCCTGAGAATTTTGTGTCTGAACTGGAGTACTTAAACAGCACTTATGGGGTAGATGTGGCCATGATAGCGGATGAGACTCCCACGTTTGACCGCAAGAGATGGGAGAAAATCCTGGATATGCTTATTGAAAGAAAACTTGACCTTGAGATACTTATGGAAACAAGGGTGGATGATATCCTGAGGGATAAGGATATTATGGGCAAATATACGAAAGCAGGAATCCTCCATATCTACGTTGGTGCGGAATCGGCAAGCCAGGATACGCTTGACCGCTATAATAAGAACCTTAAGATAGAGCAATCAAAAGAAGCAATTGACCTTATCAATAATGCAGGTATCATCTCGGAGACGTCTTTTGTCCTCGGCATGCCCGATGAAACCCCCGAGTCAATTGAAAAAGCCCAAAAACTGGCGCAGTACTATAATCCCGACCTTGCATTCTTCCTTGCCATCGCCCCGTGGCCGTATTCAGATATATATCCTGAACTTGCGCCTTATATTGAAGAATTCGATTATTCGAAGTACAACCTTATTGAGCCGATAGTCAAACCCAACAATATGACGAGGGAAGAGCTTAATAAACATCTTCTCAAGGCTTTCAGGGAATTTTACATGGAAAAGCTTACGAAGATAGATGAATTGAGCGAGTTCAAGAAAAACTACATGATAGATGTCACAAGGCTGCTGATTAATGATTCTTACCTCGCAAACCAGATGAAGGGGGAAATGCCTCCAGGGGTCAGGCAATTTATTGAGAAATATGTTAATATTAAGAAGCCTGGCTGAATTCCGGGTTTTTAATATAGCCCAAATTTGACAGTTAAATAAAATAAGGGTGCTATCAAGTCTTCGGTTGTTAAAAGGAAAGCGCTGCTTTAAGAAAGCAACTGTTTATGATTTATTTAATATTATAATATTGACAATCGACAACTTGACAGAGCCTTATTTGAGTTTCATTAAACTTAAATATTAATAACCCTTATGAGCTAACTATAATTAGTATCATATGGTGGATACTAAAAAACATAGAGGGATTAAATATGTTATGGAATGAAGGTTTAGAGCCTCCACATTTGAACTTAGCAGCTTATCCAGGCTCACTTTAAGAGTACTTGTTGGACCTGGTACTGGAAAAACATTTGTTAATCAGAAGGTTTAGAGACAAAAAGAGGAAAATATAAAAATGGATAGAATGTATGCTTCTCTTGAGCGTATTGTTGGGATCGAGGACGCAATAAAAATGCAAAGAGATAAGCTTAATTCGCTCAGAGAAGCAGTTAAAACTCTGAAATATAAGAAAATAGATATTGCTGGAGATTATGCATCTATTACCTACAAAGCAATAGATGGGGGGTGTATGAAGATAAACCTGAATCCATTTGAAATTAACTTGGTTGACGTTGCAGATTCTAATGGCAATATAAAATTAAGTTTTGTAGTGCCTCAAATAAGTGGATATGGTGACATACCCGAACAAAAGCAGACTATGTCTGTGGTAATAGAAAATGTTGACAATATACCCGTAATAAAAAAATTCACAAAACTCTTAAATGTTTCAGGAGTTAGTGATATCTCATATATTCTCAATGATAGTAATGGGCTAATGGAAATTGCAGAATGGGCTTGTATATTCGATAGGGTAACATCTGATTCGGATGAACCAATAATAATATTAAAAGATGGGTTACTTAGGTCTAAGGTTTTAAAATCCACACATACATCAAATTACATAACGATTCTAAAAAAAATTTTGAAAGAAAAGAAAAAATATGTAAAATTAGTTGGAGTTTCAAAAACTTCAGCAATATTATCTTTAATATCTACAGCAATATTCTTAGAGAAAAAAATCCCTTCGGATTCAATAGGATATATTAAAATACCTTTAGAGTTGGAATTAAAGGCCTATAAATGGAGTGGGAGTGGTCTGCTAAAAACGGAGTCATCAAAACCTTTGGATTATGCATTTGGAGATATCTATATAGTTAAACTATCCAAGAACAGCAACCTTCTGGTTACTTTAGAAATCCCAAAAGATTTTAACTCTGGAGAACCAATTTATTCTGAAGGAGAAATTGAAGACATAATCAGCTATCTTGCGAAGGATTCAAGGCATTCATATCCCGTATTAGGTTATCCGCAAACGATTATGAGGGCTCATGAAGTGGCAGTAAGATTAGGATTTCCATCTTCAATAATAAAGGACGAAATAAAGGACAAGATATTAAGCGGTTTAGAGAGAGATGCAAGTGATTTTATAAGGGACGGATGGCTTTTAATAGATTTCGTGGATAAAGGAGTATTAGGCGGCGGAAAATATGACTGAACATGAAGAAGTAATGGGCGTTTTTATTGGATTAGAAAGCTCTTCTTATGAATACATTGCCAACATTATTGCACCTTACAAGGCAGATTTTCCTATTGAGATAGGGTGTTTTCTTCTAATCCAAGATTCACCAAACAAATTGGTGGCTAGGGTGATTGATTTTGTTCCACAAGGCGAATTAACGTCTTTTATGGGCCAAAAGTGGCTTAGCGATGTAGCCTTGGATGCTGAAGCAATAGGTAGCGACATTAAGAAACGAAAGATAAGTTACAGCGTTAAAATAAAGATTTTAGGTACTCTTGACGAATATAATAAATTCAAACCCGGATTAAGAAGAATACCCCACATTACAAGTAGAGTTGTTAAAGCAAGTTCCGAAACAATTAAAAAGATTGTTAATCAGGCTCTGGAAGAACAACAGAAAGGACAAGAGATTGGCACTTACTTTTTAGATGATAGTATAAAAATTAATTTCAAATTGTCTGAACTAGATTCAAAAAGAACCTTTGTCTTTGCAAGGGCCGGTTATGGCAAGAGTAATTTTATGAAAATTGTTTCAAGCCATTGGCATAAAGATTTTGGGAGTCTAGTGGTATTTGATCCCGAAGGAGAATACGCATTTACAGTTAGAAAAAGTCAAAAACCAATACCAGGCGTAATGGATAAAAGACCTGCAATCCTCATAACTAATAGAAAGGACGTACCCCACACAAACAATGTTTATCAAAAATTAAAGCTCAATCTGAAAGATTTACCGCCACAATTGATTCTGCCTTTAGTTATTCCATCTACCAAACATGAAAACACTATTTTTTTCCCAAAACTTATGGGCATTGATTTAGCCCAGTGGCATAAACTTGTTGATTTACTTTATGAGAAGGGATGGAACGCTCCTCTCAGTGAAATAAACTCAGCACTTAATATTACGGAATCTGAAGAATCTGATATGAAACCCATCAGAAATAACTTGGTTCCACCAATTAAAAATCTACACGATCCCGAATCAAAATTATTGGGAATTATCGAAAAAGGAATAAAAGAAGGTCAAGTGATCATTACAGATATCTCTTTATTAGATTCAAAATCGGCCTTATGGTTAAGTTCCATAATTGTTAGATATATTTTCAATAAAAATCAAGATAACTACATAGTCGGTGGTAAAGAAGATCTAATGAAAGCAACTTTTGTTGTAGAAGAGGCGCAATCTGTTTTTTCCGAGAGTACTAATCTTAGTGCTTTTATCGATTTAGCCAAGGAAGGAAGAAAGTACCTATTAGGTGGAATTTTTGTAACGCAACAACCATCAAGTATTCCTTTCGAAATTCTTAGTCAGGCAGATAATTTCTTTGTATTTCATCTCTTGAGTAAAGGAGACTTAGACTCATTGTATAGGGCCAACGCGCACTATTCTAATGATGTGGCAACCCAATTATTAAATGAACCAGTAAAAGGCAAATGTTATATGTGGACATCTAGTCAGCCATTTGTTATACCCGTTCAAATAAATAATTTTGAAACAGAAACTAGTCCGAATAAAAGTTTAGAAGTTCAACAATCCAATCCTATATTAAAAAATATATTGCATACAGTGGATGATGATCTTACAAGCCCACTATTTAAAAGCATTTTAGAAAAAGTTAAACAAGTGGAAGCAAAAGGCTTAACAGAACTGGGTAAAAAGTGTACGGAGTTATTCAGAATGTTAACTGAGGATGAAAAAAAATACCTCAGGCCAAAAAATGCTCTTCAAAAAGGCCCTATTGGTGATGAATTTTCAATTACTTTCAAATATTATCCTGTCTTATTATTGAAGGTAACGTTATTAAAAGAATAATATAGTTTATTCTAGATCTTTAGATATGCGAATGGTTTCTATATCAAAATCTTTCAATCGATCAGTAACTCTTTTAGCTCTTGGAATTATATACCTCTCCTTAATATAAGCAGAAATATCATCAGCAGGCTGATCGTAGTAGTCTGGTTCGTTGGTTATGCCGCAGAGATATTCCTTGAAATTACGAGTTAATGGTGCTCCATAGAAACCACGTTTTATTCCATGATAAAGCAAATTATTCCCATTAAGATTAATGCGCTGAAGACAATTCCGAATTACTCGCATCTTCCATTGAGGCCCCTGTCCAAAACGATGCCTTTCAATGATTGGATCGCCGACATCATGAAGATAATCTATCATTTCATCAGCAAGGCCACTATTAAGGTGGAAGTGCCCATATCCGCTCGTCCAGCCAACGTGGTACCAAAGTTCTCTTCTATTTTTCACATCTGTCTTCGTATCGTATCCATCAGGTGTATAGTAGAGACGACTTAGCATAGATGATTTGCCCAATGCTGTATTAGTTGTTACAAGTACAAGATGTCCTTTACGTGTTTTCCCAGATATTACAGCCTTCTTATTCTCGTATTTTTTTTTGAAATCCTTACGTATTTCATTACATGTTACTAATGAGGCAACCAGTTTACCTCCCAATAACTGATTATAAGGTGGAACAGCCCCAAGAACATAGGCGTCGAGAGTGTGCCACAGACGATCTTCCTTCTGATCTCTTGTCCATCCAATCCAATCATCACGAGCTTTTAACCCTATAACTGGATCAGTAAGCCCAATTATACCTATAAGCTTGTTGTTAGAAGAATCCATTATTAGATAGCGCATTCTACGGCCGTAGCCTTGAGAAACTGGAATACTCCACAGATATGTTGCATAACGAAACAGGGTTTGATACTTTCGTTTATCCTGAACATTTACAAGCTTCGGGGATATGGAGGATATTTCTATATCATCTCCATTTGCAAAATAATTGATGACTTTTCCTTCATGTTTGATGATCCATTCCTTATTAGATTGGAGAATGTGGCGATGACGATCTTCATGAAATACCCGGATTGAACTTTTATCAATTGAATCTGGAGGTTTAAGTTCACCATTTGATTGATTTACATACCCAAAACTAAGAAGCTTGTGAATTATTTTCTGCCGAAGTTCTTGAGCTTGCTGTGTTTCGTCTACCATACCCATCTTTTTTATAAATATTTAGAACGTTGACATTATATTAATAAATTACGTTTAAGGTCGCAGTTGTATACTTGAATATCTTCAAAAGCATTTTTTCAATTTTCCGTATCACTGGCAGGTTTTTTACGACTTGGCTTTCTTCTTTTACGTTGAAAACAATACCATCCAGATAAATTATCGGATACATTCCACTCAACTGCCGATTCTGCCATTCCCTTGCGATTGGCAGGATCTTGTCGGTTATTCTCGTTACCATTTCGGCAGATATTTCAAGGCCGTATATCTTCCTCATGTGAGATTCTATGTCCCTGTTGCTCATTCCCTGGGCAAATAAAGAAGTGATCATTCCTTCAAGCTCGCTTGATATTGTTCTATCATGCTTCTTTACGATTATCGGCTCAAATTCACCGCTGGTATCTCTTGGGATTTGAAGTTCGATATTTCCAAGTTGACTTTTTACCGTCTTTTTGGAATGGCCATTCCTCGAATTTTCTGTGTTCTTGTTTTTCCAATCATACTTGGTATAGCCAAGTGTGGTATTCATCTCCTCTTCTAATGCTTCCTGGAGAACGTCTTTGATCTCAGCGATGAAAGCATTCTCGATACTATTCCCATCTTTCAGATTGTTTTCCCTTAGCCAGGTTCTTGCCTGTTCCTTTGTGAATAATTTTGCCATGTTGTTTCAACTCCTATAATATAGGCTCTACATTATAGAAGTTTCAACAAAATCGGTCACACTCCAGAATTTTTACATCTCATCCTGTCAATCGTGTTATCCTGATAATTATTGACTACGCTCGCTGGGGGAAAGTATCAAGGGTAAGGAAATAATCTATAAACCATTATGGAAATAGCCCTTAAATAAAAAAATCCGCCCGGCAAAAAAATCCAGAACCGGAAGTAAAAGGAGGTATCATAATGAAAATTAAAATTACGAAGACCCATCATAGCAGAATGAATGAAACAGACTTTGAGAAACTGGGGTTCGGCGAGGTTTTCTCAGACCATATGTTCAGCATGGAGTACAGGAATGGGGAATGGGTATCACCTGAGATTATCCCGTTCGGGAAAATCGAGATATACCCGTCTTTATGTTCACTGCACTACGGGCAGGTCGTCTTTGAAGGACTCAAGGCATTCAGGGCAGGAAACAGGGTGAATGTATTCCGCCCTGAGAAATATCATGAGAGACTAAATAAATCCTGCCAGAGGCTGTGCATCCCTGAAGTAAGTTATGATGTATTTATCACGGCATTAAAAGAACTGACCGTGCTGGATAAGGAGTGGATACCGAAAAAGAAAGGCAACTCCCTCTACATCCGCCCCTTTGTTTTTGCATCTGACAATTTCCTCGGCGTAAAGATCGCAGACACTTACCGCTTCATGATAATAACGTCTCCTGTCGGGTCGTATTATAAAGAAGGCATCAACCCGGTAAAACTTGTGACATCAGGCGAATATATACGTGCCGCAAAAGGAGGTCTTGGGGCGGCAAAAACGCCTGCCAACTATGCATCAAGCCTCCTGCCTGCTCAGGAAGCAAAAAAGAAAGGATTTACACAGGTACTGTGGCTTGACGGGCTGGAAAGGAAATATATCGAAGAGTCGGGAGCCATGAATGTCTTTTTCCGTATAGACAATGAATTAATAACGCCAGCACTGGGGGGCACTATACTGGAAGGAGTGACGCGCAACACGGTAATCCACCTGGCAAAGAAGTGGGACATGGATGTAGTTGAGCGCAGGATTTCAATAGATGAGGTGCTGCTGGCATCAAACGAAGGCAGGTTAAAGGAGGCTTTCGGAACAGGCACAGCCGCTGTAATCTCACCCGTCGGCTGGATACAGCATGAGAGCGAAAAAATTACAATAAACGGCGGGAAGATTGGAACACTCTCGCAGAGATTATATGATGAGATAACAGCATTGCAATATGGAGAGAAGGCAGATACGTCAGGATGGTGCTATTCGATCTAATGAATCCGCGCAGTTCTCTTAAAACATGGCTTTATTGTTTATTTTTTAGCTCCTTGCCTATTTCACTCTCGTAAAGAAAAGCGGAAATAACAAGCAGCGTGCAAGAGACGGGAAACAGAAAACTTTCTGTGAGTAATCCCATAAATATGGCCGGAACTATGGATATTGCTGCGGCGGTGTTCAAAAAATCTTTGTTCCCGCCCATCACTCCTGCAATCCCCATCAAAGGCAGGGTTATAAGAAGCAAAAACAGGAATATGAATTCAAAATCAGAGAGAAGCAAGCCCATAGAAATATATTTATCATACAGCCATGATGTTTCAGCCAAACTTGCAAACAAAGCTATGAGAACGGATGCTGCCAGTGTTATTATTATTTTCTTTTTTACTTTCTCATCAACTTCCGCCTTCCGGGAATCGCCAGGATATACAAAAGTCGAGATTATAAGAGGCAGGGAAGATGCGGCAAGCAGCCCGCCAACGGTCATTATCCCAAGAGTTGTAATCACAAGGGATACAAGAGTCGATGCGATCAGCAAATGCTTGTTCCTTAAAAGTATCCCTATCGCTCCTGCCAGGGAAATAAACGGGAAAAGAACAATTACAGGAGAGTACTGGAAGCTTGTGATATATAAGGAAACCAGCAACGATACCGCAAGTGAGAGGCATGCAAGAACCAGTGAGATTTTCCTGTTGCCACTCATTTAGTATTCGCCTGAATTCATTTTTCCGCCTCCGGAAGTATTTTCTCCATCACTCTTCCTTCCTCTGTCCATGCCACTTTTATCTTCACGAGAGGCTCCCATGCAGCTATATCCTGCTTACTGAGGCCGGTTGAATTGAATGTTGCAGTTCCGTTGAATCCAGCGCCGGTTCCAGACTTCAGGTCCCCAAGCAATACGTTATTTCCTTCCACCGAGGCCAGTCTTGAAACAACCTCCGGGTGCAGGATGACATTTACGCTGACATTTTCGGCAGTTTTATTCCTGGAATTCCCGATGTTTGCTTTCCATGAGATTTTTTGGAAACCTGCCTGATCCCCGCCAGCCTGGCCAATGGCTACAGACAGATCGGAGCCTAAATCTTCTTCCCGTATCTGATTGGAAACACAGCCCAGGGTAATTATAATAGACGCCAAAGTAATGATTGTTATTATTGCCTTCATTTAATCACCTCTTGAATCTTCAATCCTTTTATATGATAGGTAAATATTCATATTTAAATCTGCACTCAACCGTCATTTATAGCTGCGTTTTGAATACGAGTATTTTGAAGCTTCGCCTCCACGCGCAACTATATAGAACCATTCGTAAAGTGATTTTAAAGTGCCGAATTGCTGGTACCTGCGCATTGAGAAACCTACTTTCATGCGGCCATCGAACTTCACCCGCCCGATTTTCCTGATCCTGCGCGCTATCTCAAGGTCGTCACCTGCATCTATGCACCTGTACATGCCTGCCTTTAAGAAAATTTCTTTATCAAATGCGGTATTGCATCCCAGAGTGTAATACAATGTATGCGTGTAGTAGCCGATCCTTGAGAAAGTATTCGCACCCAGGAGTGAAAGCTTGTGTTTTATTCCTTCCTCTATCGGATAGACAGTCCCATAAAGCTGGGCGATATTTCCTTTTTTGAAATTATTCCTTATTATCTCAAGCCACTCGGGTGGTATAATACAATCTGCATCCGTGGTTGCAACGATTTCCCCTTTTGCGCGCATCACACCATCGTTCCTTGCGCCCCCTACTTTCTTGCTTGTCTGGATAAAAACCTCATCTGCATATTCTTCTGCTATCTCGCGCGTCCTGTCCTTTGAATTCCCATCCACCACGATTATCTCATATTCATTTCTCGGCAGTGTCTGATGGCACAGGGACACAAGACAGGCTTTGATGCCAGCTTCTTCATTGTAGGTCGGGACTATTACGGATATCATGATTCCACAAGCTCCCTGTAAAGCTCACAATGCATATCAGCAATTTGCTTGATATCGTACTGTGCAGTAAAGTCGCGGGCTTTGCCTGAAAAGCGATGTAAAGCCTCATCATCCGTAATATGCGCCCCTGCCTCACCGATATTGTTAAAGAACTGGACTGAACCGGGAAAAATCTCCCTGAATTCCGGAATCCCGCGGGCCACAACAGGCAGGCCGCATGACAGCGCTTCCAGTATTACAAGCCCGAAAGTCTCAGCATAAGAGGGCATGAGAAATACATCCGCCCCGCTGTATGCTTCTATTATATCAGGAAGGAATCCTGTGAATATGGCGTTTTTCCCGCATTGTTTTTTTGCCTTCTCTATCTTGAAATAATCTTTTGAGAACACGCTATAAGGAAAGCCTCCTACCCATATCCACCTTATCCCAGGGTATTTTTTCGATAATGCGATAAAATCGTAAATGCCTTTTCGCGGGGTCTGCTGTGCCACCGCAAGGACCAGCTTCTCGTCATCTCCGATATCGAACCTGTTCCTGAAACTTTCGCGCTTATCTTCATTCCTCACGAAATAATCCCGGTCGATTCCATTGGGGATCAATGATGATGACATATCGGGCACTATCTGCTCAACTTCCTGCTGGCATGGTACCGATATGTTGATGATGTGATCAAAATTTCGATAAAAATTGGGGTAATACCGGTTGATTGTCCTTGAAAATGCAAGGTTGCCCACATTGATGCGGGGTGTGGAATGTGCAGTCAATACCTTGACCCCGCGGGAGTATTTTCTGTTAAGAAGAGATAAAGGCCCGAAGGTGTGGTAATGTACAATATCAAAGTCCGAGCTTTTTGAATTCCATGACACATCCATCCCGGGTTTCTGGCAAAGCTGCCTGTAAAGCGTTTTTGCAGCAGTCGCGCATCCAATGTATTTAAAAAACAGCATATCTTCTACAAAAATATTTACTTTCATTCGAGTTTCCCCGCAAAGTCCATCGCATTCCTGATGCAGCCATCCATATTGAGGTATTCAAACTCTGCAAAACGTCCCACAAGCCCGATATCCTTTTTCCTGCAAAAGTCTTTCACTATTGCGATATTTTTCATATAGTTGATATCATAGATGACATATGCATATTTTTGCCGCCTGAGAGCGCTGAATACCACATCTTTCGCATTCTTTATGATATTCATATTCTCAAGCGCTTCTATAACATGTGCGATTATATCCGCGTCAGCCATCGCCGATACCTCGTCGCCTTCATGATACGTAATCTCGGCAAGAATTGAAGAGTGCCCAGGAGGCGCCACATATGGGCTGTAGTTGGAGGGGAAAGAAATCCTGTTGAAAAGCCCCAGCTCCTTTTCAGGGACGTATAACCATGAAATACCAGGGACTTTACCCCTTATGCCCAGAAATACGCAGGCAAGCGAATTATACCTCAGGCCGGCGCATGACCCCATGACATCCCGGGGGACATCATCCAGGCATTTAAAAAGCTCATGCAGAGGAATCGTTGATATGCAGCGGTCGGCAGTGATCGCTTCTTTGCCGTTTCCGATCCAGAATACCCCGTTCTCTTTCACGACCGAAGATACAGTGAACCCGGTCTGGATTTTATCCTCAATTGGTCTTGCGATAGCCCTTACCATAGCTTCGATACCGCCTCTTGCCGGATAATTGAAAATCGCCTGGTGGGTATATCCTTCTGTCTCAATACCGATGGCAGACTTTATCACATCCTCCACAGGGGGGCGGGGAATGCGCCCGTCCACCCAGTGCATCGACATTTGTTCTGTGGAATATTTCCATATCTTCTCATTATAGGGAACAAGATATAAGTCCGCAATACCTTTGCCAAATGTATAGTTTATCCATTCGCGAAAATTCCGGGGGGCCTGCACCTGCCCCTTTTCCACAGCAATAAGGGTTTTTATGAACTCATTGATGCAAAAAAACAAATCCTCTTTCGGGAGCTGGTACAAACCGTTCTCAAACGGATATTTGACATACCGTCCCTTATAGAAAATCTTGGTATTCCGTTTGTTCTGCTGCCTGTTCCCGCCCAGCATATCAAGAATGAAGGCAAGGACTTCTTTATCGCGGCTGAAGATTATATGCGAGCCCCCGATGTCAAATGTAAAGCCACAATCGCACATTGTGCGGCATAATCCGCCATAGACAGGATTGCTTTCAAGAATTGTGACCTCGTTACCTTTTTCATGAAGCAGGCGGGCAAGAGTTATTCCCGTCAGGCCGCCACCCAGTATTGCAGTTTTCACATCCTTAACTGGTAATCACAGCATATAAAAGTTAATGCTGGAATTCACCAAAATACTTAATTACCTTTAGATTTAAAAATCGGCTTCATGGCTGAAAAAATCCCGATCACACCAGATGGTAGAATAATAATTCCTAAAGAGTTGATGGAAAAATTCAAACTTAAAGATTTCGTGGAAATTGGAGAAACTCTATGTAATAAAGGGATATTGATAAAGGCACTGGAACCTGAGTGAAAGGGCAGGGTTAAGGCTGAAAGGAAATGTCTAAATCCTCATTGCCTTCTCCTTACCAGGCACTTCATCCCACTGCCGATTAAATCCTCCCTCCCTGCCATCCTTAGCCCTTCAAGGATCAATCCGTAATTCCTTCCGTCCCTGTACTGCAACAGGGCGCGCTGTATCCGCTTTTCCCTGCCTTTTGCAACATGAACTTCCTTCATCGTGAAAGGATTTATCCCCGTGTAATACATGCACGTTGAAGCGGTCATGGGCGTGGGCGTGAAATCCTGCACCTGTTCGGTATAGAGGTTATTGTCGCGTATGTATTCTGCAAGTTCAACCATGTCGCTGATAGTGCAGCCAGGATGCCCGGACATGAAGTAGGGAAGAATATATTGTTGTTTCCCAAGTTTCCTGTTTTCAGCATTAAACCGGTTCCTGAATTCTTCGAACACCTCTTTTGATGGCTTGTTCATGATATCGTTTACCCTTATTACTATATGTTCAGGCGCGACCTTCAGATGCCCGCTGACATGGTGGGCGCAAAGCTCTGAAAGATAATCCGATGTATCCGCAAGCGCAAGATCGTAACGTATCCCTGAACCGATGAACACTTTTTTCACTCCGGGTATCCCGCTCAGTCTGCGCAGGAGTTCCACCTGATGCAGATGGCTTGTTTCAAGATTTTTACATAGCGGATGCATGCATATCTTATCTGCGCATGCGCCTCTTGTTCCCCAGTGTTTACAGTTCATGGAATACATATTGGCTGTAGGCCCCCCTACGTCCTGTATAATCCCTTTAAAGTCTGGCATCCCTGTAATCCTCTTTACCTCCCGCACGATGGATTCGATGCTTCGGCTCTGCACTATCCTTCCCTGGTGATGTGCCAGGGCGCAAAAAGAGCATGATGCAAAACATCCCCGGTGGCTTACTATCGAGAATCTGACAGGAGTAAGCGCAGGTATCGGTTTTTTATAAGAAGGATGGGGATTCCTTGTGTATGGCAGTTCATACACACGGTCAAGTTCCGGCGTACTTAAGGGCATGGCCGGCTTATTCTGGATGATTATTGTTTTTGGATGAGGCTGAACTACGGGCTTTCCCCTGACCGGGTCCTGCTCCTGATAGTGAAGCTTGAATGCCCTGGCGTAAAGAGCCTTATCGTTTGAAACTTCAGTAAATCCGGGTATTTCGACATAACCGTCATGATCCATCAAGCGCCACCTGGCTATTTCCATTTTAATGACGGTTCCTGGGATATCTGCGATGTTTTTTATGCCCTCGCCATTTGACAGGCGTCTTGCTATCTCAACCACCTGTCTTTCTCCCATCCCGAAAACAAGCATATCTGCAGGCGCATCGGCAAGTATGGACTGGCGCACCCTGTCTGACCAGTAATCATAGTGGGCGAACCGCCGCAGGCTTGCTTCGATGCCTCCAAGCACAATGGGGGTTTCAGGAAAGGCCGAATGAAGCTTATCTGAATAGACTATTGCTGCCCTGTTCGGCCTGAGTCCGCCTTTTCCTCCGGGTGAGTAAACATCGTCGCTTCGGATTTTCAGGCTGGCTGTATAATTATTAACAAGGGAATCAACATTTCCGGAAGTTACCCCGAAAAACAACCGTGGCTTCCCGGTTTTCTTAAAATCAGAAACATCCTTCCAGTCAGGCTGGGCTATTATGCCGACTGTATATCCTGCATCCCACAGCACCCGCCCGATTACGGCTGTGCCGAACGACGGATGGTCAACATAGGCATCCCCGGTCACTAATATTACATCAAATTCCCGGATCCCCGCTTCCTTTGCTTCACGCATGGACATGGGGAGAAAAATAGGCTGGTTTTTCATATGCTGTTAAAGGGATTTTAACTAATTTTCCTTTTTTTCTTCATCTATAGCCATTATCCCGTATCCAGAGAGGATAAATATATCTCTTCTATTTCATTCAGTATTATCTGTATCTGTTTGATAAATACTCACAATTATAAAAATAGCCATAAAAACCAGTGGTAAACTAAGGATAAGTTTAAGTATTTTGTTAATATTAAGAATCTTAAATCATTAATAATGATAGGAGAAGTTTCATGCATTTCAAAAACGTTTCAGGAATAGTTCTCGGAATAGCTTTTGTATCTATATTATTTTTATTAGTACAACCCGCAGTTGCACCTGCTACCCAACAACTCAATAATTCTTGTGCTGACTGCCACAGGAAGTTGCTGTTTACATCAGAGACCAGGCAATTTGTCGATATACGCATCAAACATCTTGAAAGCGGTATTTCCTGTTCTATTGTCTGTCATGAGGATAAACTGAACAAAACCACGGCCAGCACTTATGCCATGTGGTCAGTTTCAACACATGCCCTATTTAACGTGACATGCGAAAAATGTCATGGCGGTGACCCCATGGCAACTTTGAAAAATGAGGCTCATAAGGGTCTTTCAAATAAAAGCATAGCCCGGACCAATACGCCTGAGTCCTGTGGACAATGCCATGAACCAGAACTTGAGGAATTCAAGAGCTCAAAGCATTTCACAAAACTGGAAGCTGGCGGAGAAGGACCTGCGCCTGCATGTATCACATGCCACCAGGCACACAGCGTGCGGGTATTGACCGCTTCTGAAATTGAGGATTTCTGCAGTAACTGCCATAACCGCATAACAGGCATCGATCCTTCAGTCCCGAAAAGAGCAGAGGCTGCATTATCCTCAGTACGTGAATTGCAGGTTGAGATTTCAAAAGCAAGAAGCGCTGTTATTTCTGCAAAAGCATCCGGAAAGGATGTAACTGAGGCTGAAGCGAGCCTGGAATCTTCAAGGGCGATATTAAAACATATTCCCTCTGTCTGGCACAGGTTTAATTTGAGTTATTTCGAAACCGAAGTCCAGCAAGGCATTGCAGATGCCAGGAAGGCCGAAATAACACCGACGGAGAATGCAACTGCAACCGCGCCGCCGCCTAAAACTTCAGGGTTCGAAGTGTTACTCCTTGTATCGGGCCTGTTTGTAGCATATTTGTTGAAAAGGCATTAAAAAACAGAGGGAACTTATATGCTATACAGGATTAATCTATTTGCTGGAGGAAGTGAAAGTATGAGACCAGGATTCCTATTTGTTCTTATGATATTATCGATAGCCATTTTCATTATACCTGCAGCACTGGCAGAAAATTCATGCCTGGATTGCCATGAAAAACTTACGGCTTTTAATGAAACCGAGCAAGAGTTTAACA
The DNA here is from genome assembly GCA_012026835.1 of Candidatus Methanoperedens sp. Lineage (GTDB taxonomy): Archaea > Halobacteriota > Methanosarcinia > Methanosarcinales > Methanoperedenaceae > Methanoperedens. The sequence continues at coordinate 53,294 of VEPN01000003.1, read as the reverse complement.
AGATAAGGCTTAAACATCTCTCAAGCAACGTTAATGTGCCGTGCTCTCTGGAATGCCACGCAAGCACAATCAACAAGATCGCAAAGAGCAATTATGAACAGTGGACAAGGTCCAAACATTCCATGTTCAATGTCACATGCGAAAAATGTCATGGAGGCGACCCGGCAGCGGACATAAAAGAGAAAGCGCATATCGGGGTCGCGAGGGAATCTGAAACAAACAGCACTGTTTTTTTCAGGAATGTGCCTGAAACCTGTGGAAAATGCCATACAAAAGAATTGAACGAGTTCAAGGATTCCAAACATTACCAGATGTTAAAAGCGCTCAAACAGGCCCCCACATGCGATACCTGCCATACGCCCCATGAATTCAAGGTTTTAAATGTCAGCGAGTTCAATGACCTGTGCAGCCAGTGCCATAATCTGGATATGAAAATCGCCCCTGATGTACCAGATAAGGCAATTTCAGCGCTTGAAAATGCCGACAAACTGAAGAACGAGATAAAACTGGCCGATAGTGCCATCAGGCAGGCCAAAGATAAAGGGAGAGATGTATCTGTTGCGCAAAAAGACCTTGAAAGAGCAATATCGATAAGAGATAGCCTTCCGGTTCTATGGCATGCTTTTGATCTGCCGTCATTTGAGACAGTAACCAGCGATGGCATCAATGCGGCAAAGAAGGCGCAGGAAGATTCAGGCATGCCTGTGGCAAAACCTTCGACTCCGGGATTCGGTGCGATATTTGCAATCATGGGAATCTTCGCCATATTCCTCTTATTGAGGCAAAGAGGTGTTAAATAATGAGTAAAAATATGGTCTTTTTGCTTCTTGTAATAACACTTCTGTTATATACACCGATTTTAACATCTGCAAGGCCTGAATACGCAGTCAGGGAAAGCCGCAACTGCCCGTATTGCCATACTAGGGATGGGCCTCCGCAGCTTAACGAGATAGGAGTGTATTATGGAAGCCATAATCATTCGTTTGAAGGTTATGTCCCATCTCCCAAAGTGACGCCCACGCCAGTCCCGACAAAAGAAATTGAGATAGGCGTTCATATGAACACATGGGATGTCGGCATCAGGGCACTTGCCACGATTTTGATTATGCTTGTTGTGATTTATGCAATCAGGTTGTGAGGTGGAATTATGCATATTGAGAAAATTGAATACGGGCCTGAAAAAGAAGGCTTCTGGGCCCAGGTTTCCTTCGCTTTAATAATCCTGTTATCACTTGCAGCAGCCGGAATGACCGGAATTATCTTCTTGAAAATCATTTCCAGTGAACCTTCTATGGCATCTTCAAGACAGTTCATAGAAGATATCGGGAAGTTATTGGCATTTCTGCTGTTTGACCTGGCCGCAATAATATATCTCTATGTGAAAGGACTGTTGAAGGATGAATATGTTACAACGGTGGGGTGAGGATCGTGGATGATAAAATCACTCTTACAATCACGAGAAGAAAGCTCACTGAAGTCCTGATAGGCCTTGTGGCGGTTTTTTTTGCAGGAGGGGTGCTGGCGACCATATTAAAATACCTGTGGCCTGCATCGGCAGATAAGAGCTCATCGAGTGAAGTAAAAATAGCTTCGGCAGATGAGGTAGCGACCGGGGATGCAAAGAAATTCATGTTCAATGGGAAAGCGGCAGTTCTTCTAAAGACGCCTGCCGGTTTCCGGGCCTTTGGGGCGGTATGCACGCATCTTGGCTGTGTGGCTTATTGGAAACCGGATGAGAATATCCTGTTCTGCCCCTGTCACCTTGGAAAATTCGATCCGAATACAGGCGCTGTAATTTCAGGGCCTCCGCCATCGCCTTTGCCTGCAATTGATATCATCGTCAAAGATGGGGATGTTTATGCGCTCAAATGGAAGGACCCGGACTATGTGAAATCCATATCGTTCTATGCAGGGGCGGCGTGAGGTTAATATGACCCTGAGCAAAACAATCTATAAATGGCTTGATGACAGGTTCAAATTAAGGGAACTGCTTCCCCCGATAGTCAAGCATCCTGCGCCTGAATACGCGGTTTCAAATCCGTTATACTGTCTTGGCGGAACTGCATTCCTGTGTTTTTTAATCCTTGCCACCACAGGGATATTCCTGGCAATGTACTACAAACCAACCCCGGCTGAAGCGTATAAGAGCGTCGAACGCATAATGCTTGAAGTTCCCATGGGAAGCCTTATAAGGAGCGTGCATCACTGGGCAGCAAATACCATGATAGCGGCTGTAATGCTCCATATGATAAGGGTTTATTTCATGGGTGCGTACAAGAGACCCCGCGAACTGAACTGGGTAGTTGGCGTGTTTCTGTTTTTGACGACCACTACCTTTGGTTTCTCAGGTTATCTTCTCCCGTGGGACCAGCTTGCTTACTGGGCAACAAAGATAGGAACAGGCATAGCGGGCTCGATACCCGTCATGGGGCAGTACATATCGCTTATACTGATAGGGGGGAACGACCTTGGAGCCGAAACCCTGACGCGTTTCTATGCTATCCACGTATTGATACTTCCGGCAGCGATAATTACATTGCTGCTGCTGCATTTCCTGATGGTCAGGATACAGGGGATTTCAGGGAGGCTTTAATATGGCAATGACAAATAAAGAACTGCACGGAACCGAAGAACATGAACATGAACCTGTACGCATCCGTGGTCTTCCGTTTTTCCCTCATTTCCTGCTAAGGGAAGTCGTTGTGATGTGCCTTGTCGCAGGAAGCCTCATATTACTGGCTTCTGTATATCCGGCTGGTCTTCTTAAACCCGCAGACCCGTTCGATACACCCTCCCCGATATACCCTGAATGGTATTTCCTTTATGTCTTCGGTTTCCTGAAATTCTGGACGTACAACATCGGACCTATAGAGGCTAAGATTATCGGTGTAACAGTGCCTATGGTACTATGGTATGGTCTTTTGATACTGGTACCGTTCATCGACAGGAACCCGTCAACCGATATCAGGAAAAGAAAAATCGCTGTTGTGCTGGGGATAATTGCCCTGCTTGGCATATTGTACTTCACCTACTACAGTATCGTATACCATTGATGAAACTGTCAAAATCAAAATACAGGACAATAGATGCACTATCCAAGCTTGCAGGTCTGATACTGCTTGCTGTGAGCATAGATAATGCTTCCAGGGGCAATTATTTTATTGCCCTTGCTCTTTTTGGCCTTGGGGGGATGATAGGTATCTTACCTCTATTTATTGAGATTGATAAATTATAGTCAAAAATTCTTTTCGAACCATAAAGAATTAATACAGGTGTGAATAATTAATTCACCTGCTCTCTCAAAAGGGGGGCATGGGCAGTGTTGAGTTTGGCGACCTGGCACTGCCCTACTTTTCTTTATTTGGGTTATGCAGGCTCCGTATTCCATTGTAATTTAACAATCATTATCATCATTATTATTAATACTTTCCCCCTGCCCAATATATGAAATTGAATTAATCTTGTTTTACCATCGTTGATTTTCAACTATGGATTCTTTTCTATCCTGTCCATTTCGTTATGCAATAGAATAATACAATGGTCAGCATGGAGAGAAAGCGGCCCCACGCTTATTGTCTCCTGGCCGTATCCTTCTATTATCGTTTCTTCATCACAGTTCAACCCCATATGGTCGCCAAGCAGGAATATGGGTTCGTTAAAAAGCTTTTCAGGCCTTTTTGCGCGGATATCTTCACCGTCTTCACGCAGGTAGATTATTTCCTTTCCCAGTTCGGCAAGGAGGTCATCAAGATTGCCCTTCCTGATGCTCACTCCTGCTGTGGACTCAGTCCAGAATTCCTGTGCATTCTTCTCAAGGGCTTTCTTTATAAGCGAGGCAGCACTTCGTTCATCAGGGCTTAAATACCTGACTTTGCTTCCGTCAAAACGGATGAGCTTTACAGGGCCGGGTTCTCCTTTCAGGATAAGATAAACGAAGACATCCCTTCTAATATCATGTGATAGGAAGAGCGCGGAGTTGATACACCTGCAAAGGATGTCCATACGTCCCGCAGCTCCTGGAAGATCATTCAGGGAAAAAGGGGATGTAACTGCTTTATGACCGATGATTATGAATGATTTCATCCGGGGGAGAAATACTTAAACGATATTAAACTTTACCCCTGAGTGTAATGGAATAGATACATAACCCGTGAAGAACAGAAAAACATAAAGACATAGAAATGCTATTAATTGAAAAGAACCAAGGAGATTGAAAAATGGGACTAAAAGAATGGATAATTCCCCAGGATAAACACTTTTTTAATATGCTTGAGAATGAGTCACAGAACGTACTGGATGGCTCGAATGCGTTCCTTGACATGCTAAAAGATTATGAGAACATACAGGAGAAACAGCAGAAAATCAAGGACATCGAACACCAGGGAGACGACTTTGTCCATGAGATTTTCGAAGAGCTAAACAAGACTTTCATAACTCCGATAGATCACGAGGATATATCTTCCCTTGCCTCGGCTTTTGATGATGTCCTGGATTACATTGATGGCACAGCGACGCGCCTTGTCCTTTATGAGATTAAAAAGCCGGAAGATAACATGATAAAGCTGGCAGAGGTTCTTGTAAAGCAGGCAAATGAACTGAATACCGCACTTTGCGGCCTTCGCAATCTGAAGAATCCAAAAGAGATCGAGAAAAGATGCATCGAGGTCAACAGGCTTGAAAATGTCGCGGACGACCTGTACAAATCATCTGTCGCCCAGCTTTTCAAGCAAAAGGATGCCATAGAGATTATGAAACTTAAGGAGATATATGAACGCCTTGAGTTCGCAACTGATAAATGCGAGGATGCAGCTAATGTTATCAGCGACATCGTAGTGAAAAACAGCTAAAGGTGGTATTTTGCTATTTTTAAAGGAATTTATAATATTTACTATAGTATTGGCTTTGTTTTTTGATTTCATAAATGGGTTTCATGACTCAGCCAACGCTATTTCCACGGTCGTCGCGACCAAAGTATTAACTCCCATAAGGGCTGTCGGCATGGCTGCTGTGGGAAATCTCATAGGACCTTTATTCTTTTCCACGGCAATAGCTGCGACCATCGGAAAAGGTATAATAAAAATGGAACTTGTACCAAACGATGATATTCTTGTAATGCTTGTTTTCTCAGCTCTTGTGGGGGCGATTATCTGGGACCTGATAACCTGGTATGTGGGACTTCCGACGTCAAGCAGCCATGCCCTTGTAGGCGGGCTTGTGGGTGGCGGGCTTGCCTCAATAGGAAGTGAATCTGTCAATCCAATAGGGGTTGAAAAAGTAGTAGTGTTCATGGTAGTCTCACCCATCATCGGGATGGTCGCAGCGTTCATCCTGACGGTTTTTGTTATCAGGGCATTTTACAGGGTTTCACCTTCAAGGATTAACAGGTATTTCAAGAATCTCCAGTTGTTTTCAGCATTTTTCTATTCTGTGACCCACGGAACTAATGACGCACAAAAAACAATGGGTATCATCACGATACTTCTTGTGGCATATGGCTCTCTTGATACATTTGATGTTCCCATATGGGTGATACTTGCGGCCCACATTTCCATATCTCTGGGTACTTTTTTCGGAGGGTGGAGGATAGTGAAAACAATGGCACAAAGGATTACAAAGCTGAGACCGTACCAGGGCTTTTGCGCCGAGACATCAGGAGGCATGGTGCTTGCAAGCATGGCATACCTTGGGATACCGGTGAGCACAACGCATGTTATATCTTCCTCGATAATGGGGGTCGGGGCCACGGATAAACTTTCTGCTGTCAGGTGGGGGATAGCCCGTAAGATTGTGGGGGCCTGGATACTTACAATACCCGCATCCGCTGTGATGTCGTTTTCTGCATATTTAATTATCAGTACAATATTATGATTCCTGGAAAAGTATTATGGGTTTAAACCGCCAACAGGTGCATAATGCTAAAAGACAAAGATAAGCTCATTATCTGGCCCGTGTATCTTGATGCCACAAAATCAAGGGCTGAGGGCCGCATCCTCTCATTGAAAGAATCGATAAAATCGCCAGTCCTTAAAGAGATCGAAAAGGCAGCCTCGGAATTGAACATGAACCCCGTGGTTGAAGCCGACAAGGCATACCCGAAATCCTGGTGGGTCACAAGCGGAAGGGTGCTTGTTGATAAGAAAGGCCCGAAATCAGTGCTGACAAAGCAGATAGCGCAGAGGATACATAAAACCAGGGGACAAAAATGATCGACCTTCACACGCATTCAACATTCAGTGACGGCGAGCTTATCCCAAGCGAACTTGTACGCCGTGCTTTTGTGCAGGGCTACACTGCTATCGCGATAACAGACCATGCTGATTTCACAAATATAGAGCATATCCTCTCGTGCATGAAGAATGTAAAATCCCTTGAAGAAGACTGTAATATCAAAATTTTCATAGGTGTGGAATTAACACATGTCCCTCCAGGGAAAATCCCGCTTCTTGTTAAGAAGGCAAGGAACCTTGGGGCAGAGATAATCGTTGTGCATGGCGAGACCACTGTAGAACCCGTTCCCCAGGGAACAAATCATACCGCAGTGTCCTTAGATATCGATATCCTTGCACATCCCGGTCTTATAACGATTGAGGATGTACAGCTTGCAAAGGATAATGGTATTTGCCTTGAGATCACTTCACGTAACGGGCACAACCGGACAAACGGGCATGTGGCAAGGTTGGCTACTGAAACCGGCGCAAGCCTGGTCGTGAATACAGATACCCACTCACCGCATGACCTGATCACAGATGACATAGCTTTTAAAGTAGCAATGGGTGCGGGCCTTGATGAAAATGGGGCAAGAAGGGCAACAATCTCGCAACCTTTAAATCTAATAAAAACCCTTTAATAAATCCCTTGCGAAAAGTATATATATAGAGTAGGTACTTATATGACTTCTCCTTGAGGGCGAAGATTGAAAAGATTGGGAACTGTTATCCATATTATAGATACTCTGTTGATAGTACGTGCAGACAAAACTCTTGAAAATAGTGTTTTGCCTCAAAATCCAACAGTGATCACAAAAAGAATGAAAAAGATAGGAAGTGTAAAAGAACTCTTTGGTCCTGTAACTAATCCCTGCTTTTCTATAAAGCTGTTCAAAGGAATCCCGGAGTCTGAAATTAAGAAATTGAAAAACGAAAGAGTCTATTTACAGTGATTCTAGATAGGTGAATAAATGCAAGAAATTGAGAAAGTAAAGGAAGTTGAAAAGTCAGAACGTGAGAAAATCAAGGAAAGTATCAAGCAGAGGAAAGAAAAACAAAAACTTGGCGCTTTTGAAAAAGCCACAGTGGAATGCCCTGAATGCGGAAGCCACACACTTGTTCATGACTACGAGCGGGCCGAACTGGTCTGCAACGAATGCGGTCTTGTTGTCGATGCCGACTTTATAGACCAGGGGCCTGAGTGGAGGGCCTTTGACCATGACCAGAGGATGAAGCGCTCACGCGTAGGTGCCCCGATGACCTATACCATACATGATAAAGGCTTATCCACAATGATCGACTGGAGAAACAGGGACTCCTATGGCAAGTCAATCTCATCCAAGAGCAGGGCACAGCTCTACCGCCTGAGAAAATGGCAGCGGCGTATCCGTGTAAGCAATGCGACCGAAAGGAATCTTGCATTTGCCCTTTCCGAGCTTGACAGGATGGCCTCGGCACTCGGCCTGTCCAGGAACGTAAGGGAGACAGCAGCAGTCGTTTACCGCAAAGCAGTAGAGAAGAACCTCATCAGGGGAAGAAGCATTGAAGGTGTCGCCGCAGCAGCGTTATATGCAGCATGCAGGCAGTGCAATGTCCCAAGGACGCTTGATGAGATAGGTGAAGTCTCAAGAGTGAGCAGGAAAGAGATAGGGAGAACATACAGGTTCATCTCAAGAGAACTCGGCCTGAAACTGATACCAACATCACCCATCGACTATGTACCCCGCTTCTGCTCAGGGTTGAACCTGAGAGGAGAAGTGCAGTCCAAGGCTGTTGAAATACTCAGGCAGGCTTCCGAGAAAGAACTCACAAGTGGAAGAGGTCCCACAGGTGTGGCCGCAGCCGCGATTTACATCGCTTCGATACTTTGCGGCGACAGGAGAACGCAGCGTGAGGTCGCAGAAGTGGCAGGTATCACTGAAGTGACCATCAGGAACAGGTACAAGGAACTGGCCGAGGAACTGGATATTGAAATTATCCTATGAGGCACGCGTGTACGTCAAAGATTCTCTCATAGAAAAACAGATCGAGCAGGATTTGGAGAAGGAGCGCCTGAAAGGTATGATAGAAGAGGTTGAATATGAACTCAGCCTTTTGCCATGCGAAAGCTCCCAGAGACCAACGCTTGAGGAGAGATTGGAAAAATTGAGAGAGGACTTGAAACCCCTCTCAAACTGATTTTTTAAAATGAAGTTTGAGGAATGGGAGCCGATTTACAGGCAGATACTTGAAGATATGGGTTTTGATAAGGAAAGCGATGAGCGTGCCGCAATATTGCTTTTCAAAATGCTTGGAACAAAATCCGAAAAAAAACCACCTGAAACCATTAAAATAGAAGTCCTTAAAAATGCGATTCTGGGAAAGGATGTCATTGTGTGCGGGAAAGCGCCGGGGCTCTCAAATGATATCAAACACGTGAATTTTAATAAATATGTAATCATAGCGGCAGACGGCGCGACAAGCGTCCTGATGAACAACGGCATTATACCGGATATCATTGTTACAGACCTGGACGGCAATATGGATGATGAGACCAGTGCGAACAGGCAGGGAGCAATTATGGTGGTACACGCCCACGGGGACAATATGGATGCGCTGCAAAGGGAAGTGCCGCGACTGATAAGGGTCATCGGGACAACCCAGTCAAAACCCCTGGAAAATATTTATAACTTTGGAGGATTTTCAGACGGAGACAGATGTGTCTTCCTGGCAAAGGAGATGGGAGCAAGGACAATAACCCTGATAGGTTTTGATTTTAATGACCCGAATGTATCGCCCGTGAAGAAGAAAAAACTCGTGTGGGCGGAGAGATTGATAAATATGGTCATGGATAAAAAATAAATCCGTGACAATCCGTCAAATTCCTTCATCGATGACCAATGAAAGACTTTTTGTGATGAATATTCAATTATAATATTGTGCAGCAGACAACCAGGGTGGATGACTACATATCCCTTGAAGACAGAGAGCACTTGCTTTCCGAATTGCACCGGTTCCTTGTATGGGTGGGAGAAAAAATACCTGAGGAAGTCGAAGTTAGCGGTGAAACCATAAAACTCAATGAACTGATATGGCGCTGCATACATAATGAGGAGTTTTCTGACCAGGAAAAAAAACGTTTTATGGAGCTTGTTAATATACTGGAAGCAAAAGAAAAATATAACGAAGAGATGCTTCTAAAATCTCATCTTACCCGCGAAGAGGCAAAACAGTTATATCATGAATCAGCAGCCCTTATCAGGACCATCCTGGATTTAAGAGAATGCGAAGCTGGCAAGGTCAAATTAAAGCAATCCGATAGTGAAGTACGACAAAAGATCGATGATGCAAAAAGATGGCTGGGATTTTTAAAGAATATAGGGAAAAAAAGTTAATGCTGCACATCCCCCCTTATTTCACCCGCGTTTTTTAGCCCGTACAGGCTCTGGCGCGCATCCCTGAAATAAAACCGTTCTTCAAGGAGATCTTTTTTCTTCAGCCTGTTCAATGCGTACCTGACTGTTCTGGGTGGTAGATAGCTTTCCCTCGTTATCTGTTTTTGAGTGAGCAAACCGTTTTGCTCAAGAATTTTGAAAACAAGTTTTGCTGAGGGCGGTAAAGCCTCTATATGGTTCCCGGTCGATACTGTGTTTATATAGCCACTCTTAGCGGTGGCAAAGACGATCCCTCATTTGGTAGTCACCAGTTGGGTTAACGCTGTTAACTGTAATAAAGGTTTCTATAATTCGATATTCCTTTGATTGAAGGCGATAGTACCCTGAATAAATCTTTTTCAATACAAAAATTAGGCACGAATAGAGTTTTGTTAAATAACTCCTTTTTCAAATGGTGTAAATTCAGTCATAATCCCTGCCAAAGCAGGACAATCTAAAAAAACATTTTTTTCATTGTGTTTCGAAACTTTTAATGCACTTTTCTTTTCACCATCTTCATATAAAGCAACATAAGCTTTAAGCCAAAGTCTATACTTTCCTAGTGTAAATTCAATCTGATTATTCGGCCCATATTTGGAATCCCTACTACCTGCTTTTTCCATCGACGCAATTGTTAAAACCAAACCGACTCTGTAGTTATGTTTTTTCCAATCATTGCAGTACTCTTCCAGACTCTTAATGTCATCCAGACTAAAGTTAATTTCTTCATTGCCAACATCCATATAATTTCCATGAGGATGTGTGTGAACATCACCCAAAAAATCGTAATGTGGCCAAAATGAGGTCATAATATCTCTCTTCATTTCCAATGCCTTTTCGTTAGGAGTGCAGGAGCGGCGCTCCCTCTCGGCTGATGTATCAATAGATACTAATTCAACGGAATAAAGAGTCCCAGTATTTTTAGGAAGATTTATCTCATGTCCCCAAAGCAATCCATAAGTTTCTACACGCGTCTTTGCTTTTTTCTTTCCTGGATGGGAAACACTGTAAGCTTCAAGTCCATTAAGAACTAATTGAATCAACGCATCTTCAGAAATTCTAATAAAATATGATCTGTCTAATCCCATAAAATCTCCTTTGTACTTGAGTTCTATCTATGAATATCTTCTTTTATCGAATGTGATATTAACTATATATCTTTATCTTAATTCTGCGCCTGAATGAAAACACTTAATTCCAATAAACCAATAGAAATGCAAAATCCATGAGCATCTCCCTGATGCCTTGTGGATTTTAATCCGAGGTCGGTGACGAATATACATTTTTAAGAAAATTGCGTATAATTTTAGAAATACACATTTGATAGCAAATTGAAACAATCCCTATAACTCCCCGAGCGCGGCAACCACTTCCTCAAATTTTGCGCCTTTTCGCACGATTTTGCGGTTAATGAGATCAACAACTGTCGAAGGCTGCGCATTGCACTCTCCACCGTCCAGTATGTAATCCGCGCTCAGTTTTATATCATCTACCCTGTGCGGCGGCGCTTCCCCGGACAGGTTGGCGCTTGTTGAAGTTATCGGAACACCTGCAAGTTCTAAGAGCCTGACAGCAGCATCATGGTCAGGGTAACGTATCCCGACCAGATCACCGGATGATAGAGACTCAGGAACTGAAATTTTTTTCTTCAGTAGAACAGTCACAGGACCGGGCAGGAATTTTCTAATAAATTCTCTTTCCTTGTCGCTGATATATGCAAGGGTATCCATCATCTCAAATCCGGATACTGCGATTGAAATCGGCTTGTCTTTTTTTCTCCCTTTAATTGAAAATACCTTTTCCAGGGCATTCTCTGAAAAAATATTCGCCCCTATCCCGTACACTGTTTCAGTGGGATATACTACAACTCCCCCCGTTCTCAGGATATCAGCAGCCTTTTTGATATCCCGGCCGATAACTCCTTGCTGCGTCAAATTTTATTAAAAATAAAAATTAAATTTGAACCATTGATAGGGAACCAACGGGGCAGTTCTTTGAACATATCCCGCAGGCTATGCATGCATCATAATCTATAACTGCGTTACCATTGGTCACATGGATCGCAAGTTTTGCAGCTTCGATATCAAAATCCTCTGCTTTTGACAATTTCGTGTTTGTAGGGCAGACCGTGACGCATATGCCGCATCCATTGCAATTCGTTGATTGTACGACTTTCTTATCTTTTGCCATGCTGATAGATACTGCAGAGGATAATATGAACATTTCGATTATTATCGAATCTCAAACCAACTTGTGTGATATCGAAAAGCTGAAATTTATCCGTTCTTCCGGGGTATTTGAAAAGAGATGACCATAGTCTGCTTCGTATGCATTTGACCAGTGTTTATCAAGATTATCCCAGTCAAAGGCTATTTTTTTGTTTTTTGAAGCTTTCATCATTACCACAATTATAATTATAACTGTTAATTCATATATACTTTTCCTTATATTAGCCAGTTTTAACCGGATTCAGCCTTAAACTTATATCAAGCCAGTTTGATGAATGCGTAAGAGCACCGATAGAGATTACATCAATCCCGGTTGCGGTATAATCTTCCAAGTTGCCAAGTGTAATGCCGCCCGATGCTTCAAGAATAACCCTGTCTCTTAGCCCTTTTTCGATCAATACTCGTATGCTTTCCCTGATATCATCTGCCTGCATGTTATCGAACATGATGATATCAGCCCCCAGTTCAGCCGCGCGAAGGGCTGAATCCATGTCTTCGACTTCGACTTCTACTTTCTGCGTGAAGCTGGCTGCACTTTTTGCAGCTTTTATTGCCTTCTCAAGCCCTGTTGCTGCTATATGGTTATCTTTTATCATAACCGCATCCGATAGGTTAAACCTGTGAGAATCGCCTCCACCTGCAATCACGGCTTTTTTCTCGAATTTCCTGAATCCGGGTGTGGTCTTCCTCGTGCATGCAATCCTGACCCTTCCCGCCTTCTCCACATACGTGCGCGTTAAAGTTGCTATTCCGCTCATCCTTCCAAGAAAATTCAGGGACAGCCTCTCTGCCCGCAGGATTGACCTTGCACCTCCATCAAGCGTGAATACTACGTCGCCGGGTTTTACGGCAGAACCGTCCGTGAGGTCAGTGGCAGCAAGAACATCAAAATATTCAAATACCTGGGTTGCCTCGGAAAGACCAGCGATAATGCCCTTTTCTTTTACGACAACTTCTGCCTGTGCTTTACAGTCCGGGATTATACTGCATGAAACATCGTTATAGCCGATGTCCTCTTCAATGAAATGTTCAAGTTCTGTTAATAACATAATCAATCCCTATGATTAATATGTTTTAATGACTTATATACTGCTGTAATACATCAGGAAACATGGATAATATGCTTAAAATCGGAGTAATCGGCTGCGGCACAATAGGTAAGGAAATCTGCAAGGCAATAGATTCAAAGCGCATAAATGCACAACTTGTGGGAGTGCATGATAAAACAGCAGAGAATTGCGAGAGATTGCTTGAAGAGCTTGACAACAAACCTGAAATATTGCCACCCAGCGAATTAATCTCAAAAGCAGATATTATTGTTGAAAGTGCATCGCAGGCAGCGGTGCGTGAATTCGGGCATATGGTTCTGGAAGCGGGAAAAGACCTGATGGTTATGAGTGTGGGCGCATTCACTGAGCCGGGTTTGCTGGGACGGTTCAAAAAGATAGCTTCGGATAACCACTGTAAAATATATATTCCCTCAGGAGCAATTGCTGGTCTTGATGGATTAAAATCATCATCTATGGCAGCCCTGGATAAAGTAACCCTTACTACTACAAAAAACCCGCAGGGATTAAAAGGGGCGCTGTATATTATTAGAAATAAAATACAGCTTGATTCTTTTCTTGAGAAGACGCTCCTGTTTGAAGGAAGTGCAGAAGAAGCTATCAGGGGATTTCCTGAAAACGTCAATATTGCAGCATCACTGAGCCTTGCAGGTATCGGGGTAAAAGAAACCCGCGTCAGGATTTTTATTGACCCCGCAATCTCAAGGAACATTCATGAGATCGCTGTTGAAGGAGCTTTCGGGAAATTCACGTGCCGCATTGAAAACGTACCTTCACCTGGTAATCCCAGGACAAGTTTCCTTGCCTCGCTGTCAGCCATAGCTACGTTGAAAAATATCACAGAGCCTCTCCAGATAGGAACTTAACATGGGCCTGGAAGATTTTTCACGGATAATTGCTGAGTTAAGAAAAAAGCTAATTTATATTGCCGCTGTCTTTGGAATAGTATCAATAATGTCTTTTCCCTATATGGGAGAAGTAATAAAAAAAATAGAAAATGATTTATATTACAGCCAGATCAACGATTTGAACCTGTCATCCGGCACAAATGCTTCAAGGCAGTTAGTTGATATATCCCATAACCTGTCGTTGATTTCAAATGATGTTGCCAGTTCCGCAATCACGCAGAACCTGACAAAAATATCATCCGAGTTATTAAATATATCTCATAATTTGAATTCGCAGGGACCAAAAATTGTGACCCTGACGCCACTTGAAGGATTGATGATCCAATTCAAGATGTCTCTTATGTTTGGGGCAATCGTTGCATCTTTACTCGTCATTTACTATGCCTATCGCGGATTTAAAGGGAGACTCCCGTCTGCCGTATCTGTAAATAAGTCTTTAATAATTATCGCAGTGCTGATTTCCATAATACTGTTTTTGCTGGGTGCGGCTTATTCTTATTTTTATATGCTGCCGTTCTTCCTGAAATATACACTTGAGGATACAATAATAAATTTAGAAGCAAATCCCAATTACTCACTTTATGAGTTTATCTCTTTTGTTGTTATGACAATGGTAATTTTAGGTTTTTCTTTCGAACTGCCGCTTGTCATGACCATACTGGTCCGTTTTGGCATTACTTCAAGAAAGACACTGGCCCATTACAGGAAACATGCTTACATCATACTGTTGATAGTTGCGGCATGGGTTACCCCCGACCCCACAATGTTCAGCCAGATAATGGTAATGCTGCCTTTTGTCATTCTGTATGAGGCAAGCCTCTTAGGGATGAAGATGATGGGAAAGTAATTGCTAAGTAACTAAATCCCATGCGCCGCATACGGGGCAAAAGTTACAAAAAGAAGCGAAAAAAGAATCAGCATGGCAAAAATAACTACTATTGCGTTGGATAAATTTTCAACCCTCTCGCCGTTCCTGATAACCTTTGAAAGCGACGAGGTCATGACATCGCGAAATACGTGGCCGCCGTCAAGAGGGACAGCAGGAAGACAGTTAAAAAGCCCGACATAGAAGTTCATCCATCCGATCCACATAAGAGTATTTAATATCATGAATATGGCTGCCCCAAAATAGACGGCCGGACCTGTTGGCTCATAGAAGTTGGTAATTAAACCGCTAAATCCGGGAAAACCTTCTCCTGTCAGGGCAAAAATAGGCAGACTCAAAAGCAATATCCAGCCGGTGCGCTCAGTTAATAACGACGGGATGCTCGCCAGCATGGACAGGTACTTTTTTGCAGGAAACTGGCCTATCCCTATACCTAAAGAATAACTTATGGCCCCATCTGCGGCTGAGTAAGTAATGCCCAGAAATCCTTTCTGTACTCCGGCCTCAGGATGATTTGCCAGCTCAACGCTCCTGAATTCCACAGGCGACGAATCGTTGCTCATAAAATAAATATCCAGTTTTTGTCCGGGGCTGGTGGAATTCATAAAAGCCACGAAATCTCCGATCCCTTTTATTTCCGTATCATCTATCCTGACAAGGATCATATTCTTTTTTATCCCTGCGGCTTCTGCAGGTGAACCCTCTATTACGCTGGCTACCTTTACTGCCGTTCCTGTCTCATTACCTACCGCCGCGACAAGACTTTTCTCTTCTCTCACTCCGTGATTGATAAGCTCCAATGTGACATTACTGCCGGGCTGTAGTGTCCTTGAATATATTAAAAAATCATTCCCGCTATTGATTTGCGTATTATTAATCCCGGTAAGGACCATGCCGGGTTTTATTCCTGCGGTTTCGGCGGGGGACCCGGCAAGTACGTTCGTTACCATAACTTCGCCGACCGGAGAAATATACGAAAGAAGTAAAAAGAACAGGACGAATGCAATAAGCGCTGTGACGAAATTGGCCATGACACCTGCTGCAAGGACCCTTACGCGCTCACTACGTGTTGCGGGCTTTTTAGATTCCTGCGGAAAAGACTCCCCGGCTTTCTCTTCCTTTTTTCCAAGAAGTTGTTCTTCATCCGGTTCCGCAAATCCGCCGATCGGGACCACGGCAAGTAATATTCCCATTGATTTTACCTTGATGCCTTCGACTTTGCATAGGATGGCATGTGCGAATTCATGTACTGCAAGAGTTACTATCAGCGCAATGATACCGTACCAGAAAGGTATGTACTCGTTAATCCCCGGTATAAGAAAAATATTGCGCGGTTCGCTGAATTTGCTTGGCTCAGGTACCGTATTTGTCTGGAAGGCAGATATCATGGAGATATCGAATAGTAATACCAGGGCGAACATTGCGGCCATTCCCAGAAGCATTGCAGGAAGCCCGATATTGGCAAAAGTCCTCCAGAATCTTTTATAAACCGCAAGCCTGTCAAGAAAAGCCTGGCCCCTCTGGGTACGGACCATCAATATTGGAAAACCAAAGATATAATGGGCTGTTATATTATATTTATTCAATGTCCCGCGGCCATCAAGGAACGCGACAAGTATTACATAAGCAAAAATAATTACGACCAGATACCAGTAACTGGTAAGGAACGATATAATATCAGTAAGATTCAACAAATAGTCTCCCTGGGATTTCTAAATAGATTATTAAATATGTCATGCGTATTAAGGTTTGGGTGACATAATGTTTTCAATCATATATATAACCGCTGGCGATATTGAGGAAGCAAAGAGAATCGGGAGAAAACTTGTTGAAGAGCGGCTTGCAGCGTGTGCTAATATTTTTCCGGTCTCATCGATTTACAGGTGGGACAACAAGGTTGAAGAAGGAAATGAATTCGGGGTTATTGTAAAGACAAGAACTGCCAGGGTGGAGCAGGTCGAAAAAAGAGTGAAAGAGCTTCACAGTTATGATGTGCCATGCATAATATCGTTCAGAATGGATCATGGTTCAAAGGACTATCTTAAGTGGATAAAAGAGTCAGTAGATGATTGATTTGATGATTTGCCTGAATTTTCCTGTGATTTCGGTGGTTCTAACTAATATATAATATAATGACTTTTAAAATTTTATATACTGTCACATCGGAAAGATTATAAACATATATGATTATTATAATAATCATAAGTTTACTTATAAAAATCCGTGATTGAAAACAGTAAGAATCAGGCTGAGGGCACTAATATGAGAAACGAGTTTTTAAAATCTGACGTAAACATTAGCAGGAGGAATTTTGTAAAGCTCTGTGGAACCGCGACAATAGCTTCTTTTGCTTTAGGCATGGTAGCTGAGGCCAAAAACGCTGCAATCGCAGAGCTACCCAAAAGAGGAAGAATGCTGAACTATAAGCGGGGCAGGAAAACTCCCAGCATCTGTTCTTATTGCGCCGGAGGCTGCGGCCTGATAGTGACGACCCAGGAAGGAAGCTCATCTGATATGAGGGATGGAGATATCTATGCAAAGAACCTGGGAAGGGATTTTTCAGCAAGAAGCAAAGTGATAGAAATAGAAGGCGATGCTTATAACCCGATTAACGAAGGTGCCCTTTGCAGCAAGCCGGCAGCTTTGCTCCAGATGGTGAACAGTGACCGCCGCGTCCTGTATCCGATGAAGAGAACAAACCCGAAAAAAGGAGAAAATGAAGATCCCCGCTGGGTGCGGATTTCATGGGATGAAGCTTACTCGGCAATATCCTCGAAAATAAAAGACACCATGACGGGACTACCCTACAAGCGCACAAATCCTGTTACCGGGAAAGAAGATTATTACTATGTAGGCAAAGATTCACCAGTCTCCTGGCTCGGCTCATCTTACTGGAACAACGAGGAATGCTACCTGAGCAGGAAGATGATGGCTCTTCTGGGCTCCAATAATATTGAGCACCAGGCCAGGAAATGCCATGCTTCGACCGTAGTAGGCCTGGCAAATACCTTCGGCTTTGGCGCAATGACAAACCACATAGTCGATGCAAAAAATTCTAAGTGCTTCCTTATAATGAGCAATCCTGCGGAATCCCATTCCATGGAATTCAGGTGGGTAACCAAAGCTGTTGAAGATAATAACGCAATAGTGATACACCTGGATCCAAGATACAACAGGACTACTGCCAAAGCTCATATCCACGGAAGGTACAGGTCGGGCGCTGAGGCTGCGATATTTCTTGGCATGATCCGCTACCTGTTATATGAGAAACCCGAACGCATGGACAGGCCATACGTCGAGAGCAGGACAAATGCTCCCTATGATCTCAACGGGAATCTTGTGGGACTGGACGATCCAAATTCAATATTCAACAAGCTGAAAGCGCTCGTCGCTAATTACACGCCTGATGAAGTCGTAAGGATTTCCGGGATATCAAAAGATAAATTCCTGCTTGCAGTTGATACCTTCACTGACCCTGTGAACAGGCCGGGAAATATTTACTATGCCATGGGAACCACGCAGCATACAAATGCGGTACAGGCTATCAGGGCACAGGCGATACTCCAGTTGCTCCTTGGCAATATTGGCGTGCCAGGAGGTGGGATAAATGCCCTGAGAGGTATCAGCAATGTCCAGGGCTCCACGGATATGAACGAACTCATGCATGTCATAATGGGCTATCGTGAGCCCCCAAGAACAGTAAAGTGGTACACGCCGACCCAGACAGGCTCAGTTACAAACTCATTCGAACAGTTAATCAGAAGATACCAGAAGTGGAAGAACTTTGAACCTGCAAAGCGCGGAGGTTCGGATGATAAAAAGGCAATCAAGGCCAATGACACTGATTCTTCTTACAATAAGTTTGAGCAGAGATACTATAACAGGCATTTCCCGACCTGGAACGCCCTTGAGTATCACTGGGGCGTCTATGTTGGAACATGGCCCGGTATCGACCCTGACAATGAACCTATAATATGTGATTTACCAGTAGGTTTTGGTAACCCGATAGTCAAAATGTTCAGGAAGATCTTGAACGACGAGCTAAAAGTCCTCATATGCAATGGTGAAAACCCGGCGGTTTCCATGCCCAACGCTGGTCTTGTGAGAAATGCGCTGGCAAAGGAAGGCCTGTTCCTTGTGGTAAATGAGCTTTTTGAGACTGAAACCGCATGGTATGCTGATATACTGCTCCCCGGTTCAATGCAGGTGGAAAGGGCAGGCAGCATTACAAATACGGGAAGATGGATACAGTGGCGCTGGAAAGCTGTCAATCCTCCTGGCGAGTGTAAAGAGGAATTAACCTATCTGACCGAATTGTTTGAAAAAATAAGATTCACTTTAAAGAATTCCTCCATTAAGCTTCCATCCGAGAAATATGCTGATGATACGGGTGAAACCGTCAGGAGGAACATAGGCGGGGTTGATCTTCCCACAAACCCGGAGGCTGCATGGCCTTCAAGGTTCGGGAGGGATGCTGAATCAGTCTATAAAGAGATAGGGGCAAAGAACATAAAAGTTGGTGATAATGCATTGTTCCAGAGCGCGGCCAACGTTCTCTACAGGAATTCATACGATCCTTTATCAAGGCCTGATATTGACGGGATAATGCCGAAAAGGCGTGATGCCAGGCCCGTAGATGATGAAGACGCAAAATACGGTTACTTTAAGAACTGGGCGTGGAGCTGGATGGATAACCAGAGGGTGCTGTATAATATAAAAGAGGGGAACGCGGGAGTAAAAACCTTCTTTGGCTGGTTTGCGATGAATGAGAATGTGTGGCCGGGACTGGATAAAGCGGCCATCTGGTCAGAGCCGCTATTTGATCCCACAAAACCGCCTGCAAATCCACTCAGCCAGGGAATGCCGTTGCATAACGAGCCCCTGGAAAGTCCGGATGCTGAACTGGCAAAAGAGTATCCAACCATGTGGGGTAATAGTTACTCGTACTATGAACCCATTGCTACGGGCACTTCTGAAGAATATCCGTATGTACTGACCACCTTCAGGCTTGCAGAGCATATGCAGGCCGGGGCCATGACAAGGAATCTTCCGTGGCTTGTGGAATGCCAGCCTGAGATGTTCGTTGAGATAAGTCCTGCACTGGCTTCGGTCATTGGCATAAGGAGCGGCGACTATGTATTGGTAAAAACCGCAAGGAGCCCGGAAGGCGTGGTCATGAAGTGTATAGTAACAGAGAGAATACAGCCTTTAGTTGTAAATGGAAAGACCGTTCATGAAGTCGCAATGCCCTGGCATTGGGGGTTCAGGGGTCTTTCCACAGGGCCCAGTGCAAATGTCCTGACTATCGATGCCGTGGATGTGAGCGCCCATATCCCGGAATACAAAGCATGTTTATGCAAAGTGGAAAAAGCGCCATGAGGTGGTAAGAAATGCCAAAAGCCATAAAATTCGATTCTACAAAATGTATAGCCTGCCATGCCTGCCAGGTGGCCTGTAAACGCTGGTGGGAACTTGAGGCCGAAAAAACGACGTTAAGTGCAGGAAAAGGGACTGAATGGACCAATCCGCCTGACCTGACACCCAAAACCTGGATGCTGGTAAAATTCATGGGCACAGGCAAAGGTGATGATTTCAGGTGGAGGTTTGCACAGAAAAGGTGCATGCATTGCCTGAATCCTTCATGCAGGAACGTATGCCCTGTAGGGGCCATAACAAAATATGAGGACGGGCCTGTCGTGACAAACATAGATTTATGCATCGGCTGCAAGTACTGTGTTGCAGTATGCCCGTTTGAGATCCCAAGATATGACTCTGTGACTAACAAGACCTATAAATGCCCGATGTGCCCCGACCGTATAAGAGAAGGTATGGCGCCAGCCTGTGTTGAAACCTGCCCGACGGATGCACTGGAATTCGGAGAGAGGGAAGAAATGCTGGCCAAAGCTCTGGAGAGAAAGGACAGGATAAAAGGCTACGTATATGGTGATACTGAGAACGAGGGAACGTCTGTATTCATTATTACCGATGTCCCGCCAGAACAAATGGGATATAATAAAGTAGCAAAGACGCAGCCGGCTTCAATGCGGATAAAAGACTTTATAGAGCCTGCAGGCGTCGTGGCCGCCCTTGCCATAATTGGCGGAATGGCCGGCCTTTCGTACATATCACACCAAAGGGAGAAAGAAATTATTGAAGAGAAAAAAGATACCGAACCCGAAGGAGGTGGACAGGAATGAACGACATATCATGCGAAGAAAAGAAAATCCTTCGATGGCCGCTGGTTGAACGATTCGAGCATCATACCCTGATATTACTTACATTTGTCTTTATAATTACAGGATTGCCTATCTTGAAAATCGAATGGTTCAGCTGGATTATAACACCACCTAATACCATAGTGACAACGCATGATGCTGTAGATTTATTCAGGTTGATCCACAAAGCTGCGGCAGGATTATTCGTTTTCATGGCTATTTTCCACATATCATACCATACATTAGCAGTACGGAAAACGAGGATAAAGATAACTTTCAAGGACCTCACAGATACTATATCGCTGCTGAAATATTATCTGGGCCTGACCAGGGATAAGCCGAAACTGGGTTTCCACAACCCCACAGAGAAGATTCTTGTGTACTGGCTTCTGACAGTATGGTTCATGGTATTCATGGCAGTTTCAGGTTTTGTGCTTATGTTACCATCATATTTCCCGACATGGGTACATGAGTCTGCGCTGGTGATTCATGATGTATTCTTCTTTTTCATGATTTTCATGCTTATCGCGCATTTCTACATGACTGTGTTATACAAGGAGTACAGGCCGCTCCTGGAAGGCATATTCACTACAGGGCTGATTTCATCCAAATTCGTCAGGGAACATCATCCCCTGTGGTATGAAGAAGTGAAGGAAAAAGAGTAGAACAGCACCAGTATGAACGAAGGGATTAGCGGGCATGTATATAGTGAATCTGGCAGTGCACTCGGAAGCGCCGGCATTAACTGCAACGGGAACAGGTCTGTTACGTTGTTTGACGGAGCGTTCGAGCTTGGGAACCTGGCGCCCGGAACATATTCTGTTACTGCAAGCCTTAAAGGTTTCAAGAGCCAGACCAGCACTGTGACTGTAGAAAAAGACAAAACGGCTATAATAGATTTTTACCTGCCCCGGGCAAAAGGGACATCAAAAATCTGCGGCATTGTTTACGATGCAGGAACCGGGAAGCCTGTAGCTTCAGGAGGGACAGTAATTCTGGTTCTACCCGTGACAAATAAATACTCAAACCTGGATAAGGAAGGCCGCTACTTTTTCACCGACCTGGCAGGAGATGGCTATAATATTGTCACTTCGGTATCAGGATACGAGGACGGGAAGGTAATGGTAGATGTAGAGGAGGGAAGGGAAAAAGTACAGGATATCTATTGTAAACCCGTTTTGCCTGTAGAGCCGCCGTGGGGTTAGATCCTGACCAGCCCTGCGTCCTTTGCAATCATATCAAGGTCTATCGTAATGATATCTTCCAGGCTTTCAGGAACGGGTCTGCCTGATTTGTCTTCATCTATGACCTTCAGGTAATGTTTGCACTTCTCACAGTAATCCACCCTGAATTCCGGATTATCTTCCAGGGTTAGGAATTTCAAGGTCGATGGGTCGGTATTCCCGCAATTTGTGCAGAGGAACTGGTCTGCAAGATACCGGGAGCCGCAAAACGTACATACAAGATAGCGCTTATTGTTTTTCGACCTTGCACACATCGGCACCCTTCCGCATACAGGGCATTGAGACTGCCACCATTTCTCTTTTAAAGAGCTATCTGTTTTATCTGCTATTTCTTCAATACAGGGCTGGATCAATGAGCTTATTATGAAAAATATCAAAGCCGGGTCAATCCCGAACTTTTCTCCATAACTCCCAAAGGGTTCGGCATCACCTTTTAATACCGCGCTGACAGCATCCTGTATATTTATCCTCCCGCTCTTCATTTCATGGATTAATTCTTTTAACTCTTCTTCCTTTGCGCCTTTTTCAAAGAAAATGCCTGCCACTTTCTCGCATGTTTGGAGCAGGAGAATAGAATCAAAAACAGATGCATCCAGCAAACCTGCTATGGGCTTATTTGACTTAATAGCATCACTTTGCAAATTGCTGATGAGAGGTTTGTCGTTCCAGTCCAGGCTTGTCCCTTTTCCGGGACTTTCCCTGATCTGCCGCTGGGCCTCCAGGATCATCGTGTGCAATTCCAACGGCTTTCGAAGCTCGGGACGTTCCCTGGTTATCTGTTTGATAGCATTAATCCGGTCCTCTAACCGTCCCATTTTCACACCTTGATCCTGCTACGGTAAAAAATTCTTAAAAAAAGATTAAGCTGGAACCCTAATTTTGCCTAAGGCTCCTGCTTTTATCCCTGTTATCTTCTCATGCGCAAGCTCTGCCGCTTTCTTACCTGCCAGCAGCATTCCGCCAAATATCGGCCCCATCCTCGGAGCGCCGTAGGTGGACGTTGCGGACATGCCTGCAACTATCAGGCCCGGGTATATTTCATGGGTAAGCTCGACAGTCTGTTTTTCTGCTTCGTCAACCCAGAGCGACCCGCAGCCTTTCGGGACAGGGATACCCTGTCTCTGCTCACTCAGGCGCCTGACAAGAACTGAATCATGCCCTGTTGCATCTATCACGACTTTTGACCTGATGGCGATCGGGTCCATGCAGGTCATGAACGGAGGCATATGCTTTGCAGGGAACCACTGGATAACAACACCATCAACATGATCTTCTTTAAGTATCAGGTCGTCCACGTTCGTTGAGTTTAGCAGTTTTACTCCTGCATCACATGCACTTGCCAGCATCTTTGAAACCATATCAAAAGAATCACAGACATAAAGCCCTTCTTCTGTTTCCTTAAGTTTTACGCCGCATTCTTCAAGAATCTTATTCGCCGGCGAACCTACCGTATTCTTGGGCATGAGGTAGCCACCCTGCCACATTCCTCCTCCGGCATACAGGTTCCTCTCGATCATAACTGTCTTATGCCCGAATTCTGCCGCATATTTTGCAGCAGCCACTCCGCACGGTCCAGACCCGACAACAACAACATCGCTGTCAAGAATGTTCTGTATAAAATCGTCCAGGAATTCATTAACTATTGTTTTTGTGACGTGTATCTCGCTGATGTTCGTCATAATTTCACCCTATGCCAATAGGGTTTCGGCTTACCATAAACTTTTCTGAGCCGAAAAAATTGCATGATATCAAGAAATTGATTTTTTAATAAAAGACCAGTAACCGGGAGTGTAAAAAAAAGAGGTAAGGAGAAACGGTTACTTCTTTGATTTTTTGGTTTTGGGTTTCTTTTTGGAATGGTTTACTTTGGCGACCATGATTTTGTGCACCTCCGGATTGCCATTAGGGGGTATTCTTAAAACGGACAATTCTGTAGTTTCTATGGACATGGTAATATAAATGAGTGGCACATATTTCACAACTTAATTTATTGTCTGCACAACAAATAAACTATCAAAAATGTTAATTCCAACAGTAGCTTTACAGCTAATTTCTGTTATATACGCTTTATTAGCACTCTTTGGGGCATATCTTGCAGCTTATAATGTCTATGTCACAGGTGAGAGAATAGACAAGAGATTATTAAAAGCCCGTGTCTTTCTTAGCGAATCTTTCCTGAAAGATACGTGGACGCTGCTTCTTTTAGCCTGTCTGCTTTTTCTCGTCCACGCCATAATGGAACTGAACCAGGTGTTCAGTTTATTTATTGAAGAAAGTGTGGCAGACCTCATAGCAGAACTTGTAGAAGTTGGCATAATTTTGTGTATTATCCTATCGTCCTATAAATGGTTCAGATTAACGAGTCTGGAGGGGAATTATGAACAGGCAGAAGAGATGGAAAAGAATCCCGATAAGAAGTAGGGATTATCTGGCAAAGATTTATTAGGCAGGTTTTAGATGTTAATAAATTTATATGAAGAGCTTAGGGAGTGAAAAAATCCGTAAAACAAAAGCAGTCCTGATAGCAGGCACAGGCAGTGGTGTAGGAAAGACAACAGTGGCCCTGGGGCTCATGGCATCCCTGTGTAAAAAACATAAAGTCCAGCCGTTTAAGGTCGGGCCTGATTTCATAGATACAGGCCACCATACACATGTCTGTGGAAGGCCCTCCAGGAACCTTGATAGCTTCATGATGGGTGAAACAGGTGTACTTGAAACATTTTCCCGGGCTTCAAAAGATGCAGACATCTGCGTAATAGAGGGTGTCATGGGCATGTTTGATGGTCTTGATGCAACCGAGACCGCAAGTTCTGCGCATATTGCCAAGATCCTGCAAGTACCTGTTATACTCGTTGTGAACGCACACGGGGCTTCACGCAGTATCGCTGCTACAGTAAAGGGTTTTGCTGAATTTGACAGGGTCGATATCCGCGGGGTTATCTTAAACAATGCGGGAAGTGAGAAGCATATAAGACTGATCCGGGATTCACTCGTTAGCGCAGGCATCAAAATCCCGGTCATAGGAGCGCTTCCAGCATCCAACGAAATATCAATTCCATCGCGACATCTCGGCCTTCATATGGCAGGTGAAAGTGCAAGGGATATTTCAATACTTTCTGACTTTATTGAAAAACATGTTGACGTGGATGCAGTAGGAAATATTGCAGGCGGCTTTGCTCCACAGGATGTGGAATTGAAAGAACCTGAAGAAAGGTACAATGTCAGGATCGGTATCGCCTGGGACAGTGCGTTCTGTTTCTATTATAATGACTCGTTCGATGAACTCAGGAAACTCGGGGCAGAGCTTGTTTTTTTTAGTCCGATGAAAGACAACCTGCCACCAGTTGATGGTATCTACCTTGGGGGCGGATATCCAGAGCTGTATGCAAATGAACTCTCAAAATCCAAAACACTGGGCCAAATAAAAGCAGCAGCAGATAGCGGAATGCCAGTATATGGTGAATGCGGGGCTCTCCTTTATTTGAATGAGCGCCTTGAAACAGATAGGGAATACAGAATGGCCGGTGTCCTGCCGGCAAGTTCCAGGATGACCGGTAAGCTGCAGGCGCTTGGTTACACCGAGGCGCTGGTTGTTTCCGACTCGCCACTTGCAGAGAAAGGCAGGCTTATCAGGGGCCATGAGTTCCACTATTCGATTACAGAGTGTGATAGGGATGCCAGGTTCGTATATAAGCTTGTCCGGGGAAAAGGTATCACAAATGGAAAGGATGGTCTGGCAGAACATAATACAATGGCCGGTTACATGCACACCCATCCTGCATCAGTTTCATTTGCCAGGTTTTCGGGATTTTGCAGCAAATATAGAAAAGATAAGCCTGTTTAGCATAAATATAAGCGATAAGATACTGTTTTAAACAAAAATATGGACGAGCTTAACAGAATAAAAGAATTGAAAAATAAGAGAAATGCGATAATCCTTGCACATAACTACCAGAGGAGCGAAGTCCAGGATGCAGCGGATTTTGTAGGTGATTCCTTTGGCCTGAGCAAGATAGCAACTTCAAGCGACGCGGAGGTAATCGTTTTTTGCGGAGTGGATTTCATGGCTGAAAGTGCGGCTGTCCTGAACCCTGAAAAGACAGTGCTCATGCCTGAATTGAGCGCCCAGTGCCCCATGGCAGCAATGATTAACCCTGAGTCTTTAAAACTTGAGAAAGAAAAGTATCCTGGTGCTGCCGTTGTTTGCTACGTAAACACGCCTGCTGCGATCAAAGCAGAAAGCGATATCTGCTGCACATCCTCAAACGCAATTAAAGTAGTGGAATCTTTAGAGGAAAAGGAGATTATTTTTGTCCCTGACAGGAACCTTGCGCTATATGTTGCGTCCCGTACAAAAAAGAAAATCATACCATGGAACGGATACTGTCCTACCCACCACCTGATATTGCCGGGTGATATATTGCTTGAAAAGGAGGAGCATCCGCTTGCAGAGGTCCTGGTACATCCGGAGTGCAAGCCTGAGGTGACAGCACTTGCTGATAAGGTACTGAGCACAGAAGGGATGTTAAGGTATGCAGCCGCATCAGATACAAAGGAATTCATAATAGGTACTGAGATCGGTCTCCTGTACAGGCTGGGTAAAGAAAATCCTTCAAAGACCTTTATCCCGGCAACAAGATATGCGATATGTCCCAACATGAAAATGAATTCACTTGCAAGTATCATTCGCGCCCTTGAAAAAAATGAGCATATAATAAAAATCCCTGAGACTGTAAGGATTAAAGCAAAAATCGCACTTGATAAAATGCTTGGGGTCGGACGCGGTGATTGATTTTATGCTCTAAATTTCAAAAAAAAGCCTTTCTGAACCATAAAAAACTTAAATAAATCGTTCTGAAGTTTAAAAAAGCTAAAAAACTTAAAAACATTCGATGTATTTATCTTTCTTGCGCTAGAAAATACAAGTAATGATTAATAAGTATGGCGTTGTTCTCATCTTGGCAGCAATATTTTATAGTAACATTTATTTAACAGTATTACAGTATAACACAATTAGGGAAAAACGGGTTGGGAACAATGTGAATCTCAAACAGTGTACTGACGAATGGAGGACGGGGCAATGCTAGAAACATCACAGGAAAGAATAAGATTATTAAAAGCGGGTATTTCGGTCAAAACAATAGAGAAACTCTATTTAAATGGGAATAGTTTTAAGATTGTAAACACTCCGGTTCTTTTTGAGCTTGTCGAGATAGATCCAGAGGAGAATCACGACAGCTCTCTAAGTTGTGAAGCATCTGCTGAATATTGTTGCATGTAGCTTAACAAAATTTATATGTTCCGACTGCATTAGCAGAACGGACTTATGATTGTTAATGTAAATCGTTTTAAATGCGGATATTGCGGGGCATGTGTTGGTGTTTGTCCTGCTGGTGCGCTTGAATTGATTGAGACATGGATCGAAGTGGATACCACATGCACAGGTTGCGGCGTCTGTGCAAAAATCTGTCCAGTGGGGGCGTTAGAGCTAAATGAAAAATAAATATGATGTAATAATCGTGGGGGCAGGACCGGGCGGCTCGATAACCGCAAAAACTGCGGCCTCTGGGGGGCTTGATGTATTGCTCATAGAAAAAAGGCAGGAGATAGGGGATCCGGTCAGGTGTGCCGAAGGAGTGGGAAAAGACGCATTAAAAAAACATATAGAGCCTGATAATAAGTGGATAGCTTCAGAAATAAAAGGTTCAAAGATTTTTTCACCTGATGGGACTGAGATCAAAATGTCCGAGGATGCGTCATCTGGTATGAAGGTTGGATATGTGCTTGAACGGAAAGTCTTTGACCGGGTGCTTGCCCAGGAAGCAGCCATGGCAGGAGCCGAAGTAATGGTGAAGACAAGGGCAACTGGATTATTGAGGTCGAATGGAAAAGTTACAGGGATAAAAGCGATGTATATGGGAGAAACCCATAACATCAATGCTGATATCGTGATAGGGGCGGATGGTATTGAGTCAAAGGTGGGAAGATGGGGAGGTATTGACACAGCATTAAAGCCGAACGACATCGAGACAGGAGCCCAGTTTCTGGTATCAAATATAGAACCCGGTGATTATAATCAGTTCTATCTGGGGGATAATTACGCACCCGGCGGGTACCTGTGGGTTTTTCCGAAAGGAAAGCATATGGCAAATGTAGGATTGGGAATACTCGGAAGCAAATCCGGAAATGTCAGGGCAATTTCACGGCTCCACAGATTTTTAGAGACTTATATGCCCAAGGGCAAGATAGTGGAAATGGTGGTAGGAGGAGTCCCTGTCAGCGGGCCTATAAAACAGACAGTTGCAGATGGGCTTATTCTTGTGGGAGATGCAGCCAGGCAATCCGACCCACTTACAGGTGGAGGCATCACCAATGCAATGGATGCTGGAAAGATGGCTGCCGAGGTATGTATAAAAGCAAATGAAAAAGGGGATTATTCGGTCAAGACCCTGAAGGAATATGAGGATAAGTGGAGGAGTACCATAGGAAAAGAACTCAGCAAGTCCCTCCAGGTCAAGAACCTGCTTGTAAAACTTAATGATGAACAGTTGAACCAGCTTGCACATTCACTTGATGGGATAGATACAAGTAAGATGGAATTGCCCTCACTCTTATTCGCTTTGTTTAAGAAAAATCCTAAAATCCTGTGGGAACTCAAAACATTATTCGTATAAAAAAAAATTAAACCTTCAAGTTCGGATTTTTCAATCCTTCCCAAAGAAGGTTCTCATCATCGGATGCATTTCCATCATCTGCTGGCTGGCAATATCTTCATACAACCTGTACATGATACTCACAGTCAGCAACAATCCGGTCCCGCCTGCACCTCCCAGGGTACCAAGAAGGCTGGCAATGAATGTGAGAAGACCTATGAATGCACCCCCGATTACGGTCACCTTGGGAATATAGCGCTGCATCACCCGTTCAA
Source organism: Candidatus Methanoperedens sp. (assembly GCA_012026835.1). Lineage (GTDB taxonomy): Archaea > Halobacteriota > Methanosarcinia > Methanosarcinales > Methanoperedenaceae > Methanoperedens. Next base: position 24,199 of record VEPN01000003.1, on the reverse strand, counting down.
GAGTCCCGCTGCTTCGCCTGTATCCAGGTATCTGCATGCCTGACCTGTAAATCTTCTCGGCTACGCTCTTTGCACCCATACCTGTTGTTTCAATCCAGAAAAGCGCGAATATGATTCCACCGAATATGAGCATGACGGCATCAGTTGTTACATGAAGCAGGATCTGCCAGATAGGTGGGGCTGCAACTCCAAGGCTTGTGAATTTTGATGAAACGAGAGAAGGGATCCAGTCATTCGGACTATTGATAGGGGAAAGATAATACATGAGGCCGTTTACCGGCGTAGCCTGTTTATATTCTCCTAATATCGTGATACCCCGGCTTGAAAGGATAAGCCCGATCATCTGGATATTTGCCTGCAATGCTCTTACAAGGATCATCGGAAGAACGCTTGCATATATGAGTTTCACAGGGAACCTCCCGCGGGCGCCTCTTACAGCAGCATGGGCAAGCGGTATCTCTATGCGTGTGCTTTCAACATACACTACCATGAGATAGATAATCACGGTGCTCAGAAGCGCCAGGATGCCGCCCTGCACAAGCAGGAAGAGCATGCCATCGCCTGAGAGAATATAATCCAGCCCTATGCTTGATGAAGGACTGGCGATGTAAATCCACTTCGGGATCAACCCTATCGGGAAACCGGTCTCATCTGATTTCCAGTTAAAGATACCTGTGACTATCTGCTGGGATACACCTGCAATAATGAATAATCCTACACCTGAACCTATGCCCCACTTTGAGACAACCTCGTCCATATAAAGTATCAGTATGCCTCCAATACATATCTGGATGAACAACAATAAGGTTATCATGCTTACGTCCACGCCAAGCTGCGCAGCAAGCCCGGCATCAGGGCGCATATAGCCGCCAAGGATTTGCGGCAGGGCTTCAAGGACTACCATCACAAATACGAGAAGCTTCTGAAGGCCCTGGAATATCGCCTGCTGATGCGGATCGCTAAGATCCATTTTAATAACACCCGCACCCACAAGCAACTGCAATACTATGGATGCCGTGACAATTGGTCCTATTCCCAGTACCATGAGCGAACCTGAAGCACCTGCGAAGAATGCCCTGTATAGTTCAAAAAGATCGATAGAGTTCTTATCGAGCCCGAACAAAGGAATGTTCGCCAGGGCGAAATACAGTACAAGAATACCTAATGTCCATCCAAGTTTTTTCTTGAAATGGACATGGCCTTCAGGACGCGATACAGCAGGCAGACGTTTCAACAGGGGTGCAAGACTTTCAAAAGCCATGTTCTTTACTCAGAGGCGTTTGTTTTTTCTGACGGCACTGTTGCATTTCCAGAAGCTTCCTCGATTTTCTGTTTTGCTGTCGAGGAAAACTCTCCTGCTGTAATAAAGAGGGATTTTGTAACTTTCCCGTTGCCAAGCACCTTTTCAATACCGATGCCTGCAAGGTCTATATAAAACGCATCCCCTTTCTTCTCAGCCAAGCCTTCGGCTGCCAATTGTTCGATTGCTTCATCAATTTCCCCGATATTAACGATAACTTTATCTTTTACCGCTGAAAGGGGTCTCTTGAACCCATGCTTTCCAAAATAGAGGCCGCGCTGCATGGACCTTACAAAATGATGCTTGCATGTTCCTGCATTCCCGCGACCACCGCGGCTTCCACCACCTCTCCTATTCTTATGTGTACCGCCGCCGCAAGTTCTTGACCCTCTGAATTTCTTGGTTTTTTGTTTGCTCATAATACTACCTCATCTTTTTCAGCAATGCATTTATCTCTTTTCCATGAAACCCGAGATCTCCTCCCTCAAGGAATGTCCTTTTGGTACTCCTGAGACCTTTTCTTGCAGGATGCAACCTGAAAACAGGCTTTAGTTTTGGAACATCATCTATCGAAGCATTTCCTTCACATATTGCTTTAGCAAGTTCATCAAATGATTTGAATTTCGTGTTCTTGCTGAGGTATTCTTCGGTCAGTGATTTCTGGCCTTCCAGTTTCCCCCTGTTCTCTAACATCTCTGCAAGGGTTTCGTGGCTTATAGTACCCCATGCAATGTAATCCTTTGCTTTCTGGATCATGCCTTTATAATTTGGCGTTTCAGGAATGAGCACACAGTGGTTTATCCTGTCAAGCTGCATCATGCTCAATGTATCCTTGATATCCTGTCTTGTTTTGACTCCTCCCCTGAGCCGGACTGCTACGTACATTTATTTCACCTTCACAGTGGTTGTATTCATGAGAGCGTTAAAAGTCGCTTTTGCAAAATTAAGGGTTGTCCTTGTTTCGCCCTCGGCTCTTGCCCATACGTCTTTTATACCTGCTATTTCAAGAACTTTTTTGGCAGTTCCGCCTGAAGCCAGGCCAAGCCCTCTCGGGGCAGGTTTAAGATTTACCGTCACGCTTCCTGCTTTTCCTTTTACTTCAAAAGGCACGGTATGCCCGAGACCACAGCCGCATTCCCATGAACCACAGCCTCTTTTGATACCGATGATATTCATCTTGGCATTGTCGATGGCTTTTTTTATTGCGATTCCAACCTGGACATCCTTACCCTCTCCAAGGCCAATAAAACCATCTCCGTTCCCTACTATTACAGTTGCCCTGAATTTCACTCTTCTGCCCGAGTCCGTCATTCTCTGTACCATGTTTATATCCAGGACTTCATCCCTTATCTCAGGAATTAATGCATCCACAATCTTGGATTCCCTTATCGGCAGTCCTGATCCAATCGCTTCACCCATACTGGTCACCTGTCCTTCCTTGACAAGCTTACCCAATCTGGTCTCAGGAATCCATTCAACCTGCTCTTCTTCAAATCCTCTATCTCTCATATTAGTCACCTAAATCTTTCTGAATCTTTTGCTTTACTGCCTCAAATTGTTCAGATATATTAGTTTTTTTGTACTTGTCTATATGTTTGCCCTTAATTCTTTCATCCGCAGGGAATATCTCCGGATTATGAGGGATATCAAGACCTGAATCCAGTGCTCCTTTCACGGCTGCGAATATACGCCCGCCTTTTGTGGCCTCGTACAGTCCCATGTCCAGTATTGCTTCGGTCTGGCCGTTTTTCTTTGCACGGTAGCCGAGCAGCAATCCTGCCAGGTAAGCTGCCGGGAGGTTCCCGGTCCCGCCTGTATAACCGTATTTTTTCAATTCAACCGTATTTGCTGAAACAAGGGTGGTATCCCCTTCCTTTACTGGCGTGACAAGCTGGATATTTGTATGATTTATACTCTTCCTTACCACAAATCTGGGTTTCCTTGATATGAGCATCTGTTTTCTTGCCCTGTAATCTGTTTTACCGATGCGAGCCCGCCGGAACTTCACCCTGTATCTTGAGTCTGTCGCCATGATTATGCCTCCTTGCCTTTCTGCTGCTCTATATGAGCATTCAGGTGCGCTCTGCTTCTGTATTCTCCGCCTTTTGCCTTGCTATATAGTTTCCTGTACGTCGATGCATCAATTGTATTATTATCCCTGAGTTCCTTGAGCCTGCTTCGAAGCGCCCGGATCTTCTTCATCCACTGTTCTTTCTTGGGCCTTCTTGCACCTTTTGCACCGCTGCGTGAACCATGTCCTTTCCTGTGACCGTATGCACGGGTTTCGTCAACTTTCCGCGCCCGGCCCCGGCTGACTCCTTTGATAGCTCTTTTTCCGACTTTTCCTTCTTCCATCAGTTTGCGGATATCTTCACGCGTTAAAGCAGATGCAATGTCTTTGGAAGCTTCGGGGTTAAGCCATACCCTGTTAACTCCTATATCCATAATTTCTGCGGCCAGTCGTCTCTGGTTTGCCAGGTCAGTCATTTTACTCTTCCCTCCTTGTGGGGTTTAATATCTTCAATCCTGATTCAGCCGCCTTTTTTTCGATCATGGTACGCTTTCTTATGCCCACAGTATGAGCGATCCTTGCGGCCTGCCTGTCGGATTTTAGCGGTTCAAGGTCTTTTGGATTATTCACAATGACCTCTTCAAATCCTGAAGGATGAAGTCCTTTTACCAGCGCCGGACTTCCATATCCTGCCTCGACCAGCGGACACTTCCCTTTCACTGCATACCGTGTTTTGTTATGAATGCCATCAGGTTTTCTCCAGTAATCTGCAAGCTTCTTTTTCTTATGTGAATCGGTCTGCTTGAAAACCGGCTTTTTACTTTTTTGCTTCTTCCTGATATCAAGAAGTCTCTTGGTCTCATCATCGAGAGTTATGGTTATGGGCGGAACTTCCATTTTTTCTACATTTTCTTCTTCATTTACAACTTCGTCGGTTTTTTTAATTTCTTCCTTGTTCATGTTTCTCACCGTCCTGAGCGTTCCACCAGATAAACTCCATCCTGGAATACTCTCGGATCGAATCTTCTGATTTTTGTTGCCTGCTGGATGTTAGCGACTGTCTGTCCCACATCCTCTTTGTTTATTCCGTTAATAATCACCTGGTCGCCCTTTATTGCGACCTTTGTATTACCGCGGATACTGGCTTTTCTTGATTTCTTCTCACCAAGAAAATTGCCGATCATTACATGGCTTCCTTCTGTTTTTAATTGTATCGGGAAATGCGAATACACTATTTTCATCTTGTATTCGAATCCCCTGGCCACACCTGTTATCATGTTCTTCAAATGGGATTCAAAAGTACCAACCATTGCAAGTTGTTCTTTTCTTGGCTCTTTTGCCTCGACAATAACTTGTGAATCTGATATCTTTATTGTGACTCCCGGATACCAGAGCTCTCTCTGGAGCTGCCCGAGGGGTCCCGATATTGACACTGTTATATTATTGATCGAGATGTTCACGCCCTCTGGGATTTCTATTGTTCTCTTGGTTTCCATAACATTCACCTAATAAACATACGCAAGCAATTGCCCGCCAATACCATTCTCTCTGGCTTCGTAATGGGTCATAACGCCATCAGGCGTTGTTATGATGATCGATCCGAAGCCCCTTGCCGGCAGGAACCGTTTTTCCCATTTTTCGAATTCAATGTTCTTGACGGCGTGCCGTGGCCGGATTACTCCGCATTTGTTGATCTTTCCTTTAAGCTGTACCTTGAACAGGCCGGATTTCCCATTGTCGATAAATTCAAAATCTCCAATGTATCCGTCATCCTTCATGACCTTAAGCACACTTCCTATAAGTTTTGAAGCGGGGCTGATAGTGCAATCAGGTTTGCCTGTACTTTCTGCATTTTTTATTGTAGATAATGCATCTGCAAGTGGATCTAATAACATTAAAATCACCTATGTATATTTCTCAAAGCCCATGTTATATGCCGTTTCGCGGAAGCACTGCCTGCAAAGGTATATGCCGTACTTTCTGACAAGTCCCTGTTTCCTGCCGCAGCGCTTGCAGACATTTGCGCCCCTTCCGAATTTCTTATTACTTCTCTCCATCTAAATAACCTCCGCGCCGTACTTACTTTTTACAAAAGATATTGCATCTTCCTTTGTCAGCCTGTGGCTGTGCGGGATTTTATGTTTCTCGGTTTTCCGCTTGTTAATCCTGTATCCGGGTCTTTTCAATGCCACACTGACATCCATCCCGTAGATTCCTATCGATGGGTCGTATTTCATTCCCGGGAAATCCGTATGTTCTTCGATCCCGAATGAAAAATTACCATCGTTATCGAACTGGGAGGCGTTCAGTTTATTCTCAGCGATCTTTAATGCAGTCTTGAGGAAGTCTTCAGCTTTGCCTCCCCTCAAGGTTACTTTGCATCCTATGGGCTCTTTTTTCTTTATTGAGAATGCCGGAACCGTCTTCTTTGCCATCGCACGGACGGTTTTTTGCTTGACTATCGTCCCGAGCAGTTTTTCTGCGTTCGTCAGTCGTTCACCGCTTTCTCCGGTGCCGATATGAACTGTGATTTTATCAACTGAAGGAGTTCTCATCGGGTTCATTTAGATCACCTTGATCTCAGGCGTTGTTTCACCTATAACATATACGTAATCTTCGATGGTCTCGAAATCCTTTTCATTGGCCAGTACTACCATGTTAGTCCCTGAACCCCTGACCTTCCTGATCTGTTTTATCTTTCCGATCTCCCCGGAATGTTCTCCTCCAATCACCAGGGCAAGATTTCCGATTTTATACCCTATGTGCTTTGTGATCTTCCGGTCAGGTAAAGACAGCAGGACAGTATCAAATGTTTTGTAATCATTGGATGCGAGAATATTATTCCCATCGTGCAGGTTGAGCTGAATGGCTCCCTTCCTGACTACGGTTTTATTGTTTATCCTGCATAACTTGCTTGCGCCCGGACTTTCCTTATACAGCTTGAACCTGTTGTTGGTATCAAAAAGGACACGGTAATATTCGTTAAGCGCAGGAAGGGATATTATATCAAAAAGCCCTGTAATATATTTATAATCCTTTCTGGCAATCCCGTCAATGAATACGTTACCCTCGTTGATTATCCTTTTGGCTTCCCTGCTGTTATTTGCTAATTTCAGCATATCCCTTACTACTACAAGTAACGGGATTCCGGTTTCCTTTGAATGCGGTCCGGCATTTGCACCAACCACCCATGCATGGGTTTTCCGTGTTATCGGCCACGATGTCGGAGATGCTACTCTTTTTTGATGTCTTCCCATTTAATCACCCAGACGCTTTTCATCTTTAAGTTCTAATTTGGTTATCATAACTTTTGAGGGATGGATCGGTCTTGGCACTTCAGTACCATCTGATTTTGTCACGATGACACCATCAACAGTAATTGTCATTTTTTTAAGATCAACTTCTGAAACCTTCCCTTCTTTATTCCTGTGGTCTCCACGCATTACTTTAACAGTATCGCCGAGACGGACAGGTAAAGTTTTTATCCCATGTTCTTTTCTAAGCTCGTCGCTTAAAATGGAACCCATGAATTTATGCCTTATATGAAGAGGGGCCTGATACCTTGATTTTCTCTGTTTTCTTGGTTGTAAAGATACCATGATTTTCACCTACACTATGATCGAAGCTGCTGACGCTATCTTTGAGTACCGTTCAGCCGCTTCCCTGGCAACAGGTCCTTTTACTTCCGTTCCTTTTGGCACGCCTTCGTCATCGACTATCACGCAGGCATTGTCTTCAAATGAAACCCTCATGCCATCAGGTCTTCTGAATTCTTTTTTCTGGCGTATGATTACAGCCTTGAATACCTGTTTTCTCATCTCAGGCGTCCCTTTCTTGACACTCACGATAAGGGTGTCTCCCACGCCTCCTTTTGGATGCCTGTTCTTGACACCGCGATATTTTAAGACGGATATAACCTCGACAATACGAGCACCTGTATTGTCTGCGCATTCCATTCGGGCTGCCGTATTTATAGAGCGCGGTATTTTTGCCTTCATTCCTCTCATTTTGACACCTCTATTACGACATACGACTTTGTCTTGCCAAGCGGCCTGCACTCAGCAACGGTTACGTTATCGCCCTCTTTTGCGCTGATGCATGGAGGGTTGTGAGCATGTATTTTGGTTTTCCTTTTTTCGTATCGCTCGTATTTTGCAATCTTTTTCTCAAATGTTCTCTGCACTACCACTGTTTTATCCATCTTGTCGCTGACCACGACCCCATTTAGGATCTGTCCTCTGACAGGCAGGACTCCATGGAATGGGCATTTTGGATCAGTGCATTCTTTTGTGGGGGGCTGGACATCCAGCCCGATATCACGTGACATTATTAATACCTCTTTTATTTCCTGAATTTCTTCTTGAACTTTGTCTGGATTCTGTTTTCGGGTTGCGAGAGCAATAATCTTCCATCAACTTTAATTTTTAATGGCAAGTAACGTTTGCTATTAATTGATGAAAGTGTGAATGAGAAAGATGAGCAGGATTTTGGGATTTTTCTCTCCTGGCCATCATCTACTACTATTATGTTTTTTGATTCATCGACTATTCTTCCCTCTATTCCGATGAGGGACTTATTTGTGCTGTCCACTACCTTTGTATCAAGACCTATGATTTCATGGTGTATGATATTCCTGGGTGTCAGCTTCATTATTCTTTTAACTCCTTCTGGATTGTTTTTATCCTTGCGATCGTTTTTCTTATCTCTTTGATCCTGCCGGGATTTTCCGGGGCTCCTCCTGCCGATGATATGGCCCTCTCATTGATGAGTTCCAGTTTGAGCTTATCCAGCTCTTCGTGCCGTTCGTTCACGTTCATGTTCCTGATTTCATCCACGCGCAGTATAGTCATCAGCTCTCCTCCTTCTTATGGACACGGGATGCAGGATGCCAGTAATCATATCCTGCATGTTTGTGCTCCACAACATCACCGTGCTTTCGTTCCTCAATATTGCCTGTGTGACCTTCGGATTCAGGCTCACCTGTCGCTCTTATCTCAGGCTGTTCAGGAACTGGCAATTCTGGTTTGACTTCAACAGGCACTGCCGGGGTTTCAACTTTTGTTTGTTTGACAACATCGGTCTTTGCCTGCACTGGTGCCCTCACAAGCTCCTCAATACCAGCTTTTTTGGTTTCTTTGGCACTTTCGGGAACTGCGGCCTGGGTGGTCTTGAACCTGCCCGGCAATTTGATTGTTGGCGGAACTATCCGCACACGGCACCCGATTATCCCGAGTTTCTTGATAGCTATTGCAAATCCTTTGTCCACAAGTTCCATCGCCGGGTTGCCTGCATGTAGCATATTGCCCGCCACGAATTTCTCTGTCCTTTTTCTCGGTCCTGTAAGCTTTCCAGCAATATCTATCTCACAGCCGAGGGCGCCTGATTCCATTATTCTTCTTAACATGTTGTGGCCCGCTTTCCTGAAATAAAGCCCGCGTTCTATTGCCGCGGCAAGCCTTGAAGCCATCATCTGTGCATTCAATTCCGGGATTTTTACTTCCTGGACATCAATCTGGGGATTATCCACGTGGAAAACGGTCTCAAGGTCGCGGGTAAGTTTATGAATGGTCTTTCCGCCTTTTCCTATTATCATGCCGGGTTTTTCTGCGAATATCGTGACCTGGGTACCCATCGGTGTCCTGTTGATATTCATTCCGCCATAACCTGCTCGCTCTAACTGCTTTGTGAAATATTCTGCCATTTGCGCCCTGTCAAGGCCGCTTTTAACAAATTTCCTTTCAACTCCCATTACTTCGCCTCCAGTATCATTTCAACACTGACAGTCTCATGGTTCTTTGGCGTGGCCCTACCCTGTGCCCTGGGAAAAGATCCCCTGAAAGTATGGCCTTTCTTTGTAGCTATATGTGTGATCCTCATGTTTTCCTGGTCAAGCCCTTTATATGTTGCATTACTCTCAAGGTTTTTTAATATCCTGAGGAATTCCCTGGCTGCTTTCTGCGGGTATCTTCCTGTGCACATCCCTTTCCTGTGAGGAACGTTCCTTGTGTATCTTTTATAAGGGACAGCTCTCTTCAGTTCTACGACATCTTCAAGAAATTCTCTTGCAGTGCCCAGCTTCATACCTTTTATTGCTGATGATATCTCAAAAGCATGTTTTTTTGAGATATGAAGTTCTTTTCCGATCGCTCTTGAGGTTTTTTCGGGATCGGGTTCAATTGAATAATTTAATTTCATGCAAATCACTTCAATGGGATGAATTTACTTGATCTTGTCGCACCGACGCCTGCTGCACCGTGGGATACTTTCTTTCGTGTCATTACAAACTCCCCCAGATAATGGCCCAGCATCTCAGGCATTATTTCTACGGGTGTGAATTCCTTCCCGCTATGGATGGAGATTTTCATCCCGATCATTTCAGGCAGGACTACCATATCCCGCAGATGTGTCCTGATATTCGGGTCCTTGATTTTGACTTTATGTATCAGTTTCTTATGCTCCTCTGAGAATCCGCGCTGTATAGTGCGTCTCTGCCTTGCGGGTACAAGCTGCGCGAATTCATCAAGATTCAGCTTCTTTACATCCTCCATCGACTTCCCGCGATATGTGAACTCGCCTTTCCTTTTGGGTAATTTTGATGATATCTTTTTTGCCATATTTTCACCTTCTTCCTGTCCTTCGGGCCGCTATCGAACCGACTTTCCTGCCAGGTGGCGTACCCCTTGCTACGGTCTTGGGTCTGCCAGGGTGCTGCTGCCCGCCGCCTCCGAAAGGATGGTCCACAACGTTCATCGCTACACCTCTTGATTTTGGCCATTTGGTTGCTCTTACTTTCATCCTGTGGAATTTCTTGCCTGCCTTGACAAAAGGTTTCTCTGTGCGCCCGCCTCCCGCGACAACGCCTATTGTGGCCCTGCACGCCGGATTGAGCCATTTCATCTCGCCGCTTGGCAATTGTACGACGGTCTTTCCGACATCATGCGCTATAAGAATCCCGTACATCCCTGAAGCCCTGGCAACTTTTCCGCCGTCTCCGGGCTGTAGTTCTATGTTGCAGATGGGTATACCTTCCGGGATTTCCGATAAAGTCAACGTGTTACCCGGTTCGACCGGGGCGGAAATGCCACACTGGATTGACTGGTCGGTTTCCACTCCTTCGGGAACCAGCATCAAACGCTCTTCCCCATTGCTGAAAGATATGCGGGCAATCGGGGCCGAGCGCGCCGTATCATGGATGATCTCAAGTATTTTTCCTGTGACAATTCCCTCGGCGACCTTCAGATGTTCAAGATTGGCCTTGAATTTATGAGAAGGAGCCTTATAAGTGGGTGAGCCTTTTCCCCTGCTTTGAGCAATAATTCTATGTCCCATATTATCACCTTAAAATAGTCCCAGCCTTGAGGCAAGTTCTGTTGCTGTATTCGGTTCTGCGAACGCTACGATGGCTTTCTTTTTTCCTTTTGGCGTCATCATCATGTTTACGCTTGAAACCTTCACTTTATAGAGTGCCTCTATCTCTTTTTTCACTTTTTCTTTATTATCATTTACATCAACGATGAATTGCAGGATATTTTTTTGTTCTGCCTGAAGTGTGGCTTTTTCTGTCACGAACGGGTGCTGGATCATTTTATGGCCTCCTCGAGTTTTGAAATAGCTGATTCAGTATAAATTGTCAGGCGCCCTGCATAACTTCCAGGTGCCAGCAGTTCGGCATTGAGCTGGTCATGGGTTATGACATCAACACCTGAAAGATTGCGCGCAGCTTTGATGAGTCCCTTGTCCTCGGCTGTCACTATCAATATACTCTTTGATTTTTTGTATTTCCGTCCCCTGAGTTTGCCTTTTCCTGCCCTGATTGTCTTGACTTTGGCCCTCTCGATATCATCCCATACGTGCACTGCTTCCATGAATGATTTAACATCTTTTGTTTTTGTAAGGGATGAAAGATCATCGACCGCAATCAAAGGTAATTGTGCAGAGAACTGGTGACCTCTTTTTTTCACGATTTGCGGGTCTGCTGTGGCTGCAATGGCGGACTTAATGGCCTTGTTGCGCTCTTTGTCATTTATTTTTTCAGTCCTGTCGGTCTCGGGTTTTGGGGGATGCGCTTCCCTACCTTTGACGGCCTGGGGGATTCTGGCAGATTTACTGCTGTTTTTAAGTCTTGCAACTCTTGATACGCCGCGGCCCGGCCCCCACCCTTCAGCCGATGTCCTCATGCCTGCATACATATGCGGCCCATAGGGCTGCTGTCTGTTTGCCTGTGAGGCAAGTACCGCTTTCTTGATCAGGTCGGGTCGGTACGGCTCATCAAAGAGTTTTGAGGAGATTTTCTTAGTAGTATTTCCCGATAAATCGATAATATTTGCTTCCATTTGGCTCACCCCTGCTTTGATTCAAGGCTTATATGTTTTATTTCCGGCACCGGAGATGCTTGCTTTTTTGATCTGATAGCTGGCCGCAGGCGAACAAGCCTTTTTGCGGGGCCAGGTACGCTTCCTCTGATAATAATATAATCATTCCTGATAATCCCATAGTTCAATACCCCGCCTGCGGGCGTCACGGTCTTACCATCCTTTCCGATTTGCATAATTCTCTTGTTGAATTCTGTCCTCTGGTGGTAACCTGTCTGCCCGAGCTGGGGAACTCTCCAGCTCACATGTGACGGGTGCCACGCGCCGAGTGTACCTATTTCTCTCACACTGCCGGCACGTGAATGTTTGGATTTCTGGAGCTGTATGCCCCAGCGCTTCACAGGGCCCTGGAGGCCTTTGCCTGTTGTGATTGCAAGAACATCGATAATATCCCCGCTGTTGAAAACATCGGTTATATTAATGAATTTCCCAAGAAGGGTCCTGGCGTACTCAAAGCGCGCTTTCAGGTCAGTACCTCCAATATTATTTTCCATGATCTCTGGCTTTTTCTTCGGGACACCTGTAACTTTTTCCGGCAGGGTATACATAACGACCCTTAAATCCTTCGCAATACCATCCTTTATAAGCTGCTCGATCTTTGCAATTGCGGCAGGCAAATCATGTTTCTTCGGAACCGTCATTGCGCGGTTAAGTTCCTTGTCAAGCTCTGTAGTCCATGCTTCGGCGATTGCACTTGCCCCGTAAGTGGTATTACCATAAACACGTATAGCTGCAACCTTCATCGGTGGAGCTTCCAGGATAGTTACAGGTATCGAGATTTCCATGCCTGAAGTCAGGCTGTTCGGGACATCGTCTGTCATGATTACATGCGTCATACCCGCTTTATAGCCTGCAAATCCCAGTAGCTTTGGCTGTTTTTGAAGAGGCCATGCTCTCACACGGGGAATCTCGCTTTTTGCTCTTACTCGCGGGCTGTACGCGATAGACCCGCGCCTTGGTCTGTGTGGATGCGACATTTTCTTTCTCCTTGATAAGACCCCTGAATTCAGGGGACTGATTGAACACTAATACGACGTATTTTACAAGCTGTAAATTCTGACCCCAAAGATTTAAAGGGGGCATTAAACCCTAAGGTTTACACATATGTCTTCGCAAATAGAGTTTGACTTACTTGCTTTCCGGGCATACGATAACCGCATTGGCCCTTGCTATTCATCAAATCCGACTTTGATCGACTTCAACTTGCTTATAATACACGCTTTGATGACCCCATACTTCATATTTTATAGATGGGCCGCCAAGCATCGTACTTTGTGCCTAACACGAAGAATGAATATATAAATGCTTTGATGGTTTATGCAGGACAGAAAAAAAATTAAGAAAGAGAAATTATAAATCAGATTTTGTTAAGTTTATCGATGCCCACTTTTTCTACATTAGGTTTGTTTATCATCGCAGGCATCCATTTTGGCTTGTTCTTTGGGGCGGAGACATATTCTTTCCATCCCTTATATATATGTATCTTTTTTGTTCCTCTCTCCCTCAATCTTATCTCAACAGGTTTGGATTTTGTACCCTTGCTGCGATTGGCTGCTTTCAATGCTGCCTGCCGCGGTTGATTTCCGGTAAATACACCAGTCTCGTTTCCATTCTTTTCCCTTAAGACAAAATTTCTTATTTTCGCCATATTTTCATACCCCGACAACGATTTATTGCCGTATCTTAAAATGATTCTTCAAAGTATATAAATGTTGTTGTGAAATCAGCGGCTAAGCATACTGCTTTATCTGTTTGATACAATCCGGCATGGAATTTTAAAAAACTAAAAAAATCAAATCGTAAGGTATTTATTGCATCAAATCATCACGACGATACGATTTCCCAGACTGAAAAACGGGATAGGGTCTGGTCAGAGTGTTATATTACGATGAACGAATAAAGACACTCAAAGTTATCATGTATGACTGCATATTTGAAATTAACAGATATAAAAACACGGTAGATGAAAAAATGATATCAGAAAACAAAAAACGGAATTTTCATGGCCCTGATTTGAAAATATCATATCTATGTGCTTATATTTTATTTATTTTATTAATTGCACCTGCCGGAGCTGTGCATCTGGACTCACTGAATAATAACTCCTGTATTGAATGTCATAAGGCCCTGTCTCCTTTCACAGATGAACAGACGCGACTTAACGAAATAAGAGTGAATCATATAAAAAACAACGTGTCCTGCCAGCTTGAATGCCATGCTGATATTATAAGGAAAACGGCAACTGACAATTTCCAGCAGTGGTCTGATTCGGATCATTCAAAATATTTCGTCACGTGCGATGCTTGCCACGGAGGGGACCCGGCTGCAAAAACTGAAGCAGCAGCTCATGCGCCAATGAAAAACATCACTGATCCCAATAGTTCCATTTATTTTAAGAATATACCGGATACATGTGGAAACTGCCATTCTGAGGAACTCGATCATTTCAAGAATACCATGCATTACCAGAGATTGAGATCTACATCCAGCGGGCCGTCCTGTATAACATGCCATCAACCGCATACTTTCAAGGTGCTCAAGGCTTCCGAGCTTACTGCCCTGTGCAGCGTTTGCCATAATGCAAAAGACCAGATAGCGACAGCAAGCGTTCCGAAAGATGCAAAAACTGCCCTTGAGAAGGCTAATGAGTTCCAGGCAGAAGTAATGAAAGCCAAAGATGCCATTGCTGAGGCAAAAGCTCGGGGAAAAGATGTGTCTTCAGCACAGGTGGACCTGGATAAAGCCATAGCAGTCCAGAATGATATACCATCTTTATGGCACGGGTTCAATCTGAAAGATTTTGATGAACAAGTACAGAACGGGATTGATTCTGCTAAAAGAGCTGAAAAGAAGGTAACCGGAGTTGAAACCACTGTGCCTTCCACTCCAGGTGTTGGGATAGCTTCGATCCTGGGAATATTTGCAATATTATACTTATTAAGAAAACAATGAAAGGGAATATAAATGGATAAGATATCACTTACAGCGGCTATTAAGAACTGGATTTCAAGGCATAAACTGCCTATTGTGATCGTGCTGGTCGTCCTGGTTTCAGCGACGGCAGTTGTTACCGAAAAAGCGCTTGAGATAACAGAAAATCCTGCTTTTTGCGGGAAGAATTGTCATATCATGCGACCTTATTATGATTCCTGGGCAACATCCTCCCATAATGATATCCGTTGTGTTGAATGTCACTATGAACCTGGCCTGGTCGGCCATGTAAAAGGTAAAATCAACGGGCTTGCCCAGTTCTACAGCTACGAGACGACAGTCGAAGAATATTCCGGGAAATTATATGCAAAAGTCATGGATAAAAACTGTCTTGTTTGCCACGAAAAGCGCATCTTTTCATCTGATATCGGCTATATCGGTGTCAATTTCAGCCATAAAGACCACTTGCTGCAACCAAAACGAGGAATCGGCCTGACATGCACAAGCTGCCACTCCATGCTTGTAATAGGTATGAAAGAACATCAGTCCGTTACCGACCCGTCGTGCAGCCAGTGCCATCCGAATATAGTCAAGGAAGATGTCGGACATATGGTGGTTACAACTTCAACCTGTTTCACCTGTCATTTCAGGGACGTGCCAGGGAATACCTCGATATCAGGCTGCCCTTCATGCCACGGTCCGCCAAAACAAACACATAATAATTACACGAACTTTAATCATTCAAACCACATCAACCGCGGTTATGATTGCCAGACATGCCATGTGAATTTTTCAGTAGGTGCAAATGATATTGTTCAAAAGAACAAATGTTATTCATGTCATAACATCAGGGAAAGGGTTGAGAAATATGATGATTTCAGTTTCGTGCACAAGAACCACGTAACAAATAATAAGATTGCCTGCTACAACTGCCATTCAGAGGTCAAACATGATCCTGAAATAAAAGAGAAACTTTGTGCTACCTGCCATTCCGGTGAACACCCGCCCGACTGGTTGAAAACACATAAGACGCAGGTTTTAATAGGGAAAGTATGCAGCGATTGTCACCAGCCGAAATTTTGCTCAGACTGCCATGCAACAGGTGTAGCAAGCGGCAAGAAAGTAAAATAATGCCATAACAGATGAATATTACCTATAAGGGTACTGCAATCGGGCTCTCACCTGATGTATATGAGCCTTCAGAGGATTCATTCCTTCTTGCCGAGGCAGCACTATCTGAGATAAAAAACTCGGAAACAATCTTAGAGATAGGATGTGGAAGCGGGATAATAGCAGCAATCATTAACTCCAATACTAAAGCCAGAGTTATCGGTATAGATATAAACCCTCATGCTGCCAGGTGCGCGAAGAAAAACGGCGTGGAGGTAATAAGGGGCGATCTGCTGAATTGTATTAAAGGAAAATTTGATATTATATTATTTAATCCTCCATACCTTCCGACCAGTGAAGAAGAGAAAAACGAAGGCTGGATCAATGCTGCGCTGGACGGAGGACATGATGGAAGAAGGATAATTTTCAGGTTTCTTGAACAGGCAGGCAACAATCTTTCAGATAATGGTCTTATTTTGATGGTGGTATCTTCATTGACAGGCATCGGAGTAGTAAAATCAAAAATGGAATCCCTGGGTTATTATGTAGAGGATAAAAAACAGGAAAGATTTATGTTCGAACAGCTCAAGGTCATAGCTGCCGCTAAAAATGATTATCCGATGAACCCCCGATGTTAAACCTCTATCTCTGCGAACCTGTCGATATCAGTCCTGTGACCCCAGATATCACCGACGAGTAGCTTTATATTTCTTATTTTTAAAAACATTTTTGTAGTGTTTGAAATCGTCTTGTGATAAGACGATGGCAATTGCATTCTTTTCAGCTTAGGACATTTTTGCACAACATAAAAAACATCTTTTTCAGACGGCCTGAAACAGAAATGGACGTTTTCCTCGTTTTGATCAAGATCTTTGAGGTCCTCTTCAGAGCCGATAATTCTAAAGACTACTTTCATAATATGTCTATATGGTGACACTACTACTTATAATTTTTTACTATTTCAGGTTTAAATTCAGTGTTAAACAGGGCATACCGGCGCAGGGCAACCACCTGCATATTCATCGTCCGCAGAAACATATTTTTCTGTTATGTTCCCAAGGTACAAAACCTGCTGGGTTTTGCTTCCGTACCTGTAAACCGTAATTCCCTTACATTTTAATTCATATGCAAGCATAAATGCCTTCTCAACATCTATTATATCCACATCACTCGGGAAATTGATTGTTTTTGAGACTGCATTATCGCAATGCTTCTGGAAAACGGCCTGCATCTTTACATGCCATTCAGGACTGATATCAAAAGCTGTCACAAACACGCGCCTGATATCTTCCGGCACTTCTTCGATGCCCCCAAGTCTTCCTGTCCTGGCAATCTTCATTATGAGTTCCTCGCTGTAGAAACCCCTCTCTCTTGCCACTGCCTCAAAAAACGGGTTCACCTCAAGAAGATTTGTCCCTTCCATAACATTCCTCACAAAAGAAATCGCAAACAAAGGTTCGATACCGCTTGAACAACCTGCGATAATACTGATCGTCCCCGTAGGCGCAATTGTGGTGACGGTTGAGTTGCGTATGGGTGTTTTATAAATGCTTCCGTGGAAATTCGGGAATGCTCCCCTCTCCCGGGCCAGTCTTTCAGATGCAGCATGGGACTTTTCCTGGATAAAACCCATTATCCTGTCTCCTGTTGCAAGTGCGTTTTCAGAATCATACGGGATGCCAAGCTGCACAAGCATATCGGCAAAACCCATTACCCCAAGACCTATTTTCCTGTTCGCCCTTGTGATTTCCTCTGTCTGTGATAGCGGGTACCTGTTAATATCTATCACATTATCAAGGAACTTTACTGCAATATTTATTGTTTTTTCAAGTTTTTCCCAGTCGATTGAACCGTCTTTGACAATCTTTGCAAGGTTTATCGAACCCAGGTTGCAGGATTCATAGGGCAATAAAGGCTGCTCCGCACATGGGTTTGTGCTTTCCATTTTCCCGATATGCGGCGTCGGGTTATGCCTGTTGATCTCATCGATAAACACAACACCCGGGTCGCCTGTCCTCCACGCCATCGTTATTATAAGATTCCATATTTCCCGCGCACGTACCTTCTTTACAACTTCCCTGTTCCGCGGGTTTATTAATTCGTAATCGCCGTCCTCTTTTACAGCTTTCATAAATTTATCATCCACTGCCACGGAAATATTGAAATTTGCCAGGAATCCTTCTTTTGTTTTCGCGGTTATGAAATCAACTATATCAGGGTGGTCGGCCCTCAGTATTCCCATGTTGGCGCCGCGCCGTTTGCCCCCCTGTTTTATTACGTCTGTGGTTGTATCAAATATCCTCATAAAGGAAACAGGGCCTGATGCAACCCCGTGTGTGGTCCTTACGATATCCTTTGCGGGCCGCAGATGAGTGAAGGTAAAACCTGTACCTCCGCCCGATTGCTGGATCAGGGCCATGCTTTTCACAGCATCAAAAATGCTGACAAGTGAATCTTCTACCGGAATCACAAAACATGCAGAAAGCTGCCCCAGGTCTGTACCTGCGTTCATAAGAGTCGGGGTGTTGGGAAGAAATTCAAGGTTTACCAGCATGCCCAGAAACTCCTCTTCGGACTCAGGATCAAGGGCGACAGCTTTTGCGATACGCCTGAAAAGCTGTAAAGGGGTCTCTATCACGTTTCCTTTCTCATCTTTCAGGAGATAGCGCCTCTCAAGTACGCGTACCGCATTAACGCTTAACTTCAATTCGTCCCGGACCCCGATGAATTCCTTGGCTTGCCGTATCTGTGCCCGTTTTTCCCTGTACAGGATATATGCCTTTGCGACACCCGCGTACCCATTTTTTATCAGGACTTCTTCAACGATATCCTGGATATCTTCAACTCCCGGAATTGCGGTGATTCTCTTATCGACAATTTCCACTACCTGGTTCGCTATATCCTCTCCCCTTTTCCCATCTTTGGTCTTTGTGGCTATAAAAGCTTTAAAGACGGCATTTGCTATCTTTGACTTATCAAAATCGACTATCTTTCCGTCCCTTTTGCGGATTTTCTGCGGCATGTTTTTTGGCCCCCTGATTATTCATTAATAATATTTTATAATGCCGTGTATTAAAAACTTTGCCCTCTACCTTGAAGATTATTTCATTAGTTTGAGAAATATCTCTTCCAGCGACGTTTCAGATGTCTTTATATCGATTATTTTTCCTTCGTTCTTTGCCACCCAGCCTGTTATCATGTTAAATTCTTCGAGGTTGTCAGTATGTGCTATATAATTCCCGTTATTCCTTGATGCTTTAAAAGCAAGCGCCTTCTCGACTTCGAATTCGACAGTGTATTCAACCGCACCGCATTTTTTCCTTATCTGTGCCATGCTGCCGCATTCTACTTCCTTTCCATTGTTCATAATCAGTATGCGGTCGCACAGGCTTTCGACCTGGTAGAGGTTGTGGGCACTGAAAACTATTGTTTTGCTCTGATTTTTTAGCATGGCCACAAAATCCACAAGGTATTTTGAAGTCAGGGGGTCAAGGCCTGATGTCATCTCATCAAAGATAAGGTATTCCGGATCGTTAATAAGCGCCCTTGCTATAGCCACTTTCCGCTGCATGCCTTTTGACATCTCCCCTATTTTCTTGTTCCCTGCATCAAGCCGCAGGGCATTGAGGATGTCTTCAATCCTTTTCAAAGCAACCTGTTTTTTTACGCCATAAATTTCAGCAAAAAACATCAGGTAGTCGTTCGCTTTCATCCCTTCATATAAAGGACTGTCCTCAGGAAGAAAGCCAAGCTTCTGTTTTATCTTTTCTGCATCATTCTGTATATTCATTCCCTGTATTTTTATAGTGCCTTTTGTGGGAGCGACAAGCCCGCTTAACATTTTCAGTGTCGTGGTCTTGCCTGCGCCGTTTGGCCCCACGATGCCGAAAATCTCTCCTTTTTCGATTTTGAAATTCAGAGATTCGACTGCCACAAAGCCATCGTATTCTTTCCTTACATCTGTTACTTCTATTTCATCCATAGGAATACTTATTTAGTTTCTGAGTATTATAAACATAATCATAATGAACTTATTAATAATCTCAAAATGGGAATTAAGAAGAACAGGATTGTATTTCGGGAAAAGAATACTTATCCTTTCAGCACTCATACTGATCTTAATAGGTCTTGTATCGCTTTTCGTATCCCAGAACGGCCTTCATATCAATGATAACATCTATAAAATTGTGGTAACCGACCCTGCAATCGCAGAAGTCCTGATGACGGATGATAAATTCAATGTTTATATCGCGAAAAATACTGAGGCTATAGAACTCTTTAAATACCGGGATTTTGATATCCTGATAACAGAGAATAATATCAGCTACCATTCTTCTGAAAGGTCCATTGCAGCCCTTGATGCCCTTGATAAAGCTATAATTAGATACGACGAGGCAAGACTGCTTTCCTATAACGACCTGAATAATACTTTTCCTGTGTGGATCACTGTAGAGAACATTGAAAGGCAGCAAGTATTCCAGGCCCCGGCCTTGCAGCTGCCCGGGTTTGAAAAAAGCCAGGATAATACGGACAATTCTATTCCCCTTGAGGTCACAATATCAGAAAAACCTGGCAAAGAAACAGCATCGTACTCTTCCATAAAAGAAATGACCGGGACAAACAAACTTTCCCCGGTAGAAGATCAGGTGCTTTCAACTCCTTCGCACTTTAACCCGCCTTTCCCGTTCAAATCAGTTGTATTGAGTTTCCTTTTTATTTTCCCGATATTTTTTATTGCCCAGCTCTTTTCATCAAGCATAATGGAAGAAAGGATAAGGCGCAAAGGAGAGCTTTTACTCGTATCTCCCCTGGGTTCTTATAAAATCGTCCTTGGAAAGCTTCTCCCGTATCTTTTGATCTCGCTTGTAATGATGACGGGAATAATTATCAATATCAAAGGTAACGCATTAATGCTTATTATCATGCTGCCTGTTATCCTCATGTTCCTTTCAACCGCTTTCCTCGGTGCAATCATTGCCCGCAGCTACAAGGAACTCAGTTTTGTCCTTATCTTCATGTCCGTGCTTCTTTCGGGGTATATATTTTTCCCTGCGATGTTTGTCAGTATTCATGCCATCAGTATCATTTCCCCTGTAACCCTTATTGTTATGCTCCTTGAGGGCGAACAGGTTTCAATCACTGATTATCTGTTCTCAACAATGCCATTCTATCTTGTTTCGACCCTTGGGTTCATTTTCGGGATTTTCATTTACCGGGAAGAAGACCTGTTCACCCAGAAAACTATCCGGAATAAACTCGTTGACTCTGTCCATGAATTCATAAAGCGAACTCCCGCCCCGCTTTTCTTTCTGAGCATGGCTTTGCTTCCAGTTGCATTCTCAATCCAGTTGATGTTGATAGTCCTTATGTTCAACCTTCAGATCAAGACAGGAGTTGTGATTTTCATTATCTTTGCAGCGCTGATAGAAGAAGTAGTAAAATCCGCAGGAATCTACACGATTTTTTCAAGGAAATTATCAGATGCCAGCATCCGGAATGCTTTGAAATTCGGGATTTTGTCAGGCACCGGATTTTTTGTTGGTGAAAAGCTCTTGCTGCTGATTGTGGTCTCAAGCATAGCAGGTTCTGTTTTCGGGTCGGCTATGGGTATCGGCCTGCTGGTATTTCCGCTATTATTACATATCACAAGTACCACCGCTGCATCACTTAGCCTTCGGTCCAGAAATTATCTTTTTTCTATAATTCTGGCAACAACCATTCATTCTGCATATAATCTTTATCTTGTCAGGAGTGTTATTTTTGGGTAAAACTCTTGTCATCTCAAAAAAAGAGGCAGGTTCACTTCTTAATGAGAAAACACTGGTACTTGCACTTATTATCCAATTGATGATCGCTTCGCTGTCATCCCTTCTTGTTATGGGGCTTGCTTCCTTCTTTGATCCCCAGGCCCTTGATAAATACGACCTGAGGCAGTCAAAAATAGGCATCATCGGGGAAGGGGACTTAAACAACTTCCTTGAGAAGAGCCGGATAAGACAATATCATTACCCGAGCCTTTCATTAGCCCTTGATGATTTTAACAGGCACAGGATAGATGCGATTATTGTAATACCAGAGGCCAGGCCTTCGGGTAACGAGATTATCGAGATCATGCTATACCTGCCAAAATCTGATATAAAAGGCACCATTGCCACTGTCCAGCTTAAAAAACCATTTGAAGAGTTCGAAGGATATGTCAGGGATATCAGAGGCAAAAGGATCGGTTTTGAACCAGTGAAACTGTATGTGGATGATATCCCGAGGAAAACATCCACTTACTTTGAGTTCATATACGGTGTACTCATACCCCTGCTTGTTTTTACGCCTGTTTTCATTTCAGGGGGACTTATAATAGATATGCTCACCGAAGAATACGAACGCAAGACCATGGATTTATTGCGTGTCTCGCCTGTTTCCTTCCCTGAAATATTAAATGGCAAGATGCTCACTTCAATAATTATTGTTCCTTTGCAGGCTTTCCTGTGGCTTACGCTTGTGAGCCTGAACCGCGTTGCAATCTATAATATCACACTTATCCTGCTACTTGTAAGCATAATCGCTGTGATTGTTGTGATGATAGGAGCTATTATTGCCATCAGTTATAAGAAAAGGATAATATCCCAGTACATTTACTCCCTGATTTTAATACTGCTGTTCCTGCTGGGCTATCTCTTCGCAGATTCACCTTTTAATCTTGCGACAAGATTATCCTCAGGTGCCATGGGTATGGAATCCCTGACATACTTCGGTTTATATGCTGCCCTGATAATTCCTTTTTATATGTACTTGAATAAAATCCGCGCCATATAGTATATATTCTGTTTGTAAGGCCAGAAATATATTTTTGAAACCAAGCACAATCAGGGAAATTTTTATATCGAATGATAACAAGGGATTAATCATGGAACTTGGAAAAATAGAGAGACCTGAAGCAAAGGATTTCAAAGAAAAACGCAAACTCTATGTCGTGCCGACACTCCCGTTTGAGGAACTGGCCATAAGATTTAATCTCGACAAGGCAAAAATCGAACGTTTCTGGGGAGAAGTCAGGGAGAAAATAGATCACTTCATAGCAACATACGGGAATACTGAAGTACTCTATGTCGAGGGGATGAACGACGATGAGAAAGCAGGCATAGAGTTTTTTGAAAGATTCGGGAAAGAGAGCAACCATTACAGGTTGATAAAGAGCCTTCTGGATAGGGGCGCAAAGCTGAAGGGGATAGAGAAGGAAAATTATCTTGAGATGTCAAAATTGCTTTTTGAGGAATATTCCAAGTCTTTCCTGCCTGAAATCAAAAAATTGCACGAGGATTTCTTTGGCAAAAATATTGATTTTGACGGATGGAGGAATTATCTTGTCAAAAAAATACAGGAAACCCAGGATGAGATGAGTAAATCTGCTTCAGCGGCCATCAGGGAAACGCTCGGTGAAACCGGAAGCGGGGTTCTTATCATAACAGATGGAAGACCTCTGGAGTTCCCGGAAGGTATTGATGTTTTCCAGGTAAGACCACCCGCTTTTGATGAGATTGAAAGGGTTATAAGAGAAAAAACATAGGTAATTTTAAAAAAGAGGGGGAGTGTAACCGATTTTGTTGAAACTTCTATAATGTAGAGCAGATATTATAGGAGTTGAAACAACATGGCAAAATTATTCACAGGGGAACAGGCAAGAACCTGGCTAAGGCAACTCCCGTTAATAAGTTGACATCTATAAATAAATAGTTCATGCTGATATAGTATGCTAAAAGTCAGTTTACGGAGCCAATATCAGCAGATGAAACAATCATTGAATGAAAAACAGTGGAGACAATACCTTGCATTTGAGGTAAAACGAAAAGGGAATATCACAGCAGTTGCAAAGCGAGCAAAGGTTTCAAAAAATACGATTAAGCGAGGCATACGGGAAGTTGAGAGCGGGGATGTATACGTTCCAGGCGAGCGGATACGAGCACAGGGTGGAGGCAGAAAAAAGATTACCGATACCGATCAAAGCCTCCTTTTTGATTTAGATACACTCATTGCAACCAAAGGTGATCCAATCTGATGTTCACACAATCGATCTAAAAGTAACAGGTTTTTATTTTTAGAAATCCATCTCTATTACTGCGAATAATCGGAGATGGATTTCCTTGGACCTATTGATCTTATTACTAAGCTTTCTAAGCCCATTAGATAGTGATTCTTGCCTATATAAAAGCCTATCTGAATTGATGATAGCTAAACTGATACTACCTTCTTTTACAATAAATAACGCCAAAAAGAAAGGAATGCTTAAATTATCCAATTCATATCATTATAAATCGATTAAAAAGTTAGGATATCTGTTTATTTGTGGGAAAATCAAATTAAATAGCTTTCTTTTGGATCATGAAAATTTTATGAATATTTCTGATGCTACACTTCTTGCCAGATCAGGAAAGAAGGTGTATGGTGCTAAAAAGCTTATGAATTATGTTACTAAAAGTTATG
>VEPN01000029.1 GCA_012026835.1 Candidatus Methanoperedens sp. | reverse complement strand
GTGTGTATGGATGAATGCCCAAAACAGTTGATTGCAGAGACAAGAATCCCCGTTCCCGTTTCACCCCGGCATCCAGAAAAGCATGATTATGAATACAAACGTTGCGGTATGTGTAATGTTTTTATTGCCTGTGAACCTCTGGCGGGAAATCGTATGGTAAAAGTTACTGAAAGAAAAACCAAGCAGGATTGGGCTCTTTTTATGGAGAATATTGCACACCAATATGAAATGGCTGAAAAAATAACAATAGTTATGGATAATCTGAATACACACGAACCCGGATCATTTTATGAAACATTTCCTCCGGAAAAGGCAAAAGCATTATGGAGTAGATTCGAGTTTGTGTATACTCCAAAGCACGGAAGCTGGCTAAATATTGCTGAAATTGAGTTGAATGTGCTCACAGGACAGTGTTTAGACCGAAGGATCGATAATATTGAGGCTGTCAGGAAGGAGGTGCTGGCATGGGAGAGAACTAGAAACAACAAAAATGCAAAAGTAAATTGGCGATTTACAACCGAAGATGCAAGGATTAAATTATCAAGACTTTATCCGACTCTTGAAGGTTGACATGACACTAGTTATTGAACCAGATTTTGATTTAGCATGGATTCATAAAAGTAATATTCTTCTAAAATTAAATAAATATGATGAAGCGTTAGAAGCTATTGGAAAAGCATTACTAATCGATCCAGATTTTGAGGAAGCATGGTCAAACAAATCTACTATTCTTTTTAAATTAAATCGATGTGAAGAAGCTCTTGAGGCAATTGATAAGGCGCTGGAAATTAATCCGAACCTTTCGGAATCGTGGTCTAATAAAAGTAATGCTCTTTTTGGATTGAAAAAATATAATGAAGCATTAGAGGCCATTGAAAAAGCACTGGATATTGATCCAAATTTTGCTGGAGCATGGTCCAATAAAAGTAACATTCTTTCTAAATTAAAAAGAAATCATGAAGCCCTTGAGGCCATAGATAAAGCACTAAAGAACGAACCTAATCTTGATGTTGGTTGGAGAATCAAAAGTACTATACTTTCTGAACTAAATAGATTCGAAGAAGCAATAGAGGCGATTGATCAAGTTATTAAGAATGAACCATCTTTACTTTGGGCTTGGTTAAACAAGGTTCATCTTCTGTTTGAATTAAATCGATATGATGAAGCATCAAAAGTAATTGATAAAGTCATTGAGATAGAGCCCAATGTTGCTCTTATATGGGATTTTAAAGGTACTATTTTTTCTAACCTGAATAGAGATATCGAAGCGTTAGATGCTTATAATAGAGCACTGCTGATTGATCCCGGTTTTATTGGTGCATGGTCTAATAAAAGTAGTGTTCTTTATAAATTAAATCGATGTGAAGAAGCTCTTGAGGCAATTGATAAAGCACTGGAAATTAATCCGAACCTTGCTGAATCGTGGTCTAACAAAAGTAATGCTCTTTTTGGATTGAAAAAATATAATGAAGCATTAGAGGCCGTTGAAAAAGCACTGGATATTGATCCAGATTTTGCTGGAGCATTGTCCAATAAAGGTAACATTCTTTCAAAATTAGATAGAAATAATGAAGCCCTTGAAGCCATTAATAAAGTATTGAATAAAAATCCAGATTCAGCTGAAGTGTGGAATTTGAAAGGTAATATGCTTTATTATCTGAAGAAATATGATGAAGCTTTAGAAGCTTATAGTAAAGCTGCCAATATAAAACCAGATATTCCTGAAATTTTGTTTAACAAAAGCGGTATTCTATTTAGGTTCGGCAGATATAATGAAGCATTAGAAGTCATTGAAAAAGTGATAGATATTGAACCTGATTTTGCTGATTCGTGGTTTAGCAAAAGTAGTATTCTTTTTAAACTCAATCGAGACAATGAATCTTTAGAAACTATCATTAAGGCACTTGAGTTAGAACCTAATGTTGCTATTATGTGGAATTTTAAAGGTAATATTCTCTATAGATTAAAAAGATATGATGAAGCATTAGAATCTTACAATAAAGCACTGGATATCGATTCAAATTTGGCTATAGCATGGTATGGTCGTAGCTGTACTTATTCGTTAATTGAAAAAAAAGAGGTAGCTCTTTTTAATTTAAAACGCGCAATTGAACTTGAGGGATCTTATAAAGAAAATGCAAAGACCGATAAAGATTTTGAAAAATTATGGGATGATAATGAATTTAAAAAATTGGTTGAGTGAATCTTCAATATTTAGTTACACTCCCATCCTGAGATTATGCGGAATGCACCCCCCGCGCCCTCATCCCATGCATTCCCCCTGGCTGCGCTTTCTCACGATGCCAGGCGCGGGTCGGGGAGGCGCATCAGAAAAATATTCATACTCTCGATTTCTGCACCTCCTTAATATGTGCGCTCTTTTAATCTTTATGATATTATTTTAATTTATTCGCGATAAATTCAAGAACTTCTCTGAATGCCCCTTTTATACTGATATCAAGATTACTCGAAACAACGTTGATCTCCTCTCCATCATGAAAATGGTGCGGAAAAGATTCAATTTCTGGATGATCCGGTGCATTATCCCACCGATGAATCAAACCCCTGCAAGCCCTCTGCTCCCAATGATATGAGTAATCTCCCTCATCGCTCAACCATACATCAAGGAAGCTATCATCTATAAAATATACCCTTAGCTTGTTGGGTTGAACAGACCTGCCTCCAATAAATCTTGTTTCTTTAATGATGTCCGAAAACTCCGTCTTTGCTATTCTTTCAAGTTCCTGATAGGTCAAAAGCATTTATTGAACCCTGCCCAGATGCACCTTCAGATCCGCGATGTATTTCTCCTTATTTTTCCAGATAATATAATCTTCCCAGGCTGGATGGCTTGGTATTTTTTTAAATTTTATTGCTTTATACAACTCTTCCTTCGAAGCAACATTATATCTATCCATCAGGTCAGCAATATCCATCTCTGCGAGTCGGATCTCTTTCTCGATCAAAGATATCAAGCCTTTGTGAATCAATACATCCTCAGGTAAACCTATCATATGACTGAGTTCTGTGGTGACTGATGATACAGATTCTACCGATGACATAATATATACTCTTAGTTTTGTAATTAGTTAAAACTTATCTTTCATAATTACGTAACGGGTTGTGGTTAAAATTTAAATTTATTGCCCTCCTGTGAGTCACAATCTCTCACCCCCAATCGTACCTGCGCACCTTCCTTATCCTGCCCCGGCGCCACCCTCCAAGAATGCGGATGATGCGGCTGCAAGCCATCCGTCCCCCATGCCCCCTCCGCACACCTCCCCTCCGGCTGCGCCCTCTCCGATGCGGGGCGCAGTTCGAAGAATTCGAGTTTCACACTACTTTCACTACGAATTCATCAGCATCAACAGGCAGTATCTTTGCTATTTTTTTAGTTGCCAGTGTTTTGGAAAGCTCTTTTGGAAACCGTATCAGGTAATTTCTTCCGTCTGAGGATATCTTAACTTCATAGCCTTTTATCTCCTCGGCATGCCTCAATGCAAATTCCCTTTCTATCCGGGATGCAGTTTCAACATCCAAAAGCTCTTTGCCGCATTTTGGGCATCTGTAAGCAGTTACATTCATTATCATAATATTGCCTCTTTTAACATCGATTCTTGCAGGCTCCATCTTAATGCGGCAGTCTGTGCAATGTGCCGGGGCTTTAGTCTCCGGTTTAACTTCAAATGTAACTTCTTCGTGCGTTAAATCTTCAGGTCGGATATTCTCATAATCGATTTCTTTCTTTTTAGTCTTCATAATCATCCTCTCTTTTTCTTATATAGATCAATCTGCCAGTTTGAAGAAGTGTATGCTGTTTTAATCTCGACAGTTCCAGCTTCATATTCGAAAAACACAGTCACGTATCCGGCAGAACATAATCCTATAGCCATGTAGTTGTCTCCGCCCGCTTTTCCTATATAGCAGGTGCTATAACCTTCTAAGACCTCTTTTGCCACAATCGGGTCAAGACCATGCTTGCATTTGATTTTTTCGGCTATTTTCTGTGACATAAGTATTTTTTGTATCAGCATTCATTTCATACGTATGATTTTCGTATGATATAATATAAGTTTCTGAGGTAGCTTAAGAAAATGGCGGTTAATTGAAAATTGTGCTACTTGAACTATAGTATTCCGGTCACCTTACCGTTGCGCGCCCTCTATCTCCAGCCCCTGGCCGTCCCACAGGAACGCGAAAGATGCGACCTGCAAACCCTCCATCCCCGCGCCCCCTCCGCACGCATCTCCCCAGCTGCACCCTCTCTCGATGCCGGGCGCGGGTCGAAAATATCGAACCTTATAGATATATCTCTACTCGCTATGCCAGCACCTATTCTTCAAGACTTCGCAGCCGGTTCACCTTTTGTTTTTCCAATGGCATTGTAGAGTTCTGTAATACTCAGTGTGGGTTGATAAAGTATAAATGTGGTACCAGGTTTATTATTTCCATGCCGTCCTTGCTGTATTCTTCATTCTTTTTGACCGCAGAGATTAACACATTATAATCCAGAGTTATTCTTATGTTAATAGCCTCTGCCATGCTTTCGCTCTTTTCTTACAATATAGATCGCGCTTTAACTCCTGCAACTCCTTTTCCAATCTCTTCATCCGATTCAGCACTTTCTGACCCTGCATAATATTCTCTATTACGTCTCAATTCATAAGTCTATTTCTTAGATCAGTACTTCCGCAAGTGAAAGATAATATTAAGTCCATCCTTACAGGAATATTTTGTTAATCACACAAAGGCTGTAAACACGATAGAGGGACTTCTTATTGTTACAAATATGCAATCATAGACATAGCCGAGAAGAATCAAAGGTTCACCCTGAAAGTAATTCCGCTTACTCCACTTTCGAAAAATGAAGGTGTAGTGAAAGAGTTACTGGAACATGCTATGAAATATGTGCATATTAAATATGTGCTTCTCGATCGTGGTTTTTTCTCAATTGAAATCATAAAAGTTCTTGAGAGTTTAAAACTCAAGTATATCATGCCTGTTCCTAAAAATGATAGAATAAAGGAGATAATTAAAGATAACTCGAACAAGAAGCGATATTTTCTGAAATATTCGATGAAAAGATTTTCTGGCAAAAACCACAACCCAACGCTATACTATAAGAATGTTCTATTTCATGGTTTTTCGTATCACGATGTATCTTGATAGTACTCTGCGAGACACGCTGATCACAGACCCGCCAGAAAATCGAAATAGCGTAAGCTGTCGAATTTTTTTATTAAAAACCCATAAAAACCTGTGTTGAGTAACTCTTAATCAAATTATATTTATAATGTGAGTATTAAATGGTAAATTTTGCAGAAAGAAGGTCAAATCTAAGTATTACCTACGGAAGTACTGCATTAAGGCCAAAATTGATATATTCCTGCCAAAAACCACATTAAACAGGCAATAATGTCCAGAATCTGCTGTTTTTTAATCAGGTTCAATAAATATGCGGTAACAGGTGATTTCATTTGATAAACTCTAACATTAAGATATTTGGCGTTGCACTCATAATTGTCCTTGCAGGGCTTGGATACTTTGCAGCAAACAAAGGTGCCCAGATAAAAGAAGAAATACCCGTCGCTTTAAAGACTATCGACTTCGGCTACCAACCTCTCTGGACAGGACCTGCAAGCATTACAGAGGTTATGAGAAAGGATAAAACTCTTGTAGAAGAATTTAAGAAACTCGGGCTTGAAATTAAATGGCGTCCGTTTCTTAAAGGTGCGGATGTGAACGTTGCTTTACAGGCAAGAGGCGAAGAAGGACTGGAGTTTGGGCTTGGAGGCGACATGCCAACTACTACAGTAATAGCAAACCTGGATGTCGAAGTTTTTTCGTTGATTGAAGGCGGAAGGGTATGGATAATTTCAAAGAACTATGACACTGTGGCACAGTTAAAAGGTAAAAAGATAGGCTATGCATTCGGCTCCAACGCCCATTATTTCCTTTTAAAAACACTTTCGCAGAATAATATATCAGAAAAGGACGTAACACTGGTCCAGCTTGACGTGCCGAGCATGCCGCAGGCACTGGAAAACAATGAGATAGATGCATTTTCCGCATGGGAACCCACACCAACGCTGGCCATCAAAAACTTCCCTTCATTTAAACGGATACACAGCGGGCGTTCAAGCGGCTATCTCTATGCCAAAGGAGATTTTGCAAAAGCCAATCCTGAAGCTTTAAAACATATCATAGCGTCAGAGATCAGGGCGATAAAATATATCCAGAAAAGCCAGGAAAACCTGGACAGAACCAGCGGATGGGCAATCGATGCAGGTACGGCGCTTAAAGGCAGTTCCCTTGGATTGACTGTTGAAGAGTACGATAAAATAGTCTCTGATGGATTGCCCGGCTCAATTTACATAGAAGACAAATATTATGACGATGGTGGAATATTAAAAGAAGAATTCGAATTGCTAAAAACTCTTGGAAAAGTCCCGCAGTCTGCAATATGGAGCGAGGCAAAGGCAAAGATAAAACGTGAGCTCGTAAAGGAAGTTCTCTCAAATCCCAAAAAATACAGGCTTGAGGAATCACCTGTATGAGCGAGGGCAGGAATCAGGAACATCTCCTGAGAATCAAGCCGGTATTCCAGAACCTGATCCCTGAAATTGTTATAATCACATTTTTGCTGGCGGCCTGGCAGGGTATATATGAGAGCAGGCTGTCATCCGAATTTATAGTAACCAGTCCCCTTAAGACAGCGCGATACCTCTGGGAGCCGGATATTTTGAGGCACTGGAGCATCAGTTTTGAAAGAGTGATGGTTGGACTTTCAATTGCGACAGTTCTCTCTGTTTCTTTACTGGTGGCTGGAATAGCATCATCAAAAGCGCACAGCGTCCTGAACGTGCTTGCCAATACCCTGAGATTCATCCCTCCCATTGCCTGGATCCCTTTGGCCATTATCTGGTTCGGGATAGGAGAATCTTCTAAGGCTTATATCATAATCTATGGTGGCTTTTTCCCCATGTTCCTGAGCCTTTTTAGCGCGTACCAGAACCTCCCGAAAGAGAGCCTGAAGCTCATCAGCATCAACACCAGTTCGAAATTAAAGGCTGCTTATTATGGTTACGTACTCGGCCTGACCCCGGGTTTTATTCATAGTATCAGGCTGGGATTTGGCGTTGCGTGGATGTCGCTTGTGGCCGCCGAGCTTATAGCTTCTGATGTCGGGCTTGGATACATGATAGAGGAAGGGAGGATGCTCCTGAACACCACCCAGGTGGTGGGAGGGATGGTTCTTATCGGTCTTACCGGGTATGCTTTTGATTTCGTTTTGCGAATAGCACAGAGTTGGTATGCATGGCAAAATTGAAAGTGGAAAACCTGAGGGTCAGCTTTGGAAACAAAAGCGTCCTGGAAGATATAACCTTTGAAGCTGATAACCAGTTCACATGCGTGATCGGAAGAAGCGGCGTTGGCAAGTCCTCACTGTTAAAATGCCTGCTGGGAGAGGTTAATCATCAGGGCAATATCACATTGAACGACAAGGTAGCTTACATTCCGCAGGCCAACCAGATGGTTCCATGGCTGAACGTTGAGCAGAATATATATATCGCAAATAAAGATGCAGACATAAATAACCTGCTGGAAATGGTTGAATTGCATGGCGTTTCCAGATATGCCTATGCGCGAAGCTTAAGCGGCGGCCAGGTACAGAGGATTGCGCTTGCAAGGGCGATTGCATCCGGTGCGGATATCATACTCTGTGATGAGCCGTTCTCAGCCCTTGATTATTTGACCAGGGAGAAGCTTCAGGAACTGGCAAGGAAGATATTTGAGGGAAAGACCGTGATTTATGTAACCCATGACTTATACGAAGCTACGTATCTGGCAGACCAGCTCGTTGTCCTGAGAAAGGGAGATTATGATGTATTGAAATTCTCCCAGAAGATAGATCGCGATTCCCAGTTATTTTTTGATACGATATCTCTTCTGCGGTCTGCATTCCTGAACGGGGTTGATAAGCACAGGGTAAGAGCCCTTGGTCATATACTCGACAGACGCACTCCATCCTGTGTTCTGGATCTCAGGAATGAGCGGTGTCCCTATCCTCTTATCATTGCAAAGAAGGAGCTTGATAAAATGAAAGCAGGGGATATCCTGAAAGTGATAACCGATGACCCATCGGCGCCTGAGAATATACAGTTCTGGGCAAAAGAAGCAGGTGTGGATGTGGAGATAGAGGAAAAGGGTAATAAAGAGTACGCTGAGATTTATATCGGCAAATAACGGCTGAATTATTAAAAAACACCAACTGCTCTTCCCTCCGTCACTACCCCCGAATGAATTCAGAGAGCATCGGCGCCCATGCTCGATGTGTTTGCATCTCTGTCTGTTTTTACTGCTTTCCGTATTTATATTCAGGCGCAGATATTTAGAATAAGTAATATCATAACGGCTTTGTAATCTGTCATTAAGCCGTTTGTCCTATACTTGGTTTTTCAGCAACCGCTACATACTCTGCAAATGATTTTGATTCTGGAATAGGTAAATTATCCTCAATTAATCCCTGTATATGCATTTCAATAGCTTCATACATGTTTTTTTCAGCCTCTTCACGGGTGGCACCTGTGGCCACACAGCCCGGTAAGTCTGGCGAATATGCCGAGTAGTTATTGTTTGCTTTTTCGATCACAACAAGGAAACGGTACATATTATTTCACCTTTTTCAATTGAGCTTGCTTTAATATACTGTTTAATGTTCCTGGCGCCAGATCATCACTTGGATGACCTGCTATTGTTACTCTACCTGATTTGGTCGGATGCTTGTATTGTTGATGGCTGCCCTTTGATGCAACGAGATACCAACCATCGGCTTTTAGCAATTTTATGATTTCACGTATATAGAGGTATATAAATTCTCATATATTCTAAAATGGTGCTATAATATCATCTTCAATTGAATGAAAGTCTTGTGTATCCTCAAATATCTCAGTTATTTCAGCTTTTTTTTCTAACTTTGAATTGTTATGGTGTAAGATTGAATGACATTGATCACAAACACAAATTAAGTTAGCCAATTCATTCTTCCCACCTTTGTAAAGGCGGATTAGATGATGCGCATTATTCTCTGGATATGAAAAGTTATTACTTACTTCATTTCCGAAAAACATGCCAGATTTTTTACCAGGGGCTATCTCTTTGCATTCTTGAATAATGAGAATTTCTGATTAATTCATCCACATCAAATCCGAGTTGATTTTTTAACCCAAAATCCGCAAAATGATAGGGAATATTTAAATTTAATTAAATATTAACATATCAATTTCATCTTTTGCTGTTGATAAATCGATAAAATACATACCAAAACCTTTATATTTATATAACCCCTATAGGGGTTATATGGAAGAATGGGTAAAAGAAATACTAAAAAAAGAAAGAGAAATTAGAAAACTGCCTTTGGAAGTCAAGGAACTTAATAAAAATTATTATTTATATCGCTCAACAACTCATTGGGATAAAAAAGAAAGAAAAGTAAAGAAAGACTCGGAGTATATCGGAAGAATAACACCAAAAGGAGTCATTGAAAAGAAAAAATCGAATGACATTAGAAGCATATTCGAATATGGCAACTCCGAACTTCTTCATCTATTAGCACAGGATATAATAGAACCCCTGAAAAAATCCTATTATGACAGATGGAAAGAGATCATCGCATGTTCCATAGTAAAGACCATACAGCCTTTGCCGTTAAGATTGATAAAAAGTCGGTGGGAAAAATTGGCCATTTCACAAAAGATTGATGCATCTCTTTCTCCAAATACATTAAGTGAAGTTCTGAGGGAAATTGGCAAAGACTATGCCGCTCAAAAAGAATTCTTTGATGAATTAATGGTTGATAGCAAAACTTTGATATTCGATCTTAATTCGATTTCTTCTTATTCCGAAAATTTACAGTATGCAGAAAAAGGGCATAATGCTGACCACATTTATTTGAAACAAATAAACTTCATGTTGTTTTTTTCAATGGATACCCAATTGCCTGTCTTGTTAAAACCATTGCCTGGTTCTGTAAGGGATATCAAAGCATTAAAAACAGTAATTGATGAGGTAAATGTTAAGGATAGCACTGTAGTTATTGATCGAGGTTTTGCCTCTCAAGTCATTCCCGATATGCTAACCGATTTCGATCTAAATTTTATTCTTCCCTTGAGAAGAAATTTTACAGATATAGATTATGGCTGGAATCTTGATTACACTTTTTCATACAGGAAAAGAGGAATAAAATGGGGCAAAAAAAGAATTGGGACAAATTTTCTTTATTTGTTTGAGGATGTGAAATTAAAGGCTGAAGAAGAAACAACTTTCATTCATTTGATGAACGAAAAAAAGAAAAACATAGAAGAGTATAAAGAGGAGGCAAAAAAATTTGGCAAAATTGCAATTCTCTCAAATCGAGATGTGGATGGAGAGACAATATATTTGATGTGGAAAGACAGGGAGAACATTGAGGTTGCTTTTGATGCTCTAAAGAATGAACTGGAAAATGATAAAACATATCTGCATGATGATGATGCTGTCAGAGGATATTTATTTATTTCATTCTTATCCCTCTATCTTTATTATAAAATCCTCAACTTATTACGAAAAGCCCAAATCGTAGACAAAGTTTCGGTAAATGAGGTCTTATTGGAACTTTCAAAAGTATATGAAATCCATCTGGGTGAAAAGAGGAAATTGAGTGAGATTCCAAATAGGGTTTTAAAGTTGGCAGAATCTTTAGATTTGGATATATTCCCTAAAAAATTGCGGAGTTAAGGTTTTATAGTTGCTCTTAGCGAAACTAAATCTTTCTAAAATTTTTGTCCCAAAGCCCGTTTTTATGAAACATTTATAACTATTAATGTAATCAAAGGAGAAAGGAGTATCAATTATGGTTAAAATATTTTACGACAAGGATGCAGACCTCGATGTATTGAAAGGTAAAACGATAGCCGTTATCGGATACGGTAGCCAGGGAGCCGGGCAGGCCCAGAACCTGCACGATTCAGGGCTTGATGTCATTGTTGGCGTAAGAAAGGGCGGCGAGTCCTGGGAGCAGGCAAAGAACGACGGCCTCACGGTCATGGAGATGGCTGCGGCGGCCAAAAAGGGAACTCTGGTACAGATGCTTGTTCCCGATGAAATCCAGAGCGCCATATATTATAGTGAAATAGCCCCGCACATGAGTAAGGGTAAGACGCTGTGTTTCTCCCACGGGTTCAATATCCATTTCAACCAGATAGTGCCCCCGAAGGACATAGACGTCATAATGGTCGCACCCAAAGGGCCTGGTTTTCTTGTCAGGCGCACATACACTGAAGGCATTGGCGTGCCGGCGCTTCTTGCAATATACCAGGATGCAACCGGAAATGCCAGGGACACAGGAATGGCTTATGCCAGGGGGATAGGCGCCACACGCGCGGGTGTTCTTGAGACGACTTTCAAGGAAGAGACTGAGACCGACCTCTTCGGCGAACAGGTTGACCTGTGCGGTGGATGTACAAGCATGATAAAAGCCTCATTCGAGACGCTTGTCGAGGCCGGGTACCAGCCAGAGGTGGCTTATTTTGAGACCCTGCATGAATTAAAGCTCATAGTTGATCTGATACATGAAGGCGGCCTCAGCAAGATGTGGTATTATGTATCCAATACCGCAGAATACGGCGGTTTAACAGTCGGCCCGAAAATAATAAACGAACAGTCCCGCCAGGCGATGAAAGAAGCGCTGCGACGAATACAGAGTGGCGAATTCGCAAAGGAGTTCGTGCTTGAAGGCAGGGCAGGCCGACCAGTCCTGAATGCTCTTGAGAGACAGGAAAACGAGCACCAGATAGAGAAAGTCGGAAAGGAACTGCGCGCCATGATGCCATGGCTTAAGAGAGATTAAATGCGATGGCATGATTTCTCACGCCATCCTTTTTATTTTTGGACTTTTTATAAAATTTCAGGTATTCATGAGCGCAAACATCATATCACTATGTTAATCTCTCTGTCACTCTTATTGTTCCGCTCATTGTTGGATGAATTGTGCACCCATATACAAATGTTCCGGTTCTATCAAAGGTATAACTGTATGTCTGCCCTTGATTGAGACTGCCTGAATCAAAGCTTTCCCCGCTTGTGGCAGTTACAGTGTGGGGAGCGCTGTCTCTTTGCGTCCAGGTCACTGTTGTTCCTCTGGTTATATTCAGAGTTGCAGGATTAAACTTAAAATCCTTGATTTCTACGGAAACTGTCTGTGCTGTTGGTGTTGCAGTCGCAGTTGGTGTTGCACGTGCTGTTGATGTTACACCTACTGTCATTGTTGCAGTTACTGTTGGTGTTGCTATCGTTGTTACACCTGCTGTCGGAGTCACTCCCATAGTCACTTCTACTGTTCGAGTTGGCGCTGGTTGTGTGGGTTGTGGTGTTGATATCGGTTCAGAAGTACAGCCGCTTATTAATACCACAAGCACTAACAATCCGGCAAGCCATGTATATTTCATATTATTTCCTCCCGTATTAATGTACTTACGACTACTATATATTATTTTTGAAATCAGACAATCCTTTCCTCGCCTTTCTCCCTGGTCCGTATCCTCACATCCCTTAAAAAAGACATGTTTCTGGCTAAATCCATAAGTTCTTCCCTTGTGAAAGGTTTCTCTTTTTTCAGCTTTTCGTCCGGAGCGTATTCGGGTCTCCCCTGCTGGATAACATACGTAAGGTTGCGTCCTGAGAGAGAACTCGCAATCGCCGGTACATCAGCAAACGACCGGAAAATAGTAGTTCTGACCTCAATATCGATATCCTCCAGATCCAATGTCTTCTTAACGCGTTCTGCAGCATCCCCCACGCCTCCCGTAATCATCCTGTATTGTTCCGCATTATCCAGCGGGGCCTTGATATCAAGGAACATCTTGTCAACGAGTTTTTTTTCTATTAATCCCGCAAGCCTCTCAGAATAGTAGCCATTTGTCTCAATTCCCACAAGCAGACCCTGCCCTTTTGCGAACCTGGCAAGATGTTCAAGTTCTTGTGGATGAGCCGTGGGTTCCCCGCCTGAGAATACAACGGCGCTTATGAACATTCTTGAATCGTGAACCTGCTTCTCAATATCTTCAATAGCGATGGCATCCCCTCCCCTGTATAGAGGCTCCAGCCTCTGGTTTGCAACTTTGATAAATCTATTATTCGAACAATAAAGACACCTGAAATTACAGCCGTTGAAGAAAACAACAGATACAGACCTGCCATACCAGTCTATTGTGGATACCGGGATTATTATGCCGCTAAAAATCAATTTCATTTTTCTCC
Organism: Candidatus Methanoperedens sp.; assembly: GCA_012026835.1. GTDB lineage: Archaea > Halobacteriota > Methanosarcinia > Methanosarcinales > Methanoperedenaceae > Methanoperedens. The sequence goes on along the minus strand of VEPN01000029.1, from coordinate 24,705 downwards.
TTCATCAAAAAGATTATCAGTCAATAAGACAATTTCATATTGGGCGCTCATAATAAATCTTGCGCCTTTAAAGTTAGTGTTTTATTTATATTGTATAATTTGAAAATACAGGAGTAACACAAATGTCAGCAGAAATGTTAAGAAAAATGGGACTGTTTGGTATCGGGATAATTTCCCTGACACAGGAAAAACTTGACGAATTCACCCAGGATATGATCAAAAAAGGGGAAATGAGCAGGGAAGAAGGAAAAAAATTCGTACGTGAAGTTCTGTCTGAAAAAGAAAAACAGGTCAGGGAAATAGAAGATAAAATTAATGAAAAGGTCAAGAAAACCGTCGAAGATAGCGGGATAGCAATGAAAAGCGATCTTGCCGCCCTTGAGAAGAAAGTCGAGGAGCTTGAAGAAACTATCAAATCCATGTCTAACAGATAACGGGCCAGGATACCTTGAACCTGCTGGATAAGGAATACTCCTACGTTAAACGATACCGGGAAATCGTTAACGTAATGGTACGGCACGGTTTCGGGTATCTTATGGACAGGTTCGGCCTTCGACCCATGCGTTCATTCCGCGAACGCATTTTCAGGCCAGGGCCCCTGAAGGAACAATTACTTATATTATCAGAAGCAGAAAGGCTGCGCCTTGCCCTTCAGGAACTCGGGCCAACATTTATCAAGTTCGGCCAGATAATGAGCACCAGACATGACCTTGTCCCCCCAGAATACATAAAAGAGCTCTCAAAGCTCCAGGATAACGTTCCTCCATTTGAGTATGAACAAGCAAAGAATGTAATAGAAAAGGAAGCGGGCAAGAAAATTGAAGACATTTTTTTATCCTTTAACAATAAACCGCTTGCTGCGGCGTCAATAGGACAGGTATATCGTGCAAAGCTCCTGGGGGGGGAAGAAGTAGCGGTCAAAGTTATGAGGCCAGGCGTCGAGGAAATTATTGAAACTGACCTTGCGATCCTGAAGAGCCTGGCGAAGTTTGCAGAGAAGCATATAAAAGAAAGTAAATTTTATAATCCTGCAGGTTTTGTGGACGAATTTGCCAGGATAATAAGACATGAGGTAGACTATACGCACGAAGCCCAGAATGCAGAGCGGTTCTACATTAATTTTTCAGGAAGCACCACAGTTAAAATCCCGAAAATCTACTGGAAGTACACTACAAAACATGTCCTGACCCAGGAATACTCGGAAGGTATCAAAATATCGGATACTGCACAACTTGATGCTGCGGGGCTGGACAGGAGAAAAATCACTATCGATCTTGCAAATGCTTATTTGAAAATGGTATTCGAAGATAGTTTCTACCATGCAGATCCCCATCCCGGGAATATCCTCGTCTCCCACGAAGGCGTTATAATCTTCCTTGATTTCGGGATGGCAGGTTATATTGACCCAATGCTTCGTGAGAAACTTGCAGATATAATAATCGCGGTCAAAAGAAGCGACACGGATTTACTCATCGAAAGCCTGGTTGAAATGGGACTAATCGGCGACGCAGGAAGCGAGAATCCCACGTTGAGAATCCACCTTGAAGAATTTATAAATAAATATTACAGCTTATCAACAAAATTCATAGACCCGACTACATTTTTGCGCGACCTGATCGATATATTTGCAGGAACAAGGGAAAAAATCCCCACGAATTTAATGCTGCTATCAAAAACGCTGATAATAAGGGATGAAATCAGCCGCAAACTTGATCCGGATCATAATTTTGCAGAGTATACTGAGCCTTATGTTCAAAAAATGCTACAAGAGCGTATTAAATTTTCTTACTTAATGAAAGAGACTTCAAAGACAGCCTTGGATTTGGTCCATCTGGCCAAAATCTTTCCACGCAGGATTAATCACGTCCTTACAAAACTTGATAAGGGAACAATTAAATTCAGGCTTGAGCATCAGGGTCTTGATACCTTTGTCGAGGAAAATGATATCATGAGCAACAGGCTTTCATTCAGCATGATAATCTCCGCGCTGATCGTTGGTTCGTCTCTTATTATCAATACCAGGATGTCGCCAAGTCTTTTTGGTGTGCCCATGCTCGGGATACTCGGATTTCTTATTGCGGGCTTCCTCGGACTTGGACTTCTTTTTTCTATCCTGCGTTCAGGGAAATGGTAAGTCCTGGGGATCAACAGTAATCTTTAATGCTGTTTATGTAAAATTATGCTCTATGGCGAAGGACATGAAGGATGAGCTCAGGGCTGCTCTCCAGGGCAAGAGCACTGTCTTTATAGGCACAGTGGAGGCGCCTGCCGAAAGAATAGTCTATCATATTATTTCCGATTCTCTTCGTGCAGGTGAGAATGTGATATGGGTATGCCTGAATGAACCCCCAAGCAGTATCCTTACCATGTTCTCCCAGTATGGGCTTCCCCTGGCTGGGATTCAGGAAGGATTGTGGTTCGTGGATGTGACAATAACCGGGGATAATCAGGTGAATGAACGCACTTTCAGGTGTGCTTCTCTGGATTATGTATGTCTCACAATGCATGTGGTCAATATATTGAAGAAATATCCCAGATCGCTTGTGATGCTGGATAGTATCGGTATGCTTGCTGCGCTGGGGCATCTTGAGACTACTGTTCGTTTTATAAAATACCTGGATTCCAGGATACGGACCTCGGGTGGAGGCCTTGTGACGACCCTGGCGAATAGGACAACCCCGGGTAGCGCGAAATCAGAACTTGTGGGGCTGCTTAACAATGTTATCAGCGTTAATGGGGATAAGATACATTCTCATATGGGAAGCATGGAATTGAAAATGCAATATGAGTTTAGCGGTAGTGAGCTTATCCTGAGCAATGAGGACGTAGGAAAGGATTTAGGAGAGCTATTCAGTCTGACTCCCGAGGAGAAGAAAAAACTGGAGATCGAAGTCGAGGAAAAAGCGCATATTTATAAAGAACTTTTGGAATGACTGATCCGTTCCCAGAACTCTTTTATCTGCCTGCTGTATTCTGAGTTTGGATAGGCATGCACCATGATTTTTCTTGACCATGTGCCTGCCATGGCCTCATCATGCAATATAACCCCGATAGGCATAAGCCCGAACTTGCGGCTTAAATCCTCTAATGTTTCCTTTGAAACCTCAAATTTGTCGTGAGGGAGTTTGTTGAATAAAATATATGGTTTGATATTCATCTTTCTGGCCACACCTGAAATAACGTAGGTACCCCGGATATCCTGTTTATCCAGAGTGCATACTATTATACTGAATCCTGTCATGCCCATGATAAGGAGGCTTGATCTGTTAAGCCCGGGACTACAGTCAAATAAAATGTGATCCAGTTTGTACCTGGACTCAAACTCCCGAAAGAGCGCGGAAAGCTTTTCTTTTGCCTGGGCCGGGTCCTTGGCATAACTTACAAGGTCTTCCTCAGTGGCATCAGAAGGTATGATATAAAGATTCTCTTTTTCGCGCCTGTACACGATGTCCGAAAGGCTGGCACCGCCCTGGAGGTAGTCCACCAGTGTTTTGTCAGTCTTCAGGCTGAAAAGGGCGTGGATGCCAGGGCCTGAAACATCGGTATCTACGAGGCCTACCCTGTGGCCCGCCTTTACAAGATAACATGCAAGATTGCCTGTCATGTTGGTTTTGCCTGTACCGCCTTTATATGAATGAAAGCTTATCCACATGTCATCACCTTCATTAAAAAATTATGTTCCATCATCATGTTTATCCAAGAACTTTCTCGAGTTTCTTATCCAATTCATCTATGGTCTCTGCAACCAGGGAGGATTCCTGTTCTTTCCTTTTGCGCGGCGAATAATAGACTTTTTTCCCGATCCGCTGTCTTGTGAGCCAGCCGGCACGCACAAGCTCATTTAAGTATTTGTTCTCTATTGACCTGTGACGGCCTGTACGCAGGCATACTTCATCTGCTGTGGCTTTGGAGAGCTCGGAGACTACAAAAAGGGATTTTCTAAGAGAGTCCGGCACTGTAAGGAACATAGCCACCCTGTCCTCTATTATGGGATGAAGACGTGATTCGATCTCTTCTACCCTTCTTTCAAGCGACTGAAGCTTTCTTTCAAGGTCTTTTATATATGTATTTGTGCCAGCTTCGGTATTCGGATGCATTTTTCTCCAGTACACTGTAAAAGGCAGCTATAGAGTCCTGAGCAACCTTTACACATGTAGATAAAGTGTTTAAATAGTATATAAATCTACTCATCAGTTACTAAAATACGCATTAATTTGATGACTGCTGATTTGTATCGTATAAATAGTATCTTGGAGTATTATATAACGATATATTAATTAACTGTTACTTTTTTGCACAAGATTTAAGTACTATTGAGAATATATATACAATTGTGAGGAAGTTGCACAATACGCCTCCACCACCTTCACCCTTCTGCAACTTCCCTCTTACACTAATGAGGTGATTCAAATGAAAGGAAACGTCAGAAATGAAACGAACTTTGATATCATGAGCCTCTTATTAAGGTACATCACAAGACGGGTAAATGCAATGCACATTCTGTTCGTACTTGCATTCCTGACCTTTGGGATAGGCGATGGGCTGACAGCCGCCGTTATGATGGCCAACAGGGGCATCGGTGCTGAATCAAACTTATTCTTTGCAGGTATGTATTCAAGCAGTGGCCTGATTGGTGTCATAACTGCAAAAATCGTTTTTACAGCCTTCCTCCTTATGGCATCGCTTCTTGTATACTGGCGCTCCCAGGGCAGAAGCTACTGGATGGTCAATGGGTTCCTTATGGCACTTACACTGGCAGGAACAATGGCAAGCATTGCAAATCTGCAGGCTGCGACCGGCTTACCTTTTATGAGCCCTGAAAAAATCCTGCTCATATACCTGGGCATGATGTTTGTCTTTGTAGAAATAGGGGACTTCGTTGATACTCGTAAATCCGAGACATCATCCTCTACCATGACCGGTACTAAACCGGTCTATTGATTTTTTGATCCCGAAATTCTTCTCCCGGTATGTTAAAGCTTTATTCCATGAAACAAATTATATAACAAGATGTCAAGTATCGCGCTTATCACATCGACGCCTGTTGAATCAAAAGAACTGAGATGTAAAATCGTTCCCCAGCCGAAAGAGGCGACGAAAACAATTTTTGAAGGCAAACTGCATGGGAAAAACGTCGTTTTTACACACTGCGGTATTGGAAAGGCCAATGCTGCCCATTCTACAACTCTGGTACTTGAGAATTATGATATAGATTTCCTTATACTTTTCGGCATCGGAGGCGCTTATACGCTACAAAAAACCGGTGATATCGCAGTTGCAGAAAGTGAGAACTACGCAGAAGAAGGTGTATCCACCAAAGAGGGCTGGAGATCAATGGAGTTTATGGGATTACCTTTACTAAAAAATGAAAAAGAGTATTACAATACTTTCCCTTTGGAGGCGGAATTATCAAATCTCGCTATAAAGGCTTCAAAAGATTGCGGTTTTAATGTAATGTCAGGGGATTTTATTACAGTATCGCAGTGTTCAGGCACGCGCGAGAGCGGAGAGGTGTTAAGGAAACGCTTTAGCGGCCTGTGTGAGAACATGGAAGGCGCTGCAGTTGCCCATTTGTGTGCCTTTTACAGGATTCCAATGATAGAAATCCGCGGGATAAGTAATATGGTTAAAGACAGGGACCTTGGAAAATGGGACATAGATAAAGCTGCCTCAAATTGCAGTAAGGCTGTAATTGAGCTGGTCAGGAGGTTAAAATGAGAATAATTTCCCTGGGCTATTCCCCATGCCCTAACGACACTTTTATATTCTATGCTTTAGTCCATCAAAAAATCAAAGCTGACATGGTATTTTCTGAGATACTGGAAGACGTGGAAACATTGAACCGTATGGCTTTCAGGAAAGAGCTGGATGTCACCAAGGCATCTTTTCACGCATTTGGCCATCTCAGGGAAGATTACTGCCTTCTTCATTCAGGAAGTGCGCTTGGAAGGGGATGCGGGCCCCTTGTGGTGGCAAAAAAATCCATAAATAAAGATGAGTTATGTGGAAAAAAGATAGCAATTCCGGGGAAGATGACAACAGCATATCTTCTCCTCAAATTGTATGCGCCTGATGTGAAAAATATAGTAGAGATGCCTTTTGATCGCATCATGAACGCTGTCAGCCTTGGAATTGTGGATGCGGGCCTGATTATCCATGAAAGCAGGTTCACATACCCTCATTACAAACTTATGAAGCTGGCAGACCTGGGGGAATGGTGGGAGGAGGAAACCGGTCTTCCCATCCCTCTTGGAGGGATATTTGCAAAAAGGGACCTGGGCGCAGGCTTGATACGTGAGATCGACCTTCTTATTAGAAAGAGTCTCGAATACGCGTTCCAGAATAGGGATATTACACGGGAGTATATAAAGCAACATGCACAGGAGCTGGATGATGACGTGATCAACCGACATATCAACCTGTATGTGAATGATTTTACACTTGATATCGGAGAGGGTATCAAGGCGGTTGATAAGCTTATCAAAACAGCTGAGGAGATGAATCTGTTCCCACACTCCGATAAGCCTTTATTCGTTGATTAGAGGAAGTTCTTTATCAACTCGTCCCTTGAGGTTTTATTACTGCCACCGTCGTTTATTTTGATGATTTTCTGGGCTTTCCTCTTTCCCGGGGGACACCCAGAACATTCATAAACAAAATGGATGAAGCCTGTATCGGGGTTCTCCACTGTGTTTTTATGCTCATACGTGGTGTTGCAGTCAGGACATAATCCCACTTTAGGAACGTTCTCATTGCAATGTCCGCATTTGCAGACCACAACGTCTATGACTTCATTTTTTGTATTGATGGCAGATAATACGTACTCATCACTTTTTAATTCAGGAGGCATGTTCCAATCAACTTAATACTCAAAGGGTATATTAAATCTTGCGAGTTGATTATGGTCATTCCAAAAATATGCACAACGGAACGAAACCTTTATTTTTATCCAGATCATGAAAGCTCCCAAGGTGAAATTTTTGAATAGCAACATGTCATGCAGGATTGATTATCTCCGAGCCCTTGAAAAAGCATGCCTAAATTGTGGCGACAAACATCAGGCAGATTGCCCTGTGGGGATGGCAAAAGCGCAAATCAAGTGCACGAACGACCTGTTAGTTGAATTTTACAGGCAGAAATAAACCAAAACCTATTAGATTCCTGACGATATAAGGGCACTCCACATGGTTAACATAGCAGTGCTTGTGTCGGGAAGAGGCTCAAACCTCCAGTCTATAATAGATAATATTGAGAAAGGATATCTGAAAGCGCGTATCGCTGTCGTGATAAGCGATGTCGGAAGCGCATATGCGCTGGAAAGGGCAAGAAACCATAGTATAGAAACTATTTTTGTTGACCCTAAAAAATTTTCTTCAAGAGAATCGTACGAGGAAGAGGTAGTAAAGGTCCTGAAAGACCATGATGTACAGCTCGTACTGCTTGCAGGTTATATGAGGATAATCGGAAAGACTTTGCTTCTTAAGTATAAGAATCAAATCCTCAATATCCATCCTGCGCTGCTTCCAGCTTTTCCCGGTCTCCATGCCCAGAAGCAGGCATTTGACCACGGCGTAAAGGTGGCAGGATGCACTGTTCATTTTGTGGATGATAAGCTTGACGGGGGCCCTATTATCCTGCAACGGTGCGTTGAAGTTAAGGAGAATGATACTGCTGAGAGCCTTGCGAACAGGATACTTGAACAGGAACACAAGATTTATCCCGAAGCCGTGAAATTGGTCATCGAAAACAGGTTGCGTATAGAAGGAAGGAAAGTGAAGATCATAAACTGAAAAAAGGAATCATTATGCCATTAAAAACAATCGACCCTGAAATTTATGAAATAATGAGACACGAAACCGAAAGACAGAGGAACAAACTAAACCTGATAGCCTCAGAGAATTATGCCAGCCGTGCAGTCCTCCAGGCCATGGGCTCGGTAATGACAAATAAATATGCCGAAGGCTATCCTGGCAAGAGATATTACGGCGGCTGCGAGTTCGTCGATGCTGCCGAGAACCTGGCAATAGAGAGGGCGAAAAAACTCTTTGGCGCAGAACATGTCAATGTGCAGCCCCACTCAGGGTCGCAGGCCAACATGGCCGTGTATCTTGCCATGCTAAAGTGCGGGGATACTATTATGAGCATGGACTTATCTCACGGGGGCCATCTTTCCCACGGCAGCCCGGTAAACTTTTCTGGAAAGTTGTTCAACATAGTTCCTTACGGGGTTTCCAAAGAGACAAAAACAATAGATTACGATAACCTGGCCGAACTTGCAAGGAAACACAAGCCCAAACTCATCGTATCCGGTGCAAGCGCTTATCCCCGCGAGCTTGATTTTAAGAGGTTCCGGGAGATAACGGATGAGGTGGGCGCGTTGCTGCTTGCGGATATAGCGCACATTGCGGGGCTTGTGGTTGCTGGTGTACATATTGACCCTGTGCCATATGCGGATTTTGTTACAACGACGACGCATAAGACCCTGAGGGGCCCGCGTGGCGGGATGATAATGTGCAAATCTGAATATGCCAAAGAGATTGATAAAACGGTTTTTCCCGGCATACAGGGCGGCCCCTTGATGCATATCATCGCTGCAAAAGCGGTCTCATTCAAAGAAGCGATGAACAGGGATTTTAAAGATTACCAGAAACAGATAGTGAAAAACGCCAAGAAGCTTGCAAATGAGCTCTCATCGGCTGGTCATGAGATAGTCTCAGGAGGAACTGACAACCATTTGATGCTCGTTGACCTCAATCCTCTTGATCTCACAGGCAAAGATGCCGAGGCAAGGCTTGGCGAGGCTGGAATCATTCTTAACAAGAACACAATACCCTTTGAGACAAGAAGCCCGTTTATCACAAGCGGCATCCGCATAGGCACACCGGCTGCAACCACAAGGGGAATGAAGGAGCGGGAAATGTCGATAATTGCCGGGGCGATAGATGACATCCTTCGCAACATGAAGGATGAAGAAAGATTGAAAGAAGTGAAGAAAACCATTCTTGATATGTGCAGGCAGCATCCAATCCCGTATGAGTGAGGTTCTCTGATGGAGCCGCTTCCAGAGGTCACTGATCCCCGCGTTATAGACGGGAGGAAAATAGCGCAGGGTATTGAAGGCGAGGTCAAAAAAGAGGTTGAAAAATTCATCAGTGAACACGGTATCAGGCCCGCCCTTGCAACAATACTCGTGGGAGAACACCCCCCATCAAAATTATACGTCAAGCTCAAGCACTGGGCATGCAAACGCGTTGGCATCTTATCCGAAGACCACAAGTTCCCGCAGGAGACGCGGCAGGATGAAATAATCGGGCTGATCGATACACTGAACAGGCGACCTGAGATACATGGGATACTTGTGCAGTTGCCCCTCCCGAAGCACATAGACGAGCGGGATGTGATGATGCGTATAGCTCCTGAAAAGGACGTGGACGGCTTCAGCCCCGAAAGCATGGGAAAAATGCTTATCGGGCGAGAGGGATTTGTGCCCTGCACTCCAAAAGGCATCGTCCGGGCCCTTTCGGAATTCAATATCGATCTCCAGGGAAAGGAAGTTGTGGTCGTGGGGCACAGCAATGTTGTGGGAAAGCCCGCGGCTATCATGCTCCTTAACCGCAATGCAACTGTTAAGATATGCCATGTATTTACTAAAGACCTGAAGAGCCACACAAAAGAAGCTGATATCCTTATCGTGGCTACAGGAGTGCGTGGTCTGATAAAAGCCGATATGGTGAAAGAGGGGGCTATCGTGTTTGATGTAGGAATAACATGGCTTGATGAACGGGTATATGGTGATGTGGATTTCGATGATGTGCTGTCAAAGGTTAAGTTAATCTCACCCGTTCCCGGCGGCGTGGGGCCTATGACGATAGCGATACTGATGGAACACACGTTGCAGGCTGCGAAGATACAGAGGAGCTAATCTGTAATGTTTTTGAAATATTTGTTATTTATTGACAAATTAAAATAGAAAGATTTAAATATTACGAGAGTAAATAAATATTTATGCAACATATAATATCTACTTTCGAAAACTGTATTGCTTCAGTACAACTTAAATTATCCGATTACATTTCAAAAGTTCCCACGATAAAAGAAGGAATTGCATCCCGATTATCAGAAAGCGTAAGCCTCAAAATAACATTATGTTAGTTGCTTATACTTTTCGAATAGTGGAAGCTTAAATAGTAGAAAATATACATTAAATAACTTAAAATATAATTTATAAACTTTTGGTGTATTATGCCAATAACTGGGAAATAAACTACAATGACCAAAATCGACAAAATCCGCACCTGTGTCCTCTCCCGCATCAAACCCAAAGAGCCGGAAAAGCGCAAACTCCAAGCTCTGGCAGAGAGCATAATTTCCCGGATTAACACTATCGGCAAAACAGAAGGATTTGCTATCAAAGCGATACTTGTAGGCTCATCCGCACGCGGGACATGGCTATCAGGGGAACGCGATCTTGATATTTTCATAATGTTCCCGCCTGAGGTCGAACGTGAGCATCTTGAAGAGAAAGGGCTTCACATAGCACGAAAAATTGCGCAAGAATCACAAATCTATGAAGAAAGATATGCAGAACACCCATATATAAACGCAATATTTGACGGGTTCGAAGTCGATCTTGTCCCGGCTTTTGGCGTGGAGAGCGCTGCGGTCATAAAGTCAGCAGTTGACAGGACGCCTTTCCATAACAGTTATGTGCTATCCAGGATAAAAGGGCTCGAGGATGAGGTCCTCCTGTTAAAGCAGTTCATGAAGGGAGGAGGTGTCTATGGCTCTGAACTCAGGACACACGGTTTTTCAGGTTATCTTGCGGAATTGCTGGTGATCCATTACGGTTCGTTCATGGCCGTCATTGAGGCTGCCTGTACATGGAAGCCAGGCGCGACGATCGATATTGAAAATCACGGCAATGTGACACATAAAGACGCGCTCGTAATGATAGACCCCACAGACCCGGCGCGGAACGTGGCAGCAGCGCTGTCCCTTGATAACATGTGCATTTTTATCGATAGATCATGTGAATACCTGAAAAAGCCTGATGAGACGTTTTTCTGGGAGCGGGTTCCCGAATCTCTTAACGATGACGCTTTCAGGGACATCATGGACAAAAGGGGTACATCACTGCTCGCGATCGAATTTGAACCTCCTGATATGGTAGAGGATGTGCTGTACCCCCAGCTTCATAAACTTGAAGGGTCTGTCCAGGAACTTCTCGAACGATTCGATTTTCATGTATATAATAGCGGCGTCTGGGCCGATGGCAAGGCCATTGTATTATTCGAGCTTGAATCTGCAAAGCTCCCGCAGGTCAAAAAACATGCAGGCCCGCAGGCAGGTTCGGGAAAACATGCGGAGGCTTTTAAATCCAAATATAACGATTCAAATACTTTTTCCAATGTGTATATCAGGAACGGGAAATATATGATCGAGATACCCAGAAAATTTACGCGGGCAAAAGACCTCCTGGAATCCGAGATAACAAAATGCGGTATCGGGAAGCACGTGGCTTTAAGTATTAAAAAAGAGTATCATGTTCTGGAAGATGATGAGATTTTAAATATCAAGGATGAAGATTTCAGAAAATTCCTCAGGAGATTTTTCGAAAAATAAAGCCAGAAAAAAATTATGAAATATTTACCAATTATTCTTATTATATCGTTTTTTGCAGTTCTTGGGTGCCTTGGATCATCCACTTATAAAACAGTCTCTCCATCAGAATTTTTAACAAACACAGGGGCTTTTGAGGGAAAGCAGGTATGTATTAATGGGATATTTGAAAATAACAACATTATTTCCGGAATACAGATCGCAAAAAACCAGAATTTTACAGGAGACTATAAAAACGGAACCCTTGCAAATGTATGCGGAACATATAGATCCGGTAAATTGGAACCTGATTCTGTAGATCAAATCCTGTCGTTATCTACCGAGAAGGATATTTATCACTCTAACGAGACACTTAAAATACAGCTATACTTCAATTCTCCTGACGATGGAAAAGGGGAGATTCAGATATCAGGAATAAAAAATGCTTTTGACAGGCCTTCAATAAATGAAAAAAGGGAAGTTGCCATTGAAAAAGGCTCTAATCGCTTTGATTTTGAATTCAAGACCCCATCGTGTGAGGAATGTTCTGCAATTGAGCCCGGTATCCACGATATTAATGCGACGGTGATTATTGCAGGCAAAACTTTTGAAGCTTACAAGAAAATCACGCTCGAAAGAGAAGGTTTGAACGCTTCAAATACCACAGGTAATAATTCCGGGAAGAGTGAATTACTGGTCGATAATGTGCCAGCAGGCAATACCGTGCAGGATAACAAGATAGTAACTGTCGAATATTTCTATATCCCCGGATGCCAGAAATGTGAAAAAGCAACACCTGCGGTTGAGAATGTGATAAAATCCTATGGTGGCAGGGTAAAGTTCTCAATGTACAATGCCAACGAAGAAGGGCGCGAGCTGGCTATAAAATACAAGATCCCGGGTACGCCTTCGGTGGTCATAAACAAAGATAGGAAGAGAATAATCTCATATGATAGTTATGAAGGGAATACTGCAAAGCTTGAGGTGATCCTAAAAGAGGCAATCGATAATGCCAATATTTCAATTTCTGTTCCGAATGCCTCCGCAGATAATAAAATCATCCTTTCAGTACCCTCTGTTTTTGTGGTGGGTTTCCTGGCTGGATTTAATCCATGTCTCCTTGCGATACTTGCTTTTATCGCATCTGTCACCCTTGCGACCACTGGAAGGAGGCGCAATGTGCTCCTGATAGTTCTCATGTTCAGCCTTGGTATTTTCATGACGTATTTAATAGTGGGAATAGGCCTTCTCAGGATACTTGAGCAATCACCAGGCATGCAGTCCGGTATTAAGAATTTCCTTGTGATGCTGATAGGATTTCTTGGGCTGTGGCACGTTTACGATGCCTATCATCTCAGGAGAAATACGGAATCGTCATTCTACACCCCCAAAGCTTTCATCCGCCTGACCGAGAGCGTGACAAAAAATGTCAGCCTTCCGGCATCGTTTTTCATGGGTGCGTTGTTCTCACTTATTAAAGCCCCGTGCGTGGGAGCCGTTTATTTTGTTATTCTTGACATGGTAAGAAGCGGTGATAGCGCGGGAATGTTGTATCTTGCGGCATACAACCTCGGTGTGGTGTTTCCTGTGCTTATTCTGGGTGCGGCTATAGCTTTTGGTTTGAACCCTGAAAAAGTGGAGAAGTTCAGGAAAGAAAGAAGGTCTGCAATGCGCCTTGCCACCGGAGTGACTTTGCTTATCATCGCAGTTTTAATGTATGCAGGAATTATCTAGCTTAATAAGGAACCGATAACAGTATCCAGATTGGTCACAGGATTGTGATTGACTTTTAAATTTCCGTTCATTATTACCAGGGGCGTCCCTACTACCTCCACATTATAACCACGCATGATCTTGAGATTCTCAAGCGAAGCGTTTCTTGCATAACCGCTCTCAAGTTTTGCATTGAAATCAGCACCAAGACCAATCCTTGCAGCGACAATTTCGATGGCCGGGACACTCTCCATTATGTCCATTCCATTTGGGGATTTTGCTTGGTATAATGCCTGTGATTCAAATAAGGCATCCTGCATTTCCTCGCCCTTTCCCATTTCTTCTGCTATGATGTATGCTTCTATGCTCTTTGTGGATTGCTTGGGCCATACTATCGGAACATAGGTAATTGTTGCTTTATCACCATATTTTTTCAATAACTGGGGCATATTTTTGTGAAGATCATAACAATGAGGACAATCGAACTTCATTATTTCCATTATTTTCACTTTACCGGGCTCATAAGTTGTCGGTTTATCAAGTTTCACGAAATCGCCGGTAGTCGGAAGTTTCTCTTTGGGGTTTTCAGGTGCCTTGTTCAATGATATGAAAACAACCAGGGCAGCGATAACAAGCAGTGCAAATACTGCATATGCTATTGCCGGATTCGATTTTTTTTCGGGCTGTTTCTGCTTCTTTTTTGCCATGCGGCCAATTTATAGATTTTTGATTAAATAATGATTGTGGTTTTTGTGTTCTCACCGACAATTTTCACCAAAAACCTGATATTTGCCTGCAATATCAATTAGGACATGATAACGCTCCATATGTATCATGCAAACCAGTGCGACCCAAGGAAGTGCTCTGGAAAAAAGCTTGCCAGGTTCAAGCTTGCATTATTGCATGATGTGCCAGGAAAGCTCCCCCGCGAGGCCATACTTCTTGACCCTTTTGCAGAGCAGGCACTTTCACCCGCCGACGATTCAAGCCGGGGTATTGCAGTACTTGACTGCTCATGGGAGGAAGTGGAGCGTGTGTTCCCGATGATTCTAAAACTGCACCTTAAGCACCGCGCTCTGCCATTCCTTGTTGCTGCCAACCCTGTGAATTACGGGAAGCCTTTCAAGCTCTGCACTGTTGAAGCTTTTGCTGCTGCACTTTACATACTTGGTGAAAAAGAACAGGCTGGACTCATCCTTGACAAGTTCAAATGGGGAAGGACTTTTCTTGACCTGAACCTGGAGCCGCTGGAGAGGTACTCAAAAGCAAAAAACAGTACAGAGGTCGTAAATATCCAGGGGGACTACCTATTTTGATTCGTAGTCTACGGTTATTGAAGATTCTCTGATTGATATCATGAATTTCGCCACTTCGACATGAATAGGATGGGATTGGTACGCTGTAAGCCCTTCCAGGGAATCGAATTTTGTTACAAGGGCAATATCATAGGAACGCTCGGAGCGGAGCACATCAGTTCCGACCTCCAGATGCCGTAACTGCGGGATCTTAACTTTCATGCTCGACAGGACATCCCTTGCTTTTTCAATGTTCTCCGGACTTTTGTCTTTCAGCTTGAAAAGGACTATATGTGTGATCATGATCCTCCATCAGACTTTCAACTTCTCCTTCAACCGACTAATAGGTTGCGGATAATACCCGACGCCCCTGTACTTCGCTGTGTATATCACCCTTCCAGGACAGTGATTGTAGCAGATTTTTCAATTTTCCTGTGATGTACTGGCAGGCTAATTGTGTATTACCTGAGCCTGAATAGTAGCAAAGAATGCCTTTCATGCAAAAATAATTACTTTTCCACCATAAGTTTCCTGACTGGCTCAAGTATCTCATTCATATACCCGGCAGCCGCTGCCTTCAAATCCATAGGATGCAGTGCCTTTGCCGCAAAATCGGATTCAAGCTTCTCGTAACTTTCATAATGCAGGTCTCCTCCGTATTTTTCGGGGCGCTTTATAACTATTTCCGGATAGCGCGGCATGATGTGGAACTTAAAAAGGCTCAACACGGGATTATCTTTGACTTCACCTTCTGTGCAGAAAGCCCCTTTCATTTTCTTTTTGATACCCTCTGCCGTATCGTCCACGGAAATGTAATTACCCTTGCTCGAAGACATTTTCTTGCCATCAAGCCCGAGGAGAATGGGGGTATGGATGCATACAGGCGCCCTGTAGCCAAGCTCAGGCAGCCCTTCACGCGCAAGCATGTGGATTTTTCTCTGGTCGATGCCGCCTACTGCCACGTCCACGCCAAGATGTGCAATATCCAGCGCCTGCATGAGGGGGTATATCATCTGGGACACCTTGGGGTTCTCGGCGTCCCTGCTCACCTCGTCCATACTGCGCCGCGCCCGGTTCAACGTGGTACTGCGGGCAAGTTTCAGGACATCAAGCATGTATTCGGGTTTGAGCTGGTATGATGAACCAAGAACGAATTTTGTCTTTTTTTCATCAAGACCAAGGGCTATAAAGCATCTCTTGTTATAATCTGCGATTTTCCTCACTTCATCCATTGTCCCTTTTTCATTGAGGTAAGCATGGATATCCGCAAGCAGCACCATTATCTTAAACCCTGCCTGCTGGAGGTCAAGGAGTTTGTTCACTGTCAGTACATGGCCCATGTGTATCTTCCCGCTGGGTTCGTATCCCACGTAGGCCGAGGGCTGTTTATTTGATTCGATCAATGCCTCAATTTCTTCTTTTGTGACTATTTCTTCGGTATTCCTTGTGATTAGCGATAAACTGTCCATAATTAAGACTCCATAATCTCAAAATCAGCGGTTCTCTAAGACTCCGCATACACATATAACCTGCGATATGTTTACTTGCAACAGATAAAAATGCAAAGCATTATAAAGAATTAAACACAGATAATCATTCCGCAGGTATATTGTGGCAAAGGGAACTCGTGGCCCGGTTGGTGCATATGGCTAAGATATTGAAACAGGGAGCTACCGCATCTGCAATTGTGCTTTTGAACTTTTTAAAAGCAAAGCTATAAATAACCAAAAAAGTATATTAAATACATGGAAGATGAGAGTATTATAGAGATTATTAATGAAGCCGTGATTAAAACTGAGGCAACTGAACTTATTCTAACCCAAAAATTGATTTTGGACGCGTGTACTTGTACAGGAAATTGCCCTAAGTATTAATCGCTATACTCCACAGCTCTGTGCGGTTGGGTGTGCCCGGCGTTTGACTTTAACATTATTTCTATAAAATTAAGATGGAGATATGTATAGAGATAGCAGATATAACAAATTTTTCAGGGAAAATGATTCCATATTCTTATTTAATTCATTTAGCAGAGCATGCATCAAAGTCAAAAGAACTGAGTTAAAAAGAATAAAGAGCATATTAAATGAAAAAAATCCTTGTATAGGGGAAAATAAGAATTATCAAGATATTCTGATCAAAAACGGTTTTATTTTATCCGATAATATAAACGAACTCGAACGTATTGAATATTTATATAACGCAAATTATTTCCGAACAGACGAAATCAATGTTGTTTTAGTGCCAACATTTAAATGTAATTTTAAATGCCCATATTGTTTTGAAGCAGGATATGAAAAAGAAGATGATGAAGTTAAAGATTATTTTGATATCTTAAGAAATTTTGCTAATGAGAATTTTTGTAATAGAAAGAGAGTACATATTAGTTTATTTGGTGGAGAACCACTTTTAAAAAAGAACGAACTGTTCTCTTATTTGGACTATGTATCCATGCAAAGTAAGAACTACGGATATGATTTGAGTATTAATATTGTAACAAATGGCTTCTTATTGGATAAAGATACGGTAAGCGCATTATTTAAATATAATTGTATATCTCTTCAAGTTACATTGGATGGCAATAAGGAAGTTCATAACAAGCTTCGCATTTTGCATAATAATAGAGTAACCTTTGATATAATAGTTAATAATTTTAAAGCAGCAATACAATATGGCATTAAAACGCATACGAATACTCATTTCATTTTGCGAGTAAATTTATTAAACCAAAATATTGATCACATCAGGCCTATTTTAGAGTCATTTAATTTGGAAGAGAGGGGAAAAATAAATATTATATTCAGGCCAATCTATACAACCAGTCACTTCGGTGAAGCTAATAGTAATACAATTTTTGATTTGAAAAAGTTTTATGATGAAGCGAAAAATTATGGATTTAATATAGTCAAGAGCACTTATTACCTGCAACATTGTGAATCTGCTGGTGGAGTTAATTTTTTTTATGTTACCCCTGATCTGAAAATATGGAAATGTTTAAATGATATTTCAACAGAAACGGCAAATATTGGCCAGATAAATAAGGCAGGTATGTTACAATTTAATATAACACATATATCAAAATGGTATCAAAAATCAAATCCATTTAAGGATGAAAAATGCAGGGATTGCTATTATTTACCAATCTGTTATGGCGGATGTACTCGTTATTATGCCAAAACCGGAGTGCGTAAATGCACAAGTAAAGATATGTCTATTACTCCTTATTTCTATTCTTAATCGCTATACTTCGGGATTGCGCCCCTCATAGGTATAGTAGAGGAGTGCCCGCCGAATAAGAAAGATGAAGAAAGATATGAATATTCAAAGTTTCAGCAAAAACAGTTACAATTGGTCATGGGACAAAATTATTAGATGACCGGAAAACTATAAATCAATAATCGCTATTATCATGATGAACTGCTAACCGGCCGAAAAAGCATAAAATATGAACAGAAATGCGACTATAATAACAATATGTGTAATCATGTGTGCTGTAATCCTGTCATTAACAGCACCCGCACTGGCAAGCCACGAAACCATATTTGAAATGCCCGGATTTGATACTGTAGAAGCGATAAAATAAACTTAAGAGGTGAATAGAATGAAACTTAAACCGATATTGATCCTGATAGCTGCAATATTACTATTGTCAGCAGCCTCAAATCTGGCTATCGCAAAAGAAGGTAGCCTGATACGCGAACTCTCAGTTTTAGATGTATTCCATCCCCCTGAAAAAGGCGATCCAAGAAGCATGTTATACGACGAATGGCACTATTTCAATATAATTGACGAAGAACAGAACCTTTCGTTCATTACTACACTTACTTTAAAGGGGGATATAAATGATCCTTCAAAGAGTATCGCCTTTGTCCTGCTAAGTTATTCCACTCCTGTTAAAGAAAATCTCACGATTGACTTATATCCTGTAACAATGGCCGAATGGTCAAACAGGACACCAGCCGTCAGAATATCAGGGAGCTATGTTACACTGACAGAAAAAGGTTACTCGGTACATGTTGAATCAAATGATGCACAGACGGTTTTCGACGCATTGTTCAAACCCATAACTGATCCTGCTCCGGTTTTCAATGCATCTTTTAAGCCCGGCAGGTCGATCTACTGGCTCGTAGCTTCGCCCAGGATGAAAGTTACAGGAACATTAACTGTCAATAAAGGAACAGCTTTGGAAAAAATCTACGAACTGAAAAACGTTAGAGGTTACCACGATCACAATTGGGGATACTGGCTATGGCAGGATAATGTGGGATGGGACTGGGGACAGGCCTCCGAAAAAAAGAATAACCTGAAAGGAGATGATACAGGGTCTTATTCTTTCGTTTTTGGCAACACAACAGATAGAAACCATACAGAATCACATAGATCAGTCCTTGAGATATGGAAGAACAAAAAAATAATAGTGAGATTTGAAGACAGCGAAATGCAGATTCGACGGGATATCATGG
This sequence comes from Candidatus Methanoperedens sp., assembly GCA_012026835.1. GTDB lineage: Archaea > Halobacteriota > Methanosarcinia > Methanosarcinales > Methanoperedenaceae > Methanoperedens. Next base: position 5,639 of record VEPN01000029.1, on the reverse strand, counting down.
TAAACTCATATCCAGAGTATCCTTTCCCGATGATCACAGTGCTGGATGCAGTTTCAGGAGAAAATAAAGTCAATATCGTATTTACCGCAGAGCGCTTCACGCCAATTCCAATACCACTTGAAAGCGGTGGATACAGGATCATATGGGAATTATCAGGGTCATATGAAGTAAGCGGTAATATAGATGGAAAGCCTGTCTCCTATACAACGAAAGGATTTCTGGAATATGTGGCCTGATATTTAGATAGCCTGTCTCAAAGTGTCTGGCTGATACGATTTAGCATCTCTTGGCCTGCAAACCGTTGCAGGCTTTTTTTTAACCGGATTTGAAAGTTTCCATAATAGTTATTTGTTCCAGGGGCTGTGAAACATCTGTTCAGGTTATCCTGTGCCAATATTAATAACATGATGCGTTTATTCTAAACCAGAATGCTTTCGGTAATTATTCACCCGCAAAAATCAAATATTGTAGTCCTTCCGATCAAAGATAATTCTAAAGAGCCGATCTTTTACGGTATCCTGACATTAAAGAAAACCCCAAAAGGAGCCCGCGCAGGCAGGTTCAGGATAAGACAGGGAGAGAAAGAAGAATTCAGGGCGCCGGATGAGCTTATTGAACTTCTGCGCCTTGCGGACAAGGTTCTCATTGCAGAGGGGGATGAAGTATCGGAAGCAGGATTCAAGGAACTTTTATCAGCGTATCAGCTGGATTACGGGTATGCGAACACCTGCCGCATATGCCTCCTTGCAGGCAGATATACAACTGTCGATACCAATTCCATCAGGTTTCATAATGAAAATATATGTGAAGAATGCGCCAAAAAAGAACTCTTAAGGGAAATAAAATCCGCAAAACTGGGCAAACACGGGCAGGAAAGGCTTATTCATATATTACTTAAAACAAGGAACCTTGACAGGGTGCTTGCAATGCTAAGCCCCGAAAAACTGGATTCGGGTCTGACGAGATTTGATACTATAGAGGCAAGCAGGGTTGATTGTTCAATTAAAGTGAAAGACCTGCCTGTCCACGATGAACTTAAAAAGATACTTCTCCACCAGCTTGAAGTATTGATGCCGGTGCAGGCGCTTTCCATTAACGCGGGGCTTCTTGAAGGGAAGAACCAGTTGGTCGTCTCGGCTACGGCCACAGGGAAAACGCTGGTCGGGGAACTTGCAGGGCTTAAAAATATCATGAACAAAAAAGGCAGGATGCTTTTCTTAGTACCTCTCGTGGCGCTTGCAAACCAGAAATACGAGCAATTCACGAAGCGCTATTCCTCAATCGCGACAACTTCACTGCGCATCGGGACAAGCAGGATAATAAAAGGTACAAGAGGAATCCGGACTTCATTATCATCAGATATAATCGTAGGCACCTACGAAGGGATTGATTTTGTCCTCAGGTCGGAGAAAAGTAAAACGCTCGGGAGCATCGGTACAGTTGTCATAGATGAAGTACATATGCTTGAAGATAAAGAAAGGGGTCACCGGCTTGATGGCCTTATTGCGCGTTTGAAATTCATCGCGCCGGACGCGCAGTTCATATATCTTTCAGCTACTGTTGGAAAACCGCAATGGCTTGCTGAAAAGCTGGGAGCTGGTCTTATCGAGTTCGAGGAGCGGCCCGTACCTATCGATAGGCATCTTATCTTTGCGCCCGAACACGAGAAGAAACGATTGATAGAGAGGCTTGCACAGCAGGAATACGATAAGAGATCCTCTAAGGGTTTCAGGGGGCAGACCATCGTATTTACAAACTCGCGCCGCAATTGTGAAGTGCTTGCGAAAGGGCTTGTGATAAAAGCCATGCCTTACCATGCAGGGCTTTCATATCAAGAAAGAAAGAAGGTGGAAGAAAAATTCGGAAAAGGGGAGCTTCCGGTTGTAGTTACCACAGCGGCGCTTGCGGCAGGTGTGGATTTTCCTGCATCCCAGGTGATATTTGAGTCCCTTGCCATGGGTATAGAATGGCTTACGGTGCGCGAGTTCCAGCAGATGCTCGGGAGGGCGGGAAGGCCTGATTACCATGACAGGGGCGTGGTGGTACTGCTTGCAGACCCTGAAAAGAGGTTCGGGAAAGGAGACTCTGAGGATGAGATAGCATTCAGGCTGCTAAAGGGGGAGCTTGAGCATTTTGGTGTGGACTACGGGGAGGATGAACTGCTTGAAGAGACCCTTTCCAACATAGTTGTTGCCCATAAATTTTCGGATCTTGGAAAAATGAATGGATCGATGCTCGGCGAGGGGAACCTTGATTACATGCTGGATAAGCTTGGAGAGTACGGGTTCATTGAAAAAACAAATTCCGGTTTTTCTCCGACTGAACTTGGACGCATCGTGGCCGCGCATTTTTTGAGCGTGGAGCAGACTTTCCTGATAAAAAACGCTGTACTTGCGGGACGCAAGCCGCTGGATATTGTCATTGAACTTGAGACCCTGGATGCTGTGTATTTCAGGTACGCTTCGCAGCTATCGGATTCCCTGGGAACGGATATCCCAACAAGAGTTTTCGGTGCGGGTCTTGATATCGTTTTCTCGGCAGACGGACTCTCAAAGCTGAAAGAGAACCTGCGCCGCGTCATGCTCGACTTCGCACGCGAGTTCATGGCATGCACATGCAAGGATTCGCCGTACTGCGGCTGCGCCGAGAAGAAGTTCTCGGCAAGAGTTATTGAGTTATGCGCCGAAGGATTATCGCCCGAGGGGATTATCACGCAGCTTACGAAGCAGTATGGTGTTTATGCATACACGGGCGATATGCTCGGGTATCTTGACCAGGCAGCAAGGGCTCTTGAAGCCGTGGAATTAATAGCAGGGATATATGGGAAAAAAGAGTTGGGAAGAATGGCGAGGGAGTTGAGGGAGAAGATGGAAAAATAAAAAGGAAAGGGTATCTTTTATCCCTTTCTCCTGTGGATTAGAAGAGTTATAGCTATAATAGAGATGATGGGCATTGCCACTGTCGGGAACTCAGGCACAGAAACGGTATTTTCTGATAACTCCTCCTGTTCATCTCCCTGGTCGCTTTTTAGGTTTAATCTCGATCCTGATCCCTGGGTGTTTCCTCCATTAAATCCGCCTCCAGATCCTTGTTCGTTTCCCTGGCCGCTTTCTTTGCCAGAATCGCTTAATGCGATGTTTCCGGATATCTCATCCATACCCGAGTTATTATCATTTATTTGATTTATTCCATCCGGGAGGTCGTTATTCAAGTCTGAAACCTGCGAAATCGGGTTAGTAACAATGAAAAATGAACCGTTGATCAATAAAGAAACTAGCAAAACTACTATCCCCGCAATTCCTATACCCCATTTTACACCAATACCAAGTTTGCTCATTTATCTCACCTATCTTTCAATTAAAGTATGCTTTGTATAGTGATTTAACTATATAATATTATCTCAGTAAAAAAATAATAATTATTATGATAATGATTATCTGTATGTAAATAAATCCATGACATTTTACCTGTGCGTAAAATATGCCACAACCCAGTTATCTTTAACACTGTCGACCCTCACGAAGCCAAATCTCTCAAACTGCACGACCTTATTAAGCTCCTTCTCAATCCCCTTCTCTCCAACACCGATATATTCACCTTCGGGAGAAAGAACCCTGATTTTTAAACCGTCAAGAGGAGCCCAATGGATTATGCGGGCTTTTTCCTTCTTGACAAGTTCCATATCAGTTCCTATGAACTTCGCAGTTAATGGTGAGATGTTTGTTATCTGGATATTATAGAGATCCTTCAGGCGCAATTTTTCACCTGCACTGAGTATATCCACATCGTTCTTGCAGACCAGCACCTTCGTTCCTGCCGGTATTTCCCGCAATCCTCCGCGGGATGGGTGGAGCGGGGCCTTTGCGATTTTCGGCTCTGCGCCTTCTATCTCTAATTCGACAGGTTCCCATACAAAAAAATACCTGTTCGCAACAGGGTCTATTATCTTCCTGTTCTCTGCATACAGAGTGTCAAGGCTGAGGCTGATATCAGTTTCTCCAAGGCCAAGGTCAATCATGAATTTCCGCAGCGCTTCAGGTTTTATGCCTCTTCTGCGAAGCGCCCTGATAGTTGGCACACGAGGATCGTCCCACCCCGTATAAACGCCATCAGCTATCGCTTTCTTGAGGCCGCTTGTGCTCAACTTCCCGAACTCGTGTATCTGCACGCGTCCCCAGTGCATCGTTTTCGGGTATGTCCAGCCCATGTATTTATATACATACCTCTGGCGCTTCTCGCTATCTGCAAGGTCTTTGCCTCGGATAATGAGAGTAGTCCCAAGAAGGTGATCCTCTACCGCCCCTTCAAAATCAAGGAGAGGCCAGGCACAGTATTTATCCCCGACTTGCGGCCTCGGATGCGGGGTCTTGATTATTCTGAAAGCTACCCAGTCCCTTATTGCAGGGTCTTTGTGCGCTATGTCGGTCTTGATCCGCAGCACGGCTTCCTGCTCCTTATAATCGCCTGCGATCATTTTTTCCCAGAACACAAGGTTTTTCTCTATCCCCTGTTCCCTGTGAGAACATGGACTCTTTGCATCCTTGAGAGTCTTGAAAACATCCTGTTCGCAGAAACACACATATGCCCCGCCCTTCCTGATGAGTTCTTCTGCAACCTCATAATACAGGGGAATCCTGTCTGAGGCTTTAACCACCTCATCGGGTTTTGCCCCCAGCCACTCGCAGTCGTCCAGATACCAGTCATAAGCTTCAAGCATCGGGCGCTTGGTCGCCGGGTCTGTGTCATCAAACCGGATAATGAGCTTGCCGTGATATTTCTTTGTGTACTCCGAATTTACCACTATCCCCCTGGAGCTTCCTATCGTAGGAGGGCCGTTGGGATTGGGTGCAAACCTCATCACAAGTGGTTCATTAAGCTCAAGAGGGGGTAAGCCTTTCTCAGGTTCTTTCTTTTCCTTAAGCTCCAAAACGAGTTCAGGTGCAAGTTTATTCAGCTCTTCTTCCCTTGATGCAGGTGCCATCTGCTCGATTTCCGAAAGGACCTCTCCGGTAAGGGCTGTAATTTCTTTTGCCCTGGAGCGCAGTTCGGGATTTGCCATAACCTTGCCTATGACAGCCCCGGACTGCGGTGTCTTGTTATATTTGACCGCGTTTTGCAGGGCGTATTTTTTTATAAGGAGTTTTATCTCATCTGTGGTTAGCATCTGGGGCTTAATCATCTCCCTGTAATATTAAGCTTCTGTGGGGACTAAAATGATATATCTTGAAGCATTTTAGGTAAATTTATATACTTGAAAAAAATAGTTCGCCGAAGAGGGATTATGATGATTAACAGAAAGATCATTATTTTAGCTGTCCTTATAACAGGGATACTGGTTTCAGGTTGCGTAAGCAATTCGCCCGAAAAGACGAACGAGCAGGTGTCAAAGACTCCCGGAGCGCCATCTACTTCAGATCAGGCTTCACAATCTAATGAACAAAATAAAATAAATGAGCTTGAAGCAAAGATCAATTCCATGCAAACGCAGATGGATGAAATGCAAACGAGGATTGACAGGGTAGATTTATTAAAACCCAGTACTATAGTCAAGTTCTCAAGTAATCGTAGATTGGAACCATAATGATACCCTCTTCAAATGCCGTAATCAGTTGCCGTTTTAATTCACTCTTATTTTCCCA
>VEPN01000028.1 GCA_012026835.1 Candidatus Methanoperedens sp. | reverse complement strand
CTACCCCACCACCTCATGATAATTCTTATCCCCCCTCCCTATCCCTTTGTAAACAAACCCTTCCTTAATGAAAGCATCCGCATCTACCATATTCCTGCCATCAATAATAACAGGGCGCCCTGACCCCGCCAGCTTCTTCATCACGCCGGCCTTAAGACCTTTGTACTGGCTGTGCCCGGTAAAGATTACCACTGCGTCAGCCCCTTTCATGCACCCATCAAGGTCTTGCGATATTTTAAGGCTACCATATTCGAAAACATACGGGTCGTGGATGCTTGCCTTCGCGCCATTTTTAAGAAGCATGTTATAATACGGCTCAGCAGGCGTGTTTCTTGTGTCGTCAGAATTGTTAATGAATGCCCAGCCAAGTATCGCCACCTTTGCGCCCCTGACTTTCTTCCCTGCCCTCTCAAGGCCTTCCTTCGTGAGGTTGTACATATGGAGGGGCATGAAATCGTTGATCTTCCTTGCAAGGACATAAAGGGAATCTGCGTTCTCAGGATAATCAAGGCCCATGCCCGCTATCCTTGCACCTCTCTCAAGATGGTAAGTATCCTTTGTCAGGCAGTGGCCGCCCACTCCTGCGCCCGGATAAAGGATCGCCCTAGTTATTCCCTCGCCTTTCAGGCTGTCGATGCCCGCCCTCACATCATACACGTTAATCCTCATCGCCTCGCAATATAAGGCAAGTTCATTGACCGCAGCTATCTGCAAATCCCTGAAAGTGTTCTCCGCCGTCTTTGTCACCTCTGCGGCTGTTGAGTCCATAGCGATTATTTTACCTTTTGTAAGCACCGGCGTGTACAGTTCAACGGCGCGTTCTGTGCTTTCCGCATTTATCCCGCCCACAATCCTGTCATGTTCCTGAATGTTCCGAAGGAGTCTTCCCACCATCACCCTCTCAGGGGCATGCGCAAGTGCGAAATCCTTACCAGCCACAAGCCCTGATTCATTATTCAGGATGTCAGCAGCAAAACCCCTGGTCGTTCCTGGCGTGATCGTGGATTCAAGCACCACAAGCACTCCTCTCTCAAGATTCTTCCCTATCTGCCTGATGCCTTCCTCAAGCGCGCCAAAATCCGGCTCAAGACTCACATTATCCTTAAAAGGCGTTTGTATCGCCAGTGTGACCGCATCCACTTCGCGTATTTTTGAGAAATCTGATGTGCTTTCGAATTTCCCTTCTGTCCTTACTTTTTTAATCAGTTCTTCAAGACCAGGTTCTTCCCCTTTTAGCGGGCTCTGTCCCTCGTTCAGCATTTTTATTTTATGACCAGAACTTGGTGAATCGCGCTGGAATCCCCAGACATAATCGAATTGTTCTGCAAATAGTACGGCGGCAGGTATTCCCACATAACCCATGCCTATGACACCGACTTTTTTTATCGGACCTCTCTCTGTTAATATTTTTCTAAGCTCATTCATAATTTCAGTTTTATTAATATATTGCATTTATAAATACCTTTCTGAAACAGATAAACATTTTAATTAAAGCCTCATGTAAATGCATGTGAGAAAAGAATTCAGGCAACTTGTCACGAAGGATGAAGCGAACGACATCATCAAAAGTCTCGGTCTCGATATCATGCCCCGTACTATCCGGATCGATATTGAAAATGCATCAGGATTTGTTCTTGCCGAAGACGTAATATCCAGGGTCGATGTGCCGCCTTTTAACAGGGCTTCGATGGATGGCTACGCTGTCAATGCCAGGGATACATACCAGGCGCGTGAAGACAGACCTGTGCAACTGAAGCTTACGGGTTCGATCCCGGCAGGGACAAACCCCGATATCCATATAAGAAATGGAGAGGCGGTTGAGATAGCAACAGGTGCTGTCATGCCGTCCGGTGCCGATGCCGTGGTGATGGTGGAATATACTGGTGCAGGGGGGGATAATATCAAGGTCTTTCGCCCGGTCTCGGTCAACGAGAATGTAATGCACGCAGGCTCGGATATAATGGCAGGCGAGCGTGTGCTGAAAAAAGGGACACTTCTTGGTTCCAGGGATATCGGCGTCCTTGCTGCCGTGGGCAGGAAAACAGTAAATATCTATAGCCTGAATGTCGGCATGATCTCAACAGGAGATGAGCTTGAAAAGCCGGGGAACGAATTAAAACCCGGAAGGATATACGATATCAATTCTTTTTCATTGTCATCTGCTATAAAAGAATGCGGCGGCATCCCTGTTAATTACGGCATAATAAGGGACGATGAGGCTCTTATGAAAAACACCCTGGAAAAAGCAGGAAAAGAATGTGACATCATCCTTACATCAGGAAGCACTTCGGCAGGCTCGGGCGATATCATGTATAAGATAATCGGCGGGCACGGAGATATCCTTGCCCACGGGATAGACATAAAACCCGGAAAGCCTGCTATCATAGGGACTGTGTTCGGGAAACCGGTTTTTGGCCTTCCGGGATATCCGGCATCAGCGCTTACGATCTTTAATGAATTTGTTGCTCCTGTCATAAGAAGAGCCACAGGGAAAATGGAAGAACGCATCAAAATGAAGGCAAAACTGGCCTCCCGCGTACGCTCCGGTGGACGAAGCCAGCTTCTTCCCGTCAGTATCGTCAGGGGAGGGGCTTATCCGATCGAAAAAGGTTCAGGCGCCATAACAACGCTATCGGAAGCTGATGGGTTCATTGAGATCCCCGGGAATATGGAAATGATAGAGGCGGGCGAGAGCGTGGAGGTCACCCTTTTCGGGAAACTTGAAACCTATGACCTTCTTTTCGTAGGAAGCCATTGTCTCGGGCTGGATACACTTACGGATATCATGGAATTGAAAATGCGGGTGATCAATGCAGGCTCATCAGGGGGCTTAAGCGCTATCCGAAGCGGCACAGCCGATATAGCCGGTGTGCATCTCCTTGATGAGTCGGGTGTGTACAATATTCCTTTCCTGGAGAGGTTCGGTATCCATGATGCAGTAGTCGTCAAAGGATACCTGAGGGAGCAGGGTTTGATAGTAAGAAAGGATAGCAGCATCAGGGGACTTGAAGATTTGGTCAATATGAAGTTCATCAACAGGAACACGGGTTCAGGAACACGGGTACTGACCGACTTAAAGCTGCAAAAGATAGCGGAACAAAAAGGTCTCCTATTTGAGGAACTGGCCGAAAGTATAGAAGGTTATCATACAGAGGCAAAAACACACAGCGCTGTCGCCTCGGCAGTCCGGCTCGAAAAGGCTGATGCAGGTGTGGGCATACGCACGGTAGCCGAACTTAATGGGCTTAAATTCATCAAAATCGCGGACGAAGAATATGATTTCGTGATTCGCAAAGAACTTCTTGGAGCAAGGGAGATAAAGAAATTCCTCGAGGCGCTGCGCTCGGACGAATTCAGGGAAAAGTTGCCTTCCGGCCTTCGGGCATATGAGAGGACAGGGGAAATAGTCCAAAAGTGACAAAATTAAAATATCATCAAAAACGATATATTTACATGGAAAAACTTGATGTCAGGGGCAAAGTATGCCCGCTCCCGCTTTTTTATGTAAAACGGAAGATGTCTGAGATGAAGCCTGGTGAGGAACTTGAGGTTATAACCGATGACCAGACAGCAAAAGAAACAATACCGAAATGGAGCAAGATTCACGACCAGGAAGTTGTAAGTATTGAAGATGAGGGTAATTTTATCAGGATAAAAATCAGGAAAAAGAAATGAAACGTTTCGATATTCAAGGTCTTATTTTTTCGTCTCTTTAGCGGTCTTATCTTCTTTTTTTACAGTGCCGTTTTTCTTCTCTTCCTCAAGCTTCTTTTGCCACTCGATAAAATTGCAGTGTGGACAGCCTACGTCCCACGGGCGTTTTCCTTTGTTTATTATCTTGATGAAATAAAGACCGTGGTCATTACACTGCTTATCTGTAACGATTATCTGGCCGCTCTTTGGCAACGGGAGGGTAAAATCACATTTAGGGTAAGATGAGCATCCTATGAATCTTGAGCCTTTTCTGGATTTGCGGATTATCAGGTCAGAGGAACATTTCTGGCACGTACCTATTATCCTGTCCTCATAGAGGCCGTTCCTGAGGGATTCGCTTATCAGTTCCTGGTTCTTTGACATGTCTTTAAAAACCTCGCCAAGCATGTCCCTGGATTCTTTGATAACGTACTCCTCTGTGATCTTGCCTTCGGATATTTCATCCATATCTATCTCCAGTTTGCTTGTCATGTCGGGTTTTGTGATAGTGCTGGCATACTTCTCAAGCGCCTCGATCACAGCATAAGCGGTCTTTGTGGGCTGCAGGGGGTTCCCGTGAACGTATGCCCGTGAATACAGCTTGGATATTATCTCATGGCGCGTTGATTTTGTCCCCAGCCCCAAGTCCTCCATTATCTTTATGAGGTGTCCCTGGCCATATCTTGAAGGAGGTTGTGTTTCTTTTCCGATGAGATTAACATCTATAACTTTCAAGACCTGGCCTTCCCTGAGCTTCGGGAGTATCCTGTCTTGCGGCACATTATAGGAATAATACCATCTCCATCCCGGCTCCGTAAGTCTTGCACCGTTTGCCCCGAATTCCTCGCCACTAATATCCACGATAACCGCCATTGTCTCCCATTGCGTCTCTCCGGCGAAAGTGGCAAAGAACCGCCTGACCACAAGTTCATAAATCTTCCATTCATCTTCCTTAAGGTCGCCTCTTTTGACCGGGGTGGCAGGATGTATCGGCGGGTGGTCTGTTGTTTCTTTCTTACCTCTCGTGGGTGTAAGATTTCCTGAAAGCAGCTTCTCTGCATATTTGCGGAATTCAGTGTTCAGGAAGGATTCGATAATGCTTCTGGTATCAAGGGTCTGGGGATAAACCGTATTATCCGTACGCGGGTATGAGATGAACCCGTTAACATAAAGGTATTCAGCTATCCTCATGGCATTTGCCGCAGAGACGCCGATGGCGCTTGCTGCGCGCAGGAATTCAGTGGTATTAAAAGGAGTTGGAGGCTTTTCATTTCTTTTACCCAGGTCGATACTTTTTACTGTGCCGGTTTTGCCGAGTTTCGCAAGGATTCCTTCAGCTTCGGCCTTGTCCAGGAATCGTCCTTTCTTATGCTGGGCCTCGAATTCTCCGCCGTTTGCAAGATTCGCAAAGAGCTCCCAGTAAGGCACGGGCACGAAGGCTTCACGTTCCTTCTCACGGTTCACTATTATGGCAAGCGTGGGCGACTGCACCCTGCCCACTGAGAGGAACTTATCCCCGAGCCTGCCTGAACTCAGGGAAACAAACCTGGTCAGGACAGCACCCCATATCAGGTCGATGACCTGCCTTGATTCACCTGCAGCCGCGAGGTTAAAATCAATCTTTGTCGGACTGGAAAATGCTTTTTTTATTTCTGCAGGGGTTATGGTGCTGTAATGCACGCGGTCGGCAGGTATATCGGGCTTTACTTTCTTTATTAAGTTCAGCGCTTCCACGCCGATAAGCTCTCCCTCCCTGTCGTAGTCTGTGGCTATGGTGAGATGCTCAGATTCTTTTCCGAGTTTCCGCAGTGCCGTCACGATATTGGCATGTGTGGGGTTCATCACCACATCGGCGTGTACAAGCTCTTTCAGGTCTGTTTTCTGCCAGTTGTTATAGTCCTTAGGGAAATCCACTTCGACTATGTGGCCTGAAAGACCTATGACAGCTTTGCCATCGAGTTTATAGACATCGACACCGTTCACCCTCTCCTTTGCAGGCTTCTTATCAGATAGTATAGCTGCTATTCTCTTGGCAGTGTCATGTTTCTCTGTTATGATGAGATGCATCGTATCCTCAGCGCTGTCTGGATTAGACTGCAACTTATTTAAATAGATTTGGTTGAAAAAATTTTATGAAGATTACTTAAACATCGCAATGTTTATAAATAGAGAGATTCATACGAAATTAACAGGGAGCGTTTCAATTCGTATTCGAATATGGTGATTAAATTTTCATGGCAGACGCCGTGTTGATTTTGTTCATCGGAAAAAAACAACGGGATAAGATTTACTGATACGAAGTGAACAATTCCGATAATATCAAAGGGGAAAGATGAAATGAATAAAGGGGGAAAATAAAATGAAAATAAGCTATATATTAGCGATGTTAGTAATACTGATGATAGCCGGGATATCGACGGCTGGTGCAACTCCGGGACAGACATTGGCGTGTAACACCGCCGGGTGTCATGCATACCCGCCAACTACGATCAACATTACCACGGATGTTACTTCAACACTTACTGTCAATCCGGGTCAGGCTTTCAAGGTAAATATGACCTGGAGCGGGGGAAATCCTGAGGACAGGACAGAAGTTAACTGGCCAACGGATTTCAGCAGTATTGGCCTCACAAGAGATAATCTTCTGTTTAGAGCAACTCCACGAATACCTGCTTCTATGGAAGCTACTCCAAGCGGCACAGCAAACTCCACGTTAACTGCACCGACAGTACCGGGAAATTATACAGTCAGAGTATATGCCTCCAGAGGAGCTAGTACTGCTGGCACCAATGCTTCTGACACCAATGCTTCTGACACCAATGCTTCTGACACCAATGCTTCTGTTCCAAAGGAAACCGACTTCAAAGACATCAACATAACTGTGCAGGCATCTCCAGCAGGAGCCAATGCACCTAATATAACAGCCAGCCCGGCCACCTCAATGGTGTCTGATACGCCAGGGGCCACAAGGACTTTTGGCATCACGGCCAACCAGACAGTTAATGTAACATGGTCAATTAATGGCTCACAGGTGCAGTCAGATATGGGTGTTACAGAATCAAACTATACGAACACCAGTGCAGTCCAGGGAACATGGAATGTTACTGCTGTCGCAAGCAATGCAAATGGCACAGCAACGCAGGCCTGGACATGGAATGTAAGCCCTGCCACGCAGGCAGGAGGTCTGCCTTCAATCATCAGCATAAGTCCTACTCCTCCTGTTCCAGCCACTCCAACGGTTACAGACACAGTCGGGGCAACGAGGACATTCAGCATCACTGTTAACCAGACAGTAAACGTGACATGGTTAATCAACGGCACACAGGTGCTGTCTGATACGAATGTTGCAGCATCAAGCTATACAAACACGAGCGCAGCCCAGGGAACATGGAATGTTACTGCTGTCGCAAACAATACAAACGGCGAAGTCAGCCAAATGTGGAATTGGATCGTGCAGCCGGGAACACCCGGAACAGGCACGATAGTAGTTACACCAGCAACAACGTCTGTATTTTCAGGGGATGTTGTGAATTTCACAGCCTCAGATCAATCGGGTAATCCGATTAATGCAACCATAACATGGAGCAGCAGCAATACTACTGTTGGGTCGATAGATACAGCCACAGGCGTATTCACGGCTATAGCTCCTGGCAATACAACGGTAAGTGCAACAAGCGGTAATCTAACGGGAACCGCAAATGTGACTGTATTATCAACAACACCAGTACCCGGAACAGGCACGATAATAGTTACACCAGCAGCGACATCCGTACTTTCGGGAGATATTGTGAACTTTACAGCCTCAGATCAATCGGGTAATCCGATTAATGCAACCATAACATGGAGTAGCAGCAACACAACTGTGGGTACAATCAATGCAACCAATGAGACGACAGGCATTTTCACTGCTCTGGCACCTGGTAACACGACAATAAGTGCAACAAGCGGTAATCTAACAGGGACAGCTAATGTGACCGTATTATCAACAACACCCGTACCCGGAGTAAATACGATAGTAGTTACACCGGCAACGACATCCGTACTTTCGGGGGCTACCGTGAACTTCATAGCTACTCCAATGGATCAATCAGGCAATCCGGTTAACGCAACTATAACATGGAGCAGCAGCGACACAACGGTGGGTACAATCAATGCAACCAATGAGACTACAGGCATGTTCACTGCCCTGGCACCTGGCAATACGACAATAAGTGCAACAAGCGGTAATATCACGGGAACAGCTAATGTGACGGTATTATCAACAGCAGTAACTGCCCTGGAACTCAAACCCAATGCAACCGCCGCTCTCAAAGGGAGCATGATAACAATAACTATCACTGCCCTCAGCGGCACCAATCCGCAGACCCTTCACAGCGGGACTGCCAACATAACCATTGCTGCAGATAATGTAAGCGCAGTAACATCATCTCCGATGAATGTAAGCTTCACGAACGGGGTGGCTACGATGACAATCACATCAAGCATCGCCCAGTTAGTGGATGTAACAGCAACGAGCGGAAATATTACAGGCAATACAACGATTATGTTCGCAGACAGGGTATTCCCGCTGGAGAAAGGATGGAACCTGGTATCGATTCCAAACAATGCCAGATCCAACAATGTCTCAGAGGTATTACAGAATGTGCAGTACAATGCGGTTTTCAGTTACGACCCGGTAAACGCCAGTTTCTCAACACCGACAATTATACAACCACTGTTCGGATACTGGATCAATGTCACAGCAACCAACCAGAGCCTCGGGTTCATTGCAGATACAACCGTAGTTTCATCCCCGCCACAAAGGAATCTCTATGAAGGCTGGAACCTGATAGGTGTGAACGCAAACAGAGATGACAATCCAGAGGCTAACATAACTGCAGGCGATCTCTTCGCGGGCCTGGAGGATAATCAGGTAGGCAAATATTATTCAATACTGATATCCTATGAAAATGTGACGAATCCACAGACTTTCACGGGAGCAGGGTTAACGAATAGTACCGCCCTGAAACAGGGCCATGGTTATTGGTTATTCATAGACCCGCTATTCAATCGTCCGCAGAATAATGTGCCGTGGGCAGGAACAGGAAAACCATGGTAAAGAAAAGGGTTTTATCCCTTTTCTAAATTTTTTGGTGATATCATGAATAAAAAAACAACTTTTCTCATTGTTTTCTTTGTGCTGGTTTCAGCAGGAGCGTCCGTAGCATTGAATCCTCCAATCCCGGCAGGCTATTATGGCAGCGTAACAATAGACGGGCAGCCAGCTCCTCCGGGAACGACGATAGTTGCAAAAATCGGGGCAGAAGAACGCGGCAGGATAACAACCGGCTCAAGCGGCAGTTATGGTAATTCAGATGGGTACGAGAAACTTGCAGTTACAGGCCATGCAGGTGAAAGTGGCTCTACTGTGACTTTCCTTGTAAACAATGTAGCTGCCCGGCAGACTACAACGTGGACCAGCGGGGATATAAAGCAGATTGACCTGACCTCCGGAGGCGCAACGGCAGCCGGAGGAGGCGGAGGATCAGGGAGCGGTACTAACAGTACCGGCGGCGGGAACGTAATCTCAGTTGAACCATTTGATAATATAGAATTCCAGGAGACCAGGGAAGTAAATCTCAGATATGGCATACCTGTTACTGTTAATTTCACACTGCCAGGACAGTCTGTATATGAACTTATGATTACTCCGAATGTAAATGCAGGACCGACGAGTGTGAAAATCCAGCAGCTAAAAGACACATCAAAGCTTGTCTCATCACCGGCACCGGGGATTGTTTATAAGAACGTGAATATCATAATCGGCGGCCGGGGTTTTGCAGTACCTGCAAATATCACGGAGGGAATAATAAGGTTCAGGGTAAATAATACCTGGCACACAGGTGAGAAGGGGGATACCGTAATGCTGAGATGGGACGGCAGTAAATGGGATTCCCTGGATACAACAGAAACAACCACAGATGATAATGTCACCTACCATGAGACAAGGACGAATACATTCTCGTCTTTTGCCATAACCGGGACGGGGAAAACAGTAGCAACACCAGCGGCAACACAACCTGTAGATAATTCGGTTGTGACTGCAGCAGAAATGCCTGAACCGGCACCGCCAGTAAACCTTGTTCTTATTATTGGTGTGATTCTCTTGATTGCTGTTGTTATAATAGTGGTGTCTTTCCTGAGAAGATAATCAATAAATAATGTTTCTTTTTTCAGTAATTCTTTTTATACATCCTCTCATTTAAGCATTCAATGAATATATCCGATATTTCCCTTCCAGGCAATGTTATTGAATTTTACATGAGTTCAGGTATAACCGGATTATACCCTCCGCAGGCTGAAGCTATTGATGCCGGCCTCCTTGAAGGCAAAAACATTGTGGCAGCTATCCCAACAGCATCAGGCAAGACACTTCTTGCCGAATTTGCAATGCTCAAATCGATTCTGGATGAAAAAAGAAGCGGTAAAGCTCTTTATATCGTGCCCCTGCGTGCGCTGGCATCTGAAAAATACGACAGGTTTTGCAGTTTTGAAAGTATAAAGAAAAATGACGGCAGGGGAGTATCCGCGGGGATTGCCACAGGTGATTACGATTCCGGCGACGAGTGGCTCGGCAGATTCGATATCATCGTTGCGACATCTGAGAAAGTGGACTCGCTCCTTCGCAACAGGAGCAACTGGATTGAAGAGTTAACTGTGGTAATCGCAGATGAGGTACATCTTATCGACTCTCCCGACCGCGGGCCCACACTTGAGATAGTGCTGGCAAAGTTAATGCGTATCAACCCGAAAATGCAGATAATAGCACTTTCCGCAACCATCGGAAATGCAAATGAAATAGCAAAGTGGTTAAATGCCATGCTTGTGGTGAGCAACTGGCGCCCGATAGAGCTGAAGGAAGGCGTTTTTTTTGGCAATGCCATTAACTTTACCGGAGGCCAGAGGATGATCAAACAGGTTCACAGGGATAGCACCATATCCCTTGTTTGCGATACTCTTGCCGAGGGCGGGCAGTGCCTTGTTTTTGAGAGCAGCAGGAAAAACACACAAGGTCTGGCTCTGCGCATCAGTACGGAAATATCATCGCTCATTTCCCGTGAAGCAAAAGAAAAACTTGCGGTTCTTGCCATGGAAATACGCGAATCAAGCGAAGTGGATACTGCAAAAAAACTTGCCCTGTGTACCGGGAACGGAAGTGCATTCCATCATGCAGGCCTCATTGCAGAGCAGAGAAAGATAATAGAGAGCGGGTTCCGCACAGGTGCGATAAAGGTGATCGTGGCAACCCCGACCCTTGCTGCCGGGCTGAATCTTCCGGCGCGGCGGGTCATAATAAAAGGATACAGGCGATATGACGCAAACTTTGGTCTTACGCCCATCCCTGTACTTGAATACAAGCAGATGGCAGGAAGGGCAGGACGCCCCAGACTTGATCCTTACGGTGAATCTGTGCTGCTTGCAAAAACATACGATGAATTCGAAGAACTCATGCAGCAGTATGTTCTTGCAAACGCCGAAAATATCTGGTCAAAGCTTGGAAGCGAAAAGGCGCTACGCACACATATCCTTTCAACTATCGCAACCGGGTTTGCACGGAGCATGGAAGAACTTCTTGAGTTCATGGGAGCAACTTTCTATTCCACGCAACAGGAATCATGGAGCCTGAAGTCCGTAATCGAAAAAATAATAGATTTCCTGGTTGATAAGAAGATGATCGTACACAAGAACGGGATTTTCGCGACGCGCCTTGGAGAACTGGTATCCCGCCTGTATATAGATCCGCTTTCCGCTTCCATGATGCTTGAAGGGATGGAAAAAATAGAAACTAAGGGTATCCAATATACGGAGCTAACGCTCCTTCATCTTGTTTGCAGTACCCCGGACATGCGCCCCCTGTATCTGCGCTCAAATGATTACGAATGGCTAAGCGATATGGTCATGGAACACCATGCTGAATTCGTCGATATACCAGCCCAGTTCAAGGTTGATTACGAATGGTTCCTGTCACAGGTCAAGACAGCATGCGTTATGCTTGACTGGATAAATGAGAAAAAAGAGGAGGATATAGTAAATAAGTTCGGAATCGGGGAAGGGGATATCCGGGCTTATTCAGAAACCACTCTCTGGCTCGTCCATTCAATGCATGAGCTTGGTGCGTTCCAGAAAAGGAACTCTGCGCCAATGGCACGCGAACTTGCGCAACGCGTCGAATACGGGGCAAGCCCTGAACTCCTGGACCTGATACAGATAAGGGGCATAGGCAGGGTACGGGCAAGGAAGCTTTATACCGCCGGGTACAGGGATATGGAAGCTCTCAGGAAATCAGATACAAAGGCCATTGCCAGGATAATCGGTGCAAAGATAGCTAATAAAGTACTAAAACAGATAGGGGCAGGCGTAGTTGCAGAAGAAGCGGATGAACAGCGCCGCCTGGGGGATTTCAGGTAAACTTTAATACTTATTTGATTATTAGGGAGGTAGGGATAAATTTGAGTTTTGCCGGAGATTTTTTATATGGAAGTTATGAGGCGTTACTCTCTAACGAGATAAAGGATAAACCGGTACCATCGCATGTTGCAATAATAATGGACGGCAACAGGCGGTTTGCACGCAAACGCGGGCTGGCAAAGTATTATGGCCACTTCATGGGTGCCGATACTACGGAAAAAGTTCTTGACTGGAGTTTTGACCTTGGTATAAAACAGCTTACAGTGTATGCTTTCTCAACCGAGAATTTTGCGCGGTCGCCTGAGGAAAAGGACAGGCTTTTTGAGCTTATAGGGATTAAATTCGATGAAATCTGTACTGATGAGAGGACCCATACGCGCCGGATGAGGGTAAGGGTTGTCGGAAATATCGATCTTCTTCCACCGGGCCTGAAATCATCAGCCAGGCGTGCTGAAGAGATTACGAAGAATTACGATGGTGTATATCTTAATGTTGCGCTGGCTTATGGCGGAAGGCAGGAACTTGTGGATGCTACGCGTCTCATGGCGCAAAAGATAAAAAACCATGAGCTTTCCCTGGATGATATTAATGAAAAAGTCATTTCAAAAAACCTGTATCCGTCAGGCTGCTCAATACCTTATGTAGACCTTATTATAAGGACAGGCGGAGATGAACGGATATCCAATTTCCTTCCATGGCAGGCAAACGGGAACGAATGTGCGGCGTATTTCTGCGCTCCGTTCTGGCCGGATTTCCGAAGAATCGATTTCCTGAGGGCTATACGCACATACCAGACAAGAGAGCATGAGAGGCAAAAAAATACAGTCATGCGAATAGTTAAATTACTGAGCTATTACGGCAAGGTGGAAGTAGAGGACGTTATCAGGATTTCCAGGAAATCTATTACAATCCCGAAAGATGAGGTCATAAATATACTTCATGAACTTGCCAATCATAACGTTGTAATGCAAAACATGATAAAGTGGTAATTGTTTTGCATTAATTTTTGACTTTTCTTTCCCAAATTCACATCTGCTGAATCAACCAAAAACAATTTAAACTTTCAACAGACTTCTCAGTCAGTATACATATTGATAGGGTAATTATGTTTAACCGGGAAACCCTGAATGGGATAATTAAATCGCTGGGTCTTGTTTTCGGGGATATTGGTACAAGTCCTATCTACACCCTCACTGTAATCTTTCTACTCACCCAGCCTACTGAAGTCAATGTCCTGGGTATCCTTTCTCTTATTACCTGGACTCTTATTATCGTTGTAACTGTGGAGTACGCCTGGCTTGCCATGAGCCTGGGCCAGAAAGGTGAAGGAGGCACTATCGTCCTTAAGGAGTTGCTTATCAGTTTATTAAAATCAGGCAGGAAGGTAACATTTGTCACATTGCTATCCTACATCGGTATATCTCTTCTTTTTGGGGACGGCGTAATCACCCCTGCTATAAGCATACTGAGCGCTGTCGAAGGGCTGAAACTGATACCAGGTCTTGAAACAACCGGGCAGGGAATACTTGTACTTATAGCAGGAATAATTGCAATAGCCCTTTTTTGTATACAGAAAAAAGGGACTGAAAAAGTTGCATGGGCATTCGGGCCCATAATGGTATTATGGTTCCTGTTAATTGCGGTCTCCGGGTTCATCTCGATACTTAACGTCCCATCCGTACTGGCTTCTATCAATCCCTACTATGGTTTCAGGTTCCTGATGGAAAACGGTATCTCAGGATTCTTCCTGCTATCCCAGGTTATCCTTTGCGCCACGGGCGGGGAAGCATTATATGCCGACATGGGGCAACTTGGGAAACTCCCGATAATCAGGGCATGGTATTTTGTATTTTTTGCTCTTTTATTGAACTATCTTGGCCAGGGGGCTTTTATCATCCAGCACCCTGATGCACAAAACGTGCTTTTTGAAATGGTTTTCCAGCAGGCCCGGGTTCTTTATATACCTTTTCTGATTATCAGCATATGTGCAACTGTTATAGCTTCCCAGGCAATGATCAGCGGGATGTTTTCAATAGTTTACCAGGGTATTACTACCCGTGTACTGCCCATGCTCAAAGTGGATTATACGTCCTCTCAACTCATGTCCCAGATATATATAGATGCTGTTAACTGGATTCTTCTGGTCTCTGTTCTATTTATTATGATGGAATTCAAGGAATCACACCGTCTCGCGGCTGCATATGGCCTTGCTGTTACAGGGACAATGGCACTTACGGGCATAATGATGACTTTGATATTTTATTTGAAAAATAAAATATTTAAATTCGCGGTTGCATTGATAGTGACATTTGTTGATTTTGCATTCCTTTTTTCAAGCCTGTACAAGATACCTCACGGGGGCTACTGGTCGCTCATCCTGGCTTCGATTCCTTTTGGAATAATCCTGATTTATACATCAGGACAGAAAAGGATATACCGTGTACTCAAGCCTATAGACCTTGAAAGATTCCTTAAAAAATATAACAGGTTATACCTGAGCACAAATAAAATCGAAGGTACAGCCCTTTTCTTTGCAAAGGACATAAGAAAAATCCCTCCTTATATTGCTAATACAATGTTCAATAACAATATTATTTATGAAGATAATATCATTGTTTCAATAATAAAGCTGGACGATCCTTTCGGTGTTTCAGGCGCTTTCAAGGAAAAAATTTCGGACGGATTAAGGGTATTTGAGATACAGGCAGGATACATGGAAGTGGTTGATGTTGAAAAGATCTTGAGGATTTCCGGGATAAATGAGAAAACTATTTTTTATGGAATCGAGGATATCGTCACTGATAATCTGATCTGGAAGATATATTCGACGATCAAAAGGATATCCCCGCCATTTGTCCAGTTCTATAAACTCCC
Source organism: Candidatus Methanoperedens sp. (assembly GCA_012026835.1). Lineage (GTDB taxonomy): Archaea > Halobacteriota > Methanosarcinia > Methanosarcinales > Methanoperedenaceae > Methanoperedens. The sequence goes on along the minus strand of VEPN01000028.1, from coordinate 23,267 downwards.
GCCCCAGAAGCTTCATGGTGTTATAACAAGGATAGAGATGTGAACTATGCAGAGAATTCCGCCCAACCAGCACGTAACTGCAAATTTTCCGGTTCTGCATTTTGGCCGTGTACCGGAATTTGACAGGAGAACATGGGATTTCCGTGCCGAAGGTCTTGTTGAAAATCCTGTCAGGCTCACATACGATGAATTCCTTGCCCTGGGAAGGACAGAGGATATCAGCGATTTCCATTGCGTAACAGGCTGGAGCAGGCTGGATATGAGATGGGAAGGTGTTCTTTTCAGAGATATTGCAAAGCTTGTAAAGCCGAAAAATAATGCCGGGTTTGCAACCATAGTGTGTGATGGCGAATACACGACAAGTTTGCCTCTTAATGAGCTTATGGAACCTGATGTGCTCTTTGCTTATAATTATGAAGGGAAGCCGCTTGAACCGGTACATGGCGGGCCGCTTCGGCTTGTAGTCCCGAAAAAATATGCATACAAGAGCGCAAAATGGGTAAGAAAAGTTGTGTTCACAGAAGAACAGGAACCGGGTTTCTGGGAGCAAAGGGGGTACAGCAACAGCGCTGATCCGTGGAAAGAGGAGCGATATTCTTATTGAACGATTTTATGATGACTTTAGAATACTGGGTCAGTTCAAGAAGTTAACTATGGCAGAAATGCTTATCTATAATGGCTTCTTCACCTCTTGCTCATATGACATATAAAAACGGAACTATTGATCTAACCGGGGGTCGGTGATTTGGTCTCGCGGTATCTGGAACTACTTAATGCCACGATTGGCTTATCGCTTCTGATTTTAATCGTCGTTATAGTAAGGGATTTTAAAAAACAACTGCTGAGAAAGGATATTAAAATCCAGGTCCCTCTGGCACTTTTAGGCACAGGCATCCTGGTACTGTCAATTAAGGAGTTGTACAAATATGGAATTTTTGGGGACGTAAATCCTGCGGTATCCGAATTGATGGAGACTTTTTATCTTTTACTTACACTGGCAGCCTTTTTTCTCTTTTTGAGGATAAAGGAGCTGGCGCGTCCAAAAATAAAAACCTGACCAAAGTATTTAAGCAATGTTAACCAATTCACGAAGGGTGTAAATATGGTTGATATCTTTCCAACTGGAATAATTGTTCTGCTGTTGATCGGTGCGATACTTGCACAGGCCATCAAGGTCGTGAGAGAATACGAACGTGTGGTGATATTCAGGATGGGCAGGCTATTCGGGGCAAAAGGCCCTGGTATATTCCTTATAATCCCGATTGTGGATAGCCTGATGAAGGTGGATCTGAGGGTAATTACGATCGATGTGCCGAAGCAGACAATAATCACACGGGATAACGTGAGCGTTGATGTTGATGCTGTTATTTATTACCGGGTTGTTGACCCCACGTACGCGATTACCAAGGTTGAGAATTACAGGATAGCTACAAGCATGCTCGGCCAGACAACTCTTCGGGATATCCTGGGGCAGATAGAACTGGACGGCCTTCTTTCAAAGAGGGAAGAATTGAATAAGAAACTCCAGGAAGTCCTGGATGTGGCCACCGAGCCGTGGGGCGTTAAGATATCGGCTGTCACGATACGCGATGTGGCGATACCCGAGTCGATGATGCGGGCAATAGCAAAGCAGGCAGAGGCCGAGAGGGAACGCAGGTCAAGGATAATACTTGCAGACGGTGAGTTCCAGGCAAGCCAGAAGATGATGGAGGCGGCAGAGCTGTACCAGAAAGTCCCGATTGCCATGAAACTCAGGGAACTCCAGACTCTTGCGGAGATAGCAAGGGAGAAGAACATGATAGTCGTTACCACGGGCGCGCCCGGGGAAGCAGGCACGGTCGCAGGCCTGACAAAAGCTTTCACGAAGGCAGAAACCAGATGAGGCTTTCGCTCTTTTTTTTTATTTTTTTCTTATTAATACAGTCGGCAGGAGCACAGGTACTGGTTGTGGAGTTAACAGATACCATAACGCCTGCAAGCGATGATATTGTTTATGAGGCCCTTGAAAAGGCAAAGACTGAGAATGCCGAGGCTTTGATAATTACTCTTAATACTCCGGGCGGGGGCCTGGAAGAGACAAAAAAAATCCTTGAGCATATAGACGCGTCCCCTGTGCCGGTTATCGGTTACGTATATCCCAAAGGTGCTACCGCATGGTCGGCAGGGACTCTTATACTTCTCGGAACCGATATAGCAGCCATGGCCCCGAATACCATCATAGGTTCGGCCCAGCCTGTGGAAGTGTCGCCAGAAGGCATGAAACCAGTCCGGGAGGAAAAGATCGTTAACGCGGTCGTGGCACTTGCCCAGGAAAAAGCAAAACAGCATGGAAGAAATGTTAGTGCGGCCGGGGAATTCATTACGAAGAACCTTAATCTGGATGCCGAACAGGCAAAAGACGCAAATGTAATAGAGGTTGTTTCACCGGGAATTGAAGAACTATTAGTGGAGGTGGATGGAATGAAGATAAAAGATAAAGAACTGAGGACAAAAGGCGCAGGTTTTGCTTATTACACCCCTTCGTTAAGATCAGGTCTTATGAATTTGCTTTCTAATCCGATTCTTGCATCATTATTATTGCTTATCGGCATTTATTCTCTCGTCTTCGGGCTTACAAGCCCGGGCTTTGGCGCAGAGATATTCGGTGTTATTTCAATCAGCCTCGCTCTTGTGGGGCTTGGTTTCTCAGTGAACATAACCGCACTGTTCCTGATCGGGCTTGGCATAGCATTAGTATTATACGAACTGCATATCTCTACCTTCGGGCTTATAGGTGCGGCAGGAATTGCATGTATTATCCTGGGGAGCATATTGCTCGTACCGATGGGTTATCCAGGCCTGTATTCTCCTGAATACCAGACTACCATGCTGGTAAGCATTATAGCCCCGGCCATTGTTCTGGGAGTATTCCTTGCATTTGCGATCTATAAAATGATGGAGATACGCCTGAAAAAACCGGTGATAGGTGACATCATAGGAGATACTGCCGAGACAATCGATACAATAACTCCGGATGGCACGGGCTATGTAAGATACCAGGGCGAGTACTGGCATGCACGGTCAGATGAGAAGATAGAGCCCAAAACAAAAGTGATTATAACAGGAAAAGACGGGCCGCTACTCATTGTAAAGCCCTGGAAAGAACTATAAATAAAGAATCTAAGAGTGCGATTCAATCAAGCGATATGGATTTCATCTTGGCACTGTATAGAATAACCTGAAAAAACCAATTACAATCAACAAAAGAATAATAATCAGCAAAACAATAATAACATCATCTTTTTCGATATTCATTTTTCCACGGATATTCCTGATTTTTTTTATGGTATATAAAATCATCTTATTTGTTTTTTATACCTTCTTTCTGCGACAGTAACATAATCTCTTGGAATTGAATGCTTGTTAATGCTCAAAAACTCGTCTATGACCTTTAATTCATGCTGGTAGGCAGGAGAGATCATTTCCGCATATCCAAGACCGTCACTGGTCAGGACATATTCATATCTCTGTTTCCATCTTCCGTTCTTTTCAAAATACCGCAGGTCTTCATCCACCATTCCCATTGCAACCAGAACCTGTATGTCCTCAAAAAGCCTGTCACTGTAAGGGAAACCATAATGGCCGTGGAATTTATAATCAAATAGATTACGCAGCCGTTCGCCCAGTTCCCTCACGAGCCAGTATATCTTTGCGATATTGCGAAGTCTTGGAATAGTGATCTTTCCGTCTCCTGCTTCCCTCTTGAACATCCTGTGAGCACTGTAAAAAATCATGAGGAGCCCCTCTACAGGCAGGTTATTATCACTCCTTATAAAGTGCAAAAGCCTGGGAGATAAGCTTTCAATGTCGAGCAGGAAATCATGTGAAGCCTGTGAAAGCAGTTTATTATCATCTGGCCTCCCGAATACGCACAGCGATATCTGGCGGGAGATCGCCCTTACAAGACCATTCGCAAGCGCGGATTCGTCATAAAAAAATCCCTCCTCGTCCCCTATTTTAACTCTTGTACTTTTCGGGATACCGCCTGCAACATCAAGGTCAACAAGAACCGATACCCTGTATTTTTTTCTAAGACTCCTTGAAAGCTCATCTTCAAATGTCTTCTTTGCAACACCGTTCCTTGCGATCGTGGACAGGGACATCCGCGTCCTTGGATTCAGGTTCCTGGCAGTGAAACGCGCCGCGGCAGTACAAATGGCGCCGCTGCGTATATTCATTATTAACTTTTTTGCGCCTGTGTCCCCGTAAGTCTCAATGAAGTTTAAGAGATCACCGTCATTATATGAAATAAAAAAATCAAGAACCTGTGCTCTTACATCTTTGCCTGCGGCTTCAAGATTGGAAAGAGCATTCTCAAGGGCATGCAGCAGCATTACTCTTGCGCCCTGGGTTTTGGGATTATGGATTATAGCCGAATAATGGTGCGCCCTTGCGATAAGCATTGATTCTGCTGCTGTGAGGGACATATCCTCATCGTAACTCATGGAACCCCCGAGTACTATCCTGCCGTTGCTTATGGACAGGCTGCCTACTATCTGGTCAACATCGACCAGGCCAAGCTCGACGCCTGTATGGTATGAGTCGCGAAGCAGGAAATCGATCCTGTCAGCGTCGATGTCGTCTGAAATTATCTGGGCAAGATAGGGCTTTGGAACGCCGTCCTGGTCGCCTGTAGCCATTTTTGCTATCTCCTGGAAGAAAGGCTCAGGTTTTCCTAATAATTCTACATTTGCTGCAATTTCCAACATGGTATGGAAGGAATTAGAGATAACATGCTTTGTGAACATCTCATGGCGCAGGAACTTCTTGCCGTTGAGTACCGGCTGGAACCCGGGATTTCGTTTCAGGACGCTTTCTACAACATGCGAAAAGGCGCAGTGGCCGATATCATGAAGAAGGCCTGCCAACCTGACTTTTACGATCTCTTCTTCGTTAAGGGCCAGGGCACTGGCAATTTTATCTGCTATAAAAAGCGTCCCCACACTGTGTTCGAAACGGGTATGATTCGCACCTGGAAAGGCAACATCAGCCAGACCCAGTTGCTGCACCCTGCGCAGGCGCGCCATCTGGGGGGTATTTATGATAAGTTGCTCAAGCCCGCTTATCCTGATGTGGCCATAAATCGGGTCTATGATCGAGGACATATATATTAGATTAGGCAGATGGGTATTAAAATAAACCTGTTTATAACAATCTTTATCTTATTCCGCCCTGAAACCAGCATATAATGTTAATCAAACCCATTTCTGAGCTTTCAAAAGATGAGACACAAAGGCTGCTTGACCGGGGAACAGGACTTCAGGATGTGATGACGCCTGTAATCTCCATACTGGATGACGTGAGGAAAAATGGCGATCCTGCCCTTCGGAAATATACAAAGCAGTTCGACAAGGCGGATATCAGTGACATAGAAGTTACACATAAGGAAATCCATGAGGCCGTGTTCTCACTTGATAAAGTCCTTCTTTCACACCTGAAAAAGGCAGCAGATAACATCCGCGCATTTCACGAGGCGCACATCCCGAAAGACTGGATGAGGGAATTTGCACCCGGTATAAAGCTGGGACAACGCATTACGCCATTGGGAGCCGTGGGTGCTTATGTTCCGGGCGGCAGGGCATCGTATCCGAGCACGGCTCTCATGACAGTGATTCCTGCAAAGGTGGCGGGTGTGAAAGAGGTTATCGTATGCACCCCGCCGGGGCCTGGTGGCATGGTAAACCCGCTGACGCTTGCAGCAGCGCATATAGCCCGTGCAGACAGGGTATTTCGCATAGGGGGCGTCCAGGCGATAGCTGCGATGGCTTACGGGACAGGAACTATCCCGAAGGTAGATAAGATAGTGGGGCCGGGCAACGTATATGTTACGGCTGCAAAAATGGCGTGCGGGACTGCCATTGATTTTCCCGCAGGACCAAGCGAGGTGCTGATAATTGCGGATGAATCGGCAAGGGCTGATTTTATTGCTTCTGATATGATAGCACAGGCTGAGCATGACCCGAATGCGGTTTCGATACTTGTCACGCCATCTGCGGAACTTGCAGAAAAAGTCGGGCGCGAGATAGGGACACAGGCTGAAAAAGCGCCAAGAGAGGAGATAATCAGGAAATCGCTTGAAAATGCAGCCATACTCACAGGCACACTTGATGAGTGCATTGCTTTCTCAAATAAGTTCGCGCCAGAGCATCTTGAGATAGTGACGCGGGAAGATATACTTGGCAGGATACTGCATGCAGGTTCCATTTTCATCGGTTCCTACGCGCCTGTATCAGCGGGGGATTATGCATCTGGCACGAACCATGTGCTTCCGACCGCGGGATATGCAAGGATGTTCTCAGGCCTGAATACCGACCATTTCGTGATAAAATCGAGCGTGCAGATAATAGAGAAGAAAGGGCTTGAGAGTATTGGCGGGACTATCATGGGTCTTGCGGAGGCTGAAGGGCTTTCTGCCCATGCAAATGCTGTGAGGATAAGGAGAGGATGAATGGATGGAATGGGAAGCAGCGAAAGATATGCTTAAAGCCTGGAAGATGGCTGCCAAAGAGACGGGTTTGCGTTAACCTTTGCGTTAACCTTTGCGTTAACCTATTTAATAACATAATATATAGCTCTACCAGTGCCTTTCGGCTCGATCAAGTCCAGTTCAATTAGCTTTTTAATCTCCTTATATGCCGCAGGACGTGATATTTTAAACATCTTTTGGATTTCGCCGCTTGTTATTCGTCCATTTGAAATTATATGTTCAATAATTTTAGTCTGCTTTTCTGTGAGAGCAACCTGCCCTTTTGCCTTTTTTTTATATTTTTCCAGAGAAAGCTGCAATACCTTCTCTTTTACTTTTGTGATGGAGAGGAGAACGCCATCTGTAAAATATTCAATCCAACCTGTGAGATCGAGCGTTTTCTGATCAACAGAATTTAAAGCGCGGTAATATGCCATTCTGTCGCTGTCGTAATAATCATCTAATGCAAAAAATTTCTTAATGTCAAATTCCCTGAGAGAAAGGAGGAGAGTCGCCAATGCCCTCCCCGTCCTGCCATTGCCATCTACAAAAGGATGGATTCTTACAAATTCGTAATGTGATATTCCAGCAATAAGGACAGGATTGAGTTGAGATGAATCGTTTGAATTGAGCCATTCTTCGAACTCACTCATCAACGCTGGCACTTTTTCGGGGGAGGGGGGCATGAAAATAACTTCGCCTGTTATCCTGTTGCCAACATATACCTGAAGTTCTCTGTATCTTCCTTCATACTCAGGATTTTCTAAAGTATTTTTTGTTATATCTTTGTGTAATTTTAATATAATTTTGTCATTTATCCTGCCCTTCTCATGGTACTTCTCTATGTCCTCTAAAACCCTTAGATAGTTAAGCACCTCCTGCTGTGCTTTTCTTGTTGCCGTGATTTTCCTGCCCTGTGCAAGCTGGCTGACCTCTTCTAATGTGAGCGGATTTCCTTCGATTGCCGTGGATGCATGCGCTGCCCTGATAATAGCGTCTCTCCTGAGTGATATTTCCCATTTTCGCATAAGATAGGCATTGAGGATGATCTCTCTTGCCGAGGCTATGTCCACGAGATTTTTTACTATCCTGTGGGTGTAGTTGAAGTTGGGGTTGAACATTGTATCTATCCTTCGATTGCTTTTGAGTGGAATACCGCCATAGAGTTAAGCTCTTCTTCCATTGCAGTTCCGATAATTGCGGTATCATTTGCTGCATGCAGCAAATATCTGACAGCCCTTGCCTCTCTAATATCAGACATGATAGCCTACTTTATTGCCTTCCGCAATAATGGGTTTTATGTTCTTCACAACATTTTCGCACCTGAGCAATACATCCGTCCCGTAAAGAAGCCTGCTTGCATGGTATATTTCATAAAGGAAGGGGGAAGAATATTCCAGGTCATCCATGCCGATTAACAATATCTCAAGCGGTCTATTTATTTTTCCAAGAAGCGAGTACCTTATTCTGGATATTATATCCATATCCTTTTCAGGATATTCTCTTATTATTACCGCAATGTCGTAATCGCTTCTTTCGTTCTCTTCTCCTTTTGCGATGCTGCCGAATAGATATATCGCTTCGATGCTGCTTATTTCTTTTAATATGGTATTGACGATTTTTTTAAGGTCTTTTTTATATTTAGCACCCATTATTGGATCATAATCCCTTTTTTATTTGTCGAATCTCTTTTCTTAACAGCGGAAGGTCTTCATCAATGATTGTCCAGACGATTTCCAGATTTACGCCAAAATAATGATGTATGAGCTTATCTCTTATTCCAGCCAAATCCTTCCATAGAATCTGAGGATGCTTTTCTTTGAGTTCATCTGTGATGTTTTTTGCAGCTTCACCGATTATTTCAAGATTACGAATAACTGCATCTTGTGCCTTGATATCTTCTAAAAAATCCTCATAATCGATATCCTGAGTGTAAAGCTCTATTCTTCGAATAGCTTCATGGACATCATTAAGAAATTCAATATCTCCTCTTTTAGACATAAATGATGCTCTTTTCAATATCTTCCGCAACTTTTCTAATTCTTATAGTCTTGATACCGGCTGGAGTGAGAATATCTATTTTTCTGCCCAAGAGATTCTCAATATAGTCTGCCAATTCAACAAATTTTAAGCCGATTGGTTTTTCAAATTCCACGATTATATCCACGTCGCTATCCTCTCTCTGGATTCCTTTTGAGAAGGAGCCGAATAAGCCGATTCTTTTTACTCCGAAAATGGCTTTTAAGTAGGGTAATTCTTTTTTTAAAAGATTTATAATTTCTTTTTTTGTTAACATTGATTATCTCCTATTAAAACTCTTAAGTTCTCTATTACATAGCTTTGGTTAATTTTTTCTTGCTCCAAACGATAATTTTTCTCAAGCAGATAATCGTATAATGCTTTTTCTTCGATTGTTAAATTTTGTAAATTAAAAGATTTATTAGTAGGTGTTCCTAATACAATGAATGGCTTGAAGATATTAAGTGTTTTAAAATCCATCATTATTGATTTTGTTTGGGGGAAATATGACCTTAGTTGAGACAAAATTTGAAATCCTTGAGCATCAATATCGCCCCAGTAGATAATATTTGATTTCTTTAACCAATCAATTTGTTTCAATATCTCAATTCTAAAACCTCCACCAAATAGCCCAAATGTATTTTTTAAATAGGGTAAAGTCAGAAAATTCATTTTATTCTCCGTAATTATAAATCGTCCATTCTCTAACTTGAGATCATTAAATATTATTATTGGAATGGAAAAATCTGAAAAAGATAAATTATATTTTGCTAATAAGCTTTGGTCTAATGCTCTTACTCTGATAAGCGGTTCATCGTATCTCAGATAAAACCTTTTTTCGAATTCAGATTCATCCCTTCTTATAGCTTCAGTGGGCAGTAAAAAGTCCAAAAGTTGCTTTAAAGTTCCTTTGTTTTCTTCGATGAATTTTGTATGAATCTCTATAGGTAGTTCACGAATGTAAAGATTTGGTTTAGTATTTTTTTGAAAATATTCACAAACTTTCAACATTTCGTTCCATTTACCAATATTATCAATAACTTTACTAGTATTTTTATCAATCCAGTCATAGAGATTAGGTATTGTTTCTCGAATCTGAGAGATAGCGATTTTAAATTCAGAAACTTCTTTCTCTTTCTTAATAAATTTCAAATAATCGATCTCATTCTCAAAATAGATTTTGCAAGGTAAAGATTGTAACCTATATCTGCGTGTGTTGAATCGCTCCAATTCGACCTTATAACCATAACCCAGTTTATCTTTTGATCCATTGATTAATTCTTCAACTTCCTTTTTTAGTATAACATAATCACTAGTGTGATTGGGCTTACCAAAAGGAATATCTTTAGGGAAAAATAACTCTGATTTTAATAGCGCAGTTAAATATTCGTTATACAATCTTTCAGCTTTTTTCCTTATTCCGGCAGGATTGATCATGATTGAGGATGCAAATCTTTAAATTCTTTTTTCTTTTCAGCATATTCTTGCATTGTTAGAGTGTGAACCTTAGAATTGTTTAATTCTTGGTTATTTTCTACATAGTGCACGGCAGAAATATAAGGCTCTACAATATGAATTTTATCCGATGGCGTAACTACTAGTAACTGTAAATTCAATTTTTTGAATAAGTCCATAGCATGGCGAGAATTTGCTTCATCGGATTTACTAAATGCCTCATCTATCGCAACAAAGCGGAATGATTTTGATTTAATTTGATTTGAATCCAATCCAAATTGATAGGCTATTGCTGAAGCAAGAATTGTATATGCAAGTTTAGCTTTTTGACCGCCTGATAAACCTGATGAATCCGAATAATGATTCTTTTCTGAATTATTTGCTTTATATCTCTCACTAGCTGCGAAGTCTAACCAGTTCCGCACGTCGGTAACTTTTTCAGTCCATCGCTGTTCTTTATCAAATTGTTCTATAATTTCTCTTATTTTATGGAAACTTGCTTCATTTGATTCAGGGCTATCCACTCTGCCTATATCGGGTAAACAATCTTTTAGCTTTAATCTAAAGGTTTTGATTTCGGCGTCGCGATTAGGCTTACTAACCAGAATAATGAAAGTTGATGCTGTATAATCGATTGTTACCAAAGATTGATTTAAAGCCTCAATTTTTGTCTTAATCTCCTCTTCCTGTGACTCAAGGATTGATTGAAAACTAGCAATATCTCGAATAACATTTTCATTGAGCAATTCCTTGAAGCGTTTTTTATGCCGCGGTAAATCCTCTCGTTCGATTTTATTTAGAAACTTCTTAAATTCATTTATGAAATCTATATTTGGAATTACGTCTGTGGTCTCTTCTGGATTATCTCTTATATAATCTGACATCATTTTTTCAATAATTTTTTCAGCGTTTTTTGCTTTTTCCCCCTTTTGTTTTATTTGATTCTGAAATATATTTCTAACATCGTCTTCTAAATTCGCGATAGTTTCAATTATTATTGTTTTACCTTTTAGATATAGTTCAATTTTTGAGGAGTATAATAATATTTCCTCATCTTTATGAAATTTTAACAATTCTTGGCAGCTAACTAAATATTTTTGGTAATCTCTAATGTCTCTCTCAAGATTAGCTTCTTTCTTTGTTGATTCGTTTCTCAATCTGTCAGCATCTTTTTGTTTTGTTTTAATACTATCCAATTCTTTTTGTAATTGTTTTAGTTTATCGGAACTCTCCATTAATTTTTTCTTTTGTTGCATTAGATTTCCGATGTCTGTTTCTATTATCTTCCACCCTATCTCTTTGAAATCTTTGTAATTTGTAAAATCCTGCAAAATTTCTTTTTTGCGGTTAAGTTGAGCTTGTTCTCGCTCAATAGCTCTAATATTTTCATTTATTTGATTTATTTTAATCTGTAAGTCACTCAAATCTTTTTGAATAGCATTGATTTTTTCTTGATTATTCCACCCTAAAATATAATTTCTTCTCTCAAATATATTTGTGGTATCATCTTTTATATGCAGTGTCTTTCCTTTTATAAGCCCACTTTTAGTCAAAGCGTTTAATTCTTGATGAAAGCGTTCTAAGTCAGCGCAACAAATATGGTTATAATGTTCCATCAATTGGGTTTTTAGCCAACCATGAAATTCTGTATCAGGTTTTAGTTCTATTTTATTATAAATCTCATCTGAATCTATATCTCTATAAGATTTATAATCATTTTTTTGTATTACTTTGTTATATACAATCTTACCTCTCAAATCGTTTTTATTTACATAATTATTGAATCTGTTATAATGAATTTCTGGGACAAGAATGCGTAAACCAAAATTATGTAATAGACGCTCAATTGCCCCTTCCCATTCTTTTTCTGTGCCCTTCACTTTCAACAACTCACCGATGAAAGGTAATTCCTGCTCGGGAATTTCTAAAAATTCTGAAATCCTTTTTCTTATCTCAAGATTTTTACTTGGTATCTGACTTTTTCTTTGTTTTAAAGATTGAAGCTCAATATTATTTTCTTTATATTTATCTTCGAGTTGTTTTAATTCAAATTTTAATCCATCTCTTTGAAGAATTAGGTTTTGTAATTGTTCTTCGATTGATTTTTTTAATAAACACCCATTCGAGAGCGAAGCATTGAATCCATTTTCATCCGGTTCTGGATTGTATTTTAACTGATTTGCTAGGCTTATATATTTTTCAGCGTTTTTCTTCTTCCTATCTAACTCTTCTTGGCGATATTTAATTTCCTTCTCAATGTTTTCGATATGTTGCCCAATTTCATCTTTATTGATTGCAATGTTCAGTTCATTTTCTGTTTGCCTTAAATTTTCCAATTCCGTATTCAGAGCTATAATCTGATTTTTTATCTGGGATAACTGATTTTGTTTATCAATGGTGGCTTTATTAAATAAATCAATTTTAATTTTAGAGAAAAACGCAGAGAGAACTCGGAGGCAATTTTCAGATTCTTTTATCTCAGATGAAAGTTTCTCAAATAGATTTGCTTCAACAATCAGTGGCTTTAATTGTAGCAATTGTTTTTCAGCTTTTTGGATGGCATCATACGATTTAGTTAAATCAACATAATTTTTCTTCAACTCACTTATTTTTTCATTAACATCTAATTTTTCCAGCATATAATTACGCAGAAAATCATTTAAATCACCAATTACTTTTATTGCAACAGTTTGATTAAATAAATCTAGCGCTTTTTCAGATAGTGAACCAAAAATTTTGCGAAAGGCAGCACTATAATCTATAAATTGATCATAAAGTTTGGTATTCTCATTTGCATTAAGTTTTTTCTTTAAATCTCTTATGCTAGATAAGTTGTTAAAGTGTTCTTTTATATTCAATTCTTTTTCTGATATCAAAAAAAATTTTCTAATTGAATCATTTTCAAACCAAAACACTTGAGCTAAAGTTGCCTTCTGCTGATAGTCCTTATTAAAGAAATACGCAAGCAAAACAGAATAATCATCTTTTGTTCTTAGATATTGAACTTTACTTGTGTTTTGATCTACTTCGTCCTTTAATCTTCCATAAGCGCCCAAAACATAGGTTTTTTCGTCTCTCTCTCGTCTTTTTTCAGTTCCTATTGACGCAAGATTATAATTTCTTTTAATGTTTGGAACTAATAGGGTTAATAATGCATCTACTACTGTGGATTTACCTGAACCATTTAAACCAGTAAGTAAAGAAGTATAACCATGCGGTTCAATACTCCATATTTTTTTGTTAAAAGTACCCCAATTATACATCTCCAGCCTTTGTAAACGGAAACCCACTCGATCATTATTTATTTCAAATAGATTTCTCTGCATGGATATCCTCTGCGTGTTTTTGTAGCCTTTGTTTAATTTCGTTTAACTTTTCAGCCTTAATTATAGCTTTTATAATGGCCCTAATCTCGTATTCTTCTTTCCCAGGATTTTCTAGGGGCCTTAAAAAGCCTAATTCTATTACCTTGTTTATAACTGTATCAAATTTCCTTCGTTGCTTTTTCTCGTCCGTTCTTTCTTTGAAGAATTGAAGTAACAGTTCGTATATATCTTCTTTAGTAACAATTGGCCGTAACGAGTAACTACCCCCCGTATCGTACTGTAACAACTTTTCACGAAGTAAAACACATAATAATGTAACATCATAACTCAATGGAATTTTACGAGTAAGCCTTGGCAAATTGATATTATTCTCTTCTTCAAATCTTTTCTGTTCTATAAACGCATAGCCATCATTTTCGTTTATAATAACCCTTATGCCAATTTTTTCGAAATATTCTTCTATAGAGGTTTGGTTAGACAGCAGATTTTCCCAAATATCTTTATCATCATAGTGGATTGCTCCCTGCAATAGTCTGATAATTGCTGGTGCATATTTTAAAATTTTATCAGTTTCCATAATTGATCTATTTTATCTAGTAAAAATGATTTGCGGGGTTTTGATTCTCCTACATAACTTATTACTACCGAATTCATTTTTGACAATGATATGAACTTGATTTTCATCATCAATTATATGTTTACCATCTTCAGAAGCAATCTTAAAATAGGCAATTAATTCAGAAATTCCTCTTTCTATCGGAAATTTTTCTATTACTTCCTCTAAAGTTATTTGCGGACGATATAGTATGAAATTATGAATTCTTTGTTTTAATTCAGTTTCATCTATGAAAAACTGATTAAATAAATCATCCATTTTCAATTCATCTTGGCCTACTTCAATTAATATGTCTCTGAAGGATGGTTTTTGTACTGGCATCCAAAGTGGTCTATCCATAACCAGTTCGACATCAGGATTGCTTTCTAAAAATATAAAATCTTTATCAATTGGATTTCTCTCAATAATGCCAAATGCTATTTGTTCTATTTCTCTAATCAATTCTATTACTCTTTGATTTTCAAGGAAATTTTTTTCATCTAATATTTTTCTTAACTGCTCTGATAGACGGTGATTTGATTTAATAACCTTCTCACTAGCATCTAATAGATTTTTCTTAATTTTTTTCAAAAACTTATCATCTGTCTCTAAAACACGAATATCAGGTAAATTATAAACTCTTTCAATTAAATATTTTAATTCCTCTTGCTTAGAAGGAGACATTAAAAATTTCCAAAATGCATAGAAACTTTTCCCCTGATCAGAGTCTTTGAGAGAATCATCAGCATCCAGAACAAATCCAACAATCATCCCTTTTATTAAAGCTTCTTTTAACTGCTTTTCTTTAATAGAATAGGTTATATCTTTAAAATTTTGCTCAACTTGCCGGAAATCAGATAGTAATTTGCGTGCTTCATTATTGACCCAAAAAAACTTTTCTTTTATTTGAGTTGAGTTAAGTAAGTCAACCTGGCCAGTTGATTTTATTTTCTCAATCTCTGCTTCAATATTCTCTTTTTGCTTCTGCAATTGGTTTAACCTTTCTCTTGGATCCTCTGTACTTTTATTAATAATATCTTGAAGTTCTTGGAAAATTCTAAGAAACCTTGATTCAGTACCAACAAATTCTTTTTTATCAATATCTTCAAGCCATTGAAATACTTTTTCAGTCTCTGGAGTCAATTCAAGAACAGGATCATCACTGTTCGTATCATGATATCTTCTCAAAAAGCCATGATTATCATCACACCAATCATCTATATAACATTGGGCAGTTTTGGGATATGTTTCCTGATTGTTTTTCCTTAAATCTTCCAAGTAATCACTTAGAACTTCGGCTAATTCTGCGTTAGGAATACTGATTTTTTCAGCTTTTTTGAATCGAATATATAAAAAACTCAAAATAAATGCTGCATGAGGGCTCGTCAACAATTTAAATGATGGTGAAGTATTGAAGACGAATTTAATTTTATCATAATCCATAAATATAACCTGATATATTGCAATATATTATTAATGTCTTTTGGTAATTTTTTGGAAAATAACTATCCACATATGAAACTGATTTTTCAAATTGGTTAAGCATAATCTCAAAAAATTAAGGAGGTGCACCCTCCCGTGCCCTCTTCACTTCGCCAGCGACTCTATCGCCTGTGCCACCATCGCCCTGTAATGCTCCACATTCGTAGAGTAATGCTCCTTCGCTTTCACAGCATCAGGATTATCACCCTTAAGCCTCTCAAGTCTCTCCATCGTATGTTTCGCACAGTCCACGACCCACCTGTCGCGGGTTGCAGCATCCACTATCTGAAGCGATTCGGCCCTGATGGATGTCAGAACATTCCCTTCTTTTGTAGTGTATGTGCTCGGCTTGCCGATGACCGCGATAAATTCAGGGGGCGTGGTCTTTGCAAGCACCTGTGCCGCCTCTGGCTGGTACTGTCCTGCTGAAACGAAGAACGCACCAGTGGGGTCAACTATGCGCCCGCGCCAGAACTGCGCTTCAGTTCCAATGTCTTCTTTTTCAGTGAGAGTGCCTACCACGAAGATGCGGTTGACCTTCACGCCTGTGGGTGTAAGCAGGTACGAGGGGGAATACTGGTCATGCCCGTCCTTTGCCTGGAGGTTTGATTCCCGGAATTCTGCTGCGAAAACGCGATGCGCCACCTCACGGACAAACCCGCCTTCAGACTTTGGGAATTCAGATGTCCTTTTTGGATTTAGGTTTCCGGCCATGTTCATGCCTCCTGCGCAACAGGGGTTGCAAGCAGTCTCTTTATATCCTCATCTATTGGTCTTACATCCTGCTTGATTGTCTCCACGAGTATGAACCTGTCCAGCTTCGCTCCCGATACCATGAAATACCTGCCAACGAGCCTGTTCTTTATAAAATCAAGCACGACTGCCTGATCAAGCGCTTCTGTCGCCATTTCTTTGGCTTTATCAAGCGTGATACCGATGAGTGCTTCGGTGATCTCCCTGTTCAGTAAAATATCCTGCACTTTTTCCCCGTCATCAAGCACTGCCTTTATCCGCAGGTCGTAAATCCCTTCCACTTTTCCATGCTCGCCGCACGCGCCTTTTACAAGTGCCCTGTTGCATTCTGGACACCTCTTTATCAATCCTGAGCCGCTCTGGACATCAACTATCGCACCGCTAAACTCTACAGGCGTTGAGCCTACCTCGATATCCTCTTTTAGAGGGATAATCTCACTTGTCTTATTGAGCTTGATATTGAACTGCCCCTGCCACTCAGAAGTAATGACGTTCTTAAACAGGTAACTCTTACCCTCTTCTACAGATGGAAGCCCTGCCTTTGTCCATTTTGTGAATTTAATTGTCCCGGATTCATCGCCCAGCAAACCGGCCTGCGCTATAGACTCCTGATTGCTTTCCCATAGCTGGACGATCTTGCCGCGAACTGTTACCCATTTCCCATCTTCCTTTATTTCAGATGTCTTTACCTGTGGTGTTTCGCGCTTTTCAAAAAATTCCGTCCTCGGGATATTATGCACCTTCAAAAAATAGTTAATTACGTTTCTGCGGGCTTCTTCGGGAGGAACCTTGAATTTATTTATCAGCTGGTCCAACCGTGTTTCTATTTCATCTGGCTGTACTTTAACGCCCAGTTCGCAAAATCGGGCTTCTATCTTTGTTGCTATTTCTTTCATATCTTTCCTCAAGCCTCCAGTTTGTTTTTTTAATTTGAGAGGCAAGACTACACTTGAATTTACAAGGACATAAAGGTTATGAGAGCGGAGTGAAAGTAATATCCTGTCAAATATTGCAAAAAACAGGATTGCTGGAATTTGAAAGAATCCATGTCCAAACATTTAATATGCCGCAGATGAATTGTTAGCCGCGCCCCGATGGGGTAGTCTGGATATCCTTTGAGATTGCGGATCTTAAGACCTGGGTTCAAATCCCAGTCGGGGCGTTATTAGTATTATGCTCTCTATTTTCTGGTGGCCGGCATTGCTCAATGACTGGAAGATAGCCATTTCTCCCAAATCGGAATAACCACTATTCTGAAAAAAACATAAACATTATCATCTTTCAAAACCTCATACCGAAAATCCAGGTGAACCCATATGCCAAAAATCACTGTCATCGGCGCCGGAGCGGTCGGCGCAACCGCAGCGCAAAGAATAGCGGAAAAAGAACTCGGCGATGTTATCCTCACAGATATAGTTGAGGGGCTGCCTCAGGGCAAAGCCCTTGACCTCATGGAAGCAGGGCCCCTTTTAGGCCATGACTCAAAAATAACAGGTACCAATGATTATAAGGATATTGAAGGCTCGGATGTCGTCGTTATCACGGCCGGGATAGCAAGAAAACCGGGTATGACCCGTGAGGACTTATTAAAGATAAACGCAAAAATCATCAAAGAAGTTTCTCAGAACATAAAGAAATACGCGCCTGATTCTATAATCATCACAGTGACAAATCCTCTTGATATAATGACATATGTCACCATGAAGACCACAAATTTCGAACCTGGGCATGTTTTCGGCATGAGCGGGGTACTTGATTCCGGGCGGTTTGCCGCATTCATCGCCATGGAGCTTGGATGCTCTGTACGTGACATCAGCGCAATGGTGCTCGGCGGACATGGCGACACAATGGTTCCTCTGCCGCGCTTTACAACTGTACAGGGTGTTCCCATTACCGAGCTGATGCCACAATCCACGGTCCAGCGCCTTGTTGAAAGGACTGTTAACGGCGGCGCTGAGATAGTCAATCTCCTGAAGACCGGTAGCGCCTTCTATGCACCTTCCGCTGCCGTGACGAATATGGTAGAGGCTGTGGTGAAGGACACAAAGCGCGTGCTCCCCGTATGCGCCTTCCTCAACGGCGAGTATGGTAAGAAAGACATCTACCTTGGAGTTCCGGTAAAACTCGGGAAACGCGGTGTGGAAGAGATAATTGAACTTAAACTGAATGCTGATGAGAAAAAAGCGCTTGATAGATCTGCTGAGGCGGTCAGCTCGGGGATTGGTTCACTTAATGCGCTGGGAATCAATTAGATTATTTCTGAGTTCTTAAATAGATGAATATATCAGGGAAAAGGAAGATGGACAAGAGTTAAAAAAATCAGGGCACATATCATTAAACAGGAGAAGGACAGGAATGGACATCAGATTCTATCATATTGATGCATTCACAAACCGGGTATTCGCCGGGAACCCGGCAGGAGTATGTTTTCTTGAAAAATGGGTGAATGACGCGACACTTCAGTCCATAGCAGCAGAGAACCATCTGCCTGAAACAGCTTTCCTTGTCAAAAAAGGCAATCTTTATGAGTTGCGGTGGTTCACGCCCAGGGTTGAAGTAGACCTATGCGGGCATGCTACACTCGCAAGCGCTTTTGCCGTGTTTGAGTATGTAAATCCAAGGGCAGAACGAGTAGATTTTGAGACAAAAAGTGGAAGACTGTCAGTGATGCGCCAGGGTGAGCTTCTTATGATGGATTTCCCAGCGCGTCCACCTGTGCCCTGCCAGCCGCCTGACCATATAGATAAGATTCTGGGAATTCCTCATATAGAGACGCTGCGGGCAAGAGACCTGCTGGTAGTGCTTGAGAACGAAGAGCAGGTACGTCGGCTTAAGCCCGATATGGCAGGAGTGGCTTCCCTGGATTGCTTTGCTGTTATTGTCACAGCACCGGGTGAGAACTGCGATTTCGTTTCGCGGTTTTTCGCCCCGCGTGCAGGCATTCCTGAAGACCCGGTTACAGGTTCATCCCACTGTACGCTGATACCTTACTGGTCAGAGCGCCTCAGAAAAAAGGAATTGCATGCATTCCAGCTCTCAGAGAGAGGAGGGGAGTTGTTCTGCGAAGACAAAGGTGAACGGGTAGCTATTGGCGGCAGGTCTGTCACGTACCTCTCTGGAACGATAAGAATATGAAAAACTAATATTATGCATTATCCATACTTTTCATGTCAACAGATAAGATTATCATAAAAGGGGCACGCGTCCACAACCTCAAAAATATCGACCTCGAACTTCCAAGGGACAAACTGATTGTAATAACAGGACTTTCAGGCTCAGGCAAATCCTCTCTTGCATTCGATACTCTTTATGCCGAAGGCCAGCGCAGGTATGTCGAGTCACTATCAGCATACGCCCGCCAGTTCCTGGGCCAGATGGACAAGCCGGATGTTGAGTACATCGAAGGTCTCTCGCCTGCAATATCCATAGAACAGAAATCCACGAGCAAGAATCCGCGCTCGACAGTCGGGACGGTGACTGAGATATATGATTACCTGCGACTTCTGTATGCCAGGATAGGAAGACAGCACTGCCCGAACTGCGGAAGTGAAATAGCCCCGCAGACAGTGGAACAGATTGTACAAAGACTTATGGCGCTGCCTGAAGGCACAAAGCTCCATATACTTGCCCCCCTTGCCAGGCAGAGGAAAGGCGAATACAAACAACTGTTCGAAGACCTTGTAAGCTCAGGCTTTGCCCGCGTCCGCATAGACGGAAATATGCACGAACTCTCAGAAAATACCGTCCTTAACAAGCAGCAAAAACATGATATTGATGTTGTGGTCGATCGCGTTGTAATAAAAGCAGGGATAGAGGAAAGGCTTGCAGATTCAGTAGCTACCGCGCTAAGAGAAGGAAAAGGTATCGTGGTGGTCGAGGTTCTTGAGGGCAAAGAGCTTCTCTTCAGTGAGCATGCCGCATGCACGAAATGCGGGATAAGTTTTGAACCTCTTGAGCCCAACATGTTCTCTTTCAACAGCCCAAGGGGTGCATGCCCGGCATGCCAGGGACTCGGAAGCACGATGGAATTTGACCCTGATCTTATAGTTCCGGATAAAAGCAAATCTCTGTCCAAGGGCGCTATCGAGCCCTGGGGATATGAACATGGCTATTATTACCAGATGCTTTCATCCGTGGCCAAGCATTATGGTTTTTCCCTGGATACTCCTTTTTCCGAACTGAAACCGGAACATGTGAATGTTTTACTTCATGGAAGCAGCGAAGAAATCCATTTCAGGTATGTGCCCCGCGAACGCGACGGGCTGTGGGAGCACTGGAGTACTTTTGAAGGGGTGATACCCCACCTGGCAAGGAAGTACAGGGAGTCCCAGTCAGAAGAGGCGAGGGAGAAAATACAGCAGTATATGAGCATCAAGCCATGCACTGTATGCAATGGAGAACGCCTGAAACCTTCAAGCCTCGCGGTCACTGTTGCGGATAGATCCATCATCGCCACAACCCGACTATCCGTGAAAAAAGCACTGGAGTTCCTTCTTGGTCTTACTTTTACAGAGAAGGAAGCAATAATTTCAAAGCCAATCATGAAAGAGCTTCGGGCGCGCCTGGGTTTCCTGATGGACGTGGGTCTTGATTACCTCACGCTTGACAGGGCGGCAGGCACGCTTTCCGGAGGTGAAAGCCAGAGGATAAGGCTTGCCACGCAGATAGGCTCAAGCCTTGTCGGTGTGCTTTACATCCTCGATGAGCCAAGCATCGGCCTCCACCAGCGGGATAACGGGAGGCTGATAAATATGCTGACCCAGCTTCGTGATCTTGGCAATACTGTGATAGTTGTCGAACACGATGAAGAGATGATAAGGAGTGCGGATTTTATCGTGGACATGGGGCCAGGCGCAGGGGTACACGGGGGCGAGATCGTGGTTACAGGCAGTCAGGAAGATGTGATCAAATGCAATAAATCGCTTACAGGTGAATATCTCAGCCATAAAAAGATGATACCTGTCCCGCCGAAACGGAGAAATCCAAAGGGTAAAATAACCATAGTGGGGGCAGGTGAGAATAACCTGAAACAGATAGATGTCAGCATACCCCTCGGTGTAATGACAACGGTCACAGGAGTTTCAGGCTCAGGGAAAAGCACGCTTGTTAATGATATTCTTTATAAGTCGCTTGCCCAGAAATTCTACCATGCAAAAGAGAAGCCAGGGAAACATAGAGGCATTATCGGCACCGAGAACATCGATAAGATAATAATAATAGACCAGTCACCCATCGGCAGGACACCGCGCTCAAATCCTGCCACATATACCGGGGTTTTCACACCTATAAGGGATATCTTCGCACGGCTACCTCAGGCAAAGGCGCGCGGCTACATGCCGGGGCGCTTCAGTTTCAATGTGAAGGGGGGGAGGTGTGAAGCCTGCAAAGGAGATGGGATAATCACTATCGAAATGCATTTCCTCCCTGATGTTTACGTCCCGTGCGAAGTCTGTCACGGAAAGCGTTTTAACAGCGAGACCCTTGAGATTACGTATAAAGGGAAGAATATCGCAGAGGTACTTGATATGACAGTGGAGGAAGCACTCCTCTTCTTTGAGAACATACCCAGGATCAAACGCCAGCTCAAGACGCTATTTGATGTCGGGCTCGGATATATCAGGCTCGGCCAGCCCGCGACCACGCTTTCAGGAGGAGAAGCACAGCGCATCAAGCTCTCAACTGAACTGAGTAAGAGGAGTACAGGAAAGACGCTCTATATACTTGATGAGCCAACAACAGGGCTTCATTTTGCGGACATACAAAAACTGCTTGATATGCTCTCCCTGCTTGTGGATGCTGGCAACAGCGTGGTTGTGATAGAGCACAATCTTGATGTCATTAAGGTCGCAGACCACATAATAGACCTGGGACCTGAGGGCGGGGATAACGGGGGAAGGATAATAGCTGAAGGGACACCTGAGAAAGTGGCGAGGATAGAAGGGTCTTATACCGGGTATTTTTTGAAGAAGGTGCTGGATTCATTTAAACCTCTACAGGGATGACCAAAATATAAAGTTTGTATCTTCCCTTATCTATCCTGTCCCTGCTATCGATGCACTAAAGTATATGAAAATCAGACTATAAAGAACTACAATAAGGAGGAATTTATGAAAAGGTCATTAGGTGCAACAACTATTGCCCATCCTGTCCCGGTATGGGTGATCGGAACGTATGATATCCAGGGGAAGCCGAATGTATCGACCGTAGCCTGGGGCGGGATATGCTGTTCCAGGCCGCCGTGTGTCGCAATATCTCTTCGGAAAGCAACGTATTCGCACGGGAATATCGTGGAGCGAAAGGCTTTCACTGTGAATGTTCCTTCAGAAAAGTACGTGAAGGAAGCAGATTATTTCGGCACCGTATCTGGCAGGGATGCGGACAAGTTGAGCAAATCAGGGCTTACCAGCGCAAAGAGCGAACTGGTGGATGCCCCATATGTGAAAGAGTTCCCTCTTGTTCTTGAGTGCAAACTGTTACATACCATTGAAATAGGGCTGCATACCGAGTTTATCGGCGAGATCATGGATGTAAAAGCCGATGAGGGAGTTCTGGGGAAAGACGGGCTTATTGATGTTGAGAAATTAAGACCTGTCATATTCGCGCCTGATTCTGCGGGATATTATGGGGTGGGAAAAAATATTGGAAAGGCATTTTCTATCGGAAAGAGATAATGTTTTTCCTTTTTTGATCGATTTAGACAACTTTCCGGGAAATAATTCAGTAAAATAGATAAGTAAATTAGTAATTCGCTTATCAATAAACAAAGGTCTTATATATTTATATAAACATATGCAGGACTCATGGCGGCGGTTGAATTTAAAGTACCAACATGGGTCGAAAAAAGATATTCTTTATTATGGGATTCATTTAGCGATTCCGAATTTAATATTGAGCAAGCTGCAAAAATATTGGAAGAAAAAAACAAGGATAAAAGAGAGGAAATACCCGTTTACCTTTCAGAAATACGTAAGGCTGGATGGCTAACCGATGAACCAGATCCATCTGATGCGAGAAAAAGAATATACAAACTCAAAGAAGAAATCCAATTAGCTATTTGACTTAAAAAGCTATCTTTTTGTTAGCTATGACCTGATTTTCACAAAAATTCTATCGACATATATAAATACTTTGC
>VEPN01000027.1 GCA_012026835.1 Candidatus Methanoperedens sp. | reverse complement strand
GGCAAAGTATTTATATATGTCGATAGAATTTTTGTGAAAATCAGGTCATAGCTAACAAAAAGATAGCTTTTTAAGTCAAATAGCTAATTGGATTTCTTCTGTCGGGGAAGACGGTGAAGCAAGGAAACAATTTTTCAAACCTGAAAACCATGCGCGCATAATACAACGGGCGCATTATTATCCCGGAGGCAGCGAAATATTGATCGAGCTGATAGCCGAAAAGAGCACAGGCAGGATTCTTGGAGCCGGGGCGGCTGGTAAAGAGGGAGTATCCAAGAGGATATATATTATTGCAACTGCTATAACTGCAGGGATGAGCATAGGAGAACTGACGAGCCTTGATCTGAGCTATGCGCCCCCGTTTGCGCCCGTATGGGACCCGGTGCTGGTTGCTGCGAATGATTTTAAGAAGAAGATGGAATAAGGGGAGGTAGTGGGCACTTTTAATCCTCTACGAATTGTTTGAGTTGCAGCCGAAGCGAGGGCATTATAGAAGGCTGCAGAGTAAAGCAGTGCCCTTTCAGGCACCACCTCCTCATCAAACTGCACGGATGGATTTCCCGTACGCAGCTTTCATCCGGCGTATCCCATTGCAGGAAATGGTTTCGTCCGGCATTGAAGAAAGCGAAACCAGCCCATTTGTCATGGTATTGCTGATTCCATTTCTTCATTTACTGTCTCCATCTGTTTTGGCTTGCAGCAGTTGTTCCACTATCTTCACATATTCACATACTGTCACCAGAGAGCGTTTTATTGCCGTTTCGGCAGTGCTTACTGTTCTGGTATCTTCTTTTGATCTGATCGGTGTTATCGTGCCGCTCACCTCTACTATATCCAGATTGGAACCCCTTCGCTCGGCAAAGTTTTACCTCAACAGAGTCGCCCCCTGCATCCATCGATGCAGGTTCTCTGTCTCATCGGCTCTGCCGCCATCGCTACTATTGGTTCTTCCGACTTCTTGCAGCGCATCACTTTGGTTTTCCCATAAGGTTATGCCTCTGTTACCTGTATCCCTTCGGTTGGATTCAGTGACCCGGAAACGTGTAGGGTGTTGAATCCAGCTTCAGGGAGGACACTGCAAGACCTCCCCTGGTCACGATAGAAAGCATTCGCAGCCATCCCTGCCATAGCACCCTAATGTTCATTACTCTGCCCAGGCTTCCGCATGTGACTGGAACGTCGCATCGCATTAAGGCCAATATTGGTTCACTGGTGTTCAGGGCTGTGGTTGCCGATACGGGAACTCTGCACAATGCTTCGCAGCACTGCTCTTCCCTTCTCTTCATCCGGGGACAGGCCCGGAAGGTGGGATTTTAACCCTTTGGACATGACACTCCCGATGAGTGTCTTCCTCAGATGTCCTGTTTGTTAAACTTTCTTTTTATCGCTTGTTTTGTTACCATGATTTGATGCAATTGAAGGGGCACGAAATAATATTATCTATATGCTAATACCATATAACTATTTATAGTTTAAGAGTGCTATGTACCCTGTGCCAGATAGAACCATTAGAGAAACTCGAATACTTGCTGAAGATGAGATCATCGATATCTCGGTAACACAAGTACCCGTATCCTCTGAAATCCCCCACGGCGTGAAATACAGTTTCAATTACCGAATCAGAACAAGTGAGGGATGGAGGACTCTGATACGTTTCGATAATGCTCATGTAATAAAAGGACACCGCAAAAGAGATCACAAACATATGTTTGAAAATGACGTGCAGGAGATAGACTTTAACAGCCCAAAAGAAT
This sequence comes from Candidatus Methanoperedens sp., assembly GCA_012026835.1. Lineage (GTDB taxonomy): Archaea > Halobacteriota > Methanosarcinia > Methanosarcinales > Methanoperedenaceae > Methanoperedens. The sequence goes on along the minus strand of VEPN01000027.1, from coordinate 36,955 downwards.
TGATTGATGAGTTAATGAGAATGATAGCAGAAAACCGGAGGAAAATCGATGAAATTAAAAGACGTTGAAATTGTAATTATGAGTGATGAAGAATATGGAGAGCATCTGAACCAGCTATTTGAAAGGGTCAGGAGCGGCGAGATACACGAACCAGAACCCCATAAGATAATGGCGCGCACAGCAGAGGATATTGGAAAGATTTTGACTCGCGAGCGCCTGCGCTTGCTTCAGATTATCAGGGAGAAGAGACCGGAATCTATTAGCGAGCTGGCAAGGATGCTGAAGCGCAAGGAATCAAATGTGCATAATGACCTCACTTTCCTGGAAGGTGTAGGTCTCCTTGAGCTTAAGGAAGGGAAAAATCACGTCAGGAAAGTGCCAGTTGTTGATTACGATGCGCTGCATATTACGGTTCCACTGACAGCGTAGCTCATTGGTTGAATGTGGTCAAGCTCAAAGTAACCAACGAGAGATGAGCGTATAATCCTCACACCCCCACATCCATCTCCTCATCAGCCCTCACCCCGGCCCTCTCATGCTTTTCCTCGTATTCCCTCTGCGCTTCCCACAGCGCAGGTGCATCCTTGCTCCTGCCTCTGGCATCGCTTGTAAGCCTCTTCCTGATCCTCACAATCGTCGGGGTATTTATCGCCACCCCGGAGATTATAGCCTGCCCCTTTGCAAGCGAGGGCAGCTCTGATATCAGGTCCCTGCTTGCAGATTCAATGCTCTGGGCTATCTGCTGCTGGTCTGCCGGGTTGATTATCCGCATCGTTATCTGGGTCATGCATTGCGAGAGCGAATCTGCATCCAGCTTGCTTGGGCGCTGTGATACCATGCATACCCCGATGCCGAATTTCCTGCCTTCTGAGAGAATCGTCTTGAGGATGCCTTTTGACTTTGCCTCGCCGCTGTGGGGTGCGAACCTGTGCGCCTCCTCGATGACGACGAATACAGGATAGGGAAGGAATTTATCAACATGGGATTCGTTATACCTGTTGTTCTCCGTGCCCTCCCTTGCATCAAAAAGCCGCCGCAGCATGACAGATGCTATCAACTGCTGGAATGTTTCCTCAATACCCGAAACATCCATTATCGTAAGCTGGCCTATCCTGAAATACTCAGCAAGCGGGATAGTCTGGAAATCATCGAATATATTCGCGTAAAGCTTCCCGAACCTCCAGAGAATGCCTTCTATCGTAGGCTCGTTATTTGAGTCACGCAATGCCTCGATCTCCCCCCGAAGCTCGTTGCGCGTGAATTGTTTCTTTTTGCTGTTCTTAAGATTGTGGTAAGCAGACCTGAAAAGGGTTTTCATCTTATCTGACATCGTGCCGTCATCCATTATGCTTATAAAATCGCTGACCAGAAGGTCACTGACTCTTATTTTCACGTTTTCCGGTTTCACGGTTTTTACCTTTGGGCGGTAGGAAGGAGTAATGCAGCCGGGCATGTTTGATATCTCACCAAGAGAAGAGTATTCCCCGTGCGGGTCAAAAACCAGGACAGGCGCCATGTTCTGGGGCTTTAGCAGTTCTTCGACCAGAACCCCGACAGTATATGACTTCCCCGCTCCCGTGGAAGCGATGACTGACACATGCTGGCTTACAAGGTCGCGTACCGATAATATGACTCCTGTATCCCCTCCAAGGATGGTTCCAATAAGCGCCGAACCCTTTGAACCTTCCTGTGTTTTACTTATATCTTTCAGGACATCCTTACCTGCAAGTTCTATTTTCTGCCCGCAGGAAGGATTAGTCCTTGGGTTAATGAACTCACCCATTGCAGAATCAAAATAACCTATGATAGAAGCCGAGTAGGAAAAATACTTAAAATCAAGGGTATCAAGCCCGTAGAACGCAGAAACATCATCAGCAGGAAGCCTGGCATCCAGAAGGAACTCCACGGGGTATCTTTTCAAAGGCTCGGCATGTTTTACCCTGCACAGGATTTTTGTCCCGGCATCGGTATAACATATAAACATCCCTTTCGGGAGCCTCTCACACGAGATAAATGTGAACCCTTCATCGTCGCTTGAGCTTACAGTCCCGATCATTTTCCTCTCACGATATATTTTCTGACAAGCTTTAGCATCATACTACATTCCGGATAGTTCGCTTCAACCTGATTGAGCATACTGATAAGGACTTTATTATCAAGTGCATCCCTGTTAGAGTTAAAATATGCTATACTTGGCTTATTATCAAAGGTATGGAATTCCTTTAGCTCAGAAGGACTTAGGATTTCAATACTATCCTTGGCTTCAGGCGGGGAATCAACCTCATACTTTACGACTCCATTAATCATTATACCGAGGCCGTGTACGACATAATAGCTTTCCCTGAAATCCTCATTAAAAGGCGCATACTTAGGCTGCATGCCAGGTTCCATATAGGGGACCAGTTCATTCCTTATCGAATGCGTGATGTTTTTTATCACACCCACTATGACCCTGTCATCTTTTTTTACTTTCACGAACCTGCCGATGCTCTCCCTGGGGGCATCAGGCGGTATCTTCACCACGTATGTGTTTGCATCTTCGACCCTTATTATATCTCCTAATACCATCGAATCACCTCTTCATTGTTTTATGAAAATGTTTAGCGCTCTTATTAATTTTAATCCCATGCGCCTTGCAAAAATTTTCAAGCATTCCGTAAAAAAGGTCATGTTCATTTGTCCTGATAACAGCAGCGTCATGCGCCCGCATCAGTATATCGGGATAATTGCAGCGAATGATACATTCTGCCCTGATAATGTCTGCAATCTTATCGACCATGCCTTCTTTATGAACCCATGACGGGAATTCCACACGCGCAGGAAGACCATTGCCCGTCCTCATGTAAAAAAATGCAATCTCGTTCCTGAACCTGCCGTAGTTATCAAGGACTGACTTAGCCTCCCCGCCGCGCCTGTCATCCCTGTCGCAGATAAAGGCAGTTGTTCTTTCACCCCACGACAGGTTTGAAAAAAGGTGTGTGTCTGAAAGTTTACTCTTTTTCAATTTGAAAAGGAAATGCATCATCAGGGTAACGTCCCTGGGCATTGTGGTATCTATGAAACCGATGATCGGGCTGCGGGTTTTCTCAGAAGCCTCAAGTAACTTCGTAATCGCAATGATGTAGATTTTCCGGATGTTCGTGTTCAATACGTTCACATGTGAAAGGATGAGCGCGCCATCCAGTAACACATAAAGCTTTTCATGCTCTTTCATGAGGTACGCGATACTTTCGCATTCCATTGAAAACCGTCGCGCATCGACGTATTCGCTCCCGAATGAATATACGCTTGCATCCTCGAATTCATCGGGAGTGATGACCTTAGCTTCTATTTCCTGTTTATAATCGCCATCTCCGGTATGCCTGTTGAACATGCGCGAAGTCTGCAAGACTGCCAGGGGTATCTCGTAATTCTTATCAGAATATATCTGGCTTCCGTCAACAGCCCCGACTGCAATGTCTGAGAGCACAGAATCTACCCATTGCATGGCTTCATGCCTGTTTTTCCAGTTAAAAGAAAAAGGCCGGATGAGCTTTCCTGGCTCAAGGATTTTTGCCCCGCTATATGCATACAGATCTTGATTCATTTTAGTATCTAATATATTCAATCTTTCAAGTTCACGCCTGTATTCCAGTGTTAATTCAGAGCGCTCGACATCATAAGATTTTATTGCAGAAAGTTTTTCATCGAACTGGTCTGAGATGCTTTTTAAGTCGAGCATTGCACAACCCTGCTTTCACCGTCTATTTTCTGGATTTTAATCACATGACCGTATTTTTCATTGAAAGTGTCGTCATGGGATATGACAAATACCTGTTTGAAGCCCTTTATTTTAGTTATCTGTTCAGAGAGTTTTTCACGCCTTGTTTCATCCATGTTCTGTGTGGGCTCGTCAAGAACAATAAAATCGCAGCTTGAGAGGGCTTTCAAAAGAGCAAGACGTACAGCAAGTGCCGCACTCATGCGTTCACCGCCGCTTAACTGCCTGAACGATTTTACCTCGCCTGCGGATTCGATATCAATATCATAATCATTCTGCCACTTAAGCCCGCAGGTGTAATCATCCATTATCTCGGAATAAATATTACTTGCATCCTGGCTTATCTCCCCGATAAACTCATTGACTATAAATTCTGATGAGTTCTTTATGGTATCACGGATAAAATTTGAGAACGACAGGAATTGTTTCTCGTTTTCCAGTTTTTTCTCGATATCTTTTATTTTAAAGAGTTCTGACTCCATAGCAACAATCTCGCTTGAGAGTTTTTCTATGTTCCTGTTTTTCTCTTTCATGGCTTCTGCCTTCCTGCTTGCGGTTTTCCCAAGCTCATCAAGCTGGAGAATTGTATCTTTAAGGATTGCCTCGTCAAATTCTGATAAAAGCGTCTCATGTTTTTGGATGTATCCACCCAGAATAGAATTCACTGATGCAATGCTCTTTTCAAATTTCCTGCATTCCTGTGCATACTCATCCACTTTCAAAGCAAGTGGGAGAGCCTGCAAATAGTTATTATGTTCCAGTTCAAGCTTCGTTACCTTCTCCTGAAGGAGAGCGCTCTTTTCATCAAGCCCCTCGAATTTTAAAGACTTAGAGGCAAGCATATCCCGCTCACGTCTGTTTGTATCAATAGAGTCGGGAACGTGTTCAAGATTTTTCAGTTCCTTAAGATTTCTTTCCACGAGCCCGTTCAGCGTCTCTAACTCCTTGTCCGGTGAATTAAGCGCTTTGAGGTCTGCTTTTTTGGAGTTCAGACGCACAGAAAAGGATTTCCGCTCTTCCTCGCTTCCTGTCAGAGTTCCGATTTTCAGCGCCGGATACGATAATTCCAGCTTCCCAAGTTTTGCTTTGCACAAGCTGATTTCATTTGAGATACTTTTATAGGCTTCAATATCCTTTTTTTTGGATTCAATAATTGCAGCCGTATCACTGTGCTTTTTCCTGGGATTACCGAGTTTTGTGAGTTCACTTGATATAGAGCCAAGTTGTTTCTCTATTTCGTTTTGCATTTTGGTATGATTGTTTAGTTCATCATTGAAATACCCGGCAAAGTCGCTGACCGAGGTACATTTAATCCCGTTAAATATGGGACATAAACCATGAGTTCCTGCAAGTTTCATGCTTTTTTGGGTCTTTTCGAGCATGGATTTTACCGATGCCTGATGCTGAAGAAGCTCCTGCTGTTTGTTTTCAAGTTTTGTTTGCTGCTCAATTGACGGAATAAGAGAGGTGATACCATTTTCAAGCTGCTGGATCTCCAACTGGAGATCATCAACGCGCTGTTCTTTTTCAGCAGCCTGTTTTAGCTCAAAGCCCAGTTGAATCAGTGAATCCAGGAGAGATAAGAGATTCTGGATCTCATCCTCCAGAGCTTTTTGCTTCTCTACAGCAGGAATTAATTTTTTCTTTAGCTCTTCAATCTCTTTATTCTCTGCAGAAAGTTTAGATATGCGCTCAAGCTTATCCGACAGGTTCCTTATGTCGGAATCGAGTCTGACTATCTCCTCTTTTAACCTGTTCCTCTTTTTACAGTCATTGTTTACTTCTTTAAGAGCTATGCTTTCTTTTTTAAATAATTCCTCGGCAGGAAGTAACTCATTTACGATTTTCTGGGCAGACTCTGCGCCCAGGAGGTCTGAGCTTGCCCTTTCAAGCTGTTTATTGATCCCTTCAAGGCGGATACGCTCACTGGCTATCTGCGAAGAGAGGGCGTCCAGTTGGGCCTTTTTGGCTGTTAGCTCTTCTTTTTTCCTGGTTAAAGATGCGATTTTTATATTTAGTTCCTTGATCTCAATCCTTAGCCCATCGCTCTCTTTTTGCAGGCCCTCTTTTTCTTTTTTCAATTCAGGATATCTCTCTGTGCGGGTTCGCAAGGGTATAAGTTCCCGGTCCATCGAATCAATTGTCTTTTCAATACCTGCCGTGACCTCACGCAGGTTAGTGTATGCAACCTTATATTCCTCTACCCGCAGGATATTATCAAATATCTTTTTCCTCGGTTCAGGATTCAAAAGGAACGCTGTCGTAAAAGTACCCTGGGGAACCCCGACGGCATTTTCAAAGATGGACGGCATATCTTCCGGTGACCTGACATTGTACAGAAGGTTAGATGCAATCCAGTCCGTGACGTCCTTTTTGCCCTTGATCTCATTGACAGGCGTTTTGATGTAGTAGTCACTGCCGCCCAGTTTCCTGTGTATCGTATATTCTATCTCGTCTCTCCCTTCCACGGTTACTGCGATATAGCCCGATTTTTCGCCGTGCCTGCGGAATTCATCTATCTTTTTATAAGGAGGATAATCAAATAACACATAACCTATAGCTTCAAGTATCGTGCTCTTCCCGTGCCCGTTCTGGCCGCAGATGCCGTTTATGCCTTCGAGGAACTCGATGGTTTCATTATAATAGGATTTTACGTTCTTCAGTTCCACGGATTTTATGAGCATCTACAGGCTCCCAGTTTTTATTTTTTCAAAACACCATCTTAATTCTTTCTGGATGGCGCTATCTTCTATCCTCGCCGCAGCCATCTTTTTGGCTTCAATAATGGTTTTCACGATATCTTCCACATTATCCCTGTACCTTCCATCAAGATTTACACGATCAGAGAAGACCCGCAGTTCTATCTGCTCGCGCGTCAATCCACGCACATCTCCTTCATTGAGAGTATATTGTGAACTGCTGTTCAGAATCTTAATCTCGCTCCAGAGAGGTTTGAATTTGTCCGTGATCATACTTTTAATCCTGTCTGAACTTATTTCCGATTTTGGGAAATTCATGGTGCCGTAAAGCAGAATTTCGATAAGTGGATCCGACGGGGCAGATGGTTCCCTGTCCAGTCTCGATTCTACGTTTGAATACAGTTCCTGGGGCGTGGCAATGCTGCTTATGTCTATTTTAATGCGCCTGACAGGACGGGTGATCGGTATTATATGTTTAGCGCCGCTGTCCCTTACATGGTAGAAACCTTTTGGCAGGCCGTATTCGTTCATGGAAATCATTTCCACGCTTCCAGGGTTGAAAATCCAGCCGTCCAGTTCGTACTTCATATGGTAATGTCCGAGAGCGAGATAATCCACTACATCCTTTAATGGTAAAAGAGAATTATAAGGAATCTCCCCGGCTGTCTGCATCTTTGCCTGGCCTTCCAGGCCAAGATGCATCATAAGGATAGTATATTTTTTCCCCCTGGCATCGTTTATCTTTTTTATCTCTTCTGCTATCTGGGGAATTACTGAGATTGTGCTTGAGCCCAGATATCTGACTCCGAAAATCCGGGCACCGTCAAGTTCGACACAATCGCCCATTAGTTTCACACCATTCGCTTCTTTCAGCCTTATGAGTTGCAGCAGTCCCTGGGAGTTGAGTATCTCAAGCCAGCCCTTGCCATCCTGGTGGAATGCAAGGTCATGGTTGCCTTCGATGGCATAAACCCTGGTGGATGGGCTTTTCTCTTTCAGTTCTGAAAGCACTTTATATGCCTGCTCATACGTTGGCGCATTTATGTTGCGTTTGTGGAACAGGTCGCCCGATATCAGGATGAACTCTGCTTTATGGTCAATGGTATATTGAATGACTGAATGAAAAGCGCGGGCATAGTCGCGGAATCGTTCCACCAATCCGTATTGTGCATATCCCAGATGAAAATCACTCGCATGGATGAAGTTCATGGATATGTAAGAGGGCGTTAGGGGTTAAAAATTGTTGTGGGTGGGGAGTGAAAGTAACTGGTATGTATCAAGAAATCCCTGAACTAATCCGTGCAGCTTTATTCTGATCAAAATATGTTATACAATGAAGATATTATAACAAAAACTATGATTATAAAACCAAAGCTAAAACAGAAGTAGCCAAAATTAATCTTCTCTGCAACTTTTACAAGGGATTTTATTGTCACCAGACCAAATATGAAAGAAGCCGCTATTCCTGGAATAAATAAAATGTCAAATGTACTGTTTTTCAGTAACCCGAGAAGGACTTCCACTCCAAGAACAGCAGGAATACTTACAAAAAAGCTAATCCTCAAAGCCTCTCCTGCTGAATAACCCCTGAACATCAATGTTGAAACTGTTGTCCCTGACCTGCTCAATCCCGGCATAGCCGTAAAACCCTGGGCGATTCCCAGAAAAATCGAATCCTTTAAATTCACATCTTTTTCCGTGTTTTCCTTTTTTTTAGCACTCCACTGGAATACTCCTGTCAATACCAGGAAAAATGCTATTAACAGCATTGCTGCATTGCCTGCAAAATTAAACCTGTCCAGACCGAACAGTAATAGCGGGGTTCCGATGAGGCCTGTCAGGAAGGTTGTAATTATAACAAAGCTTGTTAACCTGTTTGCCTGTGTATCTTCTGATGGATTTTTGGTATAATTTTTGAGATTTTTTACAGTCCCAAGGATTTCCACTTTATAATAAACCATAGCGGCCAGCAAAGTGCCGATGTGCATCCATAATGCAATCACAAGTGCTTCAGAAAGGGTCTTGTCAAAGAATTTGACCATGATAAGAGCTTCCATACCCTTGCTTGAAACAGGAAGCCATTCAAGTATCCCTTGCAGGATCCCGATTAAAATATAGCTCAAAGCGTCCATATTCCTCTTTCAACTGCTTTTCCGTAATTTATAGATATCTTCCCCCCTTCTAATTAAAAAATTCCACCGGGAAAAGCTCCGGTGGTTCATATCTCACGTATGTTGTTGTTCAATAGCTTTTACCATTACCCCATAAAGGTCTGTATTGTCGACAGAGCGGCCCAGCGCCCTGCTGCCAGGACCCTGGCTCCAGATAACAGTATCTTCGCCAGTGTGCTCTTTGCTTGTCCAGCCGGCATCCATGGACTCACCAGCTTTGAGAAGTCTGTCCGGTCCGTTTATAGCAAAACCCCCAGTCTCATGATCTGGAACAACAATGAGAAGGGTATGTTCTTTTCTTTCCGGGCTTGCGTTTATCCAATCCAGAACTACCTTCACGGCCTCGTCAAACGCCAGGGTTTCACCGATCTGGTACTTCAAATTATTGTCGTGATTTGCCCAATCAACCTGGGAACCCTCGACCATAAGGAAGAAACCGTACCTGTCCTTTTCCATGATATCAAGGGCAGCAGATGTCATTTCCGGCAATCTCGGTTCCTTTGTTCCAGTCATTCGAAGATATTCAGGGGTCATGCCGCTGTTATTGAAAAGTCCCAGCAGTTTCACTGTTCCATCTGCAACGGCAGAGTCCATTCCAGCTTTAGTATAGACCACTGAATAACCCTTTTGCGCAGCTTCGGCAACGAAATCGCCTGAGGTACCGCATTTATCCGGTTTTGTTGAATTGAATTTTTCAATGCCTCCGCCCAGCATTACATCGACCCCCGTCACCTCTACGTACTGCCTGGCTATTTCATTCTCACAGCTCCTGGACTTAACATGCGAGCCGAATACCGCCGGGGTGGCGTGGGTAATTGTGGATGTAGCCACAAGACCTGTGGCTTTACCTTCTGCTTTAGCCAGTTCCAGGATACTGGGATTATATGGTTTACCATCTAAATGATAACAGATTTCACCGTTATTAAATTTCTCACCGCATGCCCAGGCTGAACCTGCGGCGGCAGAATCGGTTATGATACTGTTGGCTGAATAGGTTCTCTGGTATCCGATATTCTCCAGTGTTTCGAAATTTAAAGGTGCACCGCCAGTTCCGTTCTTATATATCCGGGCCGCCGTCACATCCGCCAGGCCCATACCGTCAGGCACCATGAAAATGATGTTTTTAATTTCTTGACGGTTCCCCTCGTGGTTTTCAGATTCCGGCAGCTCATTCTTGTTCATACCCGCATTTATGGACGGCACAAATAAAACTGCTGCCAGCAGCGCCAACAGTGTGCCGATTCCAATTAATTTATTTAGTTTCATGCATTATACCTCCTGTCTTTATGTCTGAAAGCAAAATCCGATGACCTTGCCTGTTGCAGATAATCAATTTATAAAGTTGATATAATTTATCAAAATAGTCTATATAATCTATATAGAAAATCAATGCCGATTTCCGCCATAACTTTTATAGCTGTCGGATTTACGACCGAAGGCCTGGTTCCTGCGCTCTCTATCTCAAACTTATCTCTCATGAGATGCCGTAAAATCCCCTCGCTATCTGGGAGCGGCAGGAATTTCCTGTCAGAGGAATAACACTTTTTTCTTTTTCATTTCCTACGCTTTCCCAAAAAAAAATTCACGTTCCATCTTATACCGCCCAAGAATATCATAAAAGACAATAATTATACCTATTATCCTATTCCAGTCATCAAGAACAGGAGCGCCAATTATTTCAACCGGGATCTCTATCCCATCCCTGGTAATGAGGGCAGTGTGTTCGGAAAGACCAAAAAATGCGCCTTCTCGCATAACTTTTAGAACAGGATTTTCTGCTTCTGTGCTTGTTTTGTCATTGATTATGTTAAAAATCACATTCAATGGCTTTCCGACCGAATCATCCTTGCTCCATCCCGTTAAAGCCTCAGCAAACGGGTTCATAATTTTGATTATCCCTTTTTCATCAGTGGCAATAACTGCATCCCCTATGCTATTTAGTGTGGCAGCCTGCCATTTTTCGCTTTCTCTTAATTTTCTTTCCATAATTGAAGAATAGCCATAACTTTTAAGCCTGCTCTGGCTATCCCTGGCATCGAGCATCTCACCATCTATAACGAGTGTCTTTATTTCTGCCATGTTAATCAACCACTTGTTTTTCATAAGTCAATATAAATAATGATATTCATGATTAAATATATAATCTACATACAGTATATAATCTATATACCTGATTTTGTCGGATTAAATCTATATTGTAAAAAATTACAATAGATTTAACCATTATCCAACAAACAGGCTTCTCAGCGTGTCCATATTCTCTTTAAATTTCAATCTTTTAATCCATTTTTCCAGATGTTTTCGCTCTATTAAGCCTCCTCCAATCTCTATTATAGCCTCTGCAACTTCTTTTTCAGTAGGCGATTTCATAATTACTGCTTTTTCAATATCAACTCTCCCCAAGTACTTTTGTTTTTGCTTCTTTTCCGTCTTGTCCCAATACACCAGATATTTGTATTTATGTCCCTTAATTTCCCGTATGAATTCTTTAGCCATGACCCATATTGTAATTAGTTACAATAGCATAAAGGTTTGTACACCTAATTCTTACTTGTACATATTGTAACTGTTACACTATATTTTATTATATTAAATAAAATTATGCTGCGATAGTTATTTGGAAAAATACAAATTTATGTAGGTAAAATAGCTCTGAATAAAATACACAAACATAATGTTACTTAAGAGAGCATTGTAATGCATAAAACAGGGATGATTTCTTTGCAGACAACAAAAAACTCCGTACTCAAACGAGCACCGGCAGAGGGAATTTTTTCTAAATTACCGCCACGTCTGCGATATCTTAGAAACCTAATATCTAAGATTAGGAGCATATTCCACTAATGTAATAGATGTTTGCAGTGATTGTAGTGGTTGGGAAATAACCGAAAACGTTTATGGACACCTTCATGCACCCAGCCGGGATGCCCCCGACCGAGGTCGGGGGCAGTGAAATCACTGCGAACGATAGGCGTTCTCGTGCATTCATAAAGCACTTTGACCAGCTTTATTATTGTTGCGTAAAAAATGGGGCACGATGCAAAGAAAAGGGACAAATAAAGTAATTATTAGAGCTAAAACATCTTCACTCTATCCTCTCTTCAACTAAATAGAGGCGGCTACCGTCTAATGCAATGTAATGAACACTATCAGGGGAGTCAAAGATGATCCCTTTTCCACCTTTGGCAAAGATGCCATCGTATTTCTTCCCTTCTTTTCCATCTATTACCACAAACTGCTTGTTGCCTATTTGAGCCATATATGCCAAATGATTGCTATCAGGGCTGAAGATGATGGTTTCGATGTTGTCGTATTGCTTCTCTTCTTTTCCATCCACCACCACAAACTGCTTATTGTCTTTGAATGCTCCGTAAGCTACCCTATTGCTATCAGGACTGAAGGTTAAAGTGCCTGCTCCAAAACCATCGTATTGCTTCTCCTCTTTTCCGTCCACCACCACAAACCACTTATTATCTACTTGAACATCATAAGCCATCCGATTACTATCTGGACTGAAGACAGGAATACCTTTTGTTCCATAAAACTGCTTCTCTTCTATGCCATCCACTACTACAAACCACCTATCGCCCTCTATAGCCACATAAGCTGCCCTTTTGCTATCAGAACTGAATATTGGATTGCCGCTGCCGATGCTATCGTAATGCTTCTCTTCTTTTCCATCCACCACAATAAACCACTTTCCACTTTCGTTGGCAATATAAGCAATCCGATTACTATCGGGGCTGAAAGTGAGAGCGTCTAAATAGATATCATCATATGACTTCTCCTCTTTTCCATCCACAACAACAAACCGCTCATTTCCCATTTGAGCAGCATAAGTTATCCGCTCGCTGTCAGGACTGAAAATGGGACTGCCGATAAGATCGTATTGCTTTTCCTCTTTTCCATCCACTACCATAAACCACTTATTGCCCAATTGAGCAGCATATGCCACTCGCTTACTATCGGAACTAAAGGGGAGAGTATCTACCCAGATTCCATCATATTGCTTTTCCTCTTTTCCATCCACAACCATAAACCATTTTTCGCCCTCTATAGCCACATAAGCCACTCTCTTGCCATCAGGACTGAATGTTGGACTGCTGATGCTATCGTATCGCTTTTCCTCTTTTCCATCCACAACAGTAAACCACTTATCGCCATCATGCACAGAATAAGCAAACCGTTTGCCGTCCAGACTAAAGCTAATGCTGCCAATCCCAATACCGCCATATGTCTTTCCTTTATTTCCATCCACAACGACAGAAAACTTATTATCAACTTGAGTCACATAAACAACATGCCTGCTATCCGAACTGATATTGATAGAGCCCCTAACTAATGAGGAAAAGTCAATGTTATCAATAAGTTTTTCGTATATCACCCCGGCAGCTGTTTCCTCTGTTTCTATTGCATCTGGTTTCGTTCCCTGCTGAACACATCCACTAATTAAAAAAATCCCTATTAGTATAAAAACAATCGTACAGTTTCTCATAATTAATTTCTAACCTCCGATATTGTTATTTTCCATTCAAAGTTTAATATTAATTTTTTGTATGACATAATAAAAATTTATTTATTCATAGTAAGAAAGCAAAGGTTTAGCAACAAATGTATTAATTATTGCTTCAAGAATCACTGACAGTATGACCACTATAATAATTGACATGAACACAGCCACAATTGCTCTTCCAGTAGTTATCTCCTGAAGTTGGCGTGTCCCGATGATTTCAAGAACCAGAGACCACATCACTGCAAAAAAGCCTATAACTGGAATCAAGTGAAATAAAAATGCTGGCGTAGAACCGTACATGAGAGCTTTTATTGCCTGAGTTATTCCTTTTTTCCTGCCCACGATTATTAAGCAAGCATGAAGTATCGCTCCACCGATGAAGACTCTCAGCGTCCTGAAAATCAATAGAATTAAAAACGTCAATAAAGCCCCTTCTATTTCTCGTCCTAATGTTATTCCCCAATATTTCCCAAATACCGAACCAAATAGAGTGACATATAAGGGTAATAATATGTATGAAGGCGGTAAAACAAAGTTGCCGGATAAAACAAACATCCATAATAGTATACCGAAAGCTGAATGTATTGCCGCGATAATAAGATAATATTTCAATGCTTCGATCAGCGTATCATCCTTAGAAGCATCAAAAGTCTTTGAGGGCTTAATTAAAAATCCTTTCACTTTTTCAATGAAATTCAATCAATCCTCTCCTGCACTAAATAGATGCTGCTGTCTTTTAAAGCAAGGTAATGAAGACTATCGGGGGAATCAAAAATAATCTTTCCGCCATTGACTGTGACTATAGAATCATATTTCTTCCCCTCTTTTTCGTCCACAACGACTTGCGACTCCATACCAACTTTGGCAACATAAGCAAATCTCTTGTTATCAGGGCTGAATGTGAGAGTACCCGTCAGGACGCCATCGTACTGTTTCTCTTCTATTCCATCAACGACCACAAATTGCTTTCCCCTATCTACTGCTCCATAAGCCAGTCTTTTACTGTCAGGACTGAATATAACCGAATCTACCTCATCGTATCGTTTCTCTTCTTTTTCATCCAACACCGCAAACGTTTTAGCACCTTCCCTAACTCCATAAGCTAATCGATTGCTATCAGGACTGAATATAGGAGTTCCTGCCATAATGCCGTCGTACCGCTTCTCCTCTTTTCCATTCACGACAACAAACCACTTCCCGCCTTCAAATGCGTTATAGGCTACCCTCTGACTATCAGGACTGAATATTAGAGTGTTCCCGGTGCCATCGAATGGTTTCTGCTCAATTCCATTTACAACTACAAACAATTTTGCTCCTTCTTTGGCATAATAAGCTATTCGGTTGCTATCAGGACTGAAGATAGGGGCTTTTGCCATAATGCCGTCATATCGTTTTTCCTCTTTTCCGTCAACAACTACAAAATGTTTTTCACCTTCCTTAGCTGCGTAAGCTACCTTCTTACTATCGGGGCTGAATGTGATATTCCCAATAGAATCGTATGGTTTCTGCTCAATCCCATCCACTACCACAAACATTTTGGCGCCTTCTACTGCTACATAGGCTATCCCTTTGCTATCAGGACTAAATGATATGCGAAATCCTGTACCGATATCATCGTATTTTTTCCCCTCTTTACCATCCACGACTAAGAACCACTTTCCGCCTTCTTTTGCAGCATAAGCTATTCTGTTGCTATCAGGGCTAAAAATGATAGTGTCTTCTGCAAAATCATCGTATCTTTTCTCCTCTTTTTCGTCAACGACCACAAACCAATTATCGCCTTGTTTTGCTCCATAAGCTAAATGCTTTCCGTCGGGGCTGAATATTAGATCTTTTCCGAGGTTGTCGTACGGTTTTTCCTTTTTTCCGTCCACAACCACAATTTTTCCACCATCTATTGCTGCATAAGCTACTCGTCTGCTGTCCGGACTTACTTTGAAAGACTTTGGAAATCCTGAAGAAAAATCAATTTTGGCAATAAATTTCTCACCTTCATGCTCTTCAATTTTTGGAGTTGGAGATGATGCGGGTTGCCCGATTGTTGGCGATGTTGTTGGTGCAGTCGTTTCAGATTTAATACAACCACTAATTGAACTAATCATTACAACAACTAATACCAGCAATCCTATTATAGGCAAATTTTTTGTTCTTCGACTCATGATATTGTAACCACCTGCTACCAAAATTTTAGACCTACTAACACTCATCCCGCTCTTCTATAAATATATATCTATTTGAATTCGGATAGCTTGGATTCTATCCAAAGAAACATCGAAGAACCTCCAGTGACATATTGATTGGATGCCCTTCTCATATCAACAAAAGATAAAACAACGAATAAACGGCACAAACCTTTATGCACCCACGCGGGGATGCATTACACATTCCAGAGGTTGTCCGTAAATCAAAAACAGAGGAAAATTTATGTTAATTTTTATTACTACACATAATTGTCGGTCAGCCTCCTTCCAGTGCGGAATCCATGACTGATTGAATACGCTGGGGATTGCGTGCATCCGTTAAAACCTCAAAATATTTTTTATTAAAAGTAAATAATTTAAAACTCCTATCTATCGCTACCGCTGCAATCATAGTATCAAATCCTTGGATTTTATTACCTTTTTTCTCTGCTTCTAAATCAAGTTTTGCCGAAAGAGCTGCATCGCCTTTTGTAATTTTCCTTAAGGCAGCTTCCCCTTTTTTTGAATCTTCATCGAGGATTTCAATTAGAACATCCGTATCAACAAGAATCAATATCTGGTCTCCTTTCTTTTTTCCAATAGCTCCTTAAGAAGTGCTTCTTATTCCTGAATTTAACAGCACCCCGCAATTCTTTGAGTTTATCAATAAAAACTCATCCCACCTCTTTGATCAGATCCACAACCTGCGAATTCAAATCTTCTATCATGTGCTCCATCAGTTTTACCTTTTTCAAAAGATCCCGGATCTGCGCCTCCCTGATGGCTTTTCCTTTGTCATCCATAGCGTTTTCCTGCTCTTTTTGTTTTCGCTTGCGGCATGATTCACGATGCCTGCCCATGCCTCTTTTATCAAACTTATTTCCGCAGAATTCGCAAATTTCGCCTGCCATATAGCCAAAAATAGACATGATTGTTTATATATTAAATTGTATTATCCTGCAATAAGAGAGACGGGTATATATGAAGCAGGTTCCAAAAAATAAATAAAACAAGTTCTCCATTATAAGCAGGATGTCCTTTACAGACTATCAGGAAATAAAAGATAAAATCGTCGCATTCATAAGGTCGAAAGTCCATGAAGCAGGTGCAAGCGGCGCAGTCATCGGATTAAGCGGTGGGATAGACTCTGCGTTGACAGCATACCTTACAGTGGAGGCAGTCGGCGCTGAAAATGTGCTGGGGCTTATGCTACCTGATAAGGGCATAACGACAGGACAGGATATAGGTGATGCAATGGAAGTTGTTGAAGAACTTGGCATCGCTCACAGGATTATCGAGATTTCAGGAATTTTGCATTCTTTTTCATCAGCTATCATGGATTTTGATAAAAAGAGCCTGCTTGCAAACGGGAACCTGAAAGCCCGCACGCGTATGTGCATACTTTATTATCATGCAAACCTCATGCATCGCATGGTTGTTGGAACCGGGAACAAGACCGAACTTCTGCTGGGCTATTTCACAAAATACGGGGACGGCGGGGTGGATATTGAACCAATCGGCGGGCTTTACAAAACACAGGTACGTGGTCTTGCCAGCCATATGGGCTTACCAGCCGGGATCATTGAGAAAGTACCTACCGCGGGTCTCTGGCCAGGCCAGACCGATGAAGCAGAACTCGGCGTTTCCTATGATACAGCAGACAGGATACTCTCCATGCTTGTGGATGAAAAAAAGGATGTCACGGCAGCTAAGAAAATCTTCCCGCCTGCCCAGGTGGACAGGCTCGTTTCTTTACTTTGCGCTAATGCACACAAGAGGATGCCGCCTGAGGCTGCCGAAATCTAATGAGGGGTTTTGACAGGTGCCTCCTGGCACACGGCGGCACTTCATAGAATCCAGGCGATATATTCCTTTGTATCGCCACTGTTTCCTGCTCTTTTCTCGCTGCGCCGCATTTTTCACACCTGTATCCCTGCCCCCTGCCCTTTGATTTCATCCTTTTACCGCAACAGAGGGGGTTCTTTAATTCCTGCATGGTCAGGGACGCGATTTTTAGCTTCTCAAGGTTCAAAGTATTATCTTTCACGCTTCCATATACCGTTATCTCATCTCCGGGACGGAGCTGCCTGACTATGCCCCTGAAGCCCTTTGTTGGCTCAAAAGCAGCGCAGTCCAGGGTCGCCCCGTCTGTCAGTTCAAAAAAAACATGCCCGCCTTCTATTGTTTTCGGGAAAGTTTTGACTGTTCCTGAAAGGACGTACGAGCGGTCATCCCTGACCTCGCTGATATTTGCATGGACCAGGTGCATATCTGTATTCTGGTTGGTCTTATAGACCACATGGCGTTCAACAGGTTCGCTTTTTATCATCGAGAATGCACGCTGCACCGCACTTTCACTCTCTCCGCGTATGCCAAAAAGGATCGGGTCGGGTGTATGGGGCGCAAATACTATACTTTCATTTTTGTAATCCACAGTATCCCATGTTCCGGGAATCCCGGCTGCTTCCCAGACAGAATCCTCATCTATCTCCCGCAATTCCCCCCATCTTTTCCTCTCCCTGTAAGCTATCAGCTCGTATGTGGAATCCGACAGGCCACATAGTGCAAAACCCGCGGCAGCAAGGGCACCGATAAGTCCTCTGCCGTTCTTGAAACTTTTATAGCTTATCCCGTGACGCCTAAGTATCTCCAAGGCATCCCCTATCTCCAGTACGTCCTGCACTGCGCACAGAGAAAAGTGAGCAAGGTCACTTTTCATATCATTCCGCTTTTCCTCGATGAACACAACACCGGGATTCGTATTCTCCTCTGAAAAAACCGCCATGTTCTCAATGGTTTCAATCGTTATTTTTTTGACCTCTTCGGCCTCATCGCGGTTCTTCAATTCAAAAGGAATAGCGATTGCGGCATTACCGCGGGTCTTATACTTTATATTCGGGTTAAGCCTGATGAGCAGGGGATATCCATCAAGCCTGCCATAGGGCTTTAACTTCCCGATAAGTACAGCTGCCAGGTATGTTGTACACATGCCTTCCTTTGAATCCGTATCATCGATTCCAATGATCATTTAAATGCCCTGTTCATTTTTACATGTAAATAGCATCATAGGTATTTATATAGAAGCAGAAACAATCAATTTTTATGAATAAGGAGTTGCTTATAAATAGGGTTATTGCCATTTTAAGCAGGGCAGGGTTCATTATTTCAGAACGCTGCGATATCCGCCCCAGGAGTTTTGACCTTGCAGCCAGGCGTGATAACGTCTTGCTTTTAATCAAGGTATTATTTAATATTGACGGCTTGAATGAAGAGACAGCCACAGAAATGCAGTTTCTTTCCAAGCACCTGCATGGCCATCCACTTGTAATAGGCGAAAAAACCCGCGATCATTCCCTTGAGGCAGGGGTGGTTTATCTGAGGTTCGGGATACCGGCCCTTGATATAAGCACACTGAATGATTTTTTTATTGATGAAGTCCCGCCTCTGATATACGCAGCCCACGGCGGTTTATATGTGAATATCGATGGAGCAAGCTTAAAGGAAGAACGCATAAAGAAAAATATTTCCCTTGGTGCTCTTGCATCCATGCTTGGCGTCTCAAGAAGAACCATAAGCAAATACGAGCAGGGCGAAATGGCTGCAAGTGTTGATCTTGCCCTCAAGCTTGAAGAGATTATGGACAGGGGGTTTGCAATAGCTGTTGGATTATTTGAAAAAAATTATTCAGATACGCAAAAACAGGATACTTCTGAAAGAGGTATCACTGATATTCTGTCACTCCTTGAAAATATGGGGTTCGATGTCCTGCCGACAACACAGGCACCATTTGACGCTGTATCCATTTCAACAAGCCGCAAGTCCCAAAATGCCACGATATTGACAGGGGTGGGTGAATATACAAGCACAATGGTAAAAAAGGCCCACATTATGAGTAGCATATCCGAGGTGGCCATGACGCAATCGCTCCTGATAATACACGGTGCAAGCAAAACGAAAAATATTGAAGGAACTGTGCTTGTAGAAGAAAAAGAACTGAAAAAATTTGACGACACCGATGATTTTATTAACCTCTTACAGGAAAGAAGGCGCAAGATCAAAGTCTCATAAGGAATAACCGGTGTATCAATGAGAGAAAGAATTGACTGGTATGATGAATTCGTGAATTTTGATTATGCGCCTGCAAAAGACGACCTGATATGTCTGTACTATTTTGAGCCCGCAAAAGGGATCAGTCCCAAAGAAGCTATCGGGAGGATCGCCTCTGAAAGTTCGGCCGGAACCTGGACCACCCTCCACAAACTTCCTGAGAGGGTGGAAAGGATCAAGGCACGGGCGTTTGAAGTGAAAGGCAGTTATGTAAAAGTGGCCTATCCAATCGACCTCTGGGAGCCCGGTAATGCGCCGCAGTTATTAAGCGGCATAGCTGGCAATATCTTTGGCATGAAAGCCCTAAAAAACCTGAGACTGATAGATGCTTCTCTTCCGGAAAGTTATATACGAAGTTACAAAGGGCCTGGTTTGGGTATCCGGGGCATAAGGTCTATCCTGAAAGTTGAAAAAAGACCGATAACAGGTGCCGTCCCAAAGCCTAAAATAGGGTTCAGCGCGCAAGAACATGCAGAAATCGCTTACGAAACCTGGATGGGGGGATTTGATCTTGTGAAGGACGATGAGAACCTGACCTCAACAACATTCAACCGCTTTGAAGACCGGGTGGAGAGGATGGCAAAATTGCGGGACAGAGCCGAAAAGGAGACAGGAGAACAGAAAGACGCACTGCTGAACATCACAGGTGAAACAAAGGAAATGATACGTAAGGTGAAATTCCTCCATGATTATGGATTCAGGCTTGCCATGATCGATGTAGTTACCTGCGGCACAGCATCGGTCCAGACGATGCGTGAAGAGTGCAGCGACCTTGGCATAGCAATACATGCACACAGGGCCATGCATGCAGCATTTGACCGCAATCCCAGGCACGGCATATCGATGTACTTTCTGGCCAAGATAATGAGATTGATTGGGGTAGATGAAATCCATACAGGCACGGCGGTCGGAAAACTGGTGGGCACGAAAAAAGAAGTCGTCGGTATTGCAAATATGCTGAGGGATTCGCATGTGGAACCCGGCTCCGTACTTGCCCAGGATTGGGGATCGATAAAGCCGGTGCTTCCTGTTTCTTCAGGCGGCCTCCATCCCGGGCTCGTTCCTTCAGTAATGCGTATACTTGGAAATAACTGCACACTACTTGTAAGCGGCGGCATTCACGGGCATCCGGACGGGACACGTCCTGGCGCAAAGGCCGTCATGCAGGCGATAGAAGCCACAATGGAAGGAACAGATATCAAAGAGTTTGCACAAACACATCGAGAATTGCAGCAGGCCCTCAATAAATGGGGAGATCTGAAGCCTAAATGAGAAATGAAACTGGACGCAGTTATGGATATACAAACATCAAGCAGGAGTGAACTTGTTGATATTACCGACCGCGTGAGAGCAATAGTAAAGGAAAGCAGAACAGAGAACGGGCTCTGCGTCATATCCACCCGCCACACCACATGCGGGATAATCATCAACGAGAATGAGAGGGGATTAAAAAAAGATATACTGGGAATGCTGGAGGCACTTATCCCTGAAGACAGAAGCTATGCCCATAACCAGATAGACCATAACGCCCATTCTCACCTGCGCGCTGTCCTTCTTGGCACAAGCGAGTCTATACCGATAGAAGGCGGTCACCTTATCCTTGGGACATGGCAGAGCATATTCTTTGTCGAGCTTGATGGCCCGAGAAACCGCACAGTAAATGTAAAAATAATAGGGAGTTAAAAGGTTTCCAGTTCTCCCCTGGCTATCATCTCGGTGACCTTTGTGACATCAGCCAGCCATTTATCAATGATGGCTTCTGACTCCGACTTTATTACTTTCATGTTCGCACCATCTTGCGGTATCACCTGTGCGCTTGCAATCAACGGCTGGTCAATGGGATGCCCGATTTGCGAGAGAATACGGATATAAACGTCTTCAATTCCAGGTACGTTATCTGCAATATCATTGGCTATTTTATTCGAGAGAAGGTTATACAGCTTGCCAACATGGTTTATCGGGTTCTTGCCGCTTGTGGCTTCCATACTCATGGGCCTGTTTGGCGTGATCAGGCCGTTGCACCTGTTCCCGCGTCCTACCGAACCGTCGTCTCCCATCTCGGCAGAAGTGCCTGTAACTGTCAGATAAACGCACCCTGTTTTTTCGTCATCGCCGGTGTTAACGAATACTTCCACTTCGCGGTCCGTATATTCCATTGCAAGGTCGCAGATCTTGTTCTTGAGTTCTTCTTTTATGGAAAAATAATGCGCCTGGTCGTCAATGTGTTTCCCTATCATAGCGCAGGCCACCGTGAGGGTTATTTTGTCACTTGCCCTCATGCCCATAACCTTAATATCCGTTCCGATGGCAGGCATATCCTTCTTGAAATTCAAAACCATCTGCCGTTCGGTATTATATACAATCTGCTCGGTTTCCGAAAAGGGTGCATGCCCGACGCCAAAAGAGGTGTCATTGGACATAGGGGCTCTCCCGCGTTTGAAAACGCTCTGGAGATCAGTTGAGCCCACGCCGAGTTTGCAGTCTATGATAATATCGTGTTCAGGATCGATGTCAGGAAGGGTATCTTTCAGGTATTGCTTTGCAGCTTTTACTGCCGTTGTATCTGTCGGGATCTTGATATCCTTGAATTCTTTTGTCGCCCTTCCCACAAGAAGCACATATATTGGTGAAATCAATTCCCCCCCCCTGTATTCAGGACAGGAACGCCCCGCAACGACTTCCACCTGGTCAGTGTTATGATGTAGCACAGTTCCGCATTTTCTTATATATTCGTTGCACAATGCATGGCTTACGGCCTCAGCAAAGCCATCTGCCATACTATCCGGGTGGCCGACCCCTTTTCTTTCCACTATTTCAATTTCCTGTTTCTCAATAGGAGTTTGTGTAAGTTTTTCGACGCGGATGTTTCTCGCCATTAAATTACCTCTATAGGTTTTATTCAATTGATGCCATTTTGTATATAATAACTTTTTGTTTGCGGCGAATGAATTTCGAATCCATCAAAACTTTTTTAAGTTACATGTGAGTATTGGTTCCAGTAAGTCGGATCCAATTATAATACCTATCAGCGAACTATTATTAATGATTACATAAATAAGCATAATGCAAAACCACCAATGTGAGATAAATATGACTAAAACAGCCCTGATAACAGGAATTACAGGACAGGACGGTGCATACCTTGCAGAGTTCCTCCTGAATAAAGGATATATCGTACATGGGATAAAGCGCCGTTCTTCCTCATTCAATACAGAACGGATCGACCATTTATACAAGGACCCGCACGACAGGAATGTGAATTTCTTTTTACATTATGGGGATTTGACTGATTCAACAAATCTTATCAGGATTATCCAGGAAACGCAACCTGATGAAATATACAATCTTGCTGCCCAGAGCCACGTACAGGTTTCTTTCGAAACTCCTGAGTATACGGCTAATTCAGATGCCCTCGGAACCTTAAGACTCCTTGAGGCCATACGCATCCTGGGGCTTGAGAAAAGAACAAGGTTCTATCAGGCATCCACAAGCGAACTATATGGGAAAGCCCAGGAGATTCCCCAGAAGGAGACTACGCCTTTCTATCCAAGAAGTCCGTATGGAGCGGCAAAGTTGTATGCCTACTGGATTACCATAAACTACCGTGAGGCCTATGATATGTTCGCATGCAATGGGA
This sequence comes from Candidatus Methanoperedens sp., assembly GCA_012026835.1. Taxonomy (GTDB): domain Archaea; phylum Halobacteriota; class Methanosarcinia; order Methanosarcinales; family Methanoperedenaceae; genus Methanoperedens. Next base: position 13,888 of record VEPN01000027.1, on the reverse strand, counting down.
TACTGTTCAACCACGAATCCCCTATCCGGGGTGAGACATTCGTAACGAGAAAGATAAGTATGGCTGTGGCAAGGATAAAAAAAGGTCTGCAGAAAAAACTATATCTGGGCAATCTGGATGCCAAGAGGGACTGGGGTTATGCAGGGGATTATGTGGAAGCTATGTGGCTGATGCTTCAGCATGATGAACCTGAAGATTATGTGATTGCAACCGGGGAAACACATTCAGTGAGAGAATTCGCAGAACTTGCGTTTAAGGAAGCAGGGATTGAGATTAAGTGGAAAGGAACAGGTGCGGATGAGGTGGGTGTAAATTCGGCGAACGGCAATATTTTAATAGAGATCGATCCGCGTTATTTCAGGCCGACTGAGGTTGATATACTGTTAGGGGACCCTTCTAAAGCCAGGGATAAGTTGGGCTGGGAGGCCAAGGTAAGGTTTGAAGAGATGGTAAAGATTATGGTGGAAGGAGATTTGAAAAAATTATAATCTTTAATTTGACTTAGACCTTATCCAGATCAGCAATATGCAGGTTTAGTTTAAAAAAATAGTATAAGCCGATAAAAGTCAATGGTATGTACTGTGCAAGATGGTACATTATCGCAAATGCCCGGGCTGCATCTATGTTAATATAAACTACTTGTAATGCTGCTATTGTTGCGGCCTGATATGTTCCGATGTAGCCGGGAGCGGATGGGACAATAACAGCCAGAGTAACGAAAGAAAGAACTAATATTCCTGCCTTCATAATATCCAAAAAGCTTAAATCGAAATTAAAAGAGTAGATTGATAAGATAGTAAATATAAAATACATAACCCATATCAATAAAGACAGGAAGACCGTTTGTAATGGTTTTGGATTCTGCCATAAGGATTTTATTCCCCGGCAAAATCCCACAAAATGATTTGACATTGTTTCCTTGTCTTTTGCAATAAGTTGCTTCTGTTTTTTGAGATACCAGGTTTCAAATTTGGAATTATATTTAATTAAAACCAATGAAAAAATGAAGAAACAAATTACAATTAAAAATCCTATAATTGCTGTTTTTCGTGCCCAGTCAGTTATAGGAAATATTAACAAAATACCACTTACGATTAATATAAATGAAATCAAATCCACTATTCTTTCAACTATTAAAGAAGTGAGCGCCCCTGTAAAAATAATATTCTGTTTCTTTGAAATCACATATGCACGAAGCAATTCTCCCATCTTGAAAGGCAAAATATTATTTCCCATAAATCCCACCATATTAACCTTGTATAAGTCTTTTGTACTGACATTACCCACATTGCTGATTAAAATCCGCCATCGAATGGCCCGAATCCAGACGCTTGATATTAGTATGATCATCGCCGCAATAAGAACAAAGTAATTTATGTTCTGGATTACTCTTATGAATTCACTCCAGTTGGTTCCTTTGAAAACTAACCAGATTAATACAACACTTATACCTATTCCTATGGCAGACTTTATCTTACGATTCATATCCTAAATGTTTTCCCAAGAAAACTGATGCTTATTTATAGCTAAAAATTATGATATTCCAACAATATTTTTTCATAAATGGAAATAACTTAAAGAATAGTGTATCTATTTTATCCAGGCTCTTATACATTTTTTCGAGTTTCTTATGTTCTATCAAAATTTTTTTCCAGTATCTCTCTTTATTTGGATTAATTCTATCAATGAAATAAAATTTAATGAAAATCCAGAGCGTAAAAAACCATGTAGCATCTGATTCAACACGAGAAAAGTATTTTTTAAATATTTTTAAATCGTTCATTTTAAGAGGATGTTCGTCTTGCGTTCTCACTTTCGTAGCTATCCGCCTGTATACATTAATAGCAGGATTATGTGCCAGCGGATCCCATGATACAAAAATACCACCCTTTTTTAAAACCCTGTGGACCTCTACTACCGTACTCTCAATATCAACATGGTGCAATAGATTTGCTGCATAAACTATATCAAAAGATTCGTCTTCAAAATATATCTTATGCGAGTAACATTTTGTTGTTTGCAGTGAAACATTGTATTTTTCTGCTACCTTCTGGACAACTTCAAGCATCCCGCTTGAAATGTCGGCTGCGGTTACATCAGCGCCTTTCCTTGCAAAATATACGGATGCTTCCCCTGCACCACAGCCCAGCTCAAGTATCTTTTTGCCTTTTATATCACCTAATACGCTCAGAATCATCCGGTTTTCGGGGGAAGTGTAAGCTTCAAAAAATCCATCAACTATGACTTCATCAATGTTTATTGATTCAGCCCAGGTATCATGGAAAGTCTCCTCTTTTTGAAAGATCAGTTCTGGTTTCGTTTTTTGTTTAAATTGTCCAACTGTCCTCATTTTTCTCTCCTGAAGCATAAAAGTTGTTTAAGACTTTTTTATCAGGCACTATTATGGGTATATTTTGCAACCTTTATACTTCATCATTATAACAATTTTTATAACAATCTGTTTTACTATCTGGTTATCAGCCCTAATAAACTTGTTTATTTGTAATTTTCTTTTTGTAGCATGCAGTGATAACGCTTCCTTTATCTAAATGGATAAGGTCATGAATGCTAAATAATAGTGATGGTAAAATAAATAATAGTAAAAACAAAAAATTATATATGTCAAGAAACAAAATTTTTCCTTTGCTCTTAGTGAAAGTCTGTCCTCTTTTTTTCCTGTAATACAAATAATTATGAATCGGATTAACCAGATTAACAAATCCCTGTAAATATCCAAAGGAAGAATAAGGAAATGAATAGAAATTACATTGTTTTTCAAAACCATATTTTTCCATTAATTTATCCAGCGATTTCACTGAAAACTGGTGAATGTGGCTTTGCAGGTCATAATAAGCATACCTGTCACCAAATAAGGCATACTGTAAAGATTCATTATTGGGCACAGAAATAATAACTCTTGTATCATCTGAGGATTTACTATTGATAACATCCAGAATTTTTTGAATGTTTTCATCAGACATATGCTCAAGTGAATGCCAGAATGTTGCAACCGAAATATTATTGGTGACTTCTGAAATGTCTTTTACTATCTCCAGACCCAGATGATTTTTTGCAAAGGAAATACATTCCTCGGTAACTTCAATTCCTGCACATCTTTTAAAAAATGATTTATTATGGTAAAGGAATTTTCCACTGGCTGAACCCACATCTAACAGAAAGTCGTTTGTAACAGTACATTTTTTGAGGACTTTTTGCTTGAATTTGTCAAGTAATCCCTGTTTATTTATACCTTCCACTGAAAGGATCTCATTTATAATAAATGACTGGTGCTTATAGTTTTTGATTGTTTCATGACCGCAGGCTACGCACTTAATATAATCACCCTGCAAGCTAGTGGCAAATATTTTACTTCCACAGATAAAACAAGTTTTATCTAAGATTTTCAAATAATTTACCCCATAAATGGACATTCATTTTTCTGGGCAGAAATTTTGAAAACATAAGCAGCATTCTGGTCTTAAAACCTAAGATAATAATATCCTTTTTTCCAGAGACGGCTCTAATGATACTATCTGCAACATAATCTGGTGATAACAACCCTTCACCATTACCAACCACTTTTACGCCAGCATTTTTTTGAAAATTCGTGTAAGTCCCAGATGGTGAAATAGTAATCACCCTGTTCGAACCTTTCAGTTCATAAGAAAGTGACTCCGACCAGTTGGATATAAAAGCTTTTGAGGACGAATATATGGACATATAAGGCAACGGGTTATATGCTATACTGCTTGCGATATTTACGATGATACTTTCATCCCTCATCAATTTATCAAGCAATAATTTGGTAAAAATAACAGGATAGCAGACATTAACGTCAACAGTTTTTTTAATTTTTTCCACGCTTATCTCTTTTAAAGAACCCCTGAATCCCACTCCTGCATTATTGATTAAACAAAATATTTTATATTGATCTATTGTATTTGATAATTCAACCAGTTCATTGAAATTGCTTAAATCCGCTTTTAAAATAAGGTGTTCCTTAAACGAATCAAGATTACCTGTATCTTTATCTATCAGGATCAGCTTCTTATTCAGGGCATCTAATTTTTTTGCAAGCTCATGTCCGATTCCACTGTTTGCTCCGGTAATTATCCAGAATCCGTTATTGATGTTTGTAGAAATAACATCATCCACGCTTTCGGACAAAACCTTTATTTCTTTAAGATTGAAATCATTGTGGAAGTTTTCGTCTTTAGCCAGTAAATAATCTAAAAAAAGAAGTGAAACTGTTAAAGGGATTCTGCTGTGAGCCCTTTTCATAATAAAATGGAATCTGGGGACATTAATTTTGACAGCTTCTTCATTATTGATTTTTTTATAAATAATACTAAAAATATCTCCTATAGAAAGCGCCTCTGTCCCGGCAAAATATATTTTATTGATGATTCTGTCATTATCAAGGCAGTTCACCAGCGCTTTTGATAAATCATCAACGTGGATCAAAGATACCTTGCCCGGAAAGTTAAGTCTTAAAGCGAAGCTTTTTTGATAAACCATGGATACGAATTTGTTAATATGGGAATTCGTTCTCATGTTTTTCCCATAAACCCACGTAGGTCTTATTATTGTGAAAGGAATCCCGCTTTTTAAGATATATTCTTCTGATTTTAATTTTGATTTCCCATATAATGAAACAGGATTTGGAACACTTTGAACGCTCAGGGGATTTTTGCAATCATCGTTTTTTGTCCTGTCAACTGCCCCGATAGTACTGGTGAATATAAAGTTTTTCAAACGCCTGCTGTTTTTTAGTATATTAACTATCTGAACTGTTGGTTCGAAATTTACTTTATCATAATCAAAATCATTTCCATATGTGGCATTGCCAGCAAGGTGAAAGACATATTCGCAGTTTAAAATTTCCTTCTCGAATTTGGTAATGTCTTCTAAACTCCCTGACAATTGAACTATCCTTTTGTCTTCAAATCGTGCCACCTTTCTTACAAGCAAGTAGCATCTATCTTCAGGTTTTATGGCAGGAAGCAAGTACGATAGAAAGATTTTACCTATAAAGCCTGTTGCACCGGTTATAAAAATATTCATTGTTTTTCATTCCATAATTGCTGTGGTATGTTTTTTGCGTTAGGCCACTTTTTATTTTCCCTGAACCTGAAGGCCCCTTCTTCCTTATATACATCATATTCCTTTTTGATATTTAATATTATATTAAAAATTTCGTCCTCTCCAAGAGTTTTCAAGCCCGTGGACTGTGCTTTTAATTGCAGGCTGATCCTTTCCCTGATTGTAGAGAATGATCTTGCAGAGAGGGTCATTTCGGGATAGCTCCCAAAATTGCAGCCCGGACATTGCTGGGTAATCTTCATTACTTTATCTCGAAATTCTCTTGATTTGTAAATTTTTGGAAAATCCCTGTCATAAACATACAGATTTTCGTTAAACTTGAAGTCACAACAGGGCGCAAACCTTCCATCCGGCAGGATCGCGAAATAAAGATTCGGTGAATCGCACACCTGCCTGTGTCTCCAGTTTGGGTGCCCGGTACTTATGAAGTGATAGATGGAATCAAGATAATCATCAGAATCAAACAGCATGAATCCTTCTCGTTTCTTCCTTTTTAATCGTTCAATCAGTCCTTTGACTTTAGGAAAATCTTCCTCAGTAAATTTGAAATATTCATCATATCCCCTGAAATTCATAGGGCTATCCGGCGTAGTTATATGGACTGGAACAAGAGACAGCCACCATCCTATCCGGGTTGCAAAATCCAGCACTGCCTCTATTTCGTCGATATTATATTTCGACAATACGCATCCCAGTGCGCAAATAGAATCTTTTTTAGGGAAAACATTAGAAATAAAAGAAATCGTTTTTATCGCATTTTTCCATGAACCTTCAGCCCCATTAATATAGTCTGATAATTGTTCATCTAAAGAATCTATACTAACATTAATGTCTCTAGCACCATATTCTACACATTTTGCGATTTTTTCCCTTCTGGAGTATAAACCTGCTGTTTGAAGCCTGACATCCAGATTTTTTAATTTAAAAATCCTGACAATCTCTTCGATATCCTTTCTCATGAACGGTTCTCCACCGGTTAGCAGGATTACGCCTGCTCCTATTTTGACAAGATTGTCAGCAATTCTTTCAATATCCTCTGTTCCAAAAGGTTCCAATCCTGTGTTTGCTTCAACAATATTGCACATTTTGCATCTGAGGTAGCAGACATTAGAAACATAAAATTGAATATAAAATGGCGAGTTCTTGGTAAGCAGGGCTTTTGCCATTGAAATTTTCGTTTGTGGTGTAAACATTGGTATCTTTTGAATATAATATAGTTCTTCTTACCTTCTTCGATCTATTTTCTTCGGCATTATACTGAAACAAAATGTATATAATATATCATCTATTTGATATACGAAGGCTCTTATAAAGTTTACCAACTTTTGTTCACTAATATTACTGGAAAAGGGCAGGTGAATCTGAAATATAGTCCAACGATCAGGCAATTCATGTGGATAGATTATTACCATATTGTAATCATACTTAATATAGGAAGTTATATAAAGTAAAAATGTATAATTGTCCACCAAGATCCAACAGGCATTGTAACGGTAGAATTATTTTGTAATTAAATATCTCATAAGTACGGGAGGAGGCAAAAAAATGTCAATAATATATAATATTCTTATATCTGTTCTAATGATGGCCCTGACGCTGGTGGTTATCCATATACCTGGAATCGTTCTGGCTCATCTAATCATTCCAAAAAATGATAAGGACAAATACTTTTGGATAATTGCCCCATTTTTAGGTATCTCCATAACTATACTGGTTTTGCAAAGCCTGGTATATCTTGATATTCCCCTCCGCATTTCTGTATTTCCGTATTTCCTGGTTGCTGTAATCTGCGCAGGGTATATTTTTTTCAAACATAGAAATGACATACCCAAAATTCCAAGGACTTTATATTTGTTCTCACTTGCTGTATTATTGATCCATGGCATCGGTTTTTTGGGTATGGGTGCTAATAATTATATTGGTCATGGCTGGACGGATCAGTACACTTATGTTACAGTTGCCCAATTTTTGATGGACAAGCCGTTCAGCACAGGATATGAAGATGTGGGAAATGAACCCTATCTTGTTGGTGCCATAGTCTGGAAAATTGATAGAATCGGCCTGCCTGTCCTGAACGGGCTTGTAGCTGTATTAGGTAATGTCAATGCTAAGACTGCCTATGGTTCGGTCTCTTTACTAAGTCCTTTTCTGACATTTTTAGTGGTATGGTTGATCTCCTGCCGTGTAATACGCGGCAAATGGGAACAGTACGGGGCCGCACTTTCAGCTTCTCTTATTCAGGGTTTTGCAATGATTCATCTTGGGAATTTCTTTTCCCATTCCGTAGCAGTACCCTTCCTTCTCTTGTGGCCTTTAGTTATAGAAAATGCAATACAAACTGATGAAAAGAAAAATATTATCATGGGTATAATACTCCTGTCCGGTGTTTATGCTATTTATGCTGAGTTCCTTCCAATTTTGATTATATTAGCTTTATCAGCGTTATTCTGGAATATTTTACAAAAGGGTAAGGTTATTCAGTCATCCATAGCTATTTTTCTTATTCTTGCCGGCGGATTTCTGGTCAATTTCGGTTACATTGTAAATAGCATATCTGTAATGGCCAGGGGGATAACGATGAATCCTGGCTGGAATACAATTTACCCGTATGCCAGTAAAGTAGAAGGATTAGGTTATTTGTGGTTCGGCTACTCAGGACCATTATTAGGAAGTAAATGGATAATTTTTGCGGTAAATTTTGTTTCGATTTTACTGACTTTGCTGGCATTTGTAGGGCTTATAAATATTTTTAGAAAACAGAAGAATATATTATCTTTATCAATCCTGATTCTTGCGATATTTCCGGTTATCATTATCTCACAACCAGAACCATTCTATTACCAATTTTTCAAGATGTTACGGACGGTGGTGCCTCTTCTTGTTATCGGACTCTGGTCGATTCTAACTGATTTCTGGACTGATGAACCAAAAGGTGTTTCTGTAAATACTACTCATATCGATGCTCTACATAAAACAGTCCGGCTATTTCCTTCATTTGTATTAATAAGTCTTTTATTATCTTCGGTAGTATTAACAGGTTATTTAGCAGCACTGAGTATTCCCAGTATCGGGAAAAACAGGAGTGGTGTCATGCTGGTTAGTACTGAAGAATTGCTTGATACATATAGCTATTTAGAGGGAGAAAGAAACAAGGATTTCATCATATCTGTAAGCCACCCCCTTCAACTGGGATGGATTGCTTACCATGGCCGCAATAACAGATTATATTTTTTTAATAATCGGTTTGGCGGTCATAATCTGGACGAACTTACTACAGTCAAGTTTTCTTTTAATGATCCTTCAAAATTCCCGTCTTCTGCAAAAAAAATAATAATTGGAGAAGAATATCCTAAAATAACACCTGCGTCCTTAAGTGAAAATTTAATGGCTGTAGTCCAGAACAGGGAGAGACCACCAGGATATAATGCCCTCTCAGACTTTAACCTGATGGGGAAAGAATTGGAGCTATTGATATATTCGAAATCAGAACTGGAAAAAAATATCACATTAAACTTTGATGCCGACCCTGATTTGCATGATACTGTTAACCAGCATATTATTGAACTCAATGTCGAAAAGGGCAGGTTCCAGGAGCCAATCAGAATCGAGTTAGAGAATAAGAAAAACGTATCAGTACCTCTGTCCATCTCACCAGGCTTAAGTGTAATTAAACTTCGCAGGATTCTCCCTGAAAACTGTACACTTAATAATCCAGATGTATCAAGCGAGTTCTTGGTCAATATTTCGCAAATGGAAATAATTGGGGAACGCTAACATATATCGAGAATCATGTCTAAATTAAATACAGTTTTTTCCCGTATCATGGACGTAGAACCTGTGAGGCGGCAAAGCCTGGCAAATTTTATATTACAGATAGCATTTACTTTTGTTGGTTTTTTTAGTACTGTATATTTCGCCCATGCGGTTGGCGCAAATGTGCTGGGCCAATACTTCCTGGCCCTTGCATATTTAGGCATAATTGGCATGGTCACTGATGGTGGATTCGGCGGCGCAGCAATCAAACGTATCAGTGAAGGCGAAGAACCGGATGCCTATTTCAGCGCATTTTTCATACTGCGTTCTTTGTTCGTGACCATAGTTGTGATTGCTTTAATTATATTTCGCGGCTACTTTGTGGATCTTAACAGCACGGGTATATTTATCTGGCTCTTATTGGCTATGGTGGTTTCACATTTTCGGGGTGTGGTTGAGGCAGGCGTTGTGGGCTGTGCCAAGGTGGGGATAAGTGCAACCATCGGGTTCATTGATAATCTTTTACGAATTATTATCCAGGTCATTGCTGTCTTTCTCGGTTTTAGCGTTGCAGGGCTTATGGGGGGATTTATCGGAGGCATGCTTGCAGCCGTAATAATAGAATTGCGCTTTCTTGATCTTCGTCTCGTACGTTTTGATATGCGGCATATTAAAAGCCTGTCAACATTTTCTTTCTGGTTGTTTTTAACATCAAGCGGATTACTTGTATTTTCCTATGCAGATACCATCATGATAGGTTATTTTCTTGAAAATAGAGATGTGGGAGTGTATAAGATAGTACTGCAATTTTCTTCATTTGCAGGATTTACTGTGACATCGCTGCATTCAACGCTCTGGCCAAGAGTAAGCCGATGGGGCAAGACCGGCGAAATAGTACCCATTGAGAAATCACTTTCACGGGCTTGCAGTTACTCCCTGATACTGGCTTTACCAATTTTATCCGGGGGTGTTCTGCTGGGCGACAGGCTCCTCTATTTTTTATATGGCCAGGAATTTACATACGGATATACTGCTCTCACAATATTATTGGTCATGCAGGTTGTAAACATTTTTCAGTTCTTTTTTACAATGTATCTCGGGGCACTGGATTGCCAGAAAGAGGCGTTTAAAGTGACAATAGTGGCAGTTTTTGCGAATATCATATTGAATTACCTGTTAATTCCCGTGCTTGGTATTTCAGGAGCTGCATTAGCAACTATTTCAACAATGTTATTAAATGCTGTTCTAGCGCGCCGTGTATTATCTAAAAAAATGAATATCAGATTGGAGTATAACACCCTGTTGAATATCCTTAAGGCCGCAGTTGCGATGTCGCTTTTTGTTGGGGCTTACCGCCTTTTTGTACCATTATCCTCTGTCTGGCTGACACTGATCCCCGTCATCCTGGGTGGAATGCTGTATGGGGTTTTAATATTGAAATTCGATAGAAAGATATATGATGAACTAAAGGGAATATTTGCCCAGATGAATGTAACATGGCCGACTTGGCTATCCTAATTGAAGAGAATCCTGAGGGATAAAATGAAGGTAGTAATATTATGTGGAGGTCTTGGAACCCGCCTGCGTGAAGAGACAGAATACCGTCCAAAGCCCATGGTGAATATCGGAACCAGGCCGATCCTGTGGCACATAATGAAAATATATAGCCATTTTGGCTATAATGATTTTGTATTGTGTCTCGGGTATAAAGGCAATATGATAAAAGAATATTTTTATAACTATGAGGTACTGAACAGCGATTTTACGATAGAATTAGGCCGTCGCAGTGATATAAAAATCCATAACTCTCACGATGAAGATGGATGGAGAATAACATTAGCCGATACAGGGGAGAAGGCTTTAAAGGGAGCAAGGTTAAAAAAGATAGAAAAATACATAGATACCGACACGTTCATGGTAACCTATGGGGATGGCCTTGCCAATATAAATATCAATGAACTAGTAAATTTTCACAAAAAACACGGCAAAATCGCCACTCTTACCGGCATCCTGCCACCTTCCCGCTTTGGCACTTTTTCTTTGAAGGATAACGTGATAAAGAAATTTACAGAAAAACCCCAGACAGTAGGAGACTATGTCAACGGGGGTTTTTTCGTCCTGGAACGGGAAATATTTGATCATATGACACATGAGGATTCCTGTGATTTTGAAATAGGTGTCCTGGATAAACTTGCAGAGAAGGGTGAATTAATGATGTTCAGGCATTCCAAAGAATGGATGTGTATGGATACAGTGAGGGATGTTGAATATCTAAACAATCTCTGGTCATCAAATCAGGCGTTCTGGAAGATTTGGGAATAATTTAATATGATTAATTCGAATTGGAAAAATAAGAATGTATTTATAACAGGCGCAACAGGGCTGCTCGGATCATGGCTCACCAGGCTCATGGTCGATGAAAGGGCTAATGTCATTGCTTTAAATCGTGATATTGTGCCCAGGTCTATATTATGGAGCAGTTCAAGAGAATTTGAATATATTAAAGATGAACTGACAGTTGTCCATGGTTGCCTGGAAGATTATAGCTTTCTTGAAAGGGTGCTTAATGAATACGAAATAGAAGTCGTTTTTCACCTTGGGGCACAGACCATAGTAGGAACCGCCAACCGGAACCCTTTATCTACATTCGAATCGAACATCAGGGGAACATATAATCTCCTTGAAGCATGCAGAAGGAACAAGGAGTTGATAAAGGCAGTAATAGTAGCTTCAAGCGACAAGGCTTACGGTGTTCAGGAAAAATTACCTTATGATGAAAAAACCCCGCTATGCGGCACTCACCCCTATGATGTCTCTAAAAGTTGTGCAGACCTGATCGCGCATACGTATTTTAATACTTACAGGCTTCCTGTGTGCGTAACAAGATGCGGTAACCTGTACGGGCCTGGTGACCTGAATTTTAACAGGATAATTCCGGGGACTATACAATCCCTGCTCAAAGGAGAGAATCCAATAATCAGAAGCGATGGAAGTTATATCCGGGATTATTTTTATGTAAGGGACGGAGCGCTGGCATATAAGATACTGGCTGAAAGAATGATGGAGGATAAAATTCTTGGAGAGAGCTTCAATTTCAGCAACGAGATTCATATCACTGTCCTGGAACTTGTGAAAAAGATAATTGGTATCATGGAAGTTAATCTTGAGCCTGTAATCCTTGGTAAAGCCACGAATGAAATAAAACATCAATACCTTTCTGCTCAGAAAGCCAGATCAATGTTGAATTGGGCCCCGAATTTTACCCTGGACGAAGGGTTGAAAGAAACTATTGACTGGTATAAAATGTTTTTAAAAAAATGATGGGGCAATGTTTCTCATATTTCCATGCACAGATTATCAATCGCTGCAAACGTGTTGCCAAAAATTTTCCTTGCTTTATCCTCAGCTTGCTTTCTGTTCTCTAAACTCTTATATCTATTAGCATCGAAATGGATGAGGGCCAGTTTTTTAGCGTTTGCTTCTTTTGCGATATGCGCAGCGTCCTCAGGATTTAAATGAGGCCATTCTTTATTGGTTTGTCCGCCGTTGAAGGAACATTCTGTAATTAATAAATCGGCATCCCTGCTCAGTTCCACTGCATTTTCACATATCCCGGTATCAGGGCAATAAGCAATTACCCTGTCATCTACTTCAAACCGGTAGCCCATACAGGGCGACGAATGAAGCAGGAACCTGCATTCTATCGGAAATGGAGAATAATGAAGCCCTTCCGATAGTTCATGAATATCAACTTTAAAAGGCAGCCTGGTAACCGGGACTGTGAAAGGTGTATTAATTATCCTGTCCAGTATCCCTTTTGTACCCGTTTGCCCGTAAATAATCATTTCCTGGCTGAATTTGAATTTGCTGAGAATATGCAGTCCCGCAATGTGGTCAAGATGGAAATGGCTTAAAAATAGATAGATCGGTTTCCTGCTTGTTTCCACGATATACTGGTCTATCTTATAAATTCCATTGCCTGCATCAAGAATAATAAAATATTTTTCCGTCTCAATAAGTATGCATGTGGTATTCCCGGTTTCCGTATCATACCATCCGTTAGTGCCAAGGAAAATAATTTTCATTAAATTCACAATCTTTCCTTTGCATACTCGACAGCATTCCTGAATATTGCTATCCCGGCCCCCTCCTCAGGCAGCTCCTCCCTCGTCCACCTCGGATGGTTTGTCTTATGCTGGAAAGCTTCCGGGTGTGGCATCATGCCAAAAACCCTGCCTGTCTCATCACATATCCCTGCGATATTATCAACCGAGCCGTTGGGATTGTAAGGGTATCCTGCACTTTTTCCTTCCCTGTCCACATACCGGAATACGACATGGTTACCTTTCTTCAATCCAGAAAGCACCTGCGGGTTCCTGGCCACGAACTTCCCTTCCCCGTGACGCACAGGCAGATATACGCTATCTATTCCTTTTGTAAATATACACTTTGATTTCTGGTTTGATTTCAGATAAACCCACCTGTCCTCGAACTTTCCAGAATCATTGAAAGTCAGGGTAACATCCTGGGAAGCGTAATTGTCATTAAAGGCTGGCAGCAGCCCCATTTTAACCATCGCCTGGAAACCGTTGCAGATGCCGATGATCAGTTTTCCTTCATCGATGAACGCCTGAATTTCTTCACCCAGGTTATATTTTATCATATTTGCAAGCACCTTGCCTGAGGCGATATCATCCCCGAATGAGAAACCGCCGGGAAGTGCAAGAATCTGGAAATCCTCCAGTTTCCTTGTTCTATTTATCAGGTCTGTGAGGTGGACACGTTCTGCATCGGCCCCTGCAAGCCTGAAGGCATTCTGGGTTTCAATATCGCAGTTTATGCCGTAGCCTGTGAGAATAAGTACTTTAGGAATCATACTTCAATGGTACCCTTAAGTGTTTTAATTTTACTTATATTAATCTGTAACACGTCTTAGAGAGAATCCAATTAACTCAAAAAATCCTTTTTCTATTTTGACCAGTTTTTCGAACGTATAAAAAACATGCTACAAGTTAATAAAAAATGGCTAATT
>VEPN01000026.1 GCA_012026835.1 Candidatus Methanoperedens sp. | reverse complement strand
CAATTAGCCATTTTTTATTAACTTGTAGCATGTTTTTTATACGTTCGAAAAACTGGTCAAAATAGAAAAAGGATTTTTTGAGTTAATTGGATTCTCTCTATGATACAAAGTAATATGAATAAAGAAGCCTAATACTTATTTTGGATATGAATAAAGGAAATGATACCATAATTTATACAGCACATGAGAACCTGTATCTTAACATTACAAACAGGTGCACCGCTGAGTGTGTATTTTGTATTAAGCGGTATTCGGATGGCGTATATGGTTATAATCTGCGCCTTTCTAGGGAGCCAACTCTTTCCGGGATCATAAACGAACTTTCAAAAATTGACCTTTCGCAATACAAAGAAGTGGTATTTACGGGCCTGGGGGAACCCCTTGTGCGGCTGGATGAAGTCCTCGGTATCACGAAATGGCTTACGACCCGCGGTATGCAGGTCCGTCTTGATACCATCGGCCATGCCAGGATCCTGTATCCTGACAGGAACGTGGCAAAAGAGCTTGCAGATGCAGGTATGAAAATTGTTTCGATTAGCCTGAATGCGCAGGATGAGGAGACATATAACCGATTATGCTCACCAAAATCCAGGAATTCTTATATAAAAATGCTGGAGTTCGCCAGGGAAATTTTTGATGCAGGAATGGAACTCAGGTTCAGTGTTGTAAACCTGCCTGTGGTGGATATAGAAAAATGCAGGGAGATAGCAAAGGGGTATTGTGCAGATTTCAGAGTCCGTGGGTACGGCGGCCCAGTATAAACTTTTTACCATAAGTTATATAAATAAGCGATTCATTTATCCTGCTTAATTCGGGTAGGAGGATAAACTCTGAAGAAATTATTGTGGTATCTGATTGCCGGAACACGCGGGGGGCAGACCCGCGCATTGATACTAAAACTTCTCATGGACAGGCCGTATAATGCAAACCAATTAGCTGAGTCTATGAATATGGATTATAAAACTATCAGGCACCATCTTGAGATACTTACCAAAAACGGAGTGATAACAATGGAAGGCGACAAATATGGAGCAATGTATTTCCTTTCTAAGGCAATGGAGGCGAATATAGATGAATTCAACCAGATTTGGGAAAAAATTGATAAACAGAGTAAAAGAACATAAGAAGGAGGAAATGTTATTCAGATAACAGAGGTCGCATATTATATCACGGCCGGAAATGTCGTGTTATTGCTTGTGCTTTTAGTTTCCTATCTTGAAATATACAGGAAAATCAAATCCAACTTTACGCTTGGCCTTATCATATTTACGATTGCTTTATTGTTGCAGAGCCTTTCACGTGCAGTACTGTTGCTTTTGATTATCCAGAATCCGCCTCCACCGCACTTATATCCGATAATCGTCAATTTATTGGGATATAATCCGATATATGTGGTAATCCCGGATGCACTTGAATTCATTGCTTTGAGTATCCTGCTGTATTTCACGAGGGAATAAACAAGTTCTTTTGAAAAATGGATCTGATAAAAACGGACGGTATCGAAAAAGAGATTAAAGGCATAATCTCGTACCCACAAGAGCAATTCATAAAAATAATCCGGGAAGTCGGATTTGAATGTGATCGTTGCGGGAAATGCTGTACAAGCGAATTCAATGACCATGTTTTCCTTCTTGATGATGATGTGCAAAGGATAATAGAACATTCAGGCGGGGAATGTCTCCGGCCTGCGCCTTATTATGATTTTTGCGATAACCTGGGCAGGTTCTATGTTTCAGGCTATGCTTTAAAGATTAAACCCGGCAGTAATTGTATATTCTATACCGGGGGCAGGTGTGAGATTTATAATATACGCCCGCTGGTTTGCAGGATATATCCATACATGCTTCACAGGGAAGCCGATGATGATGGAAATGTTGAGTGGAGACAGATAAGCGGGCTGGACAGGCACGGTTTTTATCATAGTGATATAGACGATGGAACATGCAAAGAAATTATAAAGGAAGTAAAAAAGTATGAATCCGGTTTCCTGGGGCAAAAACTCAGGTTCCTGCATGCTGTCAGGGACCTTTTCCGGAAACATGGCCTCAGGCAGAGCCAGCAGATGTACGACAGGCGGATGAGGGATTTTAAAAAGGGGAAAGAGATCGAAGTATATGTGTTCTTCAAAGGGACATTTGTGAAAGAAATTATTTCCAATCAAATTATTAACCCCAAATGATATAAGGACACTGTCAATATAAATATGTCAAAAGAATGTAAATACTGCGGTTTTCGGGATCCGATGCCATTTACCTGCAAGTTTTGCGGCAGCACGTTCTGCTATAACCACCGTTTGCCGGAATCCCATAATTGCCCGGGGCTTGCATCATACAAGGAAAGGGTCCGGGCGAGTGGAAAATTATCCCAAAAAGAACCCGACCTGATTGCGAGGAAACGCAGGGACTCCATTTTCAGGCCGCTGGCCAATGCGTTATCGGTTATCAAAAGCAATTACTCTCTTTCGATCCTGGTAATAGCCATCATATCATTCATATTGCAATACATCCCGGGATACTCTTCTTTTTTTGCCCTTTCCCCGTCAGATATTTTCAATGAACCATGGAAATTCGCAATAAATCTTGTGACCCATATCTTCCTGCATGGTGACGCGTACCATCTTTTTTTTAATATGTTGTTCCTGTTTTTCTTTGGGCCGGAACTTGAGCGGCGCATAGGCGGAAAAAGGTTCCTTGCCGTATTTTTCATGTCCGGGATAATAGCAGCGATAGGTTATACTTTATGGTCATTTTTCACTTTTTTTGTTTTTGACAGGCCGCTTGTTTCGGCAATAGGAGCCAGCGGGGCGATTTTTGGCATATTCGCATGCCTTACTATTCTTGCCCCCCATATGCGTATATATGTTATTTTCATCCCGATGAGGATTACCGAGGCACTGATATTTTTCGCCCTGCTTGACCTTTTATTAATAGGCTCAGGAGACCCGATTGCCAGAAGCGCGCATTTGAGTGGTGTTATCGCAGGGTTGATAATAGGCTGGTATATTAAGAAGAAGGGAAAGTATCTCCGCGGTTGAAATTTAGGATAGAGGAGCCGAAAATTAGTTTGATTTTATTGGATAGGATAGGAAAGGCTCCTCATCATCCATAACTATTCTCCTACTTATATGGTTTTCCCCAAATTCTTCCTAAATCCCGGCATACATATCATTTTTAAGGAACAGGGAAATAATATGTAAAATATGATACGTACTTTTATCGCTGTTGAATTGCCTGAGAGTTTCATTCCCGAGATAAAAAGGATAGGCTCAATGCTGAAATCTCCAGGGATCAAACTTGTTGAGCCTGCAATGGTACATATAACGCTTAAATTCCTGGGGAATATACAGGAAGATAAAATCGAACCCATCGTCTCTGCCCTGTTGCAGGTTGAATGCAAACCTTTTTCAGCAAGGATTAAGGGGGTAGGCGTATTCCCCAAACCTGCTTATATAAAGGTTATCTGGCTCGGCGCCCAAGGTAGCTTTGGTTCTTTGCATGATGAAGTGGAACGTGTCCTTTCGCCATTTAAATTTGAAAAGGACAGCAATTTTTCTCCCCACGCTACACTTGCCCGCGTAAAACAGGTGCGGGAGAAAGTGACCCTGCTTGAAACAATAAATAAACTGGAAAATGTTGACCTCGGATCGATCCAGGTAGAATCCATCACCCTTAAAAAGAGTACACTCACACCTGAAGGGCCGATATACGAAACCTTAAAGGAGATAAAATTAAAGACCTAATCCTTTTTGATGTTTGTCGATTCGCACGACGGGCATCTCACTTTTTTTCCCAGGCCCTTGAACCTTGAATTACAATCCATGCATTTATATTCGACCCCTATAAGGTCTCCCTCTTCAAGTTCTACACTTACAGAGGAATCTGCAAAGCACATATTTTCACCTCGATTTTAATCAATGATTTTTCGTGTACTTAATGATATTCATGCGTGATAATATTCGCCTGTTGCCCGCTGCTGCACAGGTGAGCCGCATGGCTCCATGCCCGGGATTCCAATCGCATCTGCGCGGCACTGCCTGCACAGCCTGAACTGGGGGAGGAATTCCTCCGCAAGAGTCCTTGCTATAGTGAGTTCATCGCACTCAGGCGCCCTTGATTTTTCAAACCTGTGAAGCGGTATCAGGGGGATTATGTTCATCAGTATCGCCCCGTTCTCTGCCGACCTTTTCGCTATTTCCTTTACCTGTTCAAAATTGATCTCTGGTATAAGCACAGTATTCACTTTAACGTTAAGCCCGGCCTCGCTTGCTTTCTTCACACCGAGGAACTGGTTCTCGATAAGCAGCTTTGCGCCTTCGGCTCCCTTGTAGGTCTTATCGTGGTAGCGCACAAATGAGTAAATCTTTGCCCCGACCTCTGGGTCAACAGCGTTTATCGTGACCGTTACACTCGTTACTCCCACGGCAACGAGCTGTTCGACTTTTTCAGCGAGAAGGAGACCGTTACTTGCAACGCATTTTATCAAATCGGGATATTTCTCATGAACGAGGCGCAGGGTCTCAAAAGTCTCTTCATTTGCCAGCGATTCACCGGGGCCTGCAATACCCACGACGCGAAGGTTTGGTACCTCCTTTATGTATTTATCCACCCTGACAAGCGCCTCCTGCGGGTTCAGGATGCTTCCGGCGACGCCTGGCCTGTGCTCGCATTTATCCAGTTTCCTGATGCAGTAATTGCACTGGATATTGCAGCGCGGTGCCACAGGTAAATGTATCCTTGCGGTCGTAAAATGCGCTTTTTCGTTATAACAGGGGTGTACGCTCGTAAGGTGTGCGAATTTCGAGCCGATGTTGCCCCAGCGTTCCTGTTTCATGATTACCTCGTTTTTATTCGTATTTATACGAATTAATATTTAGTGTGGATACTATATAGGCATTTTCCCAATTCTCAGCCTAATAGTTCTTTAATAAATAAATCTTGCGAATCTTACATTTTTTCAAACATATCTTTCCCGACACCGCACTGCGGACATACCCAGTCGTCAGGAAGGTCTTCAAAAGCTGTACCTGGTTTTGCCCTTGGGGAATCTCCCGCAGCGGGGTCGTAGATATAACCGCAAACTGTGCATCGATATTTATCCATGTGCTCACCTCTCAAACATTTTTCTAACTCTCTCCTTTCAACTTCGCCAAAAACTATTATTTCTTAGAGATATATAACTATCTATGGGAGATTTTACATATGAAAATTGAACTTGCGGATGGGATTTACTGGGTTGGGGTTGTTGACTGGAACCTGCGGGATTTCCACGGCTATACCACCCCGCGCGGAGGCACATACAACGCGTACCTGATCGTGGATGAAAAAATAGCTCTTGTAGATACGGTCAAGCACGGTTTTGCTGGAGAGATGCTCGACCGGATAAAAGAAATCGTTGATCCTTCAAAAATCGATTATGTCGTTTCAAACCATGTTGAAATGGATCATTCAGGCTCCCTGCCTGAAATCATGAAAATCGCAAGCCACGCCGGGATTATATGTACTGAAAAAGGAAAAGAGGGGCTATCAAAGTATTACAGGACTGATTGGAATTTCAGGACCGTTAAGACCGGTGACGAACTGAAGCTTGGGAAGAAAACGTTATTTTTTATTGCGGCTCCCATGCTTCACTGGCCCGACAGCATGTTCACTTATATTAAGGAGGATAAGATACTCCTTTCCAACGACGGGTTCGGGCAGCATCTTGCCACATCGTTTCGGTTCGACGAGGAAATGTGTAGCCTGCTGGGGTACGAATGCGATACAGTCATGGATGAGGCCGCAAAATATTATGCAAATATCCTGATGCCATTTGCGGGAGTGATACTTAAGAAAATAGAGGAAATCCAGAAACTTGGCATTGATATCAGAATGATTGCCCCTTCCCACGGCATGATATGGAAAAACCCGGGCAAGATAATAGATGCGTATCTCAACTGGGCAAAAGGTGTTTCAAAGAAAAAAGTGCTTGTCATTTATGATACCATGTGGAACAGCACCGAAATTATGGCAAATGAAATATTAAGAGGGGTATCGGATTCTGGCGTGGAGGTATCGCTCTTTCACCTGCGCCGGAACGAGTGGAGCGAAATAGTGAAGGAAGTGCTTGAGTCAAGGGCCATCATTATAGGTTCACCAACGCTGAACAACGGCATGTTCCCTACAGTGGATGGCTTTTTAACGTATCTTACCGGCCTTCGGCCAAAAAACAAGCTCTGGGCGACCTTTGGTTCTTACGGCTGGGCAGGAGGTGCAGTTAGGGGAATGAATGAAAAACTGAAATCCGCAGGATACGAACCTGTCGAATCGCTTGAAGTGATTTTCAGGCCTGATGAAAGTGACCTGGTCAGATGCAGCGCGCTCGGGCGAAAAATTGCAATGATGGTCAAAAGCGCGTAATTGTGTCCATCAAAATCTATAAGCCTTCCAATTCTATTTGAGTACCTTATGTACCACCTCGAATGCATTGAATGCCATAAGAAATACAGGCCTTCGGATGTCATCTACACCTGTACCTGCGGTGGTCTCCTCGATATTATTTACGATTACTCAAATATTCATATCACAAAAAATGATTTAAAAGGCCCTCTCTCGGTCTGGAAGTACCGCGCCCTCCTGCCCGTTGGAAGGGAGCCCGTATCACTGAAGGAAGGCGGGACACCCCTTTACCGCGTTGATAGGCTGGCAAAGAGCATGGGCTTAAAAGATGTTTACGTCAAGCACGAGGGCATGAATCCTACAGGCTCTTTTAAGGACAGGGGGATGACAGTCGGCGTGACAAAAGCCCTTGAACTCGGGATGAAAACTGTCGCCTGCGCCTCCACAGGGAACACCTCGGCATCGCTGGCAGTGTACGGGGCGCGGGCGGGTGTCCCGGCAGTCGTGCTTTTACCATCCGGTAAGGTGGCTCTTGGCAAGCTTGCACAGGCGCTCATGCACGGCGCAAAGGTGCTAAGCATCAGGGGGAATTTTGATGATGCGCTAAAACTCGTGCGCGACTTGTGCGATAAGGAGGGATTCTATCTCCTGAATTCCGTTAATCCCTACCGCCTTGAGGGACAGAAGACCATCGCATTTGAGATAGCAGACCAGCTTGGCTGGAAGGCGCCCGACAGGCTGGTGCTGCCCGTGGGAAACGCGGGGAATATCACTGCAATATATAAAGGGTTCAGGGAGTTCAAGCACCTCGGCATCATAGACAGTATTCCGAAAATGACAGGCATCCAGGCTGAAGGCGCAAGCCCTATCGTCCGGGCCATCAAGAATGAAGCGGCCGCTATCACACCTGAAGGCAAACCAGAGACCGTTGCAACAGCAATCCGTATCGGTAATCCCGTGAACGCGATAAAAGCGCTGGCTGCGATAAGGGGGTCTGGCGGGACTGCCGAGACAGTATCAGATGAGGAGATAATCCATGCACAGCAGGAACTTGCATCCCTTGAAGGGATAGGTGTTGAACCTGCAAGCGCTTCTTCGATCGCGGGTCTCCGTAAACTTGTAGAGGCGGGCGTAATAGGAAAAGATGAGTGCGTAGTGTGCGTAACAACGGGACATCTTCTTAAGGATTCGGAGCATGTGCTTGCCGTGTGCCCCAAGCCGATAGAGATAGATGCCACCATCGAGGCTGTAAGGAAAGCTGTTTTTCAAAATGATTAGACATTGGGGTCAAGAACTCCCCACTGGTCATAGATACCAGCGGCAAGAAACTTGGAAAAGTGGAGGTAAGAGAATAAAGTAAAAAGAAGCAGATTTCAATGCTTTTGAAATTTTTCAACCTCATTGTAATTTTCATTACCGTTTGTAATATATACTCCTTCACATATCTAAAAATTGAGCCTGTGAGGTCGGTGGCTGGATAAAACTCAAACAGCCATTTTGCAGTCGCAAAAAACGTGGGGATTGATTGTCTCAGGAGAGCAACGTAACTCTTCGTGCTCAAACCAGAGCTACAAATCAATCTTTTAGGGAGGACTAAAATGAACATTATCAGGAAATCTGGAATAGGTGCGCTTCTTGCCGCCGTAGTGCTGCTGGCGGTTATTTTTGCACCGTCAGTGAATGCAAAGGTGAATAAGACGAACTCTGAAAAAGCCCTTGATTATATATCGCAGAAGCATACTATACCAAAGGAACGGCTGATGATAGAGAATGAAAAAGAGGCGAACTTTCCATTATCAAACCAGAATTCTTGAGCGTGAAAATTCTGGATCCGAAAACCGTGGAATCATACCTTGTTGATCTTGATGAAGCTGGCAATATAGTAGACATGAAAGCAGCGAGGGAACTGGAACATGCCAAATACAGAGAAAAATATGGCAAGAAAGAAATTGAACTGCATGATAAGCTGCAAAAGATGAAGCCAGATGATACGGTCGAAGTTGGGATATGGTTGAGCCCAGTAGCAGAAACGCCAAAGCCTGAACGGGAAATCAGCGAGAAGGAATATAGTGATATGCTGGATGTAAAGAGAAAGGCCCATGCGGAGAAGGAGAAACCTGTTCTGGATAAACTTAAGGCGAAGAATATGAACATAAGATACGCTTCCCAGTATGCACCCCTGATCTATGCGTCAGTTCCTGCAAAGTTAATGGCCGATGTAGAAAATTTCCAAAGATATAGTGGTTCATCCTGGAGGATTTATAATTGGAATGGCATCGAGTCAAAGTGTTATCTCACCAAGTTATTCTGTATTTTTTAATGGAGGTCCAGCAGCGTTAAATGGATTCGCATCCTCCAATAATGGTCTTATCAGTAGTGAAGGATCTTTAAACGATCTCCCCTTATTTTCGGTAGTAAGAATCGATGTGTACGGTACAAAAATAGATTATTATATAAGCGACTCCCTGGTCCACACAAAAACTACGGACGTCCCGACTGGTGGGATGAAAGTTTTCATGGCTGCCGCACAGCCAAGCAGCAGTATCAGCACTGACTGGGTGTTTACCCGCAGGCTTGCGGTTCCTGAGCCTGCATGGGGGAATTAATAGAGTTCTTGTAAACTTCCAATTTGCAGCCATCGATAGATATCATTTTTCACTTCCGGTTATCTCGATGGCCACACCTTTTTTTCAAGAATATATGTTCAGGCAAGTATCATTTAGAATCATTTATAGACTCCGTTTCACTATAAGAAAAAAAATGTCTCTCTTACACAATGATAGCGCAACTCTTGAAATCCCCATGAGACTGGTAGTTTACCTTATATTAACCGCTGCCATAGTTGCATTAGCTGCTTTCGGGCTTTCGAACCTTAAGCCCGCTATGACTGCGGATATCATGGAAAAACAGGTCGGTGAGATCAGCGCTTCTCTAAATACGATGCAGTACGGCTCTGCCCGCAACCTGATAGACCCGGATTCACCCGGGGGAAATATGCGAACCTTCAGGATAACGATATCCGAAGATATGGACTATCTTGCATTCGGCGCCGATCCTGACCCTGATAACGATGGTAATTTAACGAATACCAAAGAGGGGCTTATCACAGACGGGGGAAATGTTATATTTTATAGATCCGCGTCTGGCGGCAAGATAAGAAAGCCACTTGAGGAATATATAGAACTGCGCGAGGGCCTGCTTGAGAACGGCAGGTGGATATTGAACAATGCAAACAGGAAACACTATGGCGCCGTTATTACAGGCAAAGGGAAATACGAAATAACCTTTGAGATGGTTTATGACCCTGTTTTGCGGAAAAGATATACGCTGGTTCATTTTACAGATGAGTTGAACGCATCCATTAATCCTTATGACCCGCATGCCCTGCCAAACAGTGTATGGGTGAATGCAGTACCGGGTTCGATCATCGCAGATAATGTTACAGAGGCAGATATAATAGTCCAGTTAAAAGACAAGAAAGGCCAGGATGCGCCAGGTGACGGGATCGGGATAAACCTGTCCGCAACTATCGGGAACCTTTCTGCCTCGAACCTGACGACTGTAAAAGGAAGGGCATATGCCAGCATCACTTCGGAAACGACAGGGACTGCAATGATTTCCGCGACATCTCCCGGATTAAATCCGGGGTCAGCATACCTGACGATAAAACAGGTCCCGATAATACTGGATTTTGACAGGTGGATATACAGTGAGAGTGAAAACCTGACAGGGACGTTTACAACGAACCGTGAGATGGAATATGAAATCAGTTTCCTTGGGAACGCAACTTATTTCACACTGCCTCTTCTTGGCATGTGGTGGCCAGATGCTATTATTGAGATTGATGGTGTAAAGATTGATGGAGAGACCATTGATAGTATATCCCTGGCAACCGAAAAGTTCCCGCAGGTCATATTGCCTGCAGGAACACATACATTAACAGTTAAATTGAAGAATGATAAATATCTTCCATATGTCGGCGATACCAACCTTTATGTTAAAAGAGTGACGCTTTCCGGATAAGATAACACTAAAGAAAGTTTCTCTATAATTTTTATACTCATGCTATGTTTTATATACTTAGGACTGAAAATATAATAAGGGACAGCATGAATGAAAAAATAATGCTGCGCGTTGCAGAAGCGCATCACAGAGACGTGGGCAAGGATATTGCAAGGATCGACAGGGAACTGATGGGAAAACTTGGCATCTTAAGTGGCGAGATAATTCTTGTTATCGGCAAGGATAAAGCGTGCGCCATCGCATGGCCGGGGTATCCTGAGGATGAAGGACATGAACTGATACGGATAGACGGGAACATCAGGACAAATGCAAGGGTGGGTATTGACGATGAAGTACACATCCAGAAATCCTCCGCCGTGCCAGCGACAAGAGTAGTGCTCGCCCCGACACAGCCTGTAAGGCTTGTGGGGGGACCGCAGTACCTTTTGCGCCTCCTTGACGGGAGGCCGCTCATGAAAGGGCAGAGAATCAGGGTCGAGACTGTGAGCAACCCGTTATCATACATCGTCATATCAACATCGCCTCCCGGGCCTGTAATAGTGACTAACAATACAAGCATAATCTCAAAAGAGGAGATTATCGAGGAGCTTGCCCAGCCCACACATCTTACATATGAAGATATCGGCGGCCTGCGGCGTGAGATAGGCCTGATCAGGGAAATGATAGAGCTTCCCCTGCGCCACCCCGAGCTATTCCAGAAACTCGGTATTGACCCGCCAAAAGGTGTCCTGCTCCACGGCCCGCCTGGAACAGGCAAGACCATGATAGCAAAAGCCGTGGCAAATGAAACCGATGCGAATTTCGTTTCAATAAGCGGCCCTGAGATAATGAGCAAATATTACGGAGAAAGTGAAAAACACCTCCGCTCGATCTTCGAGGATGCAGAAAAAGCCGCCCCGACCATCATTTTTATCGATGAGATAGATAGCATCGCCCCAAAAAGGGAAGAGGTGACAGGCGAAGTTGAACGCCGCGTCGTGGCACAGTTATTGTCTCTCATGGACGGTCTTAAAACGCGGGGACAGGTGATGGTGATAGCAGCCACGAACAGGCCAAATGCAATAGACCAGGCGCTTCGCCGCGGCGGGAGATTTGACCGCGAGATAGAGATAGGTATCCCCGACAGGCTGGGACGGCTTGAAATACTCCAGGTACACACAAGGGGAATGCCGGTGTCGGATGATATGGGAGAGGATAAGGGGCTTCGTGAGGTCGCAGACCTGACACACGGGTTCGTGGGAGCTGATATTTCATCTCTCTGCAAAGAAGCTGCCATGCATGCTATCCGCCTTATCCTGCCAAAAATCAAGATAGAAGAAGAAATCCCTCCTGAGATCATGGATAAGCTCGTCGTGACCAGGGATGATTTCTATGATGCCCTCAGGAATATCGAGCCCTCTGCGCTGCGTGAGGTCTTTGTTGAAGTGCCGCAGGTGAGATGGGATGACATAGGGGGGCTTGAATCAGTCAAACAGGAACTCCTTGAGGCAGTTGAATGGCCGCTTAAATATCCTGAGGCATTTGAAGCTGTAAACACGCGGCCACCCAGGGGTGTGCTGCTTTTCGGGCCACCAGGTACAGGAAAAACCCTTCTTGCAAAAGCCGTGGCAACTGAGAGCCAGGCAAATTTTATCAGCATCAAAGGCCCCGAACTCCTGAGTAAATATGTTGGCGAATCCGAGCGCATTGTAAGAGAGACATTCAGGAAAGCCCGCCAGGCATCGCCTTCAATAATATTTTTTGATGAGATTGATTCCATTGTACCGACGCGAGGGTCGGCTTTTGATGCAGGCGTAACCGAGAGGGTGGTAAGCCAGATCCTTACAGAACTTGATGGACTTGAAGAACTTAAGAATGTTGTAGTTGTTGCAGCAACAAACCGCCCTGATATGGTGGATCCGGCTCTCCTTCGGCCAGGCAGGCTTGATAGGCTTATTTATATCAGGCCGCCGAACCAGAAAGAAAGGGAAATAATATTCACCATCCATCTCAAGGGAATGCCGCTATCCGCTGAAATTGATGTGGAAGAACTTGCAAAAAGAACAGAAGGGTATGTCGGTGCAGATATTGAGGCTTTATGCCGTGAAGCTGCGATTCTTGCCCTCAGGGACATCATCAGGCCAGGAATGGAAAGAGAAGAAGTAAGGAAGGAATCGTCAGGTATAAAGATAAAGACAGATCATTTTGAGAAAGCTTTTAATATGGTAAGACCCACTACATGGGATTTAAAAGAATATGAAACCATGATGGATTTTTCAAAAGCCATGAATAAGAACAAAAATATAACGGAAAAAATATGAAAAAAAGAAATGGAGTTGAGGATTTCTTAAAACGCCTGGAAGAAGCGTTCAACAGTATGCTTGATGAAATAGATTCCTCGGAGAAAAGGCCGCTATTCATCGACATCTCAATAAATGTGTGCCCATTCATGTTTTTCAATACTGAGGAAGCCGGAGTACATGGAAAAACACCTGTGGACATAATAGAAACTGAGAAAAAGGTACATGTAGTTATTGGTCTGCCAGGTGTAGATGAGGAAACAATCAGACTTGCCTGCACAGGGACTTCCCTTGAAATTGCGGCAAACAATGCTGAAAAAACTTTCAAGGAAACAATAATCCTTCCGGCCCAGGTCAATAAGACCGGCATGAAAGCAACATACGAGAAGGGAATTCTTGAAGTGGTCTTTAACAAATCAAGGAAGTTACGCAAAAGTATCACATGAACCTTCGTTAATTTTTTTCAAAAGCCCGTACCGTCTTTTTTATATCCTCTCGTAACCATATGCGTACGTCATGAAAACTGTAATAATAGGTGGCGGGCTTGCGGGGCTTGCTGCGGCATATAAGCTTCCTGCCGGGGAGGAAGTTGTGGTCATCGAAAAAGAACCCCAGGCCGGGGGCATGGCATCAAGTTATAGCATAAAAGCCCCAAATTCGGGGTCATATAATATAGAAAAATATTACCATCATATTTTTGCAGGCGATAAAGAACTCATATCCCTCATTGAAGAACTTGGTCTTGGTGGCAGGCTTGAATGGTTGAGGGGATCAACTGGTTATTTTTTTGGCGGAAATATCCACCCGATGAATACCCCTGTTGAAATCCTGAAAGCGCTGCCATTAATGGATGTTGCCAGGTTAACATGGCTCGTGCTGAAAGCAAAAAGCATAAAAGATACTGCCCCTTTTGATGATATCACGGCAAAAGAATGGATAATCAACACGGCGGGCGAATCGGTTTATAATAATTTCTTCCTCCCTCTTCTTTCAAGCAAGTTCGGGGAAAATAAAGAGCGCGTATCGGCAGCATGGCTTCTGGGGCGCGTGCGGATACGCTCAAACAGGGGCACAAAGGGCGAGAGGCTGGGATACATGCGCGGGGGTTTTAATGCGCTCATCGAGAAAATGACAGATAATATCAGGAATAAGGGTGGGTATGTAATTCAGGGTAATGTATCGCGTATCGAAGTTGCTGCCGGCTCTGTCAGAGGTCTCACTGTGGATGGGAAGCTCATTAGATGCGACAGGATTATCTCAACGGTTTCCCCCCATACTCTTAAGAAAATAATAGATGTGCAGCCTTTGGGACCGGACATGAATATCAGTTACCAGGGAACTGCGTGCGCCCTTTTCGGGCTGAAGGAAAAGGTCATGGAGGATGTTTACTGGCTTAATATCAAGGAAGACGTGCCTTTTGGCGCTGTGATAGAGCATACGAATTTTATCCCTGTATCGGATTACGGGGAACACCTGATGTATGTGACATCGTATTTCCAGGACCCCGGCTGCGTTCTCTTTAAGTCTGGGGAGGAAGATGTCATTGAACTGTACCTGGGCGGTCTTGAAAAGCTCTTTCCTGGATTCAGGAAAAAAGTGAAATGGTGGCGCCTGCGAAGAGATATGGATACTGCGCCAGTATATGAAACAGGATACGGGAAGAAAGTCCTGCCTTATAAAACTAATATCAAAGGGCTATATCTTGCAGGGATGTTCTCAGAGGCGAATTATCCTGAGAGGAGCATGAACGGGTCAATCGTAGCTGGATTCAGGTGCGCTGAGACGATGGGATTATAATGAGCCGGTTTTAAGGAAAACGCAAATTAATCCATGTGCAGAGGTGCGACCCGGAAAACTATAACTACACCCTGCAACAGAAATACAACAGGGAGTCTGAATGAAAATTCGTCCTTTCATCTTTGTTCTGCTAATCGCGGCCATCTCAGGATGCACAGCAGTCAAAGATGATACGGAGGCAAATGTAACAGATACAAATGTAACAGGGGCAAATGTAACGGAGGTGAATACAATGCAGAATATTTCAGTTTCATCCGAAGAGTTCAGGGAGGGGGATATGATACCTGCCGAATATACTGGTGACGGCAAGGATGTTTCACCTGCCCTGTCATGGAACGGGATACCCCAGGGTACAAAGAGCATAGCGTTGATAATGGATGACCCTGATGCGCCGCGGGGAACATTCGTCCACTGGATAATCTATAATATCCCGGCTGATGCCGCAGGATTACCAAAGGCAATACCTGTAAAAGATATCCTGGATGATGGGAGCAGGCAGGGAAAAACAGATTGTGGAGAAAACGGTTACTGCGGGCCGTCTCCTCCTCCGGGTAAGCCACACAGGTATTATTTCAGGATATACGCTCTTGATGCAAAACTTGACCTGCCGCCGGGGGCCTCAAGGTCAGAAGTGGAAAAAGCAATGAAGGGGCATATACTGGCAAAGGGAGAACTGATGGGGAAGTACGGAAGGTGAGGTCGCAGGATGACTATCTTCTGAGTTTTTGCGATATGGATAGAATGACCAGTGAAAACACTGTAAGATATATTTCAAATCCTGGAACGGACTTCCCTGATGAAGCGGTTGATTTTCCGTCCGAAGCGCTGCCGTTTATGCTTTCGCCCGTGACTTTTATCAGTAATGCATCGTCATTGGGAAAAGGATCACCATAGACAGCCCCCGCAAGTATATACCCGCCATCTGTAGTTGTGTCAAATGAATAAACCGATTCGGCGTATTTTCCGCTAAACGTCCTGTTCCACTGTTCATTGCCACTGGCATCTATCTTGAGGAGCCAGGCATCAAGTTCACCTGCGCCGTATGAACCTGTGCTTCCTGCAAGGATGTATCCGCCATCAGATGCCTTCTTAATAATGCAAGCATATTTAGAATCTTTTCCGCCAAATGTTCTGTTCCATTGTTCATTGCCGTCTGGATCAGTCCTGACAACCCAGCAATCTTGGGAGCCTGCACCGAAAGAATTCGTAGTACCTGATATCAAAAAACCGCCATCTGACTCCTGTACAACAGTGCTGAACGACTCGCTCTCTTTACCTCCAAAACTCCTGTTCCATAATTCATTGCCGTTTGCATCTGTCCTGATGAGCCAGGCATCTGTCGGACGTGAACTACGCACCATATCGGTTTTTTCATCATTAAATGAACTGATTGAGCCTGCAAGAACATATCCTCCGTCTGAAGTCTGTAAAGCAAAGATAGCCGCACCATCTTGTGTTCCTCCAAATGTTTTATTCCACGTTTCATTCCCGCCGGCATCGGTCTTGATGAGCCACGCCACCGCATGGCCGGTTCCATACGAAGTTGTGGGGCCTCCAAGGATATAACTCCCGTCCTGGGACTGCCATGCAAAAAAAGCCCTCTCAACTCCTTTCCCGCCAAAAGTTTTGTTCCATTGCTCATTACCGCTTTCATCCGTCTTTATCATCCTGGCATCAAGATCGGTTTCACCTGCTATCACGTATCCACCGTCTTTTGTCTCCCTGACGGAATATGCCACGATATGTCCCAGGAAGGTCTTATTCCATTCCAGATTGCCATTCGCATCGACCTTAGTAAGAGAGAGGTCACTGAGGCTATTAAGATTGGAAGCAGTGCTTCCAGCAAGAATAAATCCTCCGTCTTCTGTTTGCACAACAGATTTGAAAACATCTCTTCCTGCTCCGCCAAAAGTCTTATTCCACTGCTCGGAAGGGATGGCATGCGCCTGGCCTGTAAGGATCAGGAGCCCAAGCACAGCAGTTATATAAATTTTAACTATTTGAATTATACTATTTCTATTTATTCCAATCATGCGTCCACCATACCATTGGAAGGGTATGATATAATGCACTATATATAAAAGTTATGATTTAATGATCTGGTCCGCTATCGTTTTTATATCATCAAACCCAAACCCGGCTTTGCCCACGACGGCTATGGCGATGCATCCTCTCTTGAAAATCCCGATATCTTCTTTATTATCGGATACGATAATTCTGGGTTTATCCGATAGTGCAAATCCATCCGCAAGCACGATATCGACATCACTAAAATAAGCATCGAGCGTCTCATCAATCCCTATCTCTTTTTCAACTTTCTTTATGCAGGCGAATTTGACGGATGAAGAAATTGCCAGGGTATCAGCCCCGGCTTTAGCGTATTTCCATGTATCCTTGCCTTCGATATCGATCTCAAAATCGCCGTGCTTATGGTGCTTCAGGGCGCCTACCCGCAGGCCGCGGGATTTTAACTCTTTTATCAATGCCTCCATCAGTTGCGTTTTCTCTGTTTTGTTTTTTCCCACGATGCAAATGACAGGCGGCTTCATAGCCTGAGCCTCTCCGGATGCGTGAACACGGACATCCTGTCTGGCGAAACAAAACATACAAGACAGACACCTGTTCTCTCGGCAGCCTCAATTCCAGTGTTCAGGGGCGCCGTTTTTGTAGCCACAAGTGGAATGCCCGCCCGCGCAGCCTTAAGAACCATTCCTGCGGACTGGCGCCCCGTGGATAAGATAAAATGCCGGGAAAGATCGATATTATCAAGACAGGCGCGGCCAACCACCTTGTCGAAAGCATTGTGCCGCCCCACATCTATTGCTTTTACCGCGCATTTCCCTCTGATGTTGACAAGGCATGCAGCATGAGTCCCTCTTGTTTGCCTGTATATATCGGATTCCAGGAACTTGAGGCTTTTCCTGATAGCGTCCGTGCTGAATATCGTATCTGAATTGACCGAGATTGCCTCGTTCTCATCCCATCTCACCCCCACACAACCCGAGGAGCGCAGTTCGCGCCAAAGTTCAAGATGTTCCGTGGGCTCAATCTCAATATGGATGACTTTTCCCTCTATACGACAATCCTTTACATCATTACAGGATTTCACAATGCCTTCGCAGACGGCATAACCAAGCGCAAGCTCGTTTAGCATCTCCGGTGTGGCAAGGATAGAGGCCATATGAAGTTTGTTCACGAACAGCTCGATAGTATCCTCGACCGCTACAGAATACGTTATTTCGCGGGGCGTTTTGTCAACTAATTCTTTTGCCTGGAATTTTTTGAGGTACATGTTCAAATTTATTCATAACTTGTTGTATATCCTCATAAGTATTGACATTCATAAACGTCCTTAATTCCGGGTCGTAATTTTTAATATCTTCCATACTAACATAATTTACGTTTAACCTGAATACGGGCGCCAGGATAACAGTCTCACCACTTTCAATTGCTTTTCTTGTCTCCCTGACCATCGGCTCACATTTGTAAACAGCATGCAATGGCTCAAGTGAGCCATCATCCCATCGCGGGAGGGCAGCGTCAAATCCATCACATTTCCGAAAAAGTAGCCTTACGGATTTTTCATTTATGAACGGCATATCGCAGGCTGCGACGAAACAATATTCCCCCCCGCAGGCCGAAAGCCCCGATAGTATTCCTGCAAGAGGACCACAGTTTTTATAATCATCATACGCAAACCTGTATCCGGGTATTCGGGAATCAATCAATTCGCCCTGTTCCCCGTCGCGCACTGATATTATGACATCATCCACTGTTTTCTCAAGGGCCTCAATAACGAGAGATATGAGGGGTCTGCCGTTAATATCTATAAGGGCCTTTTCCTGGTATCCGAGGCGGCTTCCCATGCCGCCTGCAAGAATCAGCGCGCAATGTGCCATGATTAAATATGCCCCGCCTCTTTCATGCTGAAATGCCGTCCGTCGCCGATTATTACATGGTCAAGTACGGTTATGCCTATGATATTTCCGGCCTCTATCAGTTTTTTTGTGATCTCTATATCTTCCCTGCTCGGGGAGGGGTCACCAGAGGGGTGGTTATGCACCACTATTATATGTGCCGCAGACTCGGCCAGGGCTGTTTTAAATACTTCTCTCGGATGAACAATATTTGCGTTCAGAGAACCGATAGAGACTGTTTCTTCTTTTATTATCT
This sequence comes from Candidatus Methanoperedens sp., assembly GCA_012026835.1. Classification (GTDB taxonomy): domain Archaea; phylum Halobacteriota; class Methanosarcinia; order Methanosarcinales; family Methanoperedenaceae; genus Methanoperedens. Next base: position 20,755 of record VEPN01000026.1, on the reverse strand, counting down.
GGTTCTTGGTATCAAGGCAGAGTTCGATAAAGCACTCTTTTTTCTGCTCCCTCATCCTGGGATATATGCGTCTGTAAACATCCTCCGGAGAATTGATCTTTGGTTTTGCTTCCTCATTGAATGATTCAAGCCGCCGCGCTATTTCAAAACAGGCGGCGATTTGAGCGGCTTTGCTTTCTTTGACCCCGTGTATCTTCATCAACAGGGCATGATTTATCGCTGAAAGCTGTTTCAGGTTATATTCAGATAATATCCTCTGGGACATGTTCAATACATTCTCCTTTCTCGATCCTGTCCTTAAGATTATCGCAAGAAGCTCGGAATCGCTTAATGATGCCGCCCCGCAGCTCATCAGCCTTTCCCTTGGCCTCTCCTCTTTTTTCATGTCCTGTATCCTGATCTTGTATTCCTGCATAATTCCCACGAGCATCCACAATAATCTATATGAACTAATATCTTTCTAAAAATCGATGTGAACAGAAAAACTATTACAGCTGTCCAGCATACAGGTTATAGAGGTTATTTTATGGAAGATGTGGATATTGTTCTGGAAGTTGACGGGAAAAACATCCCGGTGAACGATTTTGTCAGGAAGATCCTCTGCGGAATGATTACAGGTTCGGTCGGGTCGCTCCGTGGCGTGGAAGATGACTGGAAGACTATCAATATCGGGCTGAAGAGATAATTGATTATCCTGCCGATTATTTAAAGGCATGTTCAGGCATAATGTTATCATAGTTGGGGGAGGCCTTGCAGGCCTGCGCACAGCATTAGCCGCATGCGATACTGATGTGGCGGTCATATCAAGAATTCATTCCCTGCGCTCGCATTCTGTGGCGGCGCAGGGCGGCATAAACGCTGCGCTTGGGAACAATGACAGATGGGAGGATCACGCTTTTGACACTATAAAAGGCAGTGATTATCTTGCAGACCAGGACGCTGTAGAGGTGCTGTGCAGGGATGCCCCGCAGCGGGTAATCGAGATGGAACACTGGGGAACGCTTTTCTCAAGAACAGAGGAGGGGAGGATTGCCCAGCGCCCGTTTGGAGGCGCAGGATTCCCAAGGACAGCGTATGCAGAGGACAGGACAGGCCACGCTTTGCTGCATACATTGTATGAACAGGCCCTCAGGAACGGCATCAGGTTTTATGAGGAATGGCTTGTTACAAAGCTTGTTGTAAATAACGGCAAATGTTCCGGCGTAGTGGGATATAACATCGTGAACGGGATGATTTCCGGATTCCAGGCAAAATCAGTAGTTTTTGCGACAGGCGGTTATGGGAGGATATACAGGCGTTCGACGAATTCTATAATAAATACAGGATTTGGATGCTCAGTGGCATACAGGGGCGGTGCTGCACTGGAGGACATGGAATTCGTACAGTTCCATCCCACCACGCTTTTCGGGACCAATATCCTTATTACGGAAGGTGCACGCGGCGAAGGGGGAATATTGAAAAACAAAAATAGCGAGCGGTTCATGGAACGATACTCTCCCCACTCGCTTGAACTTGCACCAAGGGATATCGTGGCGCGGGCAATCCAGACCGAGATAAATGAGGGCAGGGGGTTTGAAGGCGGATACGTAAATCTTGAACTTATGCGGCTGGGGACTGAAAAAATAAAGGAGCACCTTCCAGGCATAAGGCAGATCGCGATTGATTTTGCCAGTGTGGATCCTATTATAAAGCCCATACCCGTGCAGCCGGGGCAGCATTATTCCATGGGCGGGATAGCATCTAATAAAAACTGTGAAACTGCAATTCCTGGATTCTACGTATGCGGCGAGTGCTCCTGCGTTAGTGTCCATGGTGCAAACAGGCTGGGAGGCAATTCTCTTCTTGAGACCATAGTTTTCGGGAAAATCGCAGGTGAAAATGCAAAAAATTATGCAAACATAACGGCTTTTGAAGAGCAGGATATTATCGAAAAAGCCGTAGAGAGCGAGACAAAAAGGATTTCCGGGATACTTGATAAAAATGAAGGAGAAGCGTTCTTCATTATCCGCGATGAGCTAAAAACTGTTCTTGATGAGAAAGTAGGGATTTTCAGGGACGAGCCTGATTTAAACCTTGCACTTGCAAAAATCAAAGAACTTGAAAGCCGTTTTAAAAATGTGACTGTCAGGAATAAAAGCACAATTTTCAACCAGGAACTCGTGAATGTGATCGAACTTGGGGGCATGCTTGATATCGCGCATGTGATATGCATAGGGGCGCTTGCACGAAAGGAAAGCCGTGGTTCACATTACCGCCTCGATTACCCCGCAAGAGACGATGCAAACTGGCTTAAACATACGCTTGTCACGCTTACACCTGATGGGCCAGCCATCGATTATAAGCCTGTGAATATAATGTTGCACCAGCCAAAGCCAAGAGAATATTAAAAAAATCGATAAGTTACCTGAAGGATCTCAATATCTCAAGACCCCTTCCAGGCAGGTCAAGAATACTGCGGATAAGATGCTCTTTATCAGCGGATATTTTTCTACCGACCAGGGCGTTCATGTGCTCCTTATGGACCTCCTGTGGTGTTTTCCTGAGGTCATCGTGATAATATGTTTTTATTATAAGGTCGCTTAAATCCACGCTCTTGTCAAAGCACGGTTCCTTTTCAAACAGGGCAGGGACTGTGATAAGCTTCTTCCCGTCATCAAGCTCTGTCAGGAAAATAAGTATTGTCCTTCCGATATAGTCCTTTGCAACAGCGGCTTGCACCCTGCCTCTCAGGCCGTTTCCTTTGACCTCTTTAATTAACAACCCGCAGTAGCCTGTTCCGGAATCGTTCAGGAAATACCTGACTTTAAGGGATAATTCAACGCGCATTACAGGGATTTTGAATTCTGAACGGTGTTCATCTGCCGACAGCTCTTTGAAACCGTTTAATTTATTCATGAAACCCTCTGTTCCACATCGTTAATTGGATTTCAATACATTTAAATATAGCCCCCTCTCCAACTCATGTCATTTCTATCGAATTAAAATGCTCTGATAGTTATTTTAAGTAATTTCATACACTGTAAATTAAAAGGAAAAATAAATAAAGATTATTTAAGTTATATCATCGATTAAAATCGCAATATTAATAAATAATTAGATATTAAAAAGGTATTTTTGGTGAATAGATAATGGAAATACCTTTAATACCGGATTTGTCCAATCCAAAGTGGTTAATTGTTCAAGAAATGCTTAAATCAATCGGTTCAGCACATGCTAAAAAAGTTGCAAGCAGATTGAAAATTCCAGATGTAAAAATATTCTTAGATTGCATAAAAATACTCATTCTCAGTGATACCTTTGAACTTGATTATTCATACGTTATTTCTGAAATACAGGCCAATAAGAAACTTAAAAGCTTCATGGAGTTAAAAAATGTACCTGAAATCGAATATCTCTACAAATATATCTCAAAATTAGATAGTAGGTGCATAAACGCTTTTTTCAGAAATGTTTTCAAGGTGGTATCAAATACCCATAGAAAAGGTAGAAAATACGTAATAATCGATACTACTGCAATTCCAGTTGATATCAATACCTGGAGAAAAAGATTCGATATCGTTAAAGGCAAAAAATATACGTGGTCATATTCACCATCCGATGGCTATTATGTGGGATACAAGCTTATACTGGCGATGGATGCCATAACTTTCGATGTATTGGGATTTGAGATCTACGAAGGTTCCCCGAATGATTCAAAACTCCTGGAAAAATTCATTGAAAATCTCCGTAATTCGAGAAAACTGAGAATGGGGGACTTCGTCATTTGTGACAGAGGTTTTACTTCAATGCAGAATTACCATATTTTGATCAGCAGGTTTTTACTGGTTCCCATGATATTTGCCAGAAAAAATACAGATCTAAAACGAATACTGGCAACCTTAACTCCACCTCTCGATATTTGGAGTGGAAAGCCATATTTATTAGATATCTGGAAGAAAATTGTTAGGGAATTTGTTCAAATAGCAGAAATATGGCCAGGTTTTAGAGAAATCAGATCAAATATTGAACTTTTTTTCAACGTTGCAAAAAACTGTGTGCGGCTGAACAAGGTACACCAGTTCACAAAAGAAAGTATATTAAAGAAGGTTATTAGAGCCTTCCATTTAACTTCTGAGCTTATAAGAACCGCCAAATTGTTTAATATAGGTGTCAGAGAGCTTGCTGAGATGTAAGTTCGGAGGGGGGGCTATTTCTATAGTTACAGTATAATTACACCTTACTTACAACTTAATTATATCCAAAAAATTAGATCATATAATTTATATATTACTAATCAGATCAATATCGATCCTTGCTCGAAATTACAAGGACCGACTACAAGCAATTCCTCCTATCCCACCCGGAAGTGGAAATCGGAGGCACAAAAATAAAACTCCACCACAACTGGAAGATCCATAATTTCGCCCCCTCCACCTTCACCCCCGAAACCACCACAGTCTGGTCCTTCCCCGACCGCGGCGACTGGGCTACACACGTCGGGAATTACAGGGGCAACTGGTCGCCATACATCCCGCGAAACCTCATCCTGCGCTATACTGCGCCCGGCGACCTCGTTCTTGACCAGATGGCCGGCTCGGGCACAACGCTTGTTGAATGCAAGCTTTTAGAGAGGCGCGCCGTGGGTGTGGATATCAACCCCGATGCTGTCATGGTCGTGCGGAACAGGCTGGATTTTACTTATACGTCTCTGGATGCCGAGTATCAGGCGCCGGAGATAAAAACATACGTAGGGGATGCGCGGTCGCTTGACCTTATCGAGCCGGAGTCCATCGACCTCATAGCCACGCATCCTCCCTATGCCAGTATAATCCCTTATTCCCATGACTGCGAGGGCGACCTATCAAGCGTGCATAATATTGCTGAGTTCGCCGCGGAGATGCACAAAGTAGCGCAGGAATGCATGCGGGTGCTCAAGCCGGGAAAACACTGCGCCGTCCTGATAGGGGACACGCGGCGGAACAAGCATTTCGTGCCCATAACGCCGAGAGTGCTGATGAGCTTCCTTGAGGCTGGTTTTATTTTGAGGGAGGATATAATCAAGCTCCAGTGGAAGATGAAAAGCACAAGGGAGAAGTGGTTCGGGAAGAAGTATGATTTTTATCTCATCGGGCATGAGCACCTGTATGTGTTCAGGAAGCCGGAGACGGGAGAGAAGGTAACGAAGTTCAGGGAGAGCATGAAGTGGTGGTAAGACTTCGCCTGTAGATTTTAATCATGTCAATCCTGTTAATCCTGTCAGAAATACTGCACTTTAAATGAGTTCGTCGCAGTTCGTTTGAGTTCGCTGTTGATATTTATTTTTGGATGGCGCCGCCCTGTTATCCTGTCCAAAACTCATCTCTTCATAGGCATGGTCAGAGGGAATAGTTTTATAAACCTTATTACACATATTTTATAGTATGTCTACATATATGTCTAACAACAGCAAAAAAGGCGTAAATTTAAGCCCTCTGGAACATAAACTATATTTTGGTTTCTATGAGAAAGAGGTTCTCAGGAATACCGACGTATATGAGATCTTTTCAAACAAAAAAACAGCAAGACAGATTCTTTTCAGATTAAAAAATAAAGGTTTCATCAGGCAGGTCAGGCGCGGTTTGTTTGCCATAGTTCCAGCTCAAATGATAGGAAAAGAATACTCTGTAGACAGATTCCTGGTAGCATCACAGTTAGCCCGGCCTTATTTCATCTCGCACCATACAGCCCTGGAGATACACGGAGTAGCGGAGTCCTATCTTAATATCGTATATATTTCAACAAACAAGATCTCAAGACCGTTCGAATTCCAGAACATTCTCTATAGGGTTATAAATACAAAACACATGTTCGGAATAGAGCAGGTCTCAAGAGGAACCCTGAAAATAAACGTCAGCGACAGGGAAAGAACTGTTCTGGATTGCATCAGGAAAATAGAGTATGCAGGCGGGGTCGAAGAGCTTGCAAAAAGCATATCAGCATTTCCTGGTCTTAATTATAAAAAGCTGTTGAAATATCTTGACCTTTTCAAGGAAAAAAGCCTGCTCCATAGGACTGGTTTCATTCTTGATTGCCTGAAAGATGAATTGAACGTTCCGCAAGATTTCCTTGATAGTATAAGGGTAAATCTCAGCAAGAGAACTTATTACCTGCACCCTGGAACAAAAGGAGTTTATAAAAAAGAATGGAACATTATCGTGCCTGAAAACATAAGAGAGTTGATGAAAGTTGCTTAAGTTTGACAGGAAATACTTTGAGGGTCTTTCTGAGAAGACAAAATTCCAAAAAGACATTCTGGAGAAGGTTTACAGGCTCACAGATATGCTGAAAACGATTTGTGATGATGAGTTTTTGACTTATAAACTTGTCCTAAAAGGCGGAACTGCAATAAATTTCATCTATTTCAACATGCCTCGCCTTTCTGTTGACATTGATTTCAATTTTGTATCCTTGGAACAAAGAAAAGATATGCTGAAAAGCAGGAAGAATATTGATAAGATTCTGACGAAGACTTCCACTATGAGCGGATATGAAATAGAAAAAATACAGCCTTATGCTCTTCTGCAATACAATCTGAAATACACAAATACCGCAGGAAATATCGACAGGATAAAGGTTGAAATAAATTTCCTAGAACGCATCCCAGCTTTTGATATCGTTGAAAAGAAAATCAGTATCTTTGATATTCCTGAATTTAAAGTTAGGACTTATAGACTGGAGGAGCTTTTTGCCACAAAGCTAAGGGCATTGCTCATAAGAGCTGCTCCGAGAGATATGTTTGATGTTTACATGCTCCTGAAAAGTGGGCTCAAGCTCGATGAAAGGGCTTTGAAAAAATGCTTCATCTTTTATTTTTGCCTCGCACAAGATTTCAGGAAGTTGGATCTGGAAAGCATTGGAAGGATAGATTCGCTTGAAATAAAGAAATTTCTTCTTCCTTTAATGGAGAAAGGAAAGAAAATAGATATGGATGAGATTTCTAAAAAAGTGGATGAATTTGCATCCAGGATGCTTGCGCTTAATGAAAATGAGCACAAATTCATTGAAAATTTCTATGAGCAGAAGAATGCAGATCTGGATTTGCTATTTGAGAATGTTAAATACAATCCACAGTTGAAAGAGCATCCTATGATTGGGTGGAGATTGAAGAACATGTAGGTTCTCCCCCTCCACCTTCACCCCCGAAACCACCACAGTCTGGAGCTTCCCCGACCGCGGCGACTGGGCCACGCACGTCGGGAATTACAGGGGCAACTGGTCGCCATACATCCCGCGAAACCTCATCCTGCGCTACACTGCGCCCGACGACCTCGTCCTTGACCAGATGGCGGGCTCTGGCACAACGCTTGTTGAATGCAAGCTGTTAGAGAGGCGCGCCGTGGGCGTAGATATCAATCCCGATGCTGTCATGGTGGCGCGCAACAGGCTGGATTTTTCTTATGCGTCGCTGGATGTTGATTATGTGACGCCGGAGATAAAGACGTATGTCGGGGATGCGCGCTCGCTTGACCTTATCGAGCCGGAGTCCATCGACCTCATTGCCATGCATCCTCCCTATGCCAGTATAATCCCTTATTCCCATGACCGTGAGGGCGACCTGTCAAGCGTGCATAACATCGCCGAGTTCGCCGCGGAAATGCGGAATGTGGCGCAGGAGTGCATGCGTGTCCTCAAGCCCGGAAAGCACTGCGCCGTCCTGATTGGGGATACGCGGCGGAACAAGCATTTCGTGCCCATAACACCGAGGGTGCTGATGGGCTTTCTTGAGGCGGGGTTCATTTTGCGGGAGGATATTATCAAGCTCCAGTGGAAGATGAAGAGCACAAGGGAGAAGTGGTTCGGGAAGAAGTATGACTTTTATCTCATCGGGCATGAGCACCTGTATGTGTTCAGGAAGCCGGAGGCGGGGGAAAGAATGACAAAGTTTAAAGAGAGCATGAAGTGGTGGTAAACGTTGATTTCCCATTTCTTCACAAGCTTTACATCCTTATCTCGTAAACTTTAAATAACAGTTGTAAACTAAATATAACATATGTTAACTGAAGATAACAAAATGCATATCCTTAAACTTTTCTTTGAGGGGCCTAATGAGCGACTTCATTTAAGAGAAGTCGCTCGTAGAGTGGGGCTTTCAGCAACAGGTGCAATGAAAATTTTGAGGGCACTTGAGAAAGAAGGGTTCGTAGAAAAAGAGCGCACCAAGGTCACGGTTGTTTACAACGGGAACTATGAAAATCAAAATTTCATGGCTCTGAAAAGGTCCTTTAATCTATATTCTCTCTATTCCTGCGGGCTTATCTGGGTACTTGTGGATTTTTACAAGATCCCCGAGGTCGTAGTCCTTTTTGGAAGTTATGCAAAGGGGGAAGATACAAGGGAAAGCGATATAGATATTGCCATTATGACCGATATAAAAGAATATCCACAGCTTGATATTTATGAAGCTGATTTAAAAAGGAAAATAAGCTTGCATCTCATTGAAAATACAAAAAATGAAGAAAAGGGGTTTATCAACAGCCTTGCAAATGGTATCGTGCTTTATGGGTACCTGGAAGTGGTATAGTTGAAACCTTTGAAGTTTTATATCGAATCTGGACTTGTAAGGCAGGGTTCAAAAGACCCTGGTGAATCAAAAGCCATGATTGTACGAGCATCTAAGAGGCTTGAATACGTAAAATCCCAATCAATTACTGAAGATAATGCCTCTTTTTTATTCGAAGATATTTATGAGATTATGAGGGAATGTGTTCATGGGCTCATGGCAGCAAATGGATACAAACCGTATTCTCATGAAGCGACAGTAGCTTTTCTCGATGAACATTACAGACCATATTTCGGAGAGAAATTAATTGAAGCTTTCAACAGGTACAGGATAATCCGGAATAATATCATGTATAGGGCAAATTTTGTAAGTAAAGAAGAAGCCACAAAAGCACTGGATGTGGCCGAAAATTTTGTAAGGAAAACAGCAGATTTGCTATAGATAAGTTATTCGAACCCTTGCTGCACCTCTTTTGCAGGATATCAGAAAGTTGGGTATACGCGGCGGGACAAGCATTCCGTGCCGATAACGCCGCGGATGCTGATGAGCTTTCTTGAGGCAGGGTTCATTTTGAGGGAGGATATCATCAAGCTCCAGTGGAAGATGAAGAGTACGAGGGAGAAGTGGTTCGGGAAGAAATACGATTTCTATCTCATCGGACATGAGCACCTGTATGTGTTCAGGAAACCGGAGGCTGGGGAGAGGGTGACGAAGTTCAGGGAGAGCATGAAGTGGTGGTAAGTATCATGAATCGGTCACATTTAAATATTCAGAGTACATGATATTCAATGAAGGTTATCATGGTTGCAACTAATGAAGATATTTACAGGGAACTCAAACTTCTAAGATCTGAAATAAAAGATTTAAAAAACCTGCTGGTTCCTGAGGTTGAACCTGAGGAAGACGAGCTTGAAGCCATCAGGGAAGGTGAAAAAGAATACAAAGCAGGTAAATACGTCGATTGGAAAGCATTAAAGGCGAGAAAAAGCTCCAATGTATAAAATAGTTTTAACAAAAAGAGCCGAGAAAAGCCTTACTGCACTTCCTGAGGACGTTCAAAGCAGATGTGGGGATGTCTTTGACGAACTTCAATATTCTTTCGCACCTATCAGACTGGACGTTATAAAACTCAAAGGCCATACAGGTACTTACAGAATACGCCTGGGAGACTGGCGAATCATCTATAATGTTGATAAAAAGAACAAACTAATTATTGTATATGATATTCTGCCGAGAAAAACTGCTTATAGAGACTTAAAGCTATGATCGAACAGATATGGTTTCAGTAGAATTTGATTCGGAAGTAAATGCGATGTATATCCGCTTAAAAAAAGGAAAAGTAGATAGATCTGAGCCTTTAGCAGACAATGTTATTGTCGATGTTGATAAGAAGGGAGAAGCAATAGGTATAGAGATCTTGCTTCCAAATCACGATATAAGAGTGTCTGAGTTCGTTTCTAAAGCTTTGAAGGTTGAGGCATAATAACCCTGTTAAAGTACGATTCCACTGTTATTTCGCCCTCCACCTTCACCCCCGAAACCACCACAATCTGGTCCTTCCCAGACCGCGGCGACTGGGCTACCCACATCGGAAATTACAGGGGCCGTACATCCCACGCAACCTCATCCTTCGATATACGCAGCCCGGCGACCTCGTACTTGACCAGATGGCGGGCTCGGGCACTACGCTTGTTGAATGCAAACTTTTAGGGAGGCGCGCCGTGGGTGTGGACATCAATCCCGATGCCGTCATGGTGGCGCGCAACAGGCTGGATTTTTCTTATGTACCGCTGGACGCTGATTATGTGACGCCGGAAATAAAGACGTATGTCGGGGATGCGCGGTCGCTTGACCTGATCGGGAGCGAATCCATCGACCTGATAGCCACCCACCCGCCGTATGCCAGCATAATCCCTTATTCCCATGACCGAGAGGGCGACCTGTCAAGCGTACATAACATCGCCGAGTTCGCCGCGGAAATGAATAAAGTAGCACAGGAATGCATGCGGGTGCTCAAGCCGGGAAAACACTGCGCCGTCCTGATAGGGGACACGCGGCGGAACAAGCATTTTGTGCCCATAACGCCGAGAGTGCTGATGAGCTTCCTTGAGGCAGGATTCATATTGCGCGAGGATATCATCAAGCTCCAGTGGAAGATGAAGAGCACGAGGGAGAAGTGGTTCGGGAAAAAGTATGATTTTTACCTGATAGGGCATGAGCACCTGTACGTGTTCAGGAAGCCGGGGGCGGGGGAGAGGGTGACGAAGTTCAGGGAGAGCATGAAGTGGTGGTAGGCGAGAATACAGGGGGGACGTAGTAATCATACTCTTGCCGCTTTCAGACCTGCAAAATATAAGATGCTCCTGCGCTTGTCGTTGCAGAGCTGAAAAAGACCATAAGAATATAAATGTGAATCCACCATATCTAATATGATAAAATAATCCCTCACCCGGTGCTTACACCATTGAGTTAAAGAGGCGCAAAATGCAGAAAAATTTAATCGTATCCGACCCTAAAGTAATGATGGGCAAACCTGTCATTGCAGGAACCCGCGTCACTGTGGAGATTATCCTGGAAAAGCTTTCCGCAGGCGAAACAGTGGAACAGATATTGGAGGCTCATCCACGGCTGACACGCGAAGCGATAAGGGCTGCTCTTGCATTTGCCGCACAGGCTTTGCGCGCTGATGTGGTGTACCCGGTCGCTGAGGCGGTCTCGTGAATTTTCTGGTGGATGAGAACATTGACAAGCAAATCGCTGATGGTCTTCGATTGATGGGACATAATGTAGATTACGTTGCCGAAAAGGACGCTGGGATCTCTGACGATGAAGTGCTCAAGATGGCTAATGAGAAATCTGCACTGTTGTTAACGGCTGATAAGGATTTTGGTGAGCTTATTTTTCGTCAGCGGCGCGTAACCAGTGGAGTTGTGCTAATCCGATTAGCTGGGCTTTCTCCGACTCGGAAAGCGGAGATAGTGGTTTCTGCCATAAAGAAGCATGGACCAGAACTTAAGCATTCATTTTCAGTAATAAATCCAGGAGCTGTCCGCATACGTCACGAGATCGAATAAATGCCGAAACGTTTTTTACATGGCATGAAATAATATGCGCCGCTTTTTGATGAATCCGTTTAACAATTTTTGATATTATTGTTTTAAGCTTGAATATGAAGTGGAATTTCGCCCCCTCCACTTTCACCCCCGAAACCACCACAGTCTGGTCCTTCCCCGACCGCGGCGACTGGGCTACGCACGTCGGCAACTACAGGGGCAACTGGTCGCCATACATCCCGCGAAACCTCATCCTGCGCTATACTGCGCCCGGCGACCTCGTCCTTGACCAGATGGCAGGCTCTGGCACAACACTTGTGGAATGCAAGCTTTTAGAGAGGCGCGCCGTGGGCGTGGATATCAATCCCGATGCCGTCATGGTGGCGCGCAACAGGCTGGATTTCTCGTATGCGCCGCTGGATGCTGATTATGTGGCGCCGGAGATAAAGACGTATGTTGGGGATGCGCGGTCGCTTGACCTGATCGGGAGCGAGTCCATCGACCTCATAGCCACGCACCCTCCATATGCCAGTATAATCCCTTATTCCCATGACCGCGAGGGCGACCTGTCAAGCGTGCATAACATCGCTGAGTTCGCCGCGGAAATGCGCAAATTTGCAGAGGTGTGCATGCGTGTTCTGAAGGTCGGAAAGCACTGCGCCATCCTGATAGGGGATACGCGGCGGAACAAGCATTTCGTGCCGATAACGCCGAGGGTGCTGATGAGCTTTCTTGATGCCGGGTTCATTTTGCGGGAAGATATAATCAAGCTCCAGTGGAAGATGAAGGGCACCAGGGAGAAGTGGTTCGGAAAGAAGTATGACTTTTACCTGATAGGACATGAGCACCTGTATGTGTTCAGGAAACCGGATGCGGGGGAGGGGGTGACGAAGTTCAGGGAGAGCATGAAGTGGTGGTAGACGCTGCCTTATCCATTGTTTGATGAATATTGATGACACAGATTGAATTGATTTTCACGATACAAAATACGTGCGTATCCGTGCAATCCATGTTATACGCCATATTGCTGTACTTTTTCCATACCAAAAACGTTCACGGGAACATCACGACTTTTCCCGACTCTCCCGATTTCATAGCCTCAAACCCTTTCTCGAAATCCTCAAGCTTTATCCTGTGGGTTATTACAGGAGCGGGATTGAATTTACCAGTTGAAAGAAGCCTGGATGTGGTGAGCCATGTATCCCATATCTTCCTTCCGTATACCCCGCGCACCGTGATATCCTTCATAACGAAATCTTTTGATATATCGATGCATATATCCTTTGTCGGAAGTCCCAGTATAGAGGCCTTGCCTGCGGGTCGCAGTGCTTTAAGACCCTGGTTCAGGGCATTTCCGCTGCCTGACATTTCAAGAAAAACATCAACCCCCCTGCCGCCTGTCAGGCTTAATATCTCAGAAACCGGGTCTTTCTCATGCCTGTTGATAACAACATCAGCACCCATCTTTTCTGCAATATCAAGATGCCGGCCTGAGCCCGCTACGGTGATTATAAGAGTAGCACCCGCAGCCTTAAGAAGGCCGATAGCAAAAAGGGCGGTCGGGCCTCCCCCGAAAACCGCGACTGTCTTTGCAGCCACATCATTACTGAATACCGTGTAAACGCTGTTCCCTATGGACTCCTGGAGGGTCGCTATCTCAAATGGCATTTCAGGGGGATTTTTCCAGACATTAGTTTCAGGGATGATGGCATACTCGGAAAAGAACCCGTCCACATCCACCCCGAAGAACCTGAGATTCTCGCAGATATGCATATTTCCCATCCTGCACTGCATGCACTTGCCATCAAAAATATGTGACTCGGCAGATACCATGTCCCCCTTCTGGACAAGAGTGACAGAGTCCCCGATATCTACTACCTCGCCGCATATTTCATGGCCTATAGTCCTGGGCGGGGTAATCCTCCCCTGTGACCAGGGGTGTTCCCAGTTGTAGATATGGACGTCGGTACCGCACATGGAGCATGCTTTTACCTTTGTCAGCACTTCATGATCCCCGGGTTCGGGAACAGGTATATCCACAAGTTCCAGCCCCGGCCCTTCAGTAGTCTTTCTAACTGCTTTCATAAATCCCCTTTAAAACCATAATAGTTTGTCCTGTTGTACAATATATATACTTTGTTGTAAGATACTGAGTGGGGTGAAAATGGATGACCAACAGATTAGATTTTTTAAAGGATATGATACAGGACTTAAAAGACAGGAACCTGTATACAGAACTTCCTGTACTGGGCACGGAACAGAAGAACCGCGTAGTCCTGAATGGAAAAGAAGTCATTATAATGTGTACCAATAATTATCTCGGGTTTGCCAATCATCCGCGCCTGCGTAAAGCTGCCAAAAAAGCAATAGATACATGGGGATTCGGTACAGGCGCAGTGCGGCAGATTGCAGGCACTATGGAGATACATATACAGCTTGAGGAAATGCTGGCCGAGTACAAGAATACGGAGGCTGCCCTCGTATTCGTCGCGGGTATAGCCGCTAACAGGGGCACTATCCAGGCATTGATGGGCGAAGAAGATGCTATTATCAGCGATGAACTCAACCACGGCAGTATTATAGACGGGGTAAGGCTTACAAAATCAAAGCGCATGGTGTATCCCCATCTTGACATGACCGGGTTAGAAAGGGTTTTGAAAGAGACAAAAGACTCAAGAAGACGGCTGATAGTCACAGACGGGGTCTTTAGCATGGACGGGGATATTGCACCCCTTGACCGGATAGTGGAACTGGCAGAAGAACATGACGCAATGGTGATGGTGGACGATGCCCACGGCGACGGGGTACTTGGGAAGGATGGCAGGGGAATAATCGACCATTTCGGTCTTGAAGGAAAGGTGGATATTGATATGGGTACTCTCAGCAAGGCTTTCGGCTGCCTGGGCGGATACATTGCAGGAAGAAAAGAGCTGAGGGATTATCTTATCAATACTGCCCGCAGTTTCATCTTTACCACGGCCCATCCGCCATCAGTGCCTGCTGCGACCATGGAAGCTATCAGGATGATACAGGATGAGCCGCATCATCTCAGGCAGCTCTGGGAAAATACCAGATACTTCAAGAGAGGCATGGCAGATATGGGTTTTGATATCGGGCACAGCTCAACCCCCATTACTCCCGTAATGGCGGGAGAAAGTAAGACAGCAATGGAACTCTCAGCCCGGCTTTTCGAAGAAGGGCTGTTTGCCAAGCCTATCGTTTTCCCTCTTGTAGCAAAAGACAAGGCCAGGGTCAGGATAATCGTGACTGCTCAGCATACAAGAGAAGATTTGGACGGGGCTCTTGAAATCTTCAACAGGGTTGGAAAAAGAATGGGTTTGATTTAAGGCTGTTTCTCTGGAGTAAAATGTTCAAGGACTTACTGGTAAGGAAGCCGATAGATCAACTAATGAAAGAATCCGCCAATACCCGCGAATTGAAGCGCGTCCTTGGCCCACTGAACCTGACCACTCTTGGAATTGGGGCAATAATCGGTGCGGGAATATTTGTACTTACAGGCCAGGCGGCAGCCCAGTATGCAGGGCCGGCGATTGTGTTCTCATTTATATTTTCAGGGATTGGTGCTGCTATGGCCGCGCTCTGTTATGCAGAGTTCTCATCAACTGTGCCGATTTCAGGAAGCGCCTATACATATGCATACGTAACACTCGGAGAACTTTTCGCCTGGATAATAGGCTGGGATTTAATGCTTGAGTACCTTTTTGGTGCATCAACAGTAGCAGTCGGATGGTCGGGCTATGTTGTAAGTTTTCTGGAGGATTTCGGGATTACAATCCCTTCTTACCTGTCCAGCGCACCATTCACGTATGACCCGGTACTCGGATGGCAAACAACAGGGGCATTCCTGAACATACCTGCCATGTTCATCGTCGCTTTCATGACTATACTTCTTGTAATCGGGATCAAGGAATCTGCGGTATTTAATAACATTATAGTCCTTGTCAAAATAAGCGTACTGCTACTTTTCATAACCTTCGGGATAGCCTACATAAATACCGGGAATTGGGTGCCGTTCATACCGCCAAACACTGGAGAATTCGGACATTTTGGCTTGAGCGGCATTTTGCGCGGGGCGGGGGTGATATTCTTTGCTTATTTCGGTTTTGATGCTGTCTCCACGGCGGCGCAGGAGGCACGCAATCCGAAAAAAGATATGCCCATCGGGATACTTAGCTCCCTTGCCGTTTCTACAGTATTATACATTGCAGTTTCGCTTGTGTTGACTGGTATGGTAAAGTACGACCAGCTTCTCGTACCCGACCCGATAGCAGTTGCTGTTAATGCCGCCGGGCCGGGTCTTTTCTGGTTAAGGCCATTTGTAAAGATCGGGGCAATCGCTGGTTTGAGTTCGGTCGTTCTTGTATTACTTCTCAGCCAGCCGAGGATTTTCTATACAATGGCAAAAGACGGTCTGCTCCCAAAAAGGTTCGCATCAATTCACCCGAGGTTTAAAACACCTTATATAACCACGATTTTGACAGGAACAATCGCAATGTTTGTCTCCGGTCTCTTCCCTATTGAGGTTCTGGGCGCGCTCGTCTCGATCGGAACCCTGCTTGCTTTTGCAATCGTATGCTCAAGTGTTCTTGTTCTGCGCCATACGCAGCCTGACTTGCCCAGGCCTTTTAAAACTCCTTTTGTGCCCTGGGTTCCGGTTCTCGGTGCACTTTTTTCATTTGCACAGATGCTGGCACTGCCGGTTGATACATGGCTGCGGCTTCTCATATGGATGGGAATCGGGATTATAATTTATGCTTCATATGGCAGGAAACACAGTAAAGCCCTGAATATGTCACGCAACAAAAACTATTAATCTTCCCGCACTATCTATCACGACCATGAAAAAAGTAGTACTTGCTTACTCAGGCGGGCTTGATACATCGGTCTGCATACCCCTGTTAAAAGAGCATTATGGCTGTGAATATGTGATAACTGTAACCGTGGATGTGGGACAGCCCGGCAAGGAGGTACGGCAGGCTGAAGAAAAGGCCGCCAGGATAAGTGATAAGCATTACACGATAGATGCCAGGGATGAGTTTGTAAGAGACTACGTCTTTCCCCTTATCAAAGCTAACGGGAGTTACGAGGGCTATGTTCTTGGCACTTCAATAGCAAGACCTCTAATCGCCAAGAAGTCCGTAGAGGTGGCACAAAAAGAAAAGGCACACGCCCTTGCACATGGATGCACCGGGAAGGGCAATGACCAGTTAAGGTTTGAAGCCGTGTTCAGGAACACGGCTCTTGAGGTCATAGCCCCGATGAGGGATATGAACCTCACGCGCGACTGGGAGATGGAGTACGCAAAAAAACACGGGATACCTGTTGCGGCCACGAAATCAAAACCCTGGAGCGTGGATGAGAATATATGGAGCAGAAGCATCGAAGGGGGACGGCTTGAAGAACCTGATTTCATCCCGCCTGAGGAGATATTTGAGTGGACGGTCTCGCCTGAAAATGCGCCGGATGCAGAGGTAATAAATATCGGGTTTGAACGCGGAGTACCTGTGTCGTTAAATGGCAGAACGCTTGACGGCGTTTCATTGATAAGCGAACTTAATAGACTTGGCGGGTCACACGGCGTAGGACGCACGGATATGATAGAGGATAGGGTTCTTGGACTCAAAGCAAGGGAAAATTATGAACATCCTGCTGCCACGATTCTTTTAACTGCACACAGGGACCTTGAAAAACTTGTGCTTACCAGGGATGAGCTGCGGTTTAAGTCCATTGTCGATGAAACGTGGAGCGAGCTTGCATACAAGGGTCTTGTGGATGAGCCGCTTTATTCGGACCTGAACGCTTTTATCGATAAGACCCAGGAACGGCTGTCGGGAAATGTTAAGATCAGGCTATATAAAGGCAGCGCAAAAGTGGTCGCAAGAGAATCACCTTTTGCCCTGTATTCTGCCGACCTGTCGTCTTTTGACAGCAAGACTATAGACCAGAAGGACGCAGAAGGATACTGCAAGTACCACGGTTTCCAGGCGCGGATGTTCAAAAAGATATGTTGAGGACACACTAATATATATAAAGCATCAGTTTTATTCAAGATAAACTGGTGGTATAATGTATTGCAGTAGATGTGGAGCCCTGAATCCGGATGAGTCAAGTTATTGTGCAAAATGCGGAAATGTTCTTAAAGCGGACAATCAGATATTGTCAATTTCTCGCAATGAGAAAAAAGGGACTTTTGAACAGTTCGATATAATTTCTGAAGATGTAGAAAAACTGGGATTTTTTTATAAATTAGGATTTTATATAGAGGGTTTTTTCGTATTATTGATTTTTTCAATATATACATTTCTTATTGGGCCCATTATCGTTTACTTCTGGGGAAAAAGAGGCTGGCCCAAGAACAGTTTGGTGAAAGCCGTTCTGTATTCGAGGGTAATTTTCACTATTTCTCTATTATTGTTTATACTATTCGTACCCTTTTCTCTTCTTGCTTTTAACGGGACAGAGCAGAACCAGTTTGAAGTGAGCGAAGCAATTGGATCAAAGGAAAAAGTGGCAGGTAAAATAATAAGTGTTAATGGCTCTCTGGTCAATAACACCGACCAGTGGGATAAATTTAACAATACGCTACAATTCAAGATGACAGATGGATTATCCACAATCAACGTTGTCTATGAGGGAGAAAAGCCCGATATCCAGAATAAAGATATTCAAATTCGTACAACTGGAAAATTCGAGGGCAATATCTTCAAAGCCCAAGACATTTGGATTATGAGCTATTCAAGATATTATAAGACAACAGAAAAGTGAAGGGATATCGTTGTAGGGTGGATATTGTTCTCACAAAAAGTATCTTTGAGAGCAAAGTATAGCCTTTTTCAAAATCTACATGGGCCCGCTGCGATTTGAACGCAGGACCTCTCGGTTATCAGCCGAGCGCTCCACCTGGCTAAGCTACGGGCCCGAAGACAACGCCAATATAACGGCATGCAATTTAATAGTTACTGTTGTTACCTTAAATTCAGGGATGAATCCACCCTAAAATCTGGATTGTATATATAGTATTTGAAATTTGGTGATGGTCTGTGAGACTGATATTTGAAAAAGCGCTGCAAAAATACGAGGATGATGCGGTGTCTTTTCTCAGGGAAACTATCGAGCATACGTAGTGCATCATGAGGCTCCCGGCTTGTAGCTGGGGAGTAGTCACTGAAGGCGATTGGCGTTCTCATGCATTCGTTGGGATATGTTGAACATTTGATTTGAAAGGATACACTGAGTTGTGTAAGAATACTTTTTAAAATTGCTTAATTTGTTTTGCTTATTTGGAGCTTCCCTTGTGAGGGTGCCATATGGAATCGAAATAAAGTATAAGACAATTCAGTACCTATAAATCACTTGAAATCATAGAGGTTCCAATGCCTACATTAACCGCATACATCGAAAAAGATCCAGAAACAGGCTTATATGTGGCGATAGTCCCAGGAATTCCTGGCGCCCATACCCAGGCAGAGACTCTTGATGAGCTGCAAGAGAACCTTAAAGAGGTACTGGAACTGTGCCTGGAAGAAATGGAGCCTGAGAACAAGCAATATTTACCTCAATTTGTCGGAATTCAACAAGTTGAGGTGAGTGTTTGAGCAGACTTCGAATAATCGAAGCCAGAAAAATGGAAAAGTTGTTGTTCAAGCTTGGCTTTGAGAGGGTGCGCCAGAAAGGGAGTCATGTGTTTTATAGGCATCCTGACGGTAGAACCACCAGTGTACCACATCATCCCGGAAGAGATTTGGCACGTCCGTTGATAAAAGAAATATTAAGGGAGATAGAACTTAGTGTTGAGGAATACGATGAGTATTTGAGAAAATTGTGATACCTCTATCGCAGCTCCTTTTTCAATTCCAATTTCAATTCATCCAGATTTGCAACAGCAGCCATGAGAGTAAATAGAATTTCATAGACTTTAAAGATTTGTATTTATTAATTTTAAATTGAAATTATTTAAAAGCATATAAAAATCGTAGAAGCTAAAGCACAAAAGCAACAGGATACGCTTTTTTCTTTTTAAATCGTGATGCCCCGTGAGCACTTTTCAACCAGTGGCGCGATAAAAAAACAGCGCCGAAGGTGCAGGATAGATATCTTCAGGGAGACAGGAGCCGTCCCTGCCGCACGTAAAGAAACAACAGGAAAGACATATGTGCCCGTTTGCGAAGGATTTTGCGCGAACGGAGCATGATAGGAATTCTTGTGCATCCTCCCAACGTGGTCACCTGTCAAATGAAGTGAATGGTCAAGCGGCGATACGCTTGCCTTGCGGGGCGTGCTTTGCCTTATCATCGCCGAGCGCGCCGTTCTCGCAGGAATTCGGCTCTGCCGAATCCCGAAGGCACGCCCGGCGCGCTTGTGCGCCCCGTCTTGGCTCATATAATAATTGACCGTCGGTTTGGAGAGATGGATTTTTACATTGAAATTGTATATAAGGTATTTTATGCTTTGTTCCCATGATTTTAATTTTTTTTCACCATAAATATCATATATCCAGCAATAAGTGCTACGGGAACATAAAATCCATTCGATATGGCAGAATCGGTCGATGAGCCTAAGTATTTACTTAAGTAATAAGCAAAGGCGCCACTAACAATAAAAATTGCTAAAAAACAGGCGTGGTGCATATAAGGATGTCCGAAGAAAGGTACAAGACGAGATTTTTCTTGTGGATATAATGATAGCTCTGACATAGACTTGTTTAAATCCTTAAGTTCTGGTATAATGGGATTAAGAAGATACTGAGCAAATTTTTCCAAGATGGAACATACCTTCTTTAAATCTTCTTCTGTGCCTTTGGTTATACTTGGGAGCAGTCTTTCCTTTAAATTTCGTTTAAATTGACGCGTATTTTCATTCGCTTCTCCCGTTAGAGTTTCCCAAAAATCAGAACCTTTGTTCCAATCAGGCTCATTTATTTCCCTCTCAACTTCAGATAATTTTTTAGAGGCGTCAAATCTTGAATCAATTTTATCTTTTTGGTATGTCTCAATATCTTCCAATGCTTCATAGATTTTTAGAAATTCTTCATCTGCAATTGAAAATTTAATAGGATTTTTTCTACTATAGCGTGATTCTAAAGCCTCCGTAATCTTTAAGAATCATTAAACAGATTATTTAATGGGGGTATTAAAATGACAATAACACCAAGAGGTGAATCATT
>VEPN01000025.1 GCA_012026835.1 Candidatus Methanoperedens sp. | reverse complement strand
GGTGGAGGCGGCGGAGGTGGCGCATCGGGCGAGGCCTTCAGCAATATCATAGTAAAAGAAAAATACGACATGCATATTTACAAAGATAAGACCACATCCTACGTATTTACGAACAGCAGCAACCCGGTATCATCCGTGGATATAACAGGCAATGTCAACGCAGGTGAGATCAATACGGCAGTTGAGGTGCTGAGAAATACATCTGTTCTTGTAAAAAGCCCTGCCCCTGGTAAAGTTTATTCAAACATTAACATATGGGTCGGTACATATGGTTTCGCTCTTCCGCGGAACATAAAAGAAGCAGTTATCAGGTTCAAAGTCGCAAATTCATGGATTGATGAGAATAACGTCGCAAGGAGCGATGTGAAAATGGTAAGATGGGACGGGAGCCAGTGGACGCAGATCGAAACAAAGGAAAAGTCAAAAGACAATACCTATACCTACTATGATGCCATGACAGACTCTTTCTCAAGTTTTGCAATAAGCGGAATTAAAGGCGTGATAGTTCCTGTAGCGACAAGGGCAGTGGCGTCTGCTACTGTTGCAGCAGGCCCGACCCAGACGGCAAATGCTACAAAACCGGGAACAACAGAAAAAGCCCCTGGATTTGGATTGTTGCTGGCAATAACAGTGCTGGGCGCAATTTATCTTTTCAGGCAAAATAAAAAGTAAAGTCCCATTGAATTTTTCTTTTTTTCATTTATTATTTATATAAAAACATCGCTTTACCAAAATCGTTATATTTGCAGTGAACAATACCCAGCGGACAATGAATACAGGCCTTAACAAGATATCAGGAAGAGTATGGAAATTCGGCGATAATGTCGATACTGATGTGATTATTCCTGGCAAATACCTGCGGACTACAGATATGAGCGTATTCGCGGCGCACGTCATGGAAGGCATTGATCCGCAATTTTCACAGAAAGTGAAAAAGGGCGACATAATCGTGGCTGGTGAGAACTTCGGGTGCGGCTCGTCCAGGGAACAGGCCCCCCTTGCTTTAAAGCATGCCGGGGTCGCATGTGTAGTTGCACGGTCTTTTGCCAGGATATTTTTCAGGAACGCCATCAATGTCGGCCTTCCGATAATTGAAGCTAAAATCGAATGCGAAGAAGGGGATATCATAGAGATCGATCTTGAAAAAGGGTTAGTGAGTAATAAAAATAACAATTACCAGGGTATGAAGCTTCCCGGTTTCCTGCTTGAAATACTGACAGACGGCGGGCTTGTGGAACACAGGAAAAAGAAGGCACTGCAATGATATTTCCCCAGGATTATAAAAGCGTTGGCGTGACAAGGACAGACCCCACGCAAAGGGTCGGGTGCCCGATTTATTTTTCAACCGAATACCTTATTTCCGAACTTCCCGGCGGCTATTCAATATACAGGGTAAAAAGCGAAGGCGAGGGGCTGCTGAAAAAATTGGTATCGCTTGAACTTATTGCACAAGGGAACAAGGTGAAAAAATTCCAGGAAAAACTTGATGCCCATGACAGGACGCGCCTTATCGAATCCGCAATCCCGCTGTGCAAAGGAACCGTGAACACGGTTATTTTTGAAGGCATGGACAGGCATATCACTTTTGTTCATGAGCCAAGCCTTCATGAGGTGATGGAAATTGAGATAATCGATATTTCCCCCCCCGAGCCTCCGTGGCTTGCCTCTGCCATAGACAGGCTTGTAAAAAGCGGGATACTGGGTGAGATGAACGTAAGGTTCGGCAAGAAACTCATCGACCTGCGCCAGTTCGAGGGCGGGAAGATGGTGTTCCCGTGCTATGCTTCGGAACTTAAGGGAAAATATCTTGATACGGATACAGATATCGAGGACAATTCGGAACTTGTGGGCTGTGATATTACAAAACAGATATTCGAATTGCGGTTCCCGCATCTTACTTACAGGCACATAAATATGTGTCCCCTTAAAGCGGAGTTGTACATGCCCACGAAGCCTTTTATCACAAGGTGCTGCCAGAGCAAAAAGTCGGGCATGGTAAATATCAACGGCATTGACGGCGCAGTGGTTCACTGGGGGGCTTCGGAGTACGATATCGTGGATGCGATAAGGATGCTTGTGAAGGTTTTGAAGGGAAACAATCTGAAAACTTTTATACAAAAATAGCTTCAGCGCCGCAGCTGCGGGGGAATACGCTCTTAGTTATGCCTTTTTCGTTGTTACCTATGAACTGAATGTTCATAGCTGACCATGTGGTGGGCTGGTTCTTCAGAAGTAACTCCGGCATGTCGCCGGACATTACCATTAAGTTTATTATATTTAATGATACTCATAATGACAATATTAGTTTACATCTAATATAGCACGAATACCAGTACAGGAAGGCTACCTGAAGGAGACAAAAAATGCCGGGCTTAAGGCGAAAAAAATTGTTTATATGCATAGTTGTGAGCCTCGTTACTGCCAGTGTCGTTTTATCAGTATCAATCCAGGGGGATACAAAAAACCATGTGCCTGATACGGATATCGCAGGTATCCAAAAAAAAGACCTGAAAATAAGCAACAGTCTTGGCCAGAAAATCACAAGTTCAGGAGCATATGATGAAATTCCGGTCATCATTCTTATGAAAAAACAAAAAACCCTCCCTGATAAAGCCACCCAATCCGTGCTTTCAGGAGCAGGGGCATCGGCAGGGTCATCAGCAGTGACATCAGCAGGGTCATCAGCAGTGGTATCGGCTGTGGAATCAAACGGCGGAAAAACAGAGCGCAGGTATGATTTCATTGGTGCGATCTCAGCAAAGATGCCTGCCTGGAAAATCGCAGAATTATCAAAAATGCCTGAAGTGGAAAAGATATACTACGATGAAATCGTAGCACTGCCCCTGGAACCGTCTCATGGGAATATTACTGTGGCGACCACGGGAACGGATGCGATAGGGGCAAACTATGCATGGGATTCAGGATATACAGGCACCGGGATCAAGCTTGCTATTATCGACACCGGGATCAACTACAACCATCCCGACCTTGGGGGAGGATTTGGCACGGGAAAGAAGGTGGCCGATGGATACGATTTTGTAAATAACGATGCAAACCCGATGGACGATCAGGGACACGGAACCCATGTGGCAGGGACGGCTGCTGCTAATGGTTCAATAAAAGGCGTGGCCCCGGATGCCACCCTTTATGCTGTCAAGGTACTGAATAGCGCAGGTTCAGGCACGACTTCAAACGTAATAGCAGGGATTGACTGGAGCATTGCCCACGGCGCAGATGTAATCAGCATGTCCTTGGGCAGTTCCTCGCAGCCCACTGACGAATTCACAGACATTTTAAACATCGTATCCGATGCTGCAGTTGACCAGGGGATAGTCGTGGTGGTCGCTGCCGGAAACAGCGGCCCTGGCACAAATACGATCTCTTCTCCCGGTTCATCCAGGAAAGTGATAACAGTCGGGGCATCAGATGACAGCTCCACAGCCACGATCTCAGATGATACAATAGCATCTTTCAGCGACCGTGGCCCTTCTGCATTCGGGAGGCTTGACCCTGATGTAGTGGCCCCGGGGGTAACAATTAACTCCACTTCATATACGGGCAGCTATACTAACAAAAGCGGTACTTCCATGTCAACCCCCCATGTTTCAGGCGCAGCGGCCCTTCTTCTTCAGAAAAACCCGGCATTGTCCCCTGCACAGGTAAGGGCTATCCTTATGCATACTTCAAGCAACCTGACCTCTTCCCATGTATTTGAGAAAGGCGCAGGTATAATCAACCTCACAAATGCATTCACGTATAATATCAGCGCGAACATAAACGGGGATGACAGGTGGGAAGAGAGCGTGATTCCGACTTTTAGCACTATCGGGAAACTGACACTGAATAACACCAATACATATGCGGTCAACTTCACATTCTCCATTGAAGCAATGACCGACCTTGAAGGAGACAACAGCATTCCCGTTTCAAGCTTCAGCGTTCCGGCATATGAAATGATAAGCGCAGGAAGCTCTAAGACGATTGATTTAACATTTACTTCACCCACGGATACAAAACCAGGGATATACGGCACCACATTGATAGTTTCCAACTCAACAGCAGGGACGTTAAGGATTCCTGTGGTCATTACTATACCTTTGATGAACGGTGGTTCTATCCAGGGCTCTGTAAATAACGCTTACTCTTATTTTTCAGACTATGATGGCGACTGGATTTACTACAAATTGAAATCTCCCAACAGCACGAAGATGAGTATTTTTCTTAACTGGACTGACACCAGCGACGACCTTGATCTGTATCTTTATGCGCCCAATGGCATCCAGGTAAATGTATCGGGGTCAGGTCTTGGCACCATCTCAGAGAAAGTGTCTCTCAGCAACACAGTATATGACGAATACTGGGCCGCAGTGCACGCATATTCATTGAGCGGCAGCGGAAGTTATTTTTTGAATGTTTCTTATCCTGCCGGAACAAAGGGAAATCTTGAAGTGAGCCCGGCATCGTGGCAGGGTGTAATATTAAGCAATGAGATAAAAAATATCAGTTTTTCAATAACCAACGATGCATCGGCAAAAACAAATATTAATCTTACAGTTAAAAAACTTACAGGCGGCAGGAGTAATTTTTCAAGCGGTACTGTTGCAGGCACGGGTTCAAGTTACCTGCCTGTATGGACAGCAGAGGCAAACGGGTCGGACCTCAATAATACGCGATACATGAATGCCACGCTGCAATGGGTGAATCCTTCAAACGATCTTGACCTGATGCTTGAATATTATAATGGAGCCCAGTGGGCAACGACCAGGTTTGAATCCGCACATAATAACCCACAGCTTGGCCGGGCATGGGAAAAGCTTGAAAACGTGGACATCCAGCACTATCTTAAGAATTATCCAGCTTTCGGTATAGCCATAAAGAACGCGGGAAGTTCTGAGTCATACAACCTTACGATCAATTTTACAGATACATCTTCTTGGAGTGGCGCATCGGTGAATGAGAGTTCCATCTCACTGGGTTCTCTACAGACAAGGCAGGTAAATG
Source organism: Candidatus Methanoperedens sp. (assembly GCA_012026835.1). Lineage (GTDB taxonomy): Archaea > Halobacteriota > Methanosarcinia > Methanosarcinales > Methanoperedenaceae > Methanoperedens. Next base: position 36,536 of record VEPN01000025.1, on the reverse strand, counting down.
TCACGATCAACGGCCCGCTGATAAACCAGAACATCACAGACCTTATTTTTTCGGTATGGGATTCTACTGAAGACTTTGCATCTGTTCCAATCCGGATAAACCTTTTAGATGTAACTTCCCCGACCGCAATTGCAAATCCAACAGGTTACCCTTCAGGCTACACGGCAGCAAAAAACGGAACCATTATCACACTTAACGCCTCTATTTCTGACAATTACGGGGTCAGGAACGCCAGCATAAATGCTTCACAGATCAACAGCAGCCTCGGCAATGTTGCCCTCTCTTATAGCAATGGGTTCTGGTCGAATTCAAGCGTGATAGTAGCAGCTCCGGATGGAACATACAGCCTGAACATCACTGCTTACGATGATGCCGGCAATATGAATAATACGTCGCAGGTAACAGTTGTTGTAGATAACACTCCTCCGCTTGTGTCCATTAATCCTGTCACATACGCCCGCGGAAGTGCTGCAAAAAATAACAGCAATATAGTGTTCAACATATCTGCCAGCGACCCGGTGGCCGGCGGTACTTCATCAGGCCTGAAAAATGCTTCTTTAAATGTATCCATTATTAACAACACCGGCCTGGTAACACTCACCAACCAGTCAAGTTTCTGGAACTCAAGCGCTGTGTTTGATAAATTTATAAATGACGGCAATCATTTAATGAACGTCACATTCTCTGATTTTGCAGGGAACACGAACTCAAGTCAGCAGGCCAATATCACTATAGATAATACGCCCCCCTCAGTGACCGGTATCTCTGCATCGCCCTCAATCCTGAACAGGACAGGATATACAAATATCACAGCGAACATCACTTCACCTGATATAAATCCGGATGAAGTCTCCGTGCATGTGGAGTACCCTGACGGTTCTCTAAGTGATTACAATATGAGTACGGGCGGCGGTTTATTCTATTATAATTTCACAGATACGGCACAATACGGCCGCTTCACGGCGACCGTGTCTGCAAACGATACGACCGGGAATACAAACCAGACCCGGCAGATACAATTTATTACTGCTTTCCTGACAATTAACACCAGTGTTATTACATATTCAAACAATGAAACACTAATACTTGCCCCGGTTTCAAACTCCACCTTGCGACTTTCTACCAATATCACAAACACAGGCTCGATAAACATTACCCAGTCAAAAGTCAATGTCACATCAAACAGCCTGAGTATCACGAATCCAGGGATATACGTGCTTGTGAATGCAAGCCCTGTCATCGAAGATAACCTGTCCTATGCGGTTATCAGCATAAATTATACGGATGCAGAGATAAGTTCTTATGTTGAGAGTTCGCTGCGGCTGTACAGGTGGAATACCACATCAACTGACTGGGATAAGCTTTCGGGGGCAGGCTCTTATCCATATGTGAACGATGCCGGGGTTGATACTGTGAATAATTTCGTATGGGCGAATTTAACAAGGCTTAGTGAATTTGCAGTTTCCGGTGACCTATATGTTCAGCCCGCACAGCAGCAGGCGGCCAGCAGCGGGGGCGGCGGAGGTGGGGGAGGAGGTGGCGCGTCGGCTGAGAACTTTTCCAACATCGAAGTGAAAGAGAAATACGACCTTCATATCTTCAAAGACAAAACAACATCATACGCTTTCAGGAACCTGAGCAATCCTATAATCTTTGTGAACATCACAGGCAATGTCAGCGCAGGAGAGGTAAATACTGCTGTGGAAGTGTTGAAAAACACTTCGGCTCTGGTAAAAATGCCTGTACCCGGAACAGTGTATAAGAACATCAACATCTGGGTCGGGACTTCGGGATTTGCGGTACCGCGAAATATCAGGGAAGCAATTATCAGGTTCAGTGTTAGGAATGAATGGCTGTCCGGCAGGTTCGCTCCAGGCGATGTTTCCCTGTACCAGTATTATGATGGTGAATGGAACAGGCTTGAAACATGGCAGGCCGGGAAAAATAATGATAATACATCCTTTGAAGCCAGGACTGTGCGTTTCTCGCCTTTTGCTATAACGGCGGATGGAGGCTCAGGCGGAATGCAGGCAGCGGACAAAAGATATTCCCCAGTAACCCCAGGTTCAACGATGGCAGTGGCGGAAGCTTCTGCAACACCTGCCAGCACGCCGGGCTTTGGCCTTTTACAGGCGGTTGCAATGATAATTGCAATGTATTTTTTCGTAAGAAAAAGAGGCTGAAAGATACAATTTCATTCATTCAGAAAACATTATTATCACAGCCACATCTTAAGGGGGGAGGAATCCTATTGAAAGCAACTGCGTTCACTGTCGAAGATATTCCCCTGATCAAACCCGGCTATGATATCGGGAAGCTTATATGCGAGAAAACAGGAATTGAGGAGCACGATATCGTGGTGGTTTCCTCTACCATTGTATCCAAATCCGAGAACAGGATACTCAAACTGTGTGATATTAATGTCACACATGAAGCACAAACAATCGCAAAAAAGAATCACAATGACCCGCGATTCGTCCAGGCGGTGCTTGACCAGAGCGAAGAAATATTGCTTGAAATGCCATTCCTTCTTGTCCGTATGAAAAACGGGAGTATCTGCGTCAATGCGGGAATAGACCACTCTAATGTTGATGGACATGAAAACATCCTGCTGCTCCCTGATTCCCCGGATGAAAGCGCGAAGAGGATAAAAGAGACAATATTTACGATCACAGGAAAAAGAGTGAGCGTCGTGATCACAGATACCAATGGCCGGGCTTTCAGGATGGGGCAGACAGGGGCCGCCGTCGGCATCGCAGGGATAAAAGCTACAAGGGACTGGAGGGGAACAACAGACCTGTTCGGCAGGATACTTGAAGTAAAAAACGAGGCTATCGTGGATGAGATAGCGGGTTTTTCAAACATCCTGATGGGGGAAGGCAACGGCGGGACACCGATTGCGATAATCAGGGGTCTTGAGATGTTTTATGAACCCGGGACTATACAGGAATTATACAGGCCCGAAAATGAGGATGTGATAAGCAAAGCCCTCAGATATCAGTCAATTTGAATTGTTTTGTGTCTTTTTTTACTTCAAAGAACGCCTTTGCGGCATCGCCCACTATATCCCTGTATTCCTTTGGCGTATAAACTCCGAGACGCCAGTTATCAAGCTGGGCTTTTTCAAGTGAGGCAACAAGGTTTGAGGCCCTGTCAAGGAGAATCATATTCCCGTTTGCCAGTACCTGCGCCTTCATTTCAGGAATATGTGGTTTTTCGGGAATATCAACGATGACATATTCGGTTGCTACACCTGCGCTTTCAGCTATTTCCTTCTCTATCCTCTTGAGGTTGTTCCTGAGTTTTAATACATCCACATTCAGCGAATCAAAACCTGTATAGAGCGCCCGCTTGAAGAGACGGCGCTCATCAAGACGCTTTGATATCTCGGCAGGATAGCCTCCGGCATTTTTCATTTCCATTATGAAAGTAATGTCATCCATCCTGCGGAAAACCTGCGGTTTTAGGCCTTCATCCTCGATTATGTATTCGGCAGCATGCGCGCACATGGATTCTGCAATCCTGCTGACGTGATGGAAATATACGGTGGGATGCATCAGGAACCTTGATACAAGCAGCGATTCTGCCGCCTGGAGACCCCTGATGTTCAGGACAAGTTTGTTCTCGTTGAACATTAACTCATGGATCAGCCTCACATGGTCAATAAGACCGAAAGCGACTCCTGTATAATGGGCGTCCCTGACAAGATAATCCATCCTGTCCACATCGATCTCACTGTTGATTATCTGGCCCGGATGGGTTTCACCCCTTATATGCTTTGCAATAGAAGAAGCTGATAAAGAATAGTCCTTCAGCACATCTGAAATTACCCCCTGTTTTAAGAGTTCCTCAACATGGATGTGGGATTTCCTTGTGTACCGTTCAATAAGTTCTTCGCTCGCGTGGGAGAACGGCCCGTGGCCTATATCGTGGAGCAATGCAGCAGCAAGCAGTTCCTTTTGCCCGGGTTCATCAACCTGTTTTACCAGGAACCGGGCCAGGTGGTAAACGCCCAGTGAATGCTCAAACCGTGTATGGTTGGCTCCCGGGTAAACAAGATTGGAAAAACCAAGCTGTTTTATCCTCCTGAGCCTCTGGATTTCAGGAGAATCTATCAGGGCCAGGGCAAGTTCGTCAAGCTCGATATAATCATGTACCGGGTCTCGTATAACTTTCATAAGTCTCATATTGGGTGAGGAGATATTTATTTATGTGGAAACCGTACCACAAATAATATAAATCCCGATAACAATCAGTCACCCCATGAAAGCATACAGGTCATACGAAGATTTGCCCAAGATAAAACTCCCGCTTGGACAGGAGGTTTTTATAAGCGACAGCACTATCCGCGATGGCTCGCAGATGCCCGGGATAGTGATGAAAAAACGACACAAGCTGGAGATTTTCGAGTATCTTCATAAGATCGGGGTCGAAAAGCTTGAAACCTTCGTCTATAACGAGCGCGACAGGGAGGCCGTCAGGGAAATGCTTGACAGGGGTTACGAATTTCCTGAGGTCACAGGCTGGGCCAGGGCAAATCCCAAGGACATTGATTTCGTGCTTGGGATGGACGGGATAAAGGAGACGGGCATCCTGATGTCGGTATCCGATTCCCATGTGATTGATAAGATGGGACTTAAAAGCAGGGAGGAAGCCGAGGAAAAATATGTCAACGCATTGCAGTACGCGGTTGACCACGGTCTTCGCACGAGGGCTCATATCGAAGATATGACCCGTGCTGATAATGAGGGTTTTGTTTTCCCGCTCATTGAGAAACTGCTTGAGATAGATCCTGATTGCACTATCCGCTTATGCGATACCCTGGGTTACGGCCTGCCGTTCCCTGAAGCGGAAGAACCGTATGGAATACCGTATATAGTTAAGCGTCTCAGGGAGATAGGTACGAAGAACATAGAAACCCATGTGCATGATGATTTTGGGTTTTCGGTCGCCTGCTCGATAGCAGGATACTGGTACGGCGCCAACTGGTCAAGTCTCACATTTCTGGGGATAGGGGAACGTGCAGGGAACGCCGAGCTTGAAAAAGTTGCACTGTTCCTTATAACCCGGGTTGAAGGATTCGATAAGTACGACCTTAAATCCATCACAGAGTTCGCAAGGTATATGGAGAACGAAATAGGCATACGGGTGCCGCGCAATAAGTCGGTTGTGGGAAGGAACATTTTTGCCCATGAAAGCGGGATACATACGGCAGGGATTATAAAGAACCCGTTCACTTACGAACCGTACCAGCCAGAACTTGTTGGAGGGAAGAGAGAGCTGATGATAGGCGATTCCTCAGGGATCGAGGTAATACGTTATAAGGTCGAAGAAACGCTGAACGAGCTCATGCATGTGGCTGCAAAGGTGGATAAGAACGACCCGCGCATCAGGGCTATCCAGCAAGACATCCAGAAATTGTACAACGAAGAACAGCGGGTTTCATGCATTTCAGATGAGGAACTCAAGAAATATGTAGAGAAATATTTCATGCTTGAGTCTATCATCGATGAGCACAGCGCTGATGATATGCACTCTGCAGGCGGGAAGAAGAAATCCAAGAAGTGAACAGGTAATTTTTGCTGTTGCCTGGCACTAACCCGGAACTTCATCCACTGGCTTAGCCGTTGTCAGTCACCGTAACCCTGCGCCAGGCTTTATTGCGTGTACCGCATTGGGGTTGTCTGTACGGTCATCGATATTGGCTTTGCCGTTCTCCCGCAAGGACCTATCAACACGATTTTTCCAGAATTCGTAGTTCTGGAATATATTATATCTTGGGTTTTAAGTATATAGGATTATCCATTGATATTATTGGAATTGCTTCATGAAGCTCTCAGCCTGCTTCTCGCCATAAGTCATCATATCACGTATGAATAACTCGCTGCGATCCAGTTTTGATGCAGTATCCAGTTCATAAAGCATCTCTATCCTCCTCAACTCGACGTGTTTATACTGGTTTGCCGGAAGGTGCCCGGCATCCACCCAGCCGTTTACAGTATTAAGGAAATATATTTCCTGATTTAATGAAAGATTTCCTGCAAGTTCGTTACGCCTGTCAAGTATGTCTTTCACCGACTTAGGCTCATTCGCTCTCCTTTCCGGGTTTACCTGTATCACCCATATCTCGTCAGGTTTTACACTGGCGTTACTCCCTTTTACAAAATCCCTTATAGGAGGGTTCTGTGAAAACAACCCGTCCCAGTAAACCTTATTATCTATCCTCACGGCCCTTAAGAAAGTCGGTATCGCTGCTGAAGCCAGGATTACATCGACGCTAATTTCATTATTCTTAAAGCTTCTGGATTCACCTGACAGGACATCAACCGCCCCGACAAGCAGCATCGGGTTTGAATCATCAAGAAGCGTTTCGATATTCTTGAAATCAATATGCTTTTCCAGGAGGCTTCTCAGGAACTCCTGGGCCCACGGGGGGTATAAATAAGGGCTCACTTCAGGCATGCTGACGATATCCTGAAGCCTTGATGTCCAGACTATCCAGTCATTCCACAGCTTATCCCAGAATAAGCTCGCGGAGTTATCAGTCCAGAAAGAATCAAGAAGCTTGATCGCCTCTTCCCTGTCCTTCTTTAGCAGGCCGTACCATACCAGCAGGGCGCATATGGCTCCGCCTGAAGTGCCGCTCAGCGCCACTATCTCATATTTCTTATTTTTTTCTTTAAGGATTCTTTTCAATACCCCTGCTGTGAAAGCCGTATGACTGCCACCACCCTGGCAGGCTATTGCCAGGCGTATCTTATCATTCCTATGTTTTGCCATATTTGTACCCTCTAAATAAATATCATATATTACTTTCACCTTTATAATATTTAGTCTTATTATGCTCTTATTATAACATTAAAGTTTTAAATCTGATATCAAAATGAGTGGTGTTAAATGTACAGGTATGAGATGGAATTTTTCTATAGAATTGAAGAAAAGAACTCTTGAGGATATTTTACTGAGGCTTTTATACCAGAAGTATTTAATTCACTTCTTCATTACTTCTCTCATCATCTTTATCGAACACAGCTCCCCGCACATGCTGCATGTGTCTGCGTTCCTGCTTCTTGCATGGATCATTTTTGCCTTCTCGCTATCGATAGCGCACCCAAACTGCCTGTTCCAGTTAAGCTCCCTGCGCGCCACTGCCATCCTCCGGTCGGCCTCGCGCGCTTTTTCCCTGACCCCTTCTTTTGTCAGGTCCGCGGCGTGGGCTGCAATTCTTGTCACTATCGTACCTTCCCTGATGTCCGCAACATCCGGTAAAGCCAGGTGCTCCGAAGGAGTTGTCATACACAGGAAGTCCGCGCCGTGCATGCCTGCAACTGCCCCGCCCATCGCGGCCGTGATGTGATCGTACCCTGGCGCGATGTCGGTAACAAGCGGACCGAGAAGATACAGCGGTGCGTTCCCTGTAAGGTGTTTCATCGCGGTTACGGATAACCCGATCTCATCTATGGGAACATGCCCCGGCCCCTCAACAAGCGTCTGGACACCTGCCTCGCGCGCCCTTTTTACAAGCTCGCCAAGGATTATGAATTCCTCGAACTTTGCCCTGTCCGAGGCGTCGTTGATACATCCGGGGCGCATACCGTCACCAAGGCTCAGTGTAAGCTCGTATTCCCTTGCCATCTCAAGCAGGTAATCGTACTCAGAATAAAACGGGTTCTCCATGCAGTTGTGCTTCATCCAAGAAATCGTGAATGCGCCTCCGCGGCTGACAACATCAAGTATCCTGTCGCTTCTTTTCAGGCGCTCAAAGGAGCTTTGCGTCACGCCTGCATGCACCGTGACAAAATCAATCCCGTCGTTTGCATGTTTTCTTACGGCATTGAACATATCATCAGAGGACATATTCCCTATGCTTTCGCCTGCTGCCTGGTATATCGGGACAGAACCGACAGGAATACTTACAGCATCCATGATGCGCCTGCGTATAAGATCAAGGTCGCCTCCTGTAGATAAGTCCATTATTGTATCAGCGCCGTATTTTTCAGCAGTTCTTGCCTTTTCGACCTCTGTTTCGATATCCACATTATCCCTGGAAGTGCCAACATTTGCGTTGATCTTGGTACGCATCAATTTGCCAATACCGATCGGTTCGGACTTACTATTGATATTTTTCGGGATAACAAGAAAACCATCCGCAAGGAGTTTCCTGACAGTTTCAGCATTAACCTCCTCGCTTGCTGCCACGCGTTTTATCTCTGATGTCACAACGCCGGCATGGGCCTTTTCCATCAGGGTAGTCATTTCTTCCTCGAACCGAACATTTTCGTGATTATACTTCCTTCCCGTTTTGCTTTGGATTTCTTTTTTGGTTCTCTCTCAATTTGTTCTTCCACAGGGGGCTTGATATGTTCCTTTTTTATTTCAGGTTCTTCCTTTTTAATTTTCTCAACAGGTGCAGGCTTTTCCTTATTTTGCACAGGCAGGATTTTTTTTAAAATAGAGTCTGTTGACGGTAAAAACGTAGGGGATTGTTCCCTGCCCTGGGGGAGTGTAACTTCTTTTGGCTTTTCGCCGATAGATCCCTTGACGACCTGTACGCTTGCCCCACCATGCCTGCTTTTTCGTGTCCTGATATCAACCAGTATGGGACGCTCGATATAGGTGCTGACTATCATCGCCACACCCGGGGAAAGGCCTTTGATATCTTCTTCCACATCCGAGCTTATGCCTTCAAGACCTTTGCTGATGGCCTGCAGGTCATTGGGATTTGTAACTTTCATGATTATCTGGGTATTGCACTGTGAAAGGATGTTCTTATCCACACGGGCAGGACGCTGGGAGACCACCATGAGGCCAAGACCGAATTTCCTGCCCTCTGAGGCGATGGTACGCAGGATGTCGGAACTTACCGTCCTCCCGAACCCTTTTTCAGGGCAGAAATTATGCGCCTCCTCAAGCACGAGCATCATCGGAGGGATTGTGTTGAGCTTTCGCGCCTCGAAAAGGTCGCTGCACAGCTTTGCAACTATCATGGCCATGAGGTCGGGATTCACCCCTTTCATGTCGATTATCGAAGCCCTGCTTTCCCGGACAAGTTCGTTTATGGTCGTGGCTTTATCTGATAATATACCTGTTTCCTTCAGCGCTTCAAGCTTATTGATGACATTCCATTTGATTTTGCTCTTGTTCTGCCCCACTTCGAGGATAATATCGTTTATATCATATTTCTCTTTTTCGGTCTTGAGTTTTGATACTGCCTCGAATAGTATGCCTGTCTGGTTCGATGAAGCTTCATCAGAGAACAGTTGTGCAAAATCCTTTATCCCCAGGTTTATCCCATTCAGCCTGAAAAGCTCATCTGCGCCGGGATTAAGTAGTTTATTTGCAGGCGTATATACGGTTATCCGGGAAGCATAGCCCTTGGGAGCTATGCCGTACCTTTCAAAAGAAGCAGGTTTATCCTCATTCGGGAATTTGAGGGTCGCATATTCACCGTGAGGATCGATTATCAAAAGAGGGACATCCTTATCAAGGAGTTCTTCGATTATTACACCGCCTGTATATGATTTTCCCGCACCGGTTTTTGCAAGGATGCTGCAATGTTTCTGGACAAGGTTATTGCCGTCAAGATTAACATGGATATCCTGTCCCTCAAGAAGCCCGATATAGACATCCCCGCGCATCAGTCCAAGCGTCTGTTTTATCAGGATCTCATCTGCCCTGAATATCTTATCCCCAGGGCTGAAAGGTGATTTCGGGACATGAAGTACTCCGTCCTTATCCCTTCCGCCTATTACCGTTGCCTCGGCGATTATCTGCTCATTCAGGTCACCAACTTTGGATGAACCCTCAGCGACATCCACAGCTTCCTCGACAGAGAAATCTTCACTTGAACTTGTAATTGAAGAAATCTGGGCAAGTGTCCAGCCATCAGGCTCGTGCCATACTTTAACGTAATCCGACCTTTTTGTAGCCGAGATGTCCGAAACCGCAAACCTGAAATTATGGGAGCTTGTCTTTCCAAATATTACGCCGATTGAATCCTTCACCATTGGTGTCAGGATTATTCCAATATAGTATTATACTTTCTCCATAACTATTTAACTGTAAAATGTATATAAAATAACGGAAATACGGAGGTAAAAAATCATGGGGCTTATAGAAAGAACAAGCACAGTCATAAAATCAAAGATCAACAAGATACTGGGAAAATTTGAGGACCCGCGAGAGACACTTGATTACTCTTATGAGAAACAGATAGAACTGCTGCAGAACGTTAAACGTGGCGTGGCAGAGGTGACAACTGCAAAAAAGAGGCTTGAACTCCAGAAAGTAAAACTCGAGGAAAATACCAGGAAACTGGATGAGCAGGCGCGCGAGGCTGTAAATGCAGGAAGGGAAGACCTTGCGCGGATAGCGCTTGAGCGAAAGAGCAACCAGCAGGCTGAAATATCAAGTCTTACGACACAGATAGCGGATGTCGCCCAGCAACAGGAAAAATTAATGGCCACTGAAAAACGCCTGTCTGCAAAGATAGAATCATTCAGAACCACAAAGGAAACCATCAAAGCACAGTACAGCGCTGCTGAAGCGCAGGTAAAGGTTACAGAATCTGTAAGCGGTATCAGCGAAGAGATGAGCGATGTCGGGATGGCGGTCCAGCGCGCACAGGATAAGACAGAGAATATGAAAGCGCGTGCTTCTGCGCTGGATGAGCTTGTGGAAGCCGGTACGCTTGAAGACGTGACAGGGGGAACGAAAGATGATATTGACAGGGAACTTTCAAAGATCAAATCAAAGGGCGAAGTGGATGCACAGCTTGAAGCATTAAAGAAGGAGATGGGAAAATGATAGTGAGATTAATGGGAGAAGGGCAGTTCGAAGTTGAAAAGGAATGTCTGGATGAGGTTAATAAGATAGACAATAACATTGTCAAGATTGTTAACAAGGGAGATGAAAAAGCCTTCAGAACTGAAATCAAGAAAATGACAGAGTGTGTGCGCAGGCAGGGGAAGAAGGTACCTGTTGAGGTCCTGAAGCCAAGCGATGTGATCATTCCACCAGTCGATCTCACACTTGAAGAGGCAAAGAAGATTTTCAAGGACGAAGGGCTGATTCCGGATTAGGGAAGAAGGGAATCAGGAATCCGGTTCAGATATATGCCCCAGGTAACGTTCTCCCGGAACGTCTTTATACCCCTCACCAACATTTGCAGGAACAAATGCAGTTATTGCGGTTTCAGGCGCGATATCGGGCATCCTGAGGCAAAACTCCTTTCACCCGGAGAAGTTTCGGAAATAATTTCAAGAGGTGTGAACGCAGGCTGTTCCGAGGCACTTTTTACGTTTGGGGAGCGGCCGCAGGAAGTCCCGGGATTTAAACTATGGCTGGAAAAGCTCGGCTATGATACTATAGTAGATTATCTTGTGGAACTGTGTAAGCTTTCTATCGACATGGGCTTATTACCTCACAGCAATCCGGGAATACTTGAGCGCAGGGAGTTTGAAAAATTAAGGCCATACAATGCCAGTATGGGATTAATGCTTGAGACCGCAGGTTCTATCAGGGCTCATAACGGCTGTGCAGGGAAAGCTCCTGCTGAGAGAATAAAAACCATAGAACTTGCAGGTGAATCAGGTATCCCTTTTACCACAGGAATCCTTGTCGGGATAGGTGAAACGCAGGATGACAGGGTGCGTTCGCTCCAGGTTATAAGAGACCTGCATGAAAAATCCGGGCATATCCAGGAAGTAATAATCCAGAATTTTCTTCCCAAGCCCGGAACTGAAATGGCTTCATGGCAGCCACCGGGAATCCGTGAAATGGCTGAAACGGTTTCGATGGCAAGACGGATATTGCCTTCAGATGTGGCTATCCAGGTTTCCCCGAACCTTATTGACCCAAAGGAATTGATAGAATGCGGTGCCTGCGACCTTGGCGGCATCTCGCCTGAGACCATTGATTACATAAATCCTGAATGCTCATGGCCCAATATCCCAGAACTCAAAGCAGTGGCTGACCTGCGTGAACGCCTGCCCATATACCCGCAATATATTAAAAGAAAATGGTACAGTGAAGAGATAGCCCCTCTTATTCACAGGCTTTCTGATGCAGAAGGATTTCGGAAAACATATTAATAAGTAATGCATTAAGCTTCCAACTCCAGGTGGTATTATACAGCTATTAAAAAGCGTTCATGATGATATCGGCTGCCGTGTTAAAGCAGGTAAATGCACAATTGATGACGCTCTGGTTCTCTATGAGAGCCCTTCTTTCCTGTTCTCCCTTGCAGACAAGCTAAGGAAAAAGGCAGCAGGGGATAAGGTTACATATGTAATTAACAGGAATATTAATTTTACAAACAGGTGCACCGGAACATGCAGATTCTGTGCTTTCAGGGACCCAGACGGGTATATCCTCTCAATCCCGCAGATACTTGAAAAAATAAAAGCTGCTGTTGATATCAGTGCCACTGAAGTATGCATCCAGGGCGGTCTCCTGCCGGGCTGGGATGTTTCCAATTACTGTGAGATACTTGAAAAAATCAAGGAAGAATATCCTCACCTGCATATACATGCTTTTTCTCCAATGGAGGTTTTCCATGCAGCGCAAAACAGCGGTATGAGTGTAAAACAGGTTTTATTGTCGCTGAAACGGTCAGGGCTGGGCTCGATGCCAGGGACAGCGGCTGAGATACTTGTTGACAGGGTAAGGGAGCAGATATGTCCTGACAAGCTTACTACACATGAATGGATAGAGGTTGTAAAGACCGCACATAATTCAGGAATACCCACAACTGCAACTATTATGTACGGGCATGTTGAAACCCTGAGGGAGCGGATTGAGCATCTATTAACGATACGGGAGATCCAGAAACGGACAGGCGGCTTTACGGAATTCGTTCCCCTCCCCTTTATGCGATACAATAACAGGCTGGGTGACGGGAGGATAGTTTCACGCGAGATGGTTTCACACGGGAATGAAGACCTGAAATTCCATGCACTTGCAAGGGTTTTTCTCTATCCCCATATAAAAAATATCCAGGTAAGCTGGGTTAAACTCGGGAAAAAACTGGCTCAGTCGGCTCTTAACTGCGGGGCCAACGACCTTGGCGGGACATTGATGGAAGAAAATATCTCAAGAAGCGCCGGGGCTTCAAACGGGGAGTATATGGCGCCTGAGGAGTTTGAGAGCCTGATAAGGGAGATAAACCGGATACCCCAGCAGCGCACCACATTATATGAACCGGTAAATTAAGCTATTTTCTTTATGGACCTTATTCTCTTTTTTATTGTGATGATATTATATATGTTTATCACTTATCATGTAATAGCCTTGAAATATACGAAATCCCGTGCTTTTTCAGGTTTCAGGGCAGAGACCAGGGCGCTTCTTGTTGCGATTCATGTTTGGATCGTGATATCCAATATATTGCTTTATTTCTGGCTGGTCTGGAGAGATTATAATCCGCCCCATATTATTTTAAGAGCTGCCGGAATCCTGATGTTCTCTTCAGGGCTTTTCATTATTTTCTGGGGCATCCATTCACTTCGAAAAGCGGTTTTTGTTCCTGAAAACCGGGTCATAGTGTCCGGCCCGTTCGCTTTTGTCCGGCATCCCATGTACTTTGGCGGGATCACCGGCGCTATCGGGCTTGCATTGATCGCGGGTTCGCTGCTTGGTCTTGTATATTCGTTTTTCCTCGCGCTTGTGCTGTCGCATATTTCAAATGCCGAAGAAAAAGATCTGGAAGCAAGATTTGGAATGGAGTATGCCGGGTATAAGAAGAAAGTCCCAAAGCTCTTTCCGCGTGCATGGTGATAGATAACTTTATATTGTTTTGTGTGATTACTCATAATTATTATGAGGTGGTTGTTTGTAATCTTTGAGCTTTTATTAGTGCTCGTTGTGATTTTGTGCTTCATTCATGCCAGAAATCGCGGCAGGTCGCGCCTTGTCGAACTTATTACCCTTATCGTTTATGGTGTCATCCTTGAAGAGCTGACAATACTTTTTTTCAGGGAATACACATATGGCAGGGATTTTCTTCTTATGGTCCAGGATGTACCGATTGGCATAGGGCTGGGCTGGGCAGCCATCATCTACAGCGCGATGGAGACATCGGACAGGCTCGGAATACCTGCGTCTTTGCGGCCCCTGTTCGACACATTGCTTGCCCTGAATATCGACCTTTCCATGGATGCCATAGCCATTCGTGCGGGTTTCTGGAACTGGAGCAATGGCGGTGCCTGGTTCGGTGTTCCTTATGGTAATTTTTTCGGATGGATATGCGTGGTATTTTTCTTTTCCCTCACAGCCAGGTGGCTAAGAGGTCATCCGCCCGGGCGCGAATCCATAAGGGTTGCAGCCTTATTGGCAGGTTCGATAGTGCCGCTTATCATAAGCCTTGGAATCTGGAAAGAGTTCGTACCTGATGTATTAAGGGGTGCACTGGTAGCCCTCATCCTTCTTGCTTTCCTGGCAGCAGTATTGTTTAAAACAAAAGGAGGATTCAGCACAGGTAATCCTGATTACGGCCTCCTTGCCGTCCCATTCATATTTCACGTTTTCTTCCTGGCCCTGCTTTTTACGGAAGGGATTTATTTACAGGTACCGGCGCTTGTCCCGATATCGGTGGGAATGCTGCTCCTTGGGCTTGCCGGGCATTTTCCCCGGTACTTGAGATGGCAGGAAAGGGATTTTGTAAACAACTGAACCTATGGTAAAAATGATAATACAGCTTAGAATTCTAAAATGAACCTTATTAGAAGCTCAAATGCTAAAAAATCTCACATAAAAAGTTCCGGGTGTATTCAAAATCAACAACGAACAGGTACGAACTAAAACGAACTCAAGGTAATCAGAGTTCGTTTTAGTTCGTATTAGTTATAGTAATTAGCCCCAAAATTTAGCTTGAGTATGCATTATCATTAGCATATAGTGAACTCACCGCAAAGAACGCAAAGTTCGCAAAGATTTTTGCCGCTACGCTTTGCGTTCTTTGCGAACTTTGCGGTTACTATAGTTGTTTTTTTATCTTCAAGATCCTTTTATACTTAAATTGATAATACTGCTGCTAACGATTTTGCGGAACGCCACAACTTAATTTAGTGCTATTTATAATTTTAAGACAATATTGCTTAAAACCAGAAAATAAACCATTTAATCGATATTGCCGCAGGCTCAATTACAAAACGCCTTTTGTGCTCGGAACGCCAGAACCGCTGATTTTGGCCGCTCTTTTCAACGCTATCCCGAATGCCTTAAAGAGTGACTCTATCTTGTGGTGGTCGTTCTCGCCTGTGACCGCAAGGTGAACATTAATGCCCGCATTGCTTGCAAGCGATTCAAAAAAGTGTCCGGTGTTGCGGGGATTGAAACTTCCGATCTTCTGGCTTTCAAAAGTTGCACTGAAAACCAGGAAACTCCGCCCGCTGATATCTATTGCCACTGTCGCAAGCGCTTCATCCATGGGAACACGCGCTTCCCCGAACCGCTCTATGCCTTTTTTGTCACCAAGCGCTTTGCCGATGGCGCTTCCAAGGGTAATGCCCACATCCTCTATGGTATGGTGGTCATCCACCGAAAGGTCGCCGCTTGCTCTCACCACAAGGTCAAAGGAGCCGTGTTTCGCAAACGAGTTGAGCATATGGTCAAAGAACGGAATACCTGTATTGATATCGGTATTTCCGGAGCCTTCCAGGGTTATTTTTATTTCAATGTCGGTCTCGTTTGTTTTTCGTGTGATTTTTGATGAGCGCATGATGGGGGATTATATTATTTGGTTGGAATATAAAGGTATGGGATTGGGGGGGTTGGTTCAAGTTATGTTGGTAAGTATGTCTATATACAATATCTATTAAGTCTTTCTTGCGGAGTGGGCAACCTTCCTTATCAGCGCATGCCCCATTGAAAGATTAAAAGTTCAGCAAATATCATTATAATAAATCGTCTACCGTATCCTCCCAGATCGCATGAAAATCTGGAGTTTTATAGAACCATTTAGGAATCTCATCCTCATGCTTTTTCATGAACTCCTTTACGCTTGAATGACTATTAAAATTCCATAGACAATAAAGAAGTCTATTTAGACCTTTTCTCGATCGCTCATTCTCTATTGCATTAACCATATCTGGAGCTAAACTACCAAGTCTTAGCCTTACTATAGCATAAGCAACTTCGGCTCTTACTTCCCAACGTTTATCTCTGAGTGCCTCCTTAAGTATTTTTGAAGTATCATTTCGAATTTTTCCGTGTCCAATATTTTTTATTGCTGCTTGTCGAAGTTGCCATTTTGGTTCTTTTAGCGCAATAGAGTAGCTTTCATCAATTCCTTTTTCACTTTCACACTTCCATAATCTTCCAAAAGCTTCAACCCTGATACTTAAATCTTCATCATAATTTTTGTATATATTCCAGAGACATACCTCCGCCTTTTTAGGATCTGCAAAGACAAGATATCTTATCCCACGCCATTTTGTATAATGATTTTCCCTTTTACCAAGCAATCGTTTTGAAGCCTCAAATAAAATTTGTGTATTAATATTACTCAATTTCTCTTTTAAATCATGATGGTAAATACTCATGCTGCTACGAAGTAAAAACTCACAGGTATCAATATCGAGCGAAATATCTTTAATATTATTAAGAATGTATGTTACCTTTGTCTCTCCAGGGAGAAACTCTTTAATTTTCCATTCTTGATAAGCTTCTTCAAATGTAACTTCTGGGCTTTCTTGAGATGCGCCTTCTTGCACTTTGTGCAATGCTTGCACCAATCGCTTATAACCACCATCTTCAAAATAATTTGCCCAATGCCAGCGACGCAACCGTTCAGGAACATCGCATTCTTCAAATTTGAGGGGGATTATAAAAATACTACTTTCGGGTTGTTCATCTGCCACGTCCAAGGCATACTTAATTTCTTTCTGGATGTAGCCAGCCTTGTCAACAGCTCTATGTGAAAGACAGACTATAACAACATCTGAATCACGCACAGCCTTTAAAATTTCTTGCTGCCAATCTTGTCCTGGCAACAGTTTTTCCTCATCCAACCATGGGTCAAATCCCTCAGCACATAACCGCCTATATAACTCGCGCACAGCGTTCTTATCACCAGAAGAATGACATAGAAATATACATAGAGGACGAGTTATTCCTTTTGTATATGCCATGGATTCATCATACATTTAATAGTATAAAATAATTATCTATAGTAAACAGTTCAATCGTTAATGGGTTGCCCAAAAATAAGATAGCAGTATTTTAAAATTAGATTATTTAAGGCTTACCTTTCAAAGTTATCAACGGTCAATTATCGTATATGAGCCAGGACGGAATATGAGCGCCCCTTTCCCCGGAGGCTCACCAAAGGTGCGGGGCAAGCCCGCCTCCTCTGCGTTCTATTTTAGAGACAGATTTAGCTTTATCTAAGAAACATTTTCCATCAACAGTTGTTATATATATATTTAATCTGTTCTCTATCAGGCCTTGTTCTTGCAATAGATCCAAATATTCTCTTGCTAACTTAAAATTCAGGTTTGCTTTATAAACAATGCTGGTTTTATTGATTCCCTCTTTTCCAGCCTCCAGAATATCAATGATGATCTCTAACCTGCTACGCCGCATTTTAGTTCCTCTATTATTTTTCCCTCTATTATTTTGTTTAATATTAACCGGGACTTGTTCGATGAGAATGGGACTATGTATTATTTTGAAATCATTGTAAGATATGTAAAGTTTTTCTATTGTTTTGCCATCTATCCCTGCTTTTAATAATTTCACTCTTTCCTGCGGCGTTTCCAGCATTATATGACCTCCTATCCAATGGCTGTTCTTGTTAGACCACCTTTAAACAGCTATGACAACAGCAGGTCGGTATATCGCTCTTTATACCAACCTGCTGAATTTATTTACATCTTATCCATTTGCATTAACTTTAGAAACGGGTTTTTCAAAATCCCCTCGATATTGGGATTTTAGCCCAAAACTGGCTCTTCTATGTACAACTCGATATTTGAGCTATATTTTATAGCGACTGGCAGATTCAGCCGCTCAGCAATTTGATGTACATTCTCAACCGTTCTATTTCCTATGTCGATTGTTTTTCTTTGGTTTGCCTGGGATATCATGCCTTTTACATTGAGTCTTGTAGTTTATATATTCACCCATTTAAATAATATAAATAATTATCATTATTATGAGAAACAAATGGTCTGGTAATTCCTGCTTCTTTTATTATGGGAGCAGTATCATTATCATCCGTTATTTTTCCCCTCACTCCATGAGGGCGCATATGAATTCCGCATGTTTTTATTGAACCGGTCTCCTATTTAAGATAGTTTTAAATATTATCCAACTTAGTAAAGATAATAATATGGTGGTTCTGCTCAAAAAAACGCATCTTAGCAAGTATCCTGTATCACTGGACGGGTGAAAAAAATGATTTCAAAAATTAAAAATTGTAGAGGGCGTGTCCTCAAAATCATAGTGGGAATAATGGCGCTGGCAATATTTCTGGCGGGTGCTGCAACGCTGGCGGCGGGTGGTGGAGACGACGCGTTGCTCGATCATGCGAATGCTTCTAATATGCTTGCAGCTACGGATGATCTAAATATTACAAAGGTCGGTCATTTTGGCGGAAGTACTGATGCTGCAGCAGTTTCCGGGAATTATGCGTATATAAATCAGGGGATGGATTTTGTTGTGCTTGATATTAGCAACAGGAGCGCTCCGGTCCAGATAAAACGGATGGAAAACAATTGCCTAATTCGTGATATTAAAATATCTGGAAATTACGCTTATGTGGTTTGCAATAATAAAAACGGTCTTTTGATATTTGATGTGAGCAATCCTGCATCACCTGCCTTAAAAAGCAGATACGATAATTTAAGTTCCCCATCAAACGTGGCAGTGGCTGGAAATTATGCTTATTTGGCTGATGGTTCTAACGGTCTTTTGATATTTGATGTGGGCAATCCCGCATCCCCTGCGGTAAAAGGAAGATATGCAATACCTTTTGAATCTATGGGAGATGCAAGAGACGTGACAGTGGCTGGAAATTATGCCTATGTAGTTAATGGTAATCGCGGTTTTAGAATATTGGATATAAGCAATCCTGAATCTCCTGTCTTTAAAAACAGTTTCGGTGAAGCGTTCGATTTCGCAAATGAGGAAGCATCCAGGGCACATGGCCAGGTGTTTGATGTGGCAGTGGTTGGAAATTATGCTTATGTAGCAGATGGTACCCAGGGTCTTGTGATATTAAATGTGAGCAATCCTGCATCTCCTGTATTTATAAGCAAATACCGTACCAAAGGTGATTCAGTGAGGGTAGCAGTAACTGATAATTATGCTTATGTGGTTGATAGTGGTAACGGTCTTTTGATATTGGATGTTAGCAATCCCGCGTCACCTGTTCTTAAAGGCAGTAACAATAGCACAGGTTCAGGCATGATAGTGGATGGTAATTATGCTTATTTAACTGCTAATGAACATGGTTTCATAATATTAAATGTTAGCAATCCCGCGTCTCCCACCTTAAAAGGCAGATACGATACCGTAAGTTATTCAAGTAACGTGGCAGTGGCGGGAAATTATGCTTATGTGGATGATCGGTATTATGGTCTTGTAATAATGGATGTTAGCAATCCCGCGTCTCCCACTTTAAAAAGCAGATACGATACAGCAGGTCAATTAAAGGAAGTAGCTGGAAATTATGCTTATGTAGCTAATGGTTCTAACAGTCTTTTGATATTGGATATTAGCAATCCCGTGTCTCCTGCCTTAAAAGGCAGATACGATACCGCAAGTTATTCAAAAAACGTGGCAGTGGCTGGAAAATATGCTTATGTGCTTAATTCTAACGGTCTTTTGGTACTGGATGTAAGCAATCCCGCGTCTCCTGCCTTAAAAGGCAGATACGATACAAGAAGTGACTCAATAAGTTTAGCAGTGGTTGGAAATTATGCTTATGTAGCTAATCGTTCTAACGGTCTTTTGGTATTGGATGTAAGCAATCCCGCGTCTCCTGCCCTAAAAGGCAGATACGATACTAAAGGTGATTTCTTCAGAGTGGCGGTGGCCGGAAAATATGCTTATGTGGTTGATTCTATAAACGGTCTTTTGATATTGGATGTAAGCAATCCCGCGTCTCCCGCTTTAAAAGGTAGATTTAGTATCGCAAGTTATTCAGGGAGCGTGACAGTGGCTGGAAATTATGCCTATGTTGCTAATGGTAATAACGGTCTTTTGATATTGGATGTAAGCAATCCCGCATTTCCCACCATAAAAGGTAGCTACGATACCGGAAGTGAATTAAATAGCGTGGCAGTGGCTGGAAATTATGCTTATGTAGTTGATAGTACTAACGGTCTTGTGATTTTTGGAATTGATACATCAGGTTCCGAAAATATCGTCTCCCGGTACGCAGGTACTGATGGCATCGTGCAGGGCAGCGAGGCGGTGCAGGCAGTAATGGATTCCTTCGGCGGCACAATTACAGGACAGGAAGCAATCCGGGTGGTTATGGCTTATTTCACTGGTTGATAAATCAATATAGGCTTTCTTGACCTCGAAATTACCTGGCGATCCTGCATTTTGCAGCGCCGTGGATATTGTATCCTGGGATAATTTCCAACACAAATTGTAAGGCCCAAAATTAGTCATAAATTTCATATAGCATCTCATCCCAATCACAGGTCAACCGCCCGTCTCCCTTCTCCTGAGAAGTTCATACAATTTATCCAGGAACTCTTCTTTCGGGACGTACCCCGGAATCCTTGAAATCTCTTTTTCTCCGCCATTATCAAAGAAGATTATGTATGGAGTACTGCGCACATTCAGGGCGGATGCAACTTTTTGCTGTTTGAAAGTATCTATAGATATTAGAACAAAGTTCTTATCAAGGAGGTTTACAATCATGCTATCGGATAATGCTTCTTCTTCAAACCGTATGCACCAGTAACATGTTTCTGACCTGAAATAGAGGAATACGGGTTTATTCAGGCTTTTTGACTCATTGATCCCTGTCTCTATAGAAGTATGAAATGAAAGGTTCCCCAGTTTAATAAATGGAGATTCCTCTCTTGATTGAAAGTCCACCCACCAGGTTGCAGCCAAGAAAAGAATAGAACCTGCAAAAACAACTGATACCATTTTATGAAAAGGTTTCATTTTTTATTCAGTTTACATTGTCTGCAAAGTTATTTATACTTAACTTGTTTTATATGAAATAATTTTATATGGATACGATTTCAGATTTTTCTCCGGGAAAAAAAATCTCATCTTTTTTCCAATCTCGAAAACTTGCTGTAATTCTGATATCTTCGATAATCCTGGTTTCGATAATAGGAACCCATATACCCCAAAAATCACAGCTTAAGCCTGAAGTATATAATGCATGGAAGACCAACCATCCCACGCAGGCAGAAATATTTGATTTTCTTGGATTTACAAATATGTTTTCATCTGCTGTTTTCATTGGCCTTTGTTCCCTTCTCTTTTTGAATACATCTTTCTGTACGAGAAATATGCTTGTATCGGCGCTTCGAAAGTTAAAGAGAAATCAGCAGTTCCAGAATAAAGATCAGATAAACGGGCTTGAAACCAGAAGCGAAATCAGTACCGCAAAGGAGGATAAAATTGTTATTTCACATATTGATTCTGTTCTACAATCGCATGGATATAGATTGAGTCTGGAAGGCAACAAGATATTCGCAGAAAAAAACAGGTATGGTGTATTTGGTGTCCCGTTATTCCACATTTGCATACTTTTTATCATCCTGGCGACTGTATATGGAAGCCTGGGAAGGATGGAAGGAGACATGCGGCTAATCGAGGGACAGAGCCTTCAAGAAGACCACGGGAATTATATGTTCATTAACGAGGGGCCATTATTTTATGAGAACCACCAGAAATTTGACATCAAACTTGATAAATTCTATCCAGATTATATAGATAGTACGGATACTCCAAGAGGGGCGGCGGGAAAGCTCATTATCTCAGAGAATGGCAATGAAATGAAAACCGACATTGTCTATTCAAATAACCTGGTGACTTACAGGGATTATACTTTTCTTGGAAATGTCTATGGAATGGCGCCTCTTTTGGTTTTGATGAACCCGGATGGAACGATATATTCAGGTTCGTATATTACTGCTTCGGACCCCGATAGCAGCGGAAGGTATGTAGCGTCGTTTGACATGGCGGATACAGGGCTTGAGGGCGGGCTGATGGTTTACATGACCGCGCCATTGACAGGGATTGAGGAATCCGGAAATACGAAGCAGACCCCTATCATGTTCATGAAGATATTTGACCAGGGAGAGGAAATATACGATGGGACGCTCAGGCTTAATGATACTGTGAAGATACCGTGGAATAATATGTACCTTGGTTTTTATGATATAAAATACTGGAGCAATTTCTATGTGGTGAAGGACAATGGAACGTTGCTTGTATATGCCGGGCTTGGATTAATAACTCTAAGCCTCACGATAATTTTCTTCGTAATCCCCAAAAGGGTCTGGGTCGAGGTAGTTAAGGACGGGGCTGACGGTGCAACAGAAATATATATTGGGGGAAGGGCAGATAAGTTCAGGTCTTTATATAACGAAGAATTCAGCGATATTATAGATAAGATCAAAGAGAGGCTCTCAAATGTCACAGATTGATTATATAATGTATCTTGCAGCGACCACATTATATGCGCTCAGTTCGATACTGTATATATACTGCCTGGTTTTCAGGAAAAACGAAAAAATCGGTTTTGCTGTCAACAGCGCGATTATCGGACTGTTACTCCACAGCGTTTCTATCGCCCTGAGATGGATCGAGGTCGGGCATGGGCCATATATAAGCATGTATGAGGTTTTATCCAAATACGCATGGTTTTCAGTAGTGATTTTCCTGCTGGTACAGCATAAATATGAAAAAATAAAAATAGCAGGATTTATAATAATGCCGATATCGTTTTTATTGATGGGTGTGAGCCTGACATATTCGAGGGATATCCAGATTCTGCCTGCCGCGCTTCGCAGTTACTGGCTTATAGCACATGTGGTTTTTGCGAATCTGGCTTTCGGGTCGATACTTGTGGCCGTGGGTGTCTCAGTCCTTTATATCGTGAAAGAGAGGCATTCAAGGAGGGTTGAAGCAGGTTTTGAAAATGAGGAATCGTTTTATGACAGGCTGCCGGATTTGAAAGTCATGGATGACCTGATGTACAGTTTCGTGGCATCGGGCCTCCTGTTCCTTACTATAATGATTGGGGCCGGGGCGATATGGGCTAACCAGACATGGGGGAGGTATTGGGGCTGGGACCCTACTGAGACCTGGTCGCTGATAGCATGGTTTGTTTTGGGGATTTGCCTGCACCTGCGGATGAATGCTGGGTGGACGGGAAAGAGGATTGCATGGTTCATTATTTTTTGCATCATCGTTCTTGCGTTCAGCTTATTCGGTGTAGGATATGTGTACAGCGGGCTTCATACAGATTATTTGACTTCGTGAATAACTTTTATTATCCTTTTTTTCTCCGGAAACGATTACCTCATAATCATTATGAAGAAAAGTTATTTAATAGATGTGGATTTAATGGAATGGTTAAGTACTAATGGATAGGTAGGTATTCATGCCCGAACGAAATAACTTTATATTCACAAGCAGGTCAACAAAAACTGGAATAATTTTGATAACAATTTTGTTTGCAATGATCATATCGGTTAATGCGGCAAGTGCGGCTAATGAATCTATTAAGGTTGCGACAAACAGGTATATTGTTCTTGATGACCCGCAGGTAACAGGTGCAACCGCTACGGGCACAGGTTTTGGTCTTCCGGCCAATGATTGGGGCACTACCAACAACAGATGGACAGGCAAACAAACGACTGTTGGTGTACAGGCTTTATACATGGATGGCAACGGCACACCTCTGGCAGGAAGAACTATCAATTTCGCCCTTTTCTATCCTAATGGAACGGCTTCGGGCATAACCGGGACGGATGTGACAGATTCACAGGGTCTTGCCAGCTTTTATGGTAACGTGGACAACAGGAGGGCATATGGACAATGGCGTGTCAAGGCTGATATAGGGAGTGTTTCTTCCAACACTACGTTCATATACAACTGGTGGGGATGTGCTTACTCAAGTGGAGGATGCAATAACCAGCATAGCGGTAAAAACCCGGGGAATCGAGGAAATGCGCCAGCCAATTCACCATATACAATAAGCTGGGAAAAAATAACCAGCGAGAGAACCGATCATAATACAGATATTTCAACCAATGGCTGGGCTGATGATTATTGTACTGTATGCCATAATGGTTATGATGGCCAGCCGACAAGCAGCACTCCAGGTACAAAGGATTTCTATACAGTTGATACTCACCAGAGCATCCGTTGTGACAACTCAGCATGTCATAACCCTGGTACGAGTTATGCGAACCATAATGCCGGAACAATAACCATCGGCTCATGCAATGGCTGCCATACAAGGACTGATATTACAGATAAGTCCACC
Organism: Candidatus Methanoperedens sp.; assembly: GCA_012026835.1. GTDB lineage: Archaea > Halobacteriota > Methanosarcinia > Methanosarcinales > Methanoperedenaceae > Methanoperedens. The sequence goes on along the minus strand of VEPN01000025.1, from coordinate 12,061 downwards.
TTGAATGGCGTGGTGAGCAATTATTCTAATAGTACGGCCGGAGCGTATGATAAATATCATACCCCAACATCAACAGTTCCCTGTATAGTATGCCACGGACCCATGCACAATATTACAAAACCTGATGCATCACAGCGATTTATTAAAAATGATGTGACCGAGGATAGTCAATGCAAGGCATGCCACGCAGATTACAATAAGCACAGCGGGAGCGTAAATTGTACGCTCTGCCACAGTGATGATGTGCATGCGATACAGGTGTTCTCACAAAGTGCCGGATATGTGAACCACGGAAGCTCGAATCAGGGCAACTGTACTTCATGCCATCAAAATTCCACTTTCCTTAATACCCTCAAGGCGCAGCCAAAAGCAGGAAGTTATTCAGGACCTGATGCGCCTCAAATCAAGAAACCAATGAACCATAGCGATGACCCCCTGGCAGGCACAAAGTGGGGAAGCCACTGGACATCACAGCAAACAGCATGCATATACTGCCATAGCAGTACTCTTCATGATCTCAGTCCGCTTGGAAGGATTCTCCAGTTTGCTCCAGGTTACCAGATGTACGGTACAATAGGCACGAATACCTCATGCGCAAGCTGCCACTATAAGGGAGATAGCAATTATACCCAGATGAGTTCGGCGTTCACCTCGGCAGGACTGTTGCTCCCGCCAGAAATAACCAACGGCACGAACTGGAAAGGAATTTCTACAGGATACTATAATCACTCTTTCGCTACATCCCAGGAATATCAGGATCAAAATTGCAAGGCCTGTCACGGCTCGCTACTGAGCATAGGAGCCAACATGGGTGAGTTCCAGCATAATACTGGGATAGGCAAAGCCGGCAATCCAGATTGTGTCAGCTGCCATGACATTAGTGGAGGCCAGGCAAAAGTAGATGTAGCTAACATAAAAGCATCAATACACCTTAACCTCAACAATGGTGGAAATGCAGGCAGTTATAATGTGGATAACAAGATATGCTGGGCCTGCCACACCAACAGCACAGTTTCCGGAGATGGTAAAGTTGATGCCTCAGAAATCCCCGCAAGCAGCCACCCGGACAGTTATAATGTTCCCAGAAAATGTACACAATGCCATACGGGCGGCGGTAATTTCAATGCTCTCATAGTCAGCGAACACAACTCAGCAGGGACAGATATCAGGACAAAGCCTCAGGCAGACACCAACACTTCCTGTGTGAACTGTCATATGAAGAGCGAAATGATTACCACGAACAGTGACCCCGGAGGACCAAAATCCAATATAGCGAATGTAAGCCATTACGGAAGCAACAAGACCGGTGTGTCGCCTTACAATATTGGCGGTGTATCCAACTGTGCCTTATGTCATCAGGGCAGCAGTGCCTTCAGTTCAGAAATGGTCAACGCTGCATGGAATGCAAGCATATCCAACCACTCAACCAATTATCCATCAACCAATCCAGGTTGTGCAAATTGCCATTCAACAGGCAGAATCCATGACAGTACACTTACCAAACCTGCATTCAGCCTGCCCAATTCAGCATATTGTCTCACCTGTCATAATTCCACAGGATCAGCCACTCTGAAGAATAAAGAGCAGCACAATGGAACCGTAGATTGTACAAAGTGCCATGTAAACACGAATAAGAATATCCACCCAGTACAATACCTTGAACAGGGCGGCATGACCTTTGCAACAACAAAGACGAATGCAGTTAACTGTACCAATTGTCACCAGGTTAAATTGGCAAACTTCACCAGCGCACCAATCATCCCCGATACCTTGAAACATAGTTCCAGTCTCTCCAACGGCACGTTGTGGGGTACATTCTGGATCTCAGAATCTGGCTCTTGCTTCTACTGCCATAGCGATACGAGACATAACACAACTGCTCTTGGCAGGATAAACAACCTGCTTCTTGATCCGAGCAACACAAGGAATGGGGCAATTACAAACACCCAGTGGTGTGCAGATTGCCATTACAACGATCCTGCAAATACGAATTACAGGGGTAACCAGTTAAGCCCTGTTCCGCCAGCGATAACAGTAGATAACACAGGTGGTGTCCCTGGCTGGGTCAACCACAGCGGCTATCTTACTACAGGATACAAGGACAGCGTTTGTGAAACATGCCATGCCTTGAACGGCACCACATCAAAAACATCTCTTAACTATTCTCATAGCCTCAACGTGGGAACGGCTGGGGGTGCTAATTGCGTCAGTTGCCATGATATTTCAGGAACAGCTCCAAAGCATGTCGATAGCGCTGTACTTCAGAACAGTATACACAGCAACCTGAACGGAGCATCAACTGATATCAATAAAGCCTGTTATGCATGCCACGGCGATGGAACAGCTCCAAGCGGTCATCCTGCAAATTACAAGAGTCCAAAGCTCTGTACAGATTGTCATACAGATGGTAATTTCAGTGCTCTAATAGTCAGTGAACATAATTCAGGCGGTATGGATCTGAAGACTAAACAGTATACAAACATTAACGATTCATGCATTAACTGCCATGTTAAACCAGAAATGATTAGGTCAAACAGCGATCCTGAAGTCCCAAGTTCTGGCTATGCTAATGTCAGTCACTATGGCGATAAAAAGGGAGCTGATCAGAAATATGTTAAAGGAGGCAGTGCCAACTGTACCTTATGTCATCAGGGCAGCAGTGTATTCAGCACAGAAATGGTAGATGCTGCATGGAATGCAAGCATATCCAACCACTCAACCAATTATGCATCCACCAACCCCGACTGTGCTGATTGCCATTCTACAGGCAGAATCCATAATAGCACACTCGCTAAACCGGCATTAAGCCTGCCCAGTTCTGCATATTGTCTCACCTGTCATAATTCGACTGGTTCTGCTACACTCAAAAATAAAGAGCAGCATAACGGAACCGTGGATTGTACAAAGTGCCATCTGAGTACGAATAAGAATATCCACCCTGTACAATACCTGGAACAGGGAGGAGCGACCTTTGCCACAACAAAGACGAATGCAGTTAACTGTACAAATTGTCATCAGACCCAATTATCAGGATTCGGTAACGCACCTATTATCCCCAATCCGCTGAAACACAGTTCCAGTCTCTCCAACGGTACGTTGTGGGGTACATTCTGGACATCAGAGTCTGGCTCTTGCTTCTATTGCCACAGCGATACAAGACATAACACAACTGCTCTTGGCAGGATAAACAACCTGCTTCTTGATCCGAGCAACACAAGGAATGGGGCAATTACAAACACCCAGTGGTGTGCAGATTGCCATTACAACGATCCTGCAAATACGAATTACAGGGGTAACCAGTTAAGCCCTGTCCCGCCGGCAATCACAGTAGATAACACAGGTGTCCCCGGCTGGGTAGACCATACAGGTTACCTGACAGCAGGATACAAGGATAATGTTTGTGAAACATGCCATGCCCAACTTGGTGCATACTCAAAGACCTCCCTGAATTACAGCCACAGCCTCAATGTAGGGGCTGCAGGAGGAGCTAACTGCGTTGCCTGCCATGATGTTGGAGGTTCGGCACCCAAACTCGTTAATGTAGCCAGTATCCAGAACGGCATACATAAGGGCCTGAACAATGCAACCGCAGATATTAACAAAGCCTGTTATGCATGCCATAGTGATGGTACACCTCCAGCCAGTGGCCATCCTGCAAATTACAAGAATCCAAAGCTCTGTACAGATTGTCATACAGATGGTAATTTCACTGCTCCAATAATCCAGGATCATAAACCACCCAAGTTAGATATGAACCCCGGCAGGGCAGGAACTGAAATAACAGCAGGAGTGTATTGCTCAGTCTGCCATATCAATAGTAATAATAACATTTCATCTACACAAAATGCAACTGTGAGCCATTATGGTACAAATTCATCATTGTTGAAACCCACAGTTAACCAGACAACTATGCCAAGATTCGGGTTCTTTACTCTGGCCGATGCCTCGGCAAATAATAAAGAGTGTGCAAACTGCCATAATCCATCCAACAGCAGCTATGGGAATGCCACGTTTATGTCAAATGCGCATACTCCGACCGGAACTTGCGTCCAGTGCCATGTAGATGGAGATGCTGATAACCTGCACAATGGTTCATTGGGCATGCCTGTCACATTCCAATGCAAAGACTGCCATACAACAAAGGCTGACCAGTATAAAGCACCGAATCTAACAGGCACAAGTCATGTAAGCTTAACCTGCGGCAGCGGAGCCGCTTGCCACATCCCGGGAGGACAATTCGATAATCGCAATATGCATAACTGGAGCTTTAATTATGCAGGGACTCCACCAGCAACCCCCACTGTTTATTTGAACGGTGTTGCTGCAACGTTGACTGTAACACAGGGAACACCTGTAACAATTACATCGACAATTAATGATGCTTCAGGCCTGGCAAGCAGAGTCCGCGGTGCAGAATATTTCATTGGCCAGAATCCAGGCTCAGATCCAAATCTGTATGGAAAAGGGAATCAGATGAATGCAGCAGATGGTGTATTTAATGCCGCATCAGAACCTGTTACTGCAAGTATCTCCGGATTATCTGAAGGTACGTATACAATATATGTCCGCGGCATGGATATCGGTAAGCAATGGAGTTCATCAGGCGTAGCAACTCTGACAGTTACTGCTCCGAAAGGCTTTATCAACGGTACTGTAAAGAACGGCAGTATTGCTGGCGAACTGGTTCCAGGAGTAACGGTAACGGCTGGCACTGTATCTGCAGTGACAGATGGTTCGGGTAACTATTCCCTAAGCCTGCCAACCGGAACATACACTCTGAATGCAACCAAGAATCCTGAATTCAATGCGATCTCAATCCCGAATGTAGGAGTGACGGCACCCGGAACAACACAACAGGATATCTTCATAATAAAGAAAGCCACAGGAACGATAACCGGAGTTGTAACGAGCTAAGTTAAGGTTGCCAATAAGATGCTCAACCTAATGAGTTGAGTATCCCCTTCCTTTTTTTTGAGATAAATTCGAAAGCTTTATCTAATGAATAATTCATAGTGGTAATCTACTGAGTTTAGGATAGGGAGATTATCATGTCGCAATCAATTATGTTTCCTCCACGTTTAAAAAGGATAGTATTGCTGTTAACTTTAATTTCTTTTGGCATCATGATCATACCAGGTTATGCATCCTCCAACGATGCATGTTTCACGGGTGGGTGTCATACTTCCCCCAGTCCGCGGCCGATCGATATTTCTCTTTATAATTCAAACAATCATAATATAATTGAATGCGTTGATTGTCATGTAAATTCCACAAATTCGGCTGAGCCTGATCATGGAAAGTTTATAAGACAACTAAATGGCACAAAGATTAGCGGTCCCCTGACAACTGGTTATAATACTGAGAATTTTTCTCTCTGTTATTATTGTCATATTGAATCAAAGGTAGTAGGAGTTCTTCCTGGATATGTCCAAAGCAGGGGGCATCAGAACTCTCCAAAAATTGTGAACAATATCGGGACTAATTTTATAAATGAGCTAATGGCAGGTCTAAACAATGGTGATTATCCCACGAATATCCATTGGAATCACCTTGACGACTTTGGAAGTTTGATTAATGGGCTGGGTGGCCAATTTGATTCTAATATGGATGGATCTAGAGATTCATATCAATCTTGCCCGGCATGCCATAATGTTCACGGGACTAACTATCCGAAATTAATTAAAAATGATCTGGGTATAAGCTACAATTCGGATGCAAATGGAGATTATGGCTACATAGTAAATGGGTATTATAATGTTGTAGGCCGCCCGGGTTGGTGCAACGGGTGCCATGGCAACGGAACCGCTAATGGTAACGTTAAATATTACCGTACCGAACAGAACGTATTTGAAGATTGCATATCCTGCCACGGGACCAGCATGACTAAGGATTTCAATATAACAGCTTTCAGACAGGGAGTGCATGTTAATATTAACAAGACAGATGGAAACGGTCTTGCCAATAACAGCGATTGCTGGACATGCCATTATCAGAGGGATATGAACAGATCTAATATTTATTCATGTATCAACTGTCACGTGCAGGGAATCGTGCCAAGTGCTCCCCAAATAACATCACACAAACCAGAGAAGACCAACAAAACATCCTGCGAAGATTGCCATGTTCTTGTAAAGCTTGATCCGGGGTTAAACGACATTGGTCAACCTTATCCTAATATCACATCTCATTATGCAAAATTGCCAACTGTTCCAACAACGAATTACTGTGATTACTGCCACGGACCGGATGCCTTCTCGCCGTTCCAGGCCCCGTACCGAAATATTAATTCGTTCTACCATAACAGTTCAAATGCTTCTTTCCCCGGGAACTCAACATGCAGGACATGCCACACAAGGACAGACGTACCGGCTGATCCGTTGGCAAATAATAATTCCAACTTCCATAACCTTACCACCGAGTACGGGGATGTGAAAGAGACCACCACAATTGCAAATTGCATTGATTGCCATATAAATCACAATACTCAATTTGCAAACGCTCCTTCCCCATCCCACAGTACATCGGGAATGATAATTGATGATTGCTTCAGTTGTCATGGAACGAAGGTAACTGGTTCAAATGCTGCAAAACTGCATGATGTCAGGTCATTTGTAACAACAGGGTGTGTACAATGCCATGCAGTTGATCGCAATGATGTAAATACAAGCATGTTTGGACGTCATTCGAACCTTAATTCGACAGGGGGTCCAAATACTATTACTGATGAGGACTGCAATACCTGTCATTTTGGAGGCCGGACCGGTGACCTACCCATGATACCCGGCGGGGCGACCCCGACCAACACATATTACTGCCAGGATTGCCATACCAAAGCGGGTACTGGAACTCCCAAGCCTTCAGATCTAATAATTGATAATGTGCAGGCATTTAAGCATGGATCAAATCAATGTGTCTCATGCCATGCCCCTGATATGTACCATGTTAAAGGTACGGTTGGTCCGAGAGGCAGAATAGAGAACCCTGGCTGGCCATTGATAGATGGTTTCAAATATGCAGGCTGCCATGACTGCCACAGAACATATAATGGTCTTGATGAACCGTTCCACGGTCCGGGTATAGAGCCAAGAGTAGTTAATTCCCAGGGTTCGATCGTGCCTGGATATTATCATAATGCAAGCAATATTAATAATTTGAAAAACAGTTCCGAATGTTCAACAAGCTGTCATTTTACGACTGTACACAATATTCGCAAATTAGCAGATAGTTTTAAACCGAAATTGGAAAACCTATCCCTTTCCCAATCAACAGTCACAGTGAACTCGCCAGTCGGTATTACGGCAAACGGTTCTTCAATGAGCAGCTCGACTTCTCTGCAAATTGAAGCTGCCCAGTACCAGGTAAAAAACAATACAGGGTCGTTAATGATTGATTGGACTGGCATGAATGCACAGGATGGCAGTTTTAACTCAGGTATTGAGACTGTGAATGCCACAATTAATACTACAGGGCTGCCTGAAGGAACATATACTGTGAGTGTCAGGGCAATGGCCTCAGCACCTAAGACCAATATCTCCCTGCCATACTATCCCCTCAATGGGGACTGGAGTATTTCTAAAGATGCTACCCTTGTTATTGAACTTCCAAAAGGCTTTGTAAATGGTACTGCCAGGAATGGTTCAGGTGGAGAAATTCAGGGAGCAACAGTAACTGCAAACACAGGCGATTCTGCGATAACAGATAATACAGGGTTCTACTCACTGAGACTGGCGAACGGAACGTATACCCTGATAGCAACCAAAGAACCCGAATATAATGTCAATAATACGGTTCCGCAGGTGACTGTAACAGCACCAGACACAGTCATCCAGGATGTTATTATGGCGAAGAGGTCTACTGGAACGATAACAGGAGTTGTAACGAACTTAAGCTAAGAACCTATCCAACGGTTAAAATCACAGAGAGCATAGAGACCATGCTTAAAAATCTCTATCTCTTCTGTGGTTTATTTGGAAATATACTATTGTTTGATTTATCAGTAAAAGATTTTTTCGTACAAACTAAACTCAGGTTAGCCATTTGGGCACAGAATGGCGAAACCTTATTGAATAACCTTATGAATGGGAGGAGTAAGAGATATCACTCGTTTGTTACCAACCCGCTAATGTTGCCTGTTGGTTTTATGGAGAGCTCAATATCTTGAGTTACGTCAGTTCTATTTACAACAGTGACTATAGATATATTAGTATAGAACCTTGGTTCACTGGCAGCGGTTAGATTATAGGTGCCTGAAGGGACCATAAATGAATAGAAGCCGGATGTATCTGCAATTGCCGCGATACTGGTATTTGTGGTAACCATTGCCCCAGGAATTCCCCTCTTTGTAGTGGAATCTATTATGGTGCCTTTGATCATAGGCAAAATATAATTTTGTGTAGCTTTAAATACATCTATTCGTCCAGCTCCATAAGTATTATCTTTTCCGACACTACCCAAATCTACTGAAGTGTTCTCAAGTATGCTTTTTACTTGATATGGCGAAATAGATATACCTTTTTTCCTTGCAGCTTGCAGGATTAAAGCAGTTGCCCCTGAAACGTGAGGAGTTGCCATTGAGGTGCCTGATTTTATGGTATAACCCTTCGTGGAATAATTTAATGAAATAATACTGACACCCGGTGCGCTCACATCAGGTTTTATCAAAACTTCTCCATCCACTGTGATGGGTCCTCTGCTACTAAATGATGCTATGTTGTCTGAACTCCCGACCGCCCCTACAGCAATCACATTTTTTTCACCGGCAGGAAACAAAATCGTTCCTGAACCAGGGCCGTCATTTCCTGCTGCTGCAATTACCGTAACATTCATATTTACGGCATTGTCAATTGCGGCCTTTAAGTTTAGATCACGATAGCCTCCCAGAGATAAGCTGATAATATCGGAATTCTGTTCTACCGACCACTGGATTGCATTTATTATATCGCTGTTAAAGCAACCATATAAATTGCATACTTTTGCTATGAGCAAACTCACATTCGGTGCAACGCCTGTAGTTGTTCCACCTACCCCATTTCCTCCAATGGTTCCGGCAACATGGGTTCCATGTCCAATGTCATCATAGGGTGACTCTCGCCGCGGAGTGCCTACATAATCCACCCAGTTAATCACACGACCCGCAACATCTGGATGCGAGGCATTTATTCCGGTGTCAATCACCGAAACATTGATCCCTGTTCCATCAATTCCGGCTTCCCAGACCTTTGTAGTATTTATTCGTTTTATTTCGAAAGTCGCATTTGCTATTTGACCCGATGAAATAGAAGTGGAAGAATACTCAAGAATGTGAAATATTGAGTCGGATTGAATATACTCCACTTCCTCATTCTTAGATAATTTCTCTATTGATTCGGGTGAGGCATTTACTGCTATAGCATTCACTATCCAGAATTGCTTGATTTTTTCTGCTTTTCCTCTACTTTCTTCTTCTTTTAAAAGGGCTAAAAGATTCTGCTGGTTTATAGAAGTACGATTTTTCGATAAAAGAATAGCATTTTTTCTGGATAAATTACCAATAGATGTTTGATTTTTTAAAACAATTATAACTGGCACCTTCTCTTTATCCAACATTTGAGATTTAACCTGGATTGATATTTTGCTCGATATTTTCTCACTGGCGTTCGTATATGTTGCTGCACCAGTTATGCTAACCAGTAATGATATCAGCAGGAATACTCCGATCACTTTCATGTGAATTTCGTCTCTCCTGTTTTTAAAAGGCTATCCTATCAATGATAAGGATATATCGCAGTACTAAATAAAACTAACTGACTTATATTGTACCATATGAAAAATCATAAAACTCAATGCTGCATAGTTCTGCTTGCTGTAGCTTTGACAAGATTGCAGCATGGGATAAAAGAAAATCTTTCTTCAGTAGCCTAATTGACATAAGGGGGTGAAAAAAAGTTACCAATGGTTTTATAGGGGTCTTGGTAACCACCAACCACCACCCTGTTCAAGATAGAAAACTATATACCTCATTACGTATAACAATTTAACTGGATAAGGATAGGAAGATGAAATAATGGAGAATATAATTTATATTATCAATAAAATTAGAATTGCGAATGACATAAGAAATATATTTAAAATTTTTATATTTTTATTATTATTATTATTTTCAACAATCGTTAATTCTGTCCAAGCCGAAAGCATTCAAGCTTATGATCATTCAAGTGGAAATCGAGAATGTTACACCTGTCACAATTCTACCCATGCAACAGCATTTCAACCAAAGATAGATTCACAGAATACTAATCCTGTCAAAACCGGTTCACAAATAACCAGCGTAAATTCTTTACCAATAAATCAGGTGAATATACAGGCAACAACCGATGTCTTAGGAAATATCACTCTCATAACAAGCATAGGGCAAGATTGGTACCAGCAAGGAATATATGGTCCTAGTGCAGATAACTCTGTAATGGACGGAAGCTGGGGTTGGACGTTTTTTGACGAAGACCCACAAAGTGGATTTATTACTCCTAATGAAAGTGTAACTCAAAGAAATAATATATATGCGCTATTGCTTGATGATGGCAATAACAGCAATCCAATATCAGGAGCGCAGGTTATGGCTAATGTCACATATTGGACATATGATGGTACAAATTATGTAAGCAATAATCAATCCGTTCAGCTTATAGAGGATATAAATCATAGGGGATTGTATATTGGAAGATTTAATTTCTATGGGGGCACTCCATATTCAGGCTATGGTATGGATTGGTGTGATGGTTGTCATAAAACTAATTATTATGGAGGACAGGACATAAATATAGGATACTTTCCGGGAAATTATACCATTTTAATAAAGGCCGAATCTGGTAATAAAATAATAAATGAGGATTCAAGTTTTGAAGTTACTCCATGGGGTTGTGAGGACTGTCATGGTAGCGGGAATCGACATAGATCATCACAACCTGATCGTCATATAGTAAGCGCAGACATGGATTCTGCATGTTATACTTGTCATAGCGTGACCGAAGTAGTAGGTATGTATAATGCAGGCAATCCTCATCAGAATACTGCTCATATAAATATAAATTGCATGGATTGCCATACTAACAGAGGATTAGATTCATCTTTCGGTGGTGTGACATTCAATAATGGAGGTATCAATAATGCGCCTATACCACAATATAGTTATAATACAATACAATTAAATAGAGGAACTCATTTAAGTTTGTTATGTACTGATTGTCATAAAGATTTAGTATTGCCAAACCCTCAAGGAGGCTATAAGTCTGATAATTACACTATTAATGACACGATAAATAGGTATAATCCGAATTTTGCAAGTATCAAGCAATTCCAGGATTACTATGCGATAAATGTTACTGGAGAAGGTTCTTTTAATATAAGCTTTGATTGGGATGGAATAGCAAATATAGGATTTTATTTATACCCACCAAATTTCAACCCAAGAAACTTTACAAACCTTCCATATGCTCAGGGCTCAACATTTACAAATAAGCCAGAAATTTATGGCAATACTACACCCGCAACAGGATTATGGATTCTTCAAATATATGGGTATAATTTGAATGGTGCCGGAGATATTTGGGTGGGGGAGTTACAACCTCCTATAAATTACACAATAAATTCTACATATCCGATACAACACAAGGATATGCCATCAACCCCTGAATGCAACAGTTGCCACAATTCCACTGCTTTAGGAAAAGCATTCACCAATGATAATATCCCGGACTGGAACCCTGGTTTTGCCCACGTTGATACTAACAATGATGGCACCCCGGATATACAGTGCAGGATGTGTCACAATGCAATGCACGATATTACTATAAAAGATTGTCAGAGTTGTCATACAACGGCACCAACAAGTCATCCTATAAGTGATCCGGAATTCAATCAATATACACCAGCCCGGTGCCTTGCCTGCCATGGTGACCCCCATGAAGTGTCTTCAGCGGGAGGCACAGACTGCATCGCATGCCATGCCCCCAACGACGTGAACATCTCAAAATTCGCCCGCCATGCCAATATCAACACAAGCGACGGGACCAATAATGTCACAAAC
>VEPN01000024.1 GCA_012026835.1 Candidatus Methanoperedens sp. | reverse complement strand
TATAACAGCAGTAAAACCTTTCCATGCATCTGCAAAACTTAGCAAGAATTCGGTCTCTTCCTTCCATGTTTTAATATTACTTACTTCAAGATCCTGCATTAACCCCTGCTTGTATGTACCTGCCAGGTCCTTATCCGAAAGCCTGATCAGGATAACGGAAGCACTATTATCAATTGCAAGCTGCCTATCAGCCTCAATAAGAGGCATTACAACTGTGGAGCCGTCAAAATCTTTGTCTCCAGTCCGGACAATCCCTTTTACATTATATAATTTGACCTGTCCGTTCTCAAAGGCAAGCTCCGCTTCATCCCCGACATCTAATTTCAGGTCTTCTGCAAGACGATAGGAAATAAGAATGGCATTCTTATCATTGGAGTCTATAGGCGCGCCCCTGTCGAGTTTTTGGAGGAGTTCTGTCACTTTCCTTTCTTTTTCAGGATCCAGGGCCAGAACTACGATAGGCGCAGAAAGTTCTTTGTGTGATAAGACTCCGCTTGCAGAGAGCCTTGGTGAATATGCCTCTACCTCTTTTAACGCTGCCAGCCTCTGTTCCTTTATACCAAGCCCATCAATAAAACGCTCATTATCATCGGGGTAGATGTTCAAGTGGCCTATAGACGATTCAACCGTGTTGTCAACAAAATCGTATATCATCCCATCCATAAGCCCGTTAATGGCAATGATATTTGCAGTTGCGAAAATAATGGATAATGTTATAAATATGAATATTTTTTTGTTTTTAAGAATATCTCTTCTTGAGTAGAACAGGGCTGAACGTATGTCAACAGGCACTCCCTACCTCCTCCATCTGCGTATCAGGGTAAGAGCAAAGATCGATAAAATCACTGAAATCAGAGTAAAACCTGGAACGCTGTGACCGCTACTGTTTGCCGGTTGGGTCGTGGATCTGGCAGCAGTCGAAGCTGCCCTTTTCTCAACAGTAAAGACCTTATCGTGGTTAACTGTGATATCATTCCCTTCCAACCTCACTGAAACCATGTATGTACCTTCTTTTAAATTGTCACTCCACAGGATGTTCACAGTTTTTTCTTTGTCGTTTGACATAATAGAAGGAGCTGCAATTTCTTTTGTTTCAATGACCCTTCCATCCTGTTTCAAATTGAAGATGATTTTAGCATCAAGGGGAACCATAGACTTGCTTTTAATGGTAGCACTTGCACCTATGCTGTCACCGTACACTTCGGTAATATCGGCGTCGTTCCTGGCCGTAAAATTCGAGCTTTCGGCCAGATAATATTCAGGAGTACCCTGGTCGTATATGTAAATTTTTGCCATGCCAGTATAATTCTTACCTGCTTCAAGAGCTACATGCCCATGGTGATCAAGGACAATTTCTCCTCCGCTACCTGCGGATAATGTGATCTGTTCAACCTTCTCTGAATAAATGACCCGCCCTTCTGTCATAATGATATACTCGATATCAGCAAGAAAAGGTTTAAAATGTATCTCCTGGTGTCGTTCATAAGTCCTCAGGATAAGCTTGAAGCCATTGGAATTTACGCTGAATCCATCCACATAGATTTTGGTGAAAGAGGTACTGTCATCTGGTGATAGTGCAGAGTTACTGGAGTCTGCCCCAAAAACAGAAGGGGAAAGGGTAATTATGAGAAGTAGCATCAATAAACCAGTAATCTTCTTCATTTTCATCCCCACAAATAACAGGTTTTTATCTGGAAAATGAACATGCTCTGGGTATTTGCTTCATGGGCTGCTATTTTGCATATAGGGTCTATTGCCATAATAATCTAATATAATCGTAGCACTCTTATTTCTTAAGATAGCTATGCTTTAAATTCTTAAAGAAATTAATACCGATTCCTTTATTTTTTGTAAATAATAACTTTTATAATGCTAAGTTTAAAAAATATTGGGTAAATCAGGCGGAGTTAGGGATTAATGTATCTTCTCTTTGTTATCTGAAAAGGAATACAGGCTTTCTGCAACATTTTTTGATAAAAAATACAAATCAGTGTATCCGTCATTGCCTTTTGTGATAATCCCATTCTTAATAAGGACTTTAAGATGATGCCTGATAGTTTTATAATCCATACCCAGAAGTTTAGCTAACTGATGCGCATTATAAGACCTGTCAACAAGATGTTTCAATATCAATGCACGGTTTTTTCCCCCGCGCGTACCTCCGATCAGATAGCACAGAAGCTTGCGCTGTTTATTTGATTTATTCAGTTCTTGCTTAAGCGTCATATTTTCTGTAATATCCCTTGCTATGCCATGGACTATTATCTTGTCCCCATTCCTGAACAACCTCGTTCTCACCTCTCCCCATTTATGTTCCCCGTTTTTGCATATGACCTCGATTACCACAGGCTCTTCCACAGGCTGCCCTGCAAGTATCTTTTTCACGCGTTCCCTGAATACGTTATAACTATCGGGTGCAAGCCACTGTGATACATTGGATCCGATGATTTCCTCTTCCGAACCTCCCAGTATCTTCAGCCCCATTTTGTTCACTGAAAGAAAGCGTCCCTCAAGGTCATGGGTGTACATGGGGTCATCGGCATTCTCAAAAAGTTCCCTGTATTTTGCCTCGGATTCTTTTAGGCCTGATTCATACTTTTTAAAATCCGTAATATCCCTGGTAATGGATACAATCTTCTTTTTCCCATCTATTGTGTTCAATGTATGGGTCACTTTTACATATTTGATCTCATCACTTTTGGTCATTATTTTCGTTTCAAAATCACCCGGAATTCCTTCCCGGACATCATCCCACTGCCGGATGACAAAATTGCGCTCATCTTCAGGAATCATTTTTTTAATATGATGACCAATTATTTCATCCTCCGGCCAGCCGGTTATTCTACAAAAAGAATCGTTCACAAATTCAAATCTACCTTGTTCATCTACAACCATTATTCCATCCGGGGATGAATCTATTATCATTCTGAAATAGTCCTCATTTCCATCAATCGACTGAAATGGTCTGGCCAAATTCTCACCTGTACCGTTTTTATCCAATTCCTAAATCCGACTCTGTATATATAATTATTGAATATTGAGATTTATAATTTAGAACCGTAATGTATTTCAAAACATGCGAGGTATTGTTATATGTGTACCGTATTTATACGAAAGATGTTAATCTTGATTATACCCTTTCCTGCGGTCAGGTCTTCAGGTGGGAAAAAAAAGACTGGTGGAGTGGCGTGGTCAACAACGAAGTCATAAGGATAAAACAGGAAGGTGATGAACTTATTATAGATTCATCTCTTGAAAAAAAATTCATTACGGATTATTTCAGGCTTGATGATAATATGGAAATAATATATTCACAAATCAATAGAGATAGGCTGATGGATTCATTAATTATAAAATACAGGGGCCTGCATCTCATCCGGCAGGACCCGTGGGAATGCCTGGTATCATACATCTGTTCAAGCAACAACACCATAAGGAATATCACCAATTCCATCAGGCGCATGAGCGAGTGTTTTGGCAAAAAAATCACAAAGGGTTACTTTTCCTTCCCCTCACCCCAGGAGCTTGCTGGAATAGATGCATGCGACATGGAGCAGTGCAAACTCGGGTTTCGCGCCCCTTATGTCCTTGGCATCGCGAATACTATTGTAAACGGCGAATTTGACCTTTACGGGATAAAAGACATGTCCTATGGTCAGGGGCGCGAGGAACTTGTGAAGGTAAAAGGCGTCGGGAACAAGATAGCTGATTGCGTGCTGCTTTTTGCATTCGGGAAACTTGAATCTTTTCCAGTGGACACGCATATTGAACATATCATGGACAGGTTTTATGGCCAGAACTGGAAAGACGTAAAAAAAAGTAAGAAGAGGGAGGAAATTGCCGATTTTGCCCGCCGATATTTCGGGAAATATTGCGGGTATGCCCAGGAATATCTGTATATGGAGGATCTGGGTTAAGTTAAAACAGGAAATGAAAGCTCGTCCCATTTGAACATTTTATCCCAAAATACCTGTAACGAACCATAAACCTTTTATCGGACTTTTTCTTTTTAGAAAGCATGGTGAGTTTCGAAGAGATTGAAGAGGTTTACAGGAAGCTTGATGGAAAAATCAATCCTGATGAATTCAAGACAATGGTCGAGGGAAAAGTTGCAATGATGAACGGCCTGTGCGATTCCAAAACCGCAGCCATGCTTGTGGTAAGCGAGATGGGAATAAACGAGACGATAAAGATCAGGGATATGGCACCGGATAAAGGCAATGTCGTTTTTATCGCAAAAGTGCTCTCTGTCGGGGATATCCGTGAATTCTCACGTGATAACGACACTACGGGCCGCGTCGTTAACCTGACACTTGCAGATGACACGGGCTCTATTAAAGCCGCGCTATGGGATGAAGCCTGCGATCTCGTGAAGATAGGAGATATAAAAGCGGGGCAGAGCCTCAAAGTGAAAGGGTATATTAAAGAAGGCCAGAGGGGACTTGAGGTCAGCGTAGGGCGGGGCGGAAGTATCGAGCATGTAGATATAGATGTAGCAGTGAACGTTAAACCTGTAAAGATCAGTGATATCAAGCCCGGGATCAACGGCCTGAATATCGTTGCCAGGGTAATCGATACAGGGACAATAAAGACATTCCAGCGAAAAGACGGGACAGCAGGAAAGGTCAGGAACATCACTGTCGGGGATGACACGGGAAAGATAAAGCTGACTCTGTGGGACAGCAAAGCTGAAACTCCGGGTTTTAATGCAGGGGATACTGTAGAAATAATGAACGCATATTCCCGGGAAAACACTTTCAGCAACCAGACTGAATTGCAGCTTGGTTCAGGTGGGAGCATTGTAAAAAGCAACGCTTCTGTTGATTATTGCGAACCCCTGACACCTATTGCAGATATCGAGATTAATTCTGCTTACAGTGTTAAAGGCCATGTTTCAGGGATAGATGAAATAAGGGAATTTGAGCGCCCCGACGGGACAAAGAGCAGGGTATCGAATATATATATCTCTGATGAGACAGGCCGTATAAAGGTTGCCCTGTGGGGTGAACATGCAAACCTTGTCAATGAACTTGATATCGGAAGCGAAATCTGCATTATTGATGCTTACGCAAAATCAGGAAGGAACGAGGAAATAGAACTGAGCGCAGGAGCAAGGACCGGTATCCAGGTAATCCGCAAATGATTACTGGAAACGAAATCCCTGGATATCCTTTCCCTCAACAAAAGGCATATTATGGTTCATCGAATACCTTTTTGCATCTTCCTTTGAGAGCGCTTTCCCGGTTCTATCATCGAGCATCTCGCATACCACCATCGAAGGGCTTATCCCTGCCACCAATGCCAGCACTATAGATAATTCCGTCTGGCCGCGCCGCTCCTCAAGAAGTCCGGAGGCTGCCCGTAACAGGGCTACATGGCCGGGAGACCTGAATTCCTCCCCGAAATCGATATTTTTCCCTTTCATGACCTTATCCACGGTCTCACCTATCCTGTTGATCGTGAGAGCCCTGTCGTTGTCGGTTATGCCTGTAAACGTGTCCCTGTGGTTTACCCAGAGGGAGAACGAGGAACGGGCGTCATACGGGATATCCCCTTTCTTTTCAATAAGGGTACGGAGGGACTTATGGCCGTTCAAAGAAACGCTTTTTAATATATCAGAAAAAAAAGGCAATCCCAGTTTGTCGGCGGCCTTCCCGTATATGGACACGCATATCAGTCCCCCGCCATCACGGCGCATTCGTGCAACGTCTGAAGGTGTGACTGAAAGCGCGGGAATCACAAGATCAGTCTCACCTTCCCTGTCTTCAGCATCATATAATAATATCATTTTTCCATGCCTGATAGCTTCTATTGCTTTTTCAAAATTCATTTTATTACCTCCACATCAACACTGCTTCCATCTTCTATATTGAAATAATCTCTCAGGTTCACAGGCGCTATTATCTCTATAATATCCTCAGGGTAATGTGTGCGTTCCGGAATAACTACGGCCCCCATGATGTCCCGGATTTTAACGTTAAAGCACGAGCCCCTTCCGAACGTCCTGTTCTGGTCTGTAAATCCTGATATCTTGATTGCTCCGCTAATTCTCTTTCGAAGCTCTATGCTTGGCTGGTCAAGTTTGATATTTAATGTGCCGGGATACGGGTCAAATCCCAGTTTTTCCTGAAACTGCACCCTGTATCCGGCAAGAGAAATGTAATACTGGCCTTCCCCCAGCCCGGTGATCACCTTACCGCTCAGGATCTTTTTACCTCCATTACCTGAAAATATCTCCTGGTAATCATTCAATTCCTGCTGCAGCAATGAAAGCCCGCTTTCAGTAATGGATATCATTTGTCCTTCAGGCAATATCTGCCTTGAAATGAGATTTTCTTCCTCAAGGTTTTTAAGCTTCCTGGCTGCCGTCTGCTGGCTTGAATCTATATGCGATGCGAATTCAATGGATGATAATTCCAGGGGCTTCTGGTGAGCGCCCAGAAGTGCAAGTTTTTTTAAAGATAATATATCCATATGCCACTCATTTTTGAGATGCTACTCATTTATGGGTTCAGAATAAGATAAAACTTTCCGTACAAAAGGAGATAAAGAAAATATTAAGGCCCTGCTTTCTGCAAAGCCTTTTTAATTATTCACTCATCCAGTATCGCTTCAGCCTCTTCGCGGTATGCATTCATGACATAGGGTATGCCTGAGATCTTTGAAGCTTCCTCAGTCAGCGCCATGACATCCCGGCGATTGATTGCCGAAATCCTGAACCTGCGGGAGCCAGCCATCAATTGCTGCAACCCTGTCCTGAACTTCTGGGCGTATGTGTAAACACCGAGAGCCCCGAGCGGGAGATGTTTGATATCATCCCCGAGGCGCTGGGCGAGTTCCTCATAGCATACGAAGATCTCTTCGACCTTTGTGCCATATTCAGAGACTGTCTTCGGGAGGTCGTTCTCCTTTATCCATCTGCCGATGTTCTTACCCACAAAACCGGGTATCATGAGTGCGCGGCCCATGCACACAGCTTTCACATACGGTGAACCCACTGCAAGCGCCTTGTACACGCCGTCCTCGCTTGAGAAACCGCCTGCCATGGCAAGGTCTGGTATTCTCATGCCTTTATTGCTCAACTTCTCTGCAAATTCATAGACCAGCGATTGCAGGTAAAAAGTCGGTATACCCCATTCTTCCATCATTGGCCAGGGGCTCATTCCAGTTCCTCCCGGCGCGCCGTCAAATGTCAGGAGGTCGATCTTTGCTTCGGAGCAATACTTCAATGCCATTGCGACTTCGGCCATTGAATATGCGCCTGTCTTCAAAGTAACTCTCTTGAATCCAAGGTCGCGCAGGCGGTCAACTTCATCAAAGAACCCTTCTTTTGTGACAAAACCAAGCCTTGAGTGCCGCTCGAACTCCTTTATGGCAGTATCTTTATAGGCTGCCTTTATTGCAGCATCTTCGGGATCGGGTGTTACGATATAGCCTCTTTTCTTAAGTTCGGAAGCTCTCTCTATACTGTTGACTTTGATCTCGCCGCCTATGCATTTGGCTCCCTGTCCCCATTTCAGTTCGATTGTATCCAGATCATGTTTTGAGGATACATATTCAGCTACACCAAGCCTTGTATCTTCCACATTCATCTGGACAAGAATCTCGCCGTAGTCCTGCTGGTACTTTTTATATGTCTCAATCCGCCTGTCCATTTCAGGGGATTTCTTTATTTTGTGGTTGCTGTCAAGCACAAGTCCCGGGTCTATGCCGCACACGTTTTCTCCGCATACAAGCGTTATACCTGAGATCGCAGCACCAGCCGCAAAGTGCTCCCAGTTTTTCCGCGCGATTTCAGTCGAGCCCAGCGCGCCTGTGAAAATAGGCACTTTCATCCTGACTTTCTTATCCCAGCCATATTCGGTCTTCGTATCGACCCTCGGGAATACCGCAGTATCAGGATTCGGATCTTCTCCATCGGGCAGCCCGAAGGCCCCGACAGCATAGCCCTGGATGTTCAGGTGAGAGTAATCCACAGGGTAGTTCTTGTCCGCACCTGCTGTGATTGTCCCGAAAGGCCCGGGGTAAATAACTTCCCTTCCCCTGAATGAGGATTTGAATATCTCACAATTCCCGCGGCATCCATCTATACATCTGGTACATATCCCTGACATCGGGGATACGCTCTTTGAGCGATTAAATGTTTGCGTCGCTTCATTCGCATTTGGTTGTCTAAGATTCATTTTTTCACTCCAGACAGTTTATTTTTAAAGAAGTGCAACAGGAAGCGGAAGGGAGTTTCCTCTATATAAATATTGTGCTAAGGAAGCGGAAGGCGATTTCCTTCGTGGATATATTTTTCTTATTTGATTAAATCACTTGTATTTATATACTCTATGGTAGGAGAGGGGTGAGCGTATAGAGGATAATGATGGCTATCGGCAGTGATTTGCTTCAAAGCAGGCCATATGCCAGGTAGCGCCCGATTATTAAAAAATCGAAAATCACCGGGAGGAACTAATATGGAACAGGAGGAATCATATGACGATTGATGAATCCAGGCTGGATTCAATAATTGACGAGTACAATGCTGAACAGGGTTCGCTGATATCTATCTTGCAGGATGTACAGGCTGAATACAAGTACCTGCCAAAAGTTGCGCTGGAATACGTGGCAAAGCAGCTTGATATTCCGCGCGTCCAGGTTTTTGGCGTGGCGACTTTTTTTAAGGCCTTCAGTTTAAAACCCAAAGGCAGGCAACAGATACACGTATGCATGGGTACGGCCTGCCATGTCAGGGGCTCAAAAAAGGTACTGGAAGAGTTTGAGCGCAAGCTGGGTATTGAAGCAGGCGGCACAACAAAGGATGGGGAATATACGCTTGAGACGGTCAACTGCGTGGGTGCATGCGCTTTAGGCCCTGTTGTTGTCAATAACGAAGAATACCACGGCCAGATGACCCCGATAAAGGTTGAGAGCCTCTTAAAAAAAGCCTGAAGGTGAATTGATTGAAATTAAAATCAATAGAGGAACTTGAAGACCTTCGAAGCGGAATAATAGCAAAAAAAGACCCGAACAAAACCTGCATTGCGGTATGCGGAGGGCCGGGATGCCTGGCCAGACAATGCCTGGAAGTAAGGGATGCATTCGTTAACGAGATATCGGCTAAAGGCCTGGCAGACAGAGTGGACATCCGGACAACGGGATGTCACGGTTTTTGTGAAAGTGGACCTATCGCCCTTATCTTTCCACAGGGAATCTTCTATCAGAAGCTGGGCGTAAAAGACGCCGCCGAAATAGTTGAAGAAACAATCATGAATGACAGGATTGTTGACAGGCTTCTTTATATCGATACCGGGACGGGCAGACGTGTTAAGAAGGAAGAGGATGTGCCCTTCTATAAAAAGCAAATGCGTCTTATTTTGAGAAATAATAGCAGGATCGATCCGCATAATTTGGAGGATTACCTTGCGATAGGGGGCTACTCTGCCCTTGCAAAAGTGCTGGACGGCATGAAACCCTCACAAGTCATTGATGAAGTTAAAAAATCCGGCTTACGGGGCCGCGGAGGCGGCGGTTTCCCGACTGGAAGAAAGTGGGAATCCACCCGTGATGCCATTGGAGATATTAAGTATGTCATATGCAATGCGGATGAGGGCGACCCCGGCGCTTTTATGGACAGGAGTATCCTTGAAGGGAATCCTCACAGCGTCCTTGAGGGAATGATCATCGGGGCTTATGCTATAGGTTCTAATGAAGGGTATGTCTATGTAAGAAACGAATATCCACTTGCACTCAAGAATGTGACCATTGCCATTAAACAGGCAAGGGAGGCAGGTCTTCTTGGAGAAAATATCCTGGGTTCAGAGTTCAGTTTTGATGTGAAGGTCAACAGGGGAGGCGGTGCGTTCGTATGCGGCGAATCGACAGCGCTTATGGCTTCACTGGAGGGGAAACCCGGTGAACCAAGAGCTAAATACATCCATACTTCCGAGAAAGGATTGTGGGACAGGCCGTCTAACCTGAACAATGTTGAGACCTGGGCAAACGTGCCCCTGATAATTAATAAAAGCCCTGAATGGTACTCTGCAATAGGCACAGGATCAAGCAAAGGAACAAAGGTATTCAGTCTTGTCGGTAAGATCAACAACACCGGTCTTGTGGAAGTCCCTATGGGTATCAGTCTCCGTGAGATAATTTATGACATTGGCGGAGGCATCCCGGGCGGCAAGGCGTTCAAGGCCGTACAGACAGGTGGGCCATCCGGAGGCTGCATTCCTGAAAGCCTGATAGACATGCCTGTTGATTACGAGCAGTTGACAAAAGTGGGTTCCATGATGGGGTCCGGAGGCATGATAGTGATGGATGAAGATACATGCATGGTGGACCTTGCAAGGTATTTCACAAATTTCCTGCAGGAAGAATCCTGCGGCAAGTGCGCGCCCTGCAGGGAAGGACTGCTGCGGATGGGTGAGATACTCACGGACATCACCGAAGGCAGGGGCAGGATGGAAGACCTTTCCCTTATCGAAGACCTCTCCGGGGTGCTGAAGGACGCTTCCCTGTGTGGTCTTGGAACGACTGCTGCAAATCCCGTGATTTCCACGATGAGATATTTCAGGGATGAATATGTGGCTCACATAAGAGACCACAAATGCCCGGCAGGAGTGTGCAGGGAGCTCATCATATACGGCATTGATGAAGAAAGCTGCACGGGATGCGGCCGTTGTTTGAAGAACTGTCCTTCGGGAGCAATCGAAGGCGAAAAGAAACAGCCGCATGTTCTTGATACTGCAAAATGCATCAAATGCGGAATCTGCTACGATGTATGTAAATTCGATGCAGTGAGGAAGGGGTGATTGAAATGTCAAGGAACATTACGAGACAAAAAGGCGAGATGGTCACATTCATGCTCAATGGCGCACAGGTGCAGGCTGACCCGAACTGGAGCCTGCTTGAAGCTGCAAAGTTCTATGGCCTTTATATCCCGACGCTTTGCTATGATGAAGGTCTGACACCTTACGGTGTATGCAGGCTCTGCGTGATGGAGGTAGGAAGCGGCGACAGGACAAAACTTGTAGCATCATGCATGCATCCGGTCATTGAAGGATTGGAAGTGCGTACCCACAGCAACCGGGTAATAAAGACCAGAAAAATGATTCTGGAACTCCTTATAGCGCGGTGTCCGGGTTCAAAGAAACTGCAGGATATGGCATCGATGCTGGAACTCAAGGAAGTCAGGTTCAAACCATTGAACGATGATTGCATACTCTGCGGTCTCTGCGTGAGAATGTGCGAGGAACAGATGATGGCAAAGGCCATCGGATACGCAGGCAGGGGAACAGACAGGTATATCACCACACCTTTTGACATGACGTCTGAAGAGTGCCGAAAATGCGGTGCATGCATGTATATCTGTCCTGCATGCGAATTGCGATGCCAGGGGCCTGAGGCAAAAACCACGTTGTGCAGCGGGTGTCTGAACACAGAAGCAGTATGTGCGGCAAAGTACGACGATGCAATGTGCTTCATGGTGCCGTGCCTTTCGTGTGTGAAACGGCCGGAAGATGTGAAATAATGAATAGATTTGAATTAAATTAATTAAAAAAATATAAGCCCAAATATCAGGAGGATTTAAAATGTCATTGACAAAAGTAAATGCAACGGCGGCAACGCTGACAAAGAACAGAACAGAAGGGTCTGTAAGCCCTTTAAGCGGGATGTGCGTCACCTGTGTGGACGGATGCATCGGCATGTGCGAGATCGGAAAGTCCGCTTACAGGGGTGCAGAGGTCATATATCCCCAGCCTTTCGGGATAATCACTTCGGCTTCGGAGAAAGAATACCCGCTTGATCTGAGCCATTTCACAATCCTTGGAACTGCGGTCGGAGCCCACGGGATAGAAGCGAACAGCGACGTGGCGCTATTTCCCAATGTTGACCTTGAAGTGAGGATTGGTAAGGAGAAGGATATCAAGCTGAAGCTACCCTTCATCATCCCCGGTCTTGGAAGCACCGCGGTCGCGAAAGGCAACTGGGACGGGCTTGCAATAGGCTCTGCAATTTCAGGTGTGCCCCTTACGATAGGTGAAAACGTGTGCGGTATGGACCCCGATTCTACGATCGAGGACGGCAAAGTCATCGATTCCCCGGATCTTTCAAGCAGGGTCAAGTTGTACCGTAAGTGGCAGAGGGACGGTTACGGCGATATTATTGTCCAGGCGAATGTGGAAGATACTTATCTCGGTGTGCAGGAATATGCCCTGGAAAAACTCGGCGTCGAAACGGTTGAACTCAAATGGGGACAGGGAGCAAAGAACATAGGCGGTGAGGTAAAGCTTAATTCCCTGAAGAAGGCACAGCTCCTTCGAAGCCGCGGATATGTGGTGCTTCCCGACCCCATGGACCCCGATGTGATCGCTGCCTTCAATGCCGGAAGTTTCCATGAATTCGAAAGGCACAGCCGCGTTGGCATGGTGACTGAAGAGGGATTCATGAAACGAGTGCAGGAACTGCGTGATGCAGGTGCCAAACATGTGTTCCTGAAGACAGGCGCTTACAGGCCTGTGGACCTTGCCCGTGCTGTGAAGTTTGCAAGCAAGGCTGAACTTGACCTCCTGACTGTTGATGGTGCGGGTGGCGGCACAGGAATGAGCCCCTGGAGAATGATGAACGAATGGGGCGTGCCGCAGGTTGAGATATACTCGCTTTTGTACAATTACCTTAAGAAACTGGATGAACGGGGCGAGTTCATACCCGATGTAGCCATAGCAGGCGGTATCACGCTTGAAGACCAGGCCGTCAAAGCGCTGTCCCTTGGCGCGCCATACTTCAAGATCGTGGGAATGGCCCGTGCGCCGCTTGCCGCAGCCATGGTAGGCAAGACTATCGGCAGGAAGGTAAATGAAGGGAAGGTCCCGGTTTACATCAGCAGGTTCGGAAGCAGCATCGATGAGATATTCATAACAGCGCCTGAACTCAGGAAGAAATACAACGGCAGCTTCGGCGATATACCCCCAGGCGCTATCGGCGTTTACACATACTTCCAGCGCCTCGCTCAGGGCGTGCGCCAGTTGATGACAGGGAACAGAAAATTCGCGATGCAGTATATCGAACGGAACGATATTGCAGCTATTACAAAAGAAGCGGCCGAGGTTTCGGGTATTCCATATATAATGGATGTGGATAAGGAAGAGGTTGAGGGGATTCTTAATTCCTGAATTCACTTTTAAATCCGGCAGTATTTGGGGTAATCCCTGCCGGCTTCCTTATTTATTTTTTATATAAACGTCTGGATTTTATTCTTTTGTCGTAACGCTTAAACTCTAAGATGCTATTCAGGAACATTATGGTAAAAGTAGAAGTCGTAATGGATGAAAAAACACTCATTGCCAGACATATGCTCAACTACAGGCTCAAAAAACTATCATGGGCATTATTTTTCATAATCCTTGGAGGAAGTTTCATTCTTGAAAGTGCCGGTACAATAGATAATAATCAGAAATGGATTATTATATTGGCAGGCAGCGGTTCAGTACTGATTTTGTTAAATGCACTAAGGATTTTCTGGCATATAGAAATCAGCAATTTCTCGGTTGGTCTTGGGATCACGGGATTGCTTCTGGGGATAGCCAGGTATTATTCACTGGATGTTCCGATATGGCCGGCCATGGCAATGATAATAGGGATTTATATCTTGTTGGGATTGACCAAAAAATAATAAGAAAAAACTGGCGATTTCACCATTTTTTAGACAAAAACATTTTTACAAGATAAATCCCGGCACCAAGCACCACAAGGCTGAATATCGCCCTTGTAAGTTCCACATACTGAGGGGCTAACAGGGCTCCTATAGCGCTTTGCATGCTGAAAAAAAAGGTGAACAATGCAATGAAAATCAATGCTACAAGCATTATCACCATAGCAATGTTGATCAGTTTTTTAAATGGGTCTGACTCATTGGTTCTTTTCTCATCGACATTTATCGCTTCATCGTTCATCTTATCACCTTCTTACTCTTATCAATACGAAGTATACCAGTAGCAGACCTATCATGGCGATCGCTGATTCAAAACCTGGCTCTGATTTTGTTCCGGCCGCCGGAGCCCTCTCTATAGGTTTACCTTCCTCGATGAAAACATACGTTCTGGGTTCATTATATTTTATCTCACTGAGTTTTATTTTCTCGCTTACTCTTCCGGTGACTATCGTCTTCCCGTTTTCTTTAACAGTTACAGTAAAACTGTATTCTTTATTCTTTGGTATATCAAAGGTCACCTTGCCCCTTGCATAATTCATACTTTTAACTGAACCGATTTCATCAAGTTTTATATCAGCGGTATACTGGTCCATCCGCGCTGTCACTTCCATGGTCAGGGGCTTAGAGTCGCCTCCCTCATTATATATTCCAGGAGAAATATCAACCACTGCAACCGTTGCATCGTTGTAGAGCTTAGTTATTTTAAGGTTCATGTCTGTCAGCTTGATTTCTGCCGGCTGCGTGGAATCGGGTTTGGGCTTTATAGTTACAGGAACGCCATTCTGGGTCAGTAATTTTCCGTTCTCATAAATCTCGACCTCAACCACGTATTCGCCTGGGCTGGCAACCACAAGTGTAATACTGTTGGTATATGTGGATTTACTTTTAATATATCCGATATCGGCATCTTTTTCGGCAACGATAAGGTTTGTTGAAAATTCCCTTATCTTGACTTTTACTGTCAGTATGCCGGTATCCCTATCCTGGTTATTCTGTATATAGGGTGTTATCGCCAGTTTTGTCCCTTCATCCTGCCGTGAAGGCATTACATCGATCGATGTTATTTCGACATTGGAATATTCCCTGAGACAACCGCTAATAAGAAGGCTGGCAAGGAGTAAGAGAAAAAATAAAAATCCTGTATATCTCATTTTGATCTTAGAGTTTTACAGTAAGCTGCAATGTCTTTTTATCAATGATTTTGTCGTCCATGAGCAGCGTAACAATAACGTCGGTTTCACCGTTGGGTGCATTCTTAATTATTGGCAGCACGACAGCTTCTGTATAGGATGTCCCGCCTTTTGCCATTGCTTCCCCTATTTCAAATGTGGCATTGGAGCCGATTCTCTTGTTTTCAATATCAACAAACACTTTAAGGGTATTTTCATCTATCGTTGTCTTTCCCTCATTTTTAACTGAGAAGGTTATCGTGGCATTTCCGCCTTTTTCTATTGTCCATGTTGTAAGCTCTGCTCCTGATCTGCTTCCAGGGTCTTTAACAAAGCCCACGAATTGCAGTTTTGCGTCAGGGAGTACAGTTGTCTGTACAGGGACTGTCTTTGTCTTTATTATCGCTTTCCCGTCCTTATCCTTTCCTGAGGCATAGGACAATGCCAGAGTTGTTATATTATTTGTATCCTTGAACCCCCCTGCCTGGACTTTCGCATTCAGGGAGACAAAAGATGGTTCTTCTTTTGTTCTTGCAGGGATATTCACATTTCCACCTGCCAGTACGGTAAATGGATCAAACGATGCAACCTTGACATTATCAATGGGTTCAGTTGCATTATTCAGCACACTTAATGAGAATTCAATTTCCTGAAATTCCTTCGCCGTTATAGGTGAAACCTTTACGATGACATCTTCGGGATTAACCGGATTCACTGTCGATACGCATCCTGAGATCAGGATAGCCGCAATTACCAATAGGATAGTTAACATTCTTTTCATGTTTGCCACCTTTCTATTAATAGAAAGGTCTGACTATATATAGTTTTGGATAGGCATAGAAGCTCTTTTTATTTCCCAATCTTAATTATCCACCAGAACTATATGATAGCGCAATGGACGAAATAGATTTCGCATTCAGGGAACTTATAGAAAAGCTTCTGCGAAAAGAGATAACCACACAGCAGGAGCTTAATGCAGCAAAGAAAGATATCAGCATACGCTGCAGATTATCTTCTCTTCCGGGCAATTCCCGGATACTTGCGGCAGCAAAGGAGGAGGAGAAACAGGAGGTTCTTGAACTCCTCCAGATAAAACCTGTCAGGACCATATCTGGCGTTGCGGTCATAGCTGCCATGACCTCACCTGCGCCATGCCCGCATGGACTTTGCCTGCCCTGCCCCGGGGGTCCGGAATCAAAGTATCACTCCCCGCAAAGCTATATGGGGGCGGAACCCGCGGCAAGGAGGGCTTTTGAGAATGATTTTGACCCTTACAGGCAGGTCACATCGCGCTTAAGCCAGCTTTCACAAATAGGCCATCCTGTAGAGAAGGCTGAACTTATCGTTATGGGCGGGACTTTTACATCCCGCACGCTATGCTACCAGGAGTGGTTCATCAGGCGCGCCATCGAGGCCATGAATGATTTTTATGGTACGAAATGGAGAAGCACATATGGTTCAATCGAAGAAGCCCAATCCGCAAATGAACGGGCCAGGATAAGGAACGTCGGGATAACTATCGAAACAAGACCCGACTGGACGGAAAATGAACATATCGATACTATCCTTGGTCTTGGCGCAACAAAAGTGGAGATAGGTGTCCAGAGCACTCATGATTTCATCCTTGCAGGAATACAGCGGGGTCATTCTGTGAAGGAAAGCGCGGATGCAAATATGAGGCTTCGTGATAGCGGTCTTAAAGTGGGGTTCCATATGATGCCGGGTCTTCCAGGATCGGCTGTGGAATCGGATTTTCGAATGTTTGAGGCATTGTTTGAGGATGAACGCTTCAAACCTGATTATCTTAAGATATATCCTACGCTGGTAACAGAAGGAACGCGGCTTCACGGGATGTGGGAACTTGGGAACTATGCTCCGCTTCAAGTTGAGGAGGCTGTGGAACTACTGGCAAGGGTCAAGTCGATCCTGCCGAAATGGGTCAGGCTTCAGAGGATCCAGCGTGACATCCCGGCCTACCAGGTGCTTGCAGGCATAACGAAAAGCAATATCAGGCAGCTTGCAAAACAGAGACTTCTGGAAATGGGCGGAAAATGCCGCTGTATCAGGTGCCGCGAAGTAGGCCACGGTTCACTTGCCGGTATCGAGCCTGGAAACATCGAACTGACAGTGGAAAAATATAAGGCATGCAAAGGCCAGGAACATTTCATTTCCTTTGAAGACATGGAGAAGGATTTATTGATCGGGTTCGTAAGGCTTCGTTTCCCTTATACTCCCCACAGGCAGGAACTTACAGGAGCTGCTCTTGTGCGTGAATTGCATGTCTATGGTTCGATGGTGCCGCCTGGAATAAGCGCAGAGGAAAAACAATGGCAGCACAGAGGATACGGGGAAGAGCTCCTCTTGCAGGCCGAAGAGACCGCAAGGTCCGGCGGATATGAAAAAATAGCAGTAACAAGCGGGATTGGGGTTAGGGATTATTACAGGAAATTCGGGTATAAGCTGGAAGGCCCTTATATGATGAAAAAATTATAGGATACTGCTCCGCCGGGATGAAAGAACTGGCGGGATCATAGTATACAGACAGAACGTAAATTATTTTACCATGATACACAGAAAGTTTTAATACTCTTAATTATAACAAATATATGGGAGTAGAGAATATGGGATATGCGAATAACTACTATTCTCAAAAAACAGATAGAAAACAATAAATATCCAATAGACATATAATATCATAAAGATGCACATGATAATTAGCACAATTATCATCATAATCATTAGAATAAATGTAACGAAATTAAGAACACAGGTGGTATAGCAAGAGAAAGCTACGGTATGTGAATTATGAAAATGGAGGAAGGCTAATGGTTGGCGCTATTGGGGTGGAATTAAATATTGAGGAACAGGAACAAAATGAGAAATGGCTGAAATTGGACTCTTACATACTTCTTTTACGTTATTTAAGGAAATTTGGAGAGGAAGAAAGAGAAAAATTAAAATGCAACTTAAAGAATCTTTGCGGTGAACTTGCAGACCGGCAAATAATAGTACCCATGGACTTTGAACCATTTGGTGATACAATATACAGCGAAACTTTAGATAGGGAACTACTTTTTTTTAAATCGGCTGGGCTCATAGAAGAACGTAAAGGCTCGATTATATACAAAATAACTGATAGGGGAATCAGATTAAGTGATGACATCTCAGTGATTTCCAGAGGTGTACCGCCCAACATATTGGAAACATTAGATGAGTTAATTAATGCACTGCCCACTGATAACAACAATAGTTCCACATAATAAAGCTGGTATTATTATATATAATTTTTTATGGCGAGCCATTACATAAAAGACCCTGTGCATCATCTTATTAAAATTAATAATGATGATAAAAAAATAATTGATACACCTTGTTTTCAACGTTTACGTAATATATTTCACTTAGGTACTGCGTATTTTACCTATCCAGGTGCAACACATAGCAGGTTTGAACATAGCTTAGGGGTCATGTCTTTAGGTACATCGGTTCTCGACAATGTAATTAACAATGCGAATGATACTAATTTAGATTTTTGGGAAAAATTGAATGAAAACGAAGTTGATGAGACCAAAAAAACTCTCCGTTATGCTTGTCTACTTCATGATATCGGACATGCTCCATTCTCCCATGTATGTGAAGATTTTTATGATAAAGAAAAAGATTCATTGGTCAAAGATTTGAAAAATCAATTGGAGTTCATAATAGATAGCCATGATAACACAGAACAAATATTGAGAAGCAAACCTCCACATGAGTTAATGAGTTGCTCTATCGTATTATCCCATTATATTGATAAATTAAATGAGTTGAAAGTGAATCCCAGAAATGTTTGTGCGATAATACTTGGTAGAGTTTGCAAAGACGTGCCCAAAGATAAAAGAAGTCACTATAGGGTTTTAGCAAATATACTAAATTCTTCAATAGATGTAGATAAATTTGATTATTTGCTTCGGGATAATTATATGACTGGGGCATCCCTTGCAAGTTTGGACAAAGAAAGATTGCTGATGTCGTATACAGTATCTGATAAGAATAATCTGGTTCTAAGTGGAAAGGGATTAAGCTTGGTTACAAACCTAATTGTTGGAAGAAATCAAGTGTATATGTGGGTTTACCAGCATCATAAAGTCGTATTTACAGACACCCTGCTAAGGAAGATGATTAGCACCCTTATTGACGAAGAACGGATTAAAGCGGAGGATTTTTTTTCCAAAAGCGCTATAACTGAGAAATTCATAGATGATTATGACATAATTTCTGAAATAAGAACAAATGCCAAAAAATCCAAAAAGATTTCGAATTTATATAGTATGTGGAGAGAGCATAAATTTTTGAAGCCTTGCTGGAAACATGCTTTTGAATTCAATAAAAAAATTGAAGGCGAACCGAATAATGATTTGGTTAAAGATGCACGCAATAATCATGATAAATTGGAAGAATGGTTGGCAGAGCACCTTAAAATTGAAGCTTGTAAGATTATGGTTTCTCATGCTAAATTTGAACCTTTTAATATAGCTGCTGGAAAGGATATACCAATCGATGTTAACGGTTCGATTAAATATGCTATAGGAAATTTTGGGCTCAATGTTGAGGACATAGGAAAGTACGCTAATGTTCCATATGTATATGTTGATGAGGACCAGATTGATAATTGTCTGAGCTGTTTAAAAGATTATAGTAGTTCTCTTATTAGCGATTAATTATTTTTGAAACGTCTATACTTCTATTGTGACCTTCTTTAGGGTTGGTTAGGCCTTTATTTTTCCCGGAAGGGGGAGATAATTACAACATATGATATAAAAATATTATTTTTGTTTTAAATTATTTTTCTATATGGTCTTAATTTATATTAATAATTGCTCTAATTCTCACATCACTGCTCATGTCTTAAATGAAAGCAGACTTTTTTTCCCTTATCCTCTATAAATACCGACTCTACCGGCAGCCGCCCGCACAAATTTTTCATGGCAGGTGCTTCTGTGGCATAATGAGTGGCATCAAAAAGGCATAGCTCCCCTGAGTAGCGTAAGGCATCATGCCTGAGTTCTCCTGATACAAGGGCATCGGCGCCGTGAGCAATCGCAGTTTCGAGATATTCCCTTCTAAAACCGCTTCCTCCGACCACCATGATTTTTTCTATTTCCCCTTCACCAGCATATTGTACATGGGTATCCAGCTTGCGGGCTACAAAAGATGCGAATTCAGGGGCACTGCACGGCTTTATCTTGCCCAGTCTTCCCAGGGTAAGATGCTCGATAGCATGTAATCCCAGTATCCGGGCAAGCACATCATTCACCCCGCCTTCTGCTTTATCATAGTTCGTATGCATTGTGTAGATAGATATATCGTTATCGATAGCGAGCCTCAAAGTATCAGACAGGCGTTTTGATATTATATTTACAGGATCAAAGAGCAAAGTATGATGGGTGATAAGCAGGTTTGCGCCGAGGCGTGCCGCCTCCTTTAAGACCTGATCCGTGGGGTCAAGCGCCACAGCGATTTTATTCACATCGGCTGCGCGGTCAAGGACAAGACCGATCCTACCAGTGTCGAAATCCTCGGCCAATTCCAACGGCGCGATAGATTCAAGAATTGGAATTATTTCTTTGAGGTCCATGAGTATTCTGTTGTAAGCAGATTTATTTAAATATTGTTTAACATAATTATAAGAAAAATAATATTTACGATAAATCCTTGATTAACAAATGCTAAAACAAAAGATATTATCTCCGGCGCTGGTACTATTCTTCCTGTCACCGATGGTTGGCGAGTTACTGTCGGGTTCATCGCCGCCTGCTGAGTTCTTCAATCCCGTTGTCTTTTTATTACTGGCGGCCTTGTATGGAAGCGGTGCCATAATAGCCCGTGAGCTGACTTTTCGGTGGGGGAAGGGCTGGGCCACACTGCTGGTACTGGGTGCAGCGTACGGGATCATTGAGGAAGGATTAATGGTTAAAAGCTTTTTTGATCCCGGCTGGATTGATCTCGGTATCCTGGGCAGTTATGGCAGGTGGGCTGGCATCAACTGGGTGTGGAGCCTGCAACTTACCATATACCATACTGTTTTCAGTATTGCAATCCCTATCCTTCTGGCAGGTTTGATGTTCCCGATGCGACAATCTGAACCATGGGTCAGCACGCGAACTTTCAGAAAACTATGTATATTGATGGTCGCGGTTGTGATTTTTGGTTTCCTATTTATTACCCCGTACAGGCCGCCGTTAGTTCACTATCTCCTGACAATTATAATTGTATCTGGGCTGATTAAGCTGGCGAGGCGGCTGCCAGATACATTATTTATCCCCAAAAACATAAGCGTCCCCAGCTCCCGCTGGTTTGTAGTTGCAGGTTTCCTTTCGACCTTTTCTTTCTTTTTTATTAGCTGGTCTTTGCCTAACACCGGGCTTCATCCTTTGTTGACCATACTTCTGGTGATAGGGCCTGTCATACTGGTAAGCCTGAAGGTATTGAAGATGTCAGGCAACGGTGCAGCATGGTCAAAAAGACATCAACTGGCACTGGCATCAGGGGCTCTTGGTTTCTTTATCCTGCTTGCACCGCTTCAGGAACTGGATAAAAACCGGCCCGATAATACAGGAGGGATGACTCTTGTAGGCATTGTTGCGGCCCTGTTTTTGATATGGATGGCAGGGCGCGTAAAGGAAAAAGAGGAAAACATTTAAATATTCCCTTGCTTTTCTTGTTTTTTGGATGATCCGCCTACTGTTAGAATTAATGTAAGAAAAAAAAATCCCTGAACTTCCATCAAAAAGTTTTTATATCATAAATATGAAGAAAGAGGTTACCTTTGCATGAGAAGATCCACCACTCCCCAACCCACCTACTTTTTTCTTTTCTGCAAAGGTTACTCTTTTTCTTTACTATTTAAATGCTTTTTCCCAAACTTGACCCAAGTACTGGTGCCAGAAAAAAAGTAGGAGAGATGTATTATCCGGCCTCATCCAAAAAATATCACTGGCAAACATGTATAAAAAACTTTGCGACTATGCCTGGTTAATCTCTTTTTTTAACTTCTCAACAAGTTCCTGCTTGATGGATGAATTCCGATCCCCGCCGCAAACACAGCCCCTGACCCCAATGATATCCGGGGAGATACGTTTGAGGGCCGCAATGTCTTCAAACTTAATCGTTCCAGCCAGGGCCGTCTTAAGTCCGTGCTTTTTTGCGTCTTTGACAAACACGGTAAGCTCCTGCTCATTCAGGAACTCAAACGTCGAACGGCCATCCTTGATACCAGTATCCATCATAACTACATCCACGCCGGCTTTTGCACCGATTTCAGGAAGCTCAAAAGGCGATATGGAATTGATCCGCCGGTAATCCGAATAACCTGAGGCCACGACCTTTTTATTCCTGTCGTAATCTTTTACAGAGCGGACGATATTTACCAGCATGTCAAAGGCCTGCTCCTTTGTCTGGATATCGTATAATCCCACTTTGATATATTCAGCCCCTGCCACAGCCGCACCCAATGCAGCAAGTGAGGCTGTTCCGGGTTTATAATTAAAATCGCCTATGGTAGCACTTACAGGAGTAGTTCCTGCCGCCTTTTTTACAGCCGTTATCATCCATGGGAAATTTGCACCGAGTGAGCCTTCTTTTGGGTTTTTCACATCGATGATATCCGCGCCGCCAAGCCTTGAGATTTTTGCTTCTTCAACATTGATGGGGCTTACGAGTAGTTTCATAGTCGTTGGGCCTATTAGATGCTCTTATACATTTATGTTTCGAATTTGTTATGCTGTACAAAATTATGTCTTTAACATTTCTTTCTATCCTTTCTATCTTCCATATCTTATAATTTAATATCACTCCTGAATCTCCTTCCTTTCAAGATTTTTTACAGCCGGGCTATGGATAACTTCCCCGTTGAAATTAAAGCGTGAACCATGACAGGGACAGTCCCATGATTTTTCAGCACTGTTCCAGCTGACGATACATCCCATGTGGGTGCATGCAGGAGAAACCGCATGGATATTTCCTTTATCATCTTTATAGACAGCAACTTCTTCACCTTTAACATCCACAACTTTAGCTTCTCTGATATTGATACTAGAAAATTTTTCGGGTCTAGAAAGCCTGCCTTTAAGGAGCGTCTCAGCAATCTGTATATTCTGAGTAATCAACTTACCTCCCGTGGTAAGGAGCTTATAACGGCCCGGATTATATAGTTCCTGATACGGATTTGACCTGCCAAGAATTAAATCTGACAGTATTGTAGCTGCGACCATACCATGGGTCATGCCCCAGCCCTTAAAAGCTGTAGCTACATAAAGATGCTTGCTGCCCGGGGTAAATCTTCCAATAAAAGGAACCTTATCAAATGAATAATTATCCTGGGTAGACCAGTGATAGTCGATTGATTTAATCTGGAAATGATTTCTGGCGAACTGCTCCAGTCGTTCATAATGCTCAACCGTATTGGCTGCATGGCCTGTGGGATGATCTTCACCTCCCACAATGACAAGAAGACCATCAGGAGTGGGCTGTGTACGGATATAATGAGATGGGTCTTTACTGCTATCAAACATCTCTTCCGGTACTTCATCGGCAATCCGGACGCCTAATACATACGAACGGTAAGGTTCCATGCGCGCAAAAAACATTCCCTGGTTAAGAAATGGAAAATGCGTAGCGATAATAACGTTTTTTGCTATGAGATAGCCTCTGTCGGTTTTAATTCTGTGCGGCTCGCTCTCCTCAACATCAAGCGCGCGAGTATTTTCGAAAATAAAGCTGCCGTTACCCGGGATAAGTTTAGCCAGAGATAACAGGTATTTACGCGGATGGAACTGTGCCTGGTTCTTGTAATGAATAGCACCATAGGTCTTAAATGGCAAAGGCGCAGCGTCCATATAGGATACAGGGAGGCCGAGGCTTTTTGCGGCTTCAAATTCGCGCCCAAGTTTCTCTACATCCTCTTTGCTTTCTGCATAAATATACTCCGAAGTTCTTCTAAAGTCACAGTCTATATTATGCTCTTCCACCAGCTGGGCAATTCTCTCAATCGCTTCCTGATTAGCATCGGCATACTGCTGTGCCCCATCTTTACCAAAGTGATCAATAAGATAATCGTAGATTAGATTGTGAGCAGAAGTGATATGGGCTGTCGTGTACCCTGTTACCCCTTTTATGATTCTTTGCGACTCGATAACGGCAACATTTAAACCAGCCTTCTTTAAAAATAATGCCGAAGTTATCCCTGCGATCCCCCCACCCAGGATTGCCACATCAACAGAAACATTTTCTGTTAAGGAAGGGTATTCAGTTTCCGGAGTTGTTGCTATCCAGAATGATTCTGCCCTGCCCGGAGGTTCATATTTGCTTTCTGAAACATTCTTTTCCATCTATATTCCCCCTGATTGATTTTTCATACGTTTTTATCCACAGCAGGGTTACAAGCTTTTCAGCATGCATTATTAATGTCATCTCTGGCTGTTGCAAAGAAGCATGGATTCAAGGATAATAAATTCTACAGTTTATATCCCCAAGCTCATGCCAGTATCCTAAACCATCCCAGTAACCCCGATGCCAGATAAAATACCAGCATTATTTACCTTTGAGGTTGTGTATATAAAAGAGTTGCGGTGGCAAAAATCATACACTGCAAAGCACGCGAAGAACGCAAAGCGCTTATGAGATATGTTTCAAATATTAAGTGTTGAATATAATTTTAAAATCCGGGCACAGGAAAAATATCTATAATAGATAGTCGAAAATAGGATGCGGGAATTGATAAGAAATGTTTCGAGTTATTTTCGTTCTTGATATACTTAATGGTATTGCTGTTCATGCAATCAGAGGGGAGAGGTCAAAATACAGACCCATACAGAGTATGATAACCAGTTCATCAGCTCCTCTTGAAATAATCTCTGCACTCAGGCCGAAAGAGGTTTACATCGCTGACCTTGACCGTCTCCAGCATAAAGGGGACAATTTTGAGCTGATCGGTAAAATATCGTCAAGAACAAAGACCATGGTAGATACGGGAGTGCAAAATATGGACGATATAGAGAAATGCGCCGATATTGCCGATACTGTAATACTGGGCACTGAAACCGCTTCATTAGACCTTATAGAAACAGCAGCAAAGCGCTTCCCCGGAAGGATTAATGTGAGTATCGATATAAAAGGCGGCAGGGTATTAACAACAGACAGGAAAATGGAAACCCGACCAGGGGAACTTGTAAAATTACTAAATAATTATGAAATCAAAGACATTATCATCCTGAATCTGGATAGAGTCGGAACCGGAGCCGGAATTGAAATGGATTTCTTCAAGCTGGTTGCAGGATATTCCAGCCATGATATCCTTGCCGGCGGGGGAGTCAGGGATATGGATGATATCAACATGCTCAAAAAAATAGATATCAGCGGCGCACTCATTGCAACGGCTCTGCATAACGGGAGCATACCGCCGGAACTTGTCCGTTAAATAAGAGTGGAGGTTTTAAGTTGTCTCAAATATTACAATCCCTGTTTTCAGGAGAGCGGCCTCTTCATCCGTAAGTCTCCTTCGGATGGCTTTTTCTGCTATTATGGCACTGTTGCCCATCGGGTCTTCAATCACGATTGTGACTTCTGATTCTCCAGCCTTTATTTTGCCGATGATGCATTTGAGCTCATGTGCCCGTTCAGTCTTTTCTTCTTCTCCCCATCGTATCACCATATCAAGTATCTCCTCCACCCTGTCAAGTACACCTTCGATATTCGATATAAAGGATTCCGAAGCAGGTCCGGGTTCGATATCTACCCCGAGTTCGGGTATCTTTATTGTCCCTGATGTGGAGCGGACCACCCGGACATTCAGGTCATCCATGGACTTTACTGTAAATTCAAAATGCACAGGCTCACGCTGGGACATTATCAATGTGTCAGAATACCTGAACCCGCATTCACACAGCGAAGTTATGTGCATAACTTCGCCAAAAAAAGGGATGTCTTGCTCGACCCAGTTTGTCACAAGCTCCTTATTACACAGCGGACAGGTACTTCTGGTAACTGTTAAAGGTATTTCTTTATTCACTTTAATTTTTGTCTGTCAATTCGCATTCCGCGGGGCGTTACGATGACCTGGTCTTCTTTAACAAGCGCAATATCCCCGTGAACATCGTTAACTACCTGTTTTAAGTCCTTGATAGCCCTGTCAAAAAGCAGTTTGTCATGTTTTGCAGGTGACACATCGATAATAAGTACATTTCCTTCGTAAACCTGTTTCTTCAGTTCAGGGAGCAGTTCAAGACCTCCGAGTTCGGCTATGCGTAAGAACATGTTAGCCGGCTCATCCTTGAAACCTTCCTCGAATTCCGAAAGATTAAGTTCCTGGTATTCCTCAGCCTCGGATTTTGGTTTCTTACCGCTTCCTATGAGCTTATCCAAAAATTTTACCATTAAATCATCACCTCTACTTCTTACTTTATATTTCTATTTATCTATTTCTGTTAAAGCTATTTATTTCTGTTCAAGCTTCCAGAGTTCATCCCCTACATAATGGATCGATTTGACAGTTTTGCCTTTTTTCCCGGCCATGTCCTTGCCAGGCACAAGAGCCCTTCCGATTGCAAGGGCCTTTCCATGTGCCTGCTCCACCACTATTACTAGGTCGCCTTCATTTATATCAGGGTCTGCTTCTACTATTCCCGGACCCATTATGTCCGCGCCGTTTATAATGAACTTCACTGCCCCGGGGTCCACAACGACCCTTCTTCGCTTTGGATTTAATTTAAGAGCACCCCTGACCGTGGGAAAGATTTTCCCCTCTATTTTGAACAAAAGCGGTTGTCCCTCCACGAATATGAACTCACATTCATCAGTCAGGACATCTTCAAGTTTCTTATCCGCAAAAGCGCTCGCATCCCCGAAAGCTTCAACTATGTCATTGATGAGTGCCTTTTCATCAGTCTTTCTGAGTA
Organism: Candidatus Methanoperedens sp.; assembly: GCA_012026835.1. Taxonomy (GTDB): domain Archaea; phylum Halobacteriota; class Methanosarcinia; order Methanosarcinales; family Methanoperedenaceae; genus Methanoperedens. The sequence goes on along the minus strand of VEPN01000024.1, from coordinate 15,803 downwards.
TATTCCTCGATTTTATCTTCATTTGCCACCAATAGTTTTAAGTATTCTTCTGACAACTCAAGAGCACTATTGCGTTAATGGTTTAATAAACTTTATTAAGGAGCGTTTTATGGGAAACAGACCCCTCGACATTTTAAACAATGCATTAAATAAATCGGTGCTGATACGGCTAAAAGGTGCCAGGGAATTCAGAGGTGAATTGCAGGGATATGACATGCATATGAACCTTGTCCTGGCAAATGCCGAGGAAATAAAAGAGAACGAAACAAAGAAACTTGGAACAGTAGTAGTCCGCGGGGATAATATAGTATTCATATCCCCATAAACAAAAGGTGATAACAAATGTCAAAAGGTACACCCTCAATGGGTAAACGCCAGCACAAGACACACATAAAATGTAGAAGGTGCGGTAGCGTTTCATTCAATACCCATACAAAGATGTGTGCGTCGTGCGGATTTGGTAAGACCGCACGTATGCGAAGCTACAAATGGCAAGAAAAGTGCGGATATTAAATTATAAGGTGACCACTGTTGCATGAAGAATGCGGCGTTGTAGGCGTTTCTTTTAAAAAAGAATCGCCTGCTGCATTGTCTATATATTACGCACTTTATGCTCTTCAGCACAGGGGACAGGAGTCCGCAGGGATCACAGTCCATGATGGCGTACAGGTCAGGACTTTAAAAGGTATGGGCCTTGTGCCCGATGTTTTTAACAGGGGAGATATACAAAAACTGAAAGGCCATGTGGGAATAGGGCATGTCCGGTATTCCACTACCGGCGGGTCAAGGATTGAAAATTGCCAGCCTCTTCTTGTTAGCTTCAAAAGCGGGACGATTGCTATAGCTCATAATGGGAATCTTGTCAATTCAAGAGATTTAAGAACAGAGCTTGAAAAAGAAGGCAGGATCTTTTTATCAGATTCAGATACTGAAGTCATAGCCCACCTGCTTGTGAAAGAACTCATGCACAATTCCCTTGAAGATTCAGTCAAGGAATTAATAAGGAGGCTCATCGGCTCCTACTCGCTTGTCTTCCTTGTGGATAACAGGCTTGTAGCTGTGAGGGACCCGCTTGGTATCAAGCCTCTATGCATCGGGAGGATTGATAACGGTTTCGTGGTAGCATCGGAAAGCGCGGCCATTGATATATTGAGTGGCCAGCTTATCCGTGATGTTGTGCCGGGTGAGATGATAATATTCAGCAACGGATCTTACGAGAGCCATCAACTGGTCAAATCCAGAAATGCAGCCCACTGCGTTTTTGAATATATCTATTTTGCACGGCCTGACTCTATCATCGACGGCGAGCTTGTATATAATACAAGGATGCGCATTGGCTCGACCCTTTTTGAAGAACATCCGGTAAAAGCAAACATTGTTTCTCCTGTGCCGGATTCCGGGATCACGTATGCAATAGGTTTTTCAAAGAAGTCGGGGATAGATTATATGGAGGGGCTTATGAAAAACAGGTATATCGGCAGGACTTTCATAATGCCGGGGCAGGATATGAGAGAAACCGCCGTCAGGCTCAAGCTCAACACGATAAAGCCCAATATCGAGGGTAAAAGTATCGTGCTCGTGGAAGACAGCATTGTGAGAGGAACAACATCGCGGCGCATAATCGACCTGATGAGAAAATCCGGGACAAAGGAAGTACACATGAGGGTCGGCAGTCCTCCTATTATTTCACCCTGCTACCTGGGTATTGATATGGCAACACGGGAAGAGCTTATAGCTGCACATAAATCAGTAAAAGGGGTTGAAGCACTGATCAATGCTGACTCGCTGGGGTATATAAGTATTGACGGGCTTGTGAAATCAATAGGCATACCTGAAGATGACCTGTGCCTGGGATGTTTGACAGGGATTTATCCGGTTGAAATACCGGGTGAGCGATGTGGCAAGAGACAGCTTAAGCTGTCTGAGTTTTAGAGGATTCGAAATGTATATATCGGGAGAGTATTATTAGGAGAAAGCCTTTGATGGGCTGGTAGCTTAGACAGGCAGAGCGTCGGACTCTTAATCCGACGGCCGTGGGTTCAAATCCCTCCCAGCCCGTTACTGTTGTTATCAGTTTTTTAAATGGCTTATTGAGTTGTATTCCACTTGCTTCATCAGGATTAAGAGGCGGTAAACTTTTGAGGGCCAAGCGGGATAGGTATGTTGATGCCTTTTGCGGCAGGGTGCCGCAAAGTGTGCTGGCAAGGCATTACAGTGATTTCAGCCCTGAAGTGCTGAAGGAGATTTATGATAAGGCGAACTTAAGGTATTTTAACTAATCAAGTTCTCTAATCTGTATTTTTACTCTCAAAAAATAAGGAAATTGACCGATTTGAATAAATCTTTGAAAGATCTGGTGCAATCCATACACGTCTGATAATTATTCTTTGGTCTTCATTAATAACATCGCCTAAGCTCAAATTATTACGACTGTAATTAATAAATTTAAGCTCTCTCATGGGATCAATAATAGCCTCATTGATTTCAATAGTATAATTATAGCTATTATTGAATATTATATCCCATTTTTGGACTGTATCATTTAAACTGCTAATCTCTAATTCATAGAAATAAGAGTTAGGCAAGTTACTTATTTCTTTTTTGCCATATAAAATAATATTTGTCGTGTTAAACCGCGAATTATTTATTAACAAATAGTCTCCCCTAAAAGGATAAAGATTTGTAGGTTCATCGAGGCTATTTTTTAAGGTTATATTAGGCTTAATTTTTACCCATGGTATTGCTCCGAACTTTACACTATAATTTTGCCTAACAAAAAAATCCCCTGAAACAGTACGATTTGCGCGAGTAATGAACATGGAATCAATAATAAGTCTATCAGGTTCTTCTTCTTCAAGTTGAGTGGTTGTTTTTAAAGAATAATACCCTATAAAAAGGAAAGCTATGACTACGATAATAAAGATCCCTACTATTAATTGCTTTATCTTTTTTTCTCGTTTTAAAATAATATATTTTAAAAATATTAACCTGCAATAGAGATTCTTAAATGAATTATCCTTTTTGATTTTGGAAATTATTATAAATTTTTCTCCATATATTTCTAAAAAAATCAAATAAAATATGGAAATAGCTAATAAATAGAAGAAAGAATACATAGCATAACCCAAATATTCTTGATATTCTGAAAAAGTAAACGATACAAGATATAGGTAATCCGCCATAAAAAAAATAATTAAGATTGCCGTTATCAAGTACTTTGTGAATTTGAAGAAAATTTTATTATCTCTTAATGGTTGTTTGCTAAATAGCAATCTCCATACTATTAAATACGCAAATATATAATTAAATATATACAGATACTTATATAGGTCAGTATATTTTATATCTGACAATTCACGTTGGAATACATCCAATGTATTCATAAAAAATGAAATTGGGAAAACGAAAAAAACCCAAACAACGTAACCTGATAGAACCGAAAAAACAACCTTCTCAAAACTTGAATATTTATCCCATTGTTTCGTTCCATAAAAGATTAACAAAAAGTATGCGAAGCCATAGACAATGATAAATTGATAAATATCTTTTGGGAGTGTTACTGTTAGTATATCTAGAATATCCACAGGAAAGGTAAAATACTTATTAATATATATACTTTTCAACAATATTACTTTATAGTCATGGTGGTTACCAGGACCCCTATAAATCGTTGGTAACTTTTTTTACCCCTTATGTCAAATAGGCAACTGAAGAAAGATTTTCTACAATCCTATGCTGCAATCCTGTTAAGCTACTCAGGTGCATTTTGATCGACGTTGAAATCAAGCTCTATAGCTTCTCTTGGATAGTCAATGAGATAATCTTCAGTCTTCTTGTAGTACCTGATTTTCTTGATTTTCCTGAAGATCATGCCTTGAACATCGCACTTCTTGGAAAATCCTCTTTGCCTTCGGGAACCGAATGATACTTGTTCAGTTCGGGCATTATAGGATCAAGATTAAGCTCTTCCAAGAACTTCGATGCACAAACACTATGCTCTGAGGTCGCATCTACAAACTTTTCTTCATTTTTATCGGTTAAGCCGATATATTTATTCTAATAGATTTTTACAGGTTTATCTACATCAAATTCCAATGTTTACTCCTCATAGTTTTTTTGGCTAATATAATAACAGGGGAGTGAACACTAAAGGCTACTGCTGCTGTAAAAAATGAATAACCTTATATGGTGAATCCATGGATTGGTAACTACCTATAATCCTGTAACTTGCACCATAAACCAGTTTGAACATAACGTATTTAATGTTTAAATGGCATCTTGAAATGTTGATGCGAAATGTCTGAAATCAAATATATCCAGAGCGAACTGAACATAAATATATATCATGAACTCAAGAAGACTGCAGAAAAAGAGGGTATTTCGATCAAGGAAGCCATAAGAGAAGCTGTTTTGGAATGGGTCCGGGAAAAATCAGGTTTTGATAAAGAAGATCCATTTTTCAAGATGCATACCTTCCGTGCCTCAAAGGATCTATCGGAGAACCATGACGAAATCTATGAGGGAAAGAAATGATTTTTATAGATACATCAGCTTTTCTTGCCCTTGTGAATGAAAAAGATAAAAATCATGCTGCTGCAGTACAATTTCTTGAAGAAATAAAGAATGGCAAGATCCGGGTGAAGAAATTAATCACTTCGGATTATATAATTGATGAGACCCTCACAAGAATTCGCTACTCGGTTGGACATAATGAAGCAGTTGAATGGGGAAACGATATTCTTGCATCAAGAGTTATTGAAAAAATTGAGATTGGCAGTGAAATATTTGGATATGCATGGGAATTGTTCCGAACTTATTATGATAAGAAGCTTAGCTTCACAGACTGCACAAGTTTTGCATTGATGAAAAAAAGAGATATAGAAAAAGCTTTTTCATTTGATGGAGATTTTGAAAAAATTGGATTCTTCCTTCTTCCCCTGAGAAAGTAATTGTGGAAAAGAGTATCCTGGGATCTCTTATATTTATCCCAAGCTGCACCGAAGGTTCTGTTCAGTAGATCATATAATTATATCAGCAAATCCTTAAATTATTGTGATTACAATAAAAACATGGCAAAAGACGAGTCTAAAGAAAAATGAAAAGAATAAGCTCATTTACAATTTCGGTATTTATACTACTGTGTGTATTTTTAACTGCAAATTCAGCAGGTGCAACCAAGGTTGAGATTCGCGGACAGATAGCGAATGAAACAGCAGGTATTAGAAATTACCTGGACCTCAGTTCAGGTTTCGTATCATGGGGACCGCAGAATTTTGCAGGATTTTACTATGATGCCACAGATGAACTCGGAAATGAAAATCTGACACTGATACCAACGCTTACCTCCGGGGTACCAGGCAGAACCATTGCCGAAAATAACCTGATATACAGCACACGGGGAGATGCCAAGCAGCTCAAGGTTGTAGAGGAAAGGTTTAATGGAGATGCTGCAGCCGCTACAGCAGCAGGACTTGAAGGGTTTGGCGCCGGTGATATGAGCGCAGTTGCAGGTAGCTACAAGATAGTTGGCTGGCAGGCTAAAAAGTATGTGGCGCTCAAGAACAAGACAAATAGACTTGCGAACCTGGTGATTGAGCATGGCCAAGCGGAAAGGAAGACACTTGCTGCGGGTGAATCGTGGGATGTTGGAGGCGGCTGGACTCTGACAGCACAATCTATCGATGCCAGGGCATGGCCTCCGGCACTGCTCACTCTGAACAAGGATGGTATAAAGAAAGACGAAAAAGTCATCTCAGACGCGAAAATATACACCTATGTTGAGAAGAGCCTCGGAGACGAAATAGGTGTGCCCGTATTTGTCACGTTAGTTACGTTCCCTGCTGAGGAGCCGGCAGAGATAATGCAACTCAGATACACATGGGCGATAGATACAAGTGTTACAGAGATCAAAGCTGACGATCAATACGGTGTCTTTAAGGTACGTGAAGCAGACGTGGACCAGATACGTATGTCTACAGACAGCCTGCTAATCCTTCCACAGGACAGCATTGTTGATCTGATTGGCGGCATGAATTTCAGGGTAGTAGATAGCCCAACCCTAAGGTTCTATCCTGTAGTTGAATATGAGACAAAGACTGACAGCCCCACGCTATCCCCGACTTCAGCCATAACAGCAGACCCATCGGCAGCGCTTCCTAAAGAGATTATGTCTGAATCGAAAGAAACACCTGGATTTGAAGTTATTATAGCAATAGTTGCACTTGGTGCGGTATCTATCTTCAAGAAAAAAAGAATATAATAATCTTGAGTGGAAAATCTATCTCCTGCGGTATTCCTTAAAGTACAGCCATACAAGGGTAAATACGGCGGCTGCTGCAATAAAACCAGCTATAATTGTATAGTTTCCTTCGCTTAAGGTTATGGAATATTTTTCACTGCTGAACGGATAGAAAAGCATGATTCCGTCGGCCGCTATGTAATTCGTTATGCTCGCCTCAATGCTTTGAGCCATGCTTTCATTTGCTACAACCTGATTAGCCAGGTCTTTAATTGCGTGATTAGAATTATCAAACAGGAAGATATCAAGGGCTGAATGCGACAGGAAACCGGTAAGTATTGGAGCAAAAAAAGCACGATTCCGGATAGCAGGTAGCAGTGCTAATATGAGTAAAACCAGCGGTGAATGTAATCCACTTCGATGATACCAGAGTATATCAAGATCGGGCAACAGGCTGGCGGCTGCTACGAGTGCCATTTTTCCGCGAGACCTGTCTTTCAGCAGGATTGCACTAAGCGTAAGTCCAAACAGCAAATGTGAGATCCAGTCCACATTCATAATATGTCGGGGGATAATCAAGTTTATGCCTTACGGTTTTGCCAGGTTAATTCCTTGCATTCGCTCGCCTGAACTCATCAATAGCAGCCTTTTTAACTAACCAAATATTTCCTAACCTGCTATTTTTGATGTAACTCATGCAGCCACCGCTCTCATGTTCATATACATGAATGGTTTTAAATAGATGTATTGTTAAAATAACATTGTGGGCAGGTATCTATTTTAAACAAAACAACGCAGATTCCACTCCCGCTTCCTGCCCACTGTTTGACTCTAACTCGTTATTGGATATATTCTCTCAGCTCGATAGTACTCCATTTTGCCTCCGCACTCCATAAGTTCTATCTTAAAAACGTCCATTCCTCGCTTTTATATTTCTTTTCAGCAAGCTCCCTGGCTCTTACAAGCTCATCCCTGTTCCATGCACCGAACCCATAGTCCTTGTCCTCAGTAAAAGCTTTAAGGAGAGCCTCATAAACCTCTTCCCTGCCCGCTTCCCGGTGCATCAGGACACAGGTGACCCTTTCCTCTGCGCTCTTGATCATCTTATCTGTAATCTTCTGCCTGCTAACATTAAGAACGCTGAACATCGTTTTCAGGTCAAGCCCGTAAAGCAGGGTTCCATGCTGCAATAAAATCCCTCCCCTCCTTGTCTGGGCGCTTCCTGAGATTTTTTTATCCTTTACAAGAATATCGTTGACCGGCCTGAACTCTGCTTCAATTCCAAGGATTTCAAGACCCCTTATTATCCATCCGCATATTAATCTGTAAGACTCAATTATATTCTTTGGGAATACGCCGGCAGGGGCGATCACGCTGTATGTTAACTCGCCCCCAGAATCGTGATAAACCGCCCCGCCGCCTGTCCAGCGTCTTATACAGTCCACGCCCAGTTCCCTGCATACTTCGAGATTGACCTCATCCCTTATGCCCTGGAAATAACCTATGGAAACTGCGCCTGGTTCCCAGTTGTAAAACCTTATGGTAGGCGGGGATGAGCCAGTTCTTATACCTTCACTTATTGCCTCATCAAGGGCCATGTTGATATAAGCATCGTGGGTTTCAAGCCCTATAACTCTCCATCTCATTTTAGCGCCTCCCTCAAGACTTCCGCGATGGACTCAGGACTTATGCCGATCATCCTGGCATCGTTATTCTTAACTATATCATTAATTTTGATGACCAATGTTTCAAAACTTACATCTTTTTTCAGGCCAACCATGGTTTTTTCAATATCATCAAGGACATCTTCCGGATGCAGGAAGAAATCACCTGTGATCCTGAGCTTTTTAATGACATCCTCGCAGTCAACCTCCACTTTTACAATTTTTCCTTCTTTGACTTTCCGGCTGGAATGCGTTATCAAAATTAACCTCCAATTTCTCCTGATAATTACAGTTTAACAGGATGACATGAAGATATATAAATATTCTACACTTCAATTGAAACAGACCAAGTCCGTAAATATTTTTTAACTGATTCATAAAAACTTAAACTGTTGCTTTCCTGAATACGTACACGCTGACCGTTAGGACAACTATAACCATTGCAATGAGACCGAACATCCCATCCAGCAAGAAGTTCCCTGAAAAAAGGGCCCTTACAGTATCTATCGCATAGCTGACTGGATTTAGAGAAGCTATAATCCGAAGCCATTGGGGCATCATTTCATAGGGCATAAGTGCGCTGCTTGTGAAGAAAAGCGGCATACTTGCCATGCTGTTCATTGCAGAATAGCTGTCGTAGTCATCCACGAGCAGGGCTATTGTCGTGGCTATCGCAGAAAACAATACTCCAAAAATGAATAGAACAAGGTAGGTGAGGGGAACAGTCATGAAGCTGTGCATTTTTACTCCCAGCAATACTGCCATCACAAGGATTACGGTTGATTGTAACAGGCCCCTGAAAGCGATAAAAAGAATTTTTCCAAAGAGAATGCTTTCCCTTGGTGCAGGCAGGGCCAGGAACTTATTCAAGAAACCAAGTATCTTATCAAAAATCAAAAGCGTACCTCCCTGCAGCGAGGCAAAGAGCATGGTCATGACAAGAATGCCCGGGGTAATAAAATCAAGATAGTTGTCTGTGAAACGGATAGGAAGGGCAAGACCTACAAATACAAGCCATGCCGCAGGCATGGCAAGCGAGGAGAATACGGATTTCCCTGACCTCATCCAGCGCTTTAAATCCCTTTCAAAATAGTAAAAAATTTCCTTCATTTCCTTCTCCGCAGCAGTGTCCTGAATTTATATTCGTCAAAACCGCCCTGTTCCCCTCCTGCGCCCACCTTTTGCAGGAAAACATCATCAAGCGAAGTTTCCTTTATCGATAAAGACTTGATACTATCCTTCAATTTCGCAGGCGAGTCCATAGCAACGATCTTTCCGCGGTCCATTATCGCTACCCTGTCGCAGAATTTATCCGCCTCATCCATATAATGGGTTGTTATAAAAATGCTGACGCCATTTTCCTTCAGCAAAGAAATATACTCCCACATTTTTTTTCTTGCAGCTACATCCAGTCCAAGCGTGGGCTCATCAAGGAACAACACCCGCGGTTCATGCACCAGGGCCTGGGCAAGTTCAAGGCGCCTTCGCATTCCTCCCGAGTAACTGTTCACCCTGTCGTTTGCCCTCCCTGCAAGTCCCATCAATCCAAGTACCTCATCGACTCTCTTGTTCCTGTCTGCCACGCCGTACAACCTGGCGTACAGCATAACGTTTTCCCTGCCTGTTAATTTAATATCCACTGCCATGTCCTGAGGCACGTAACTTATGACCTTGCGAACTTCCCCGGCTTCCCTTACAACATCAAAATCGCATACATAAGCTTCGCCTATAGATGGTTTTAAAAGCGTTGTGAGCATCAGCACTGTTGTGGTCTTGCCTGCACCGTTCAGGCCTAATAACCCGAAAATTTCATTCCCGACATCAAGATTTACATTATCGACGGCGCATAGATTGCCGAAGTATTTTGTAAGCCCGATTGTTTTAATGCTCATATACCTTCAATGAAACCTTGTCTTAATTTCCTGAGCAATAACATTAGTATGCATATTTCCTCTGGTAACCCCGCGGCGTTATTATCCTGTTATCCCATAGCCTCGATTCGCTGTTTCCGATTAATACTATCGTGCTCATATCAATAATATCATTATACTCCATTACTCTCCCAAGAGTCGTGGCAATAACAGTCTCCCCCTCCCGTGTCGCATCTTTAACAATCCCCACAGGGGTATTATCATTCCTGTATTTTCTAATAATCTCTATGGCCCCCTCAAAGTTATGCCGTCGGTTCCTGCTTTTAGGATTATAGATAGCTATTGCAAAATCGGCTTCAGCAGCTTTATTGAGACGATGCTTAATCGTTTCGATACCAGTCAAAAGATCACTTAAGCTGATCACAGAAAAATCATTCACAAGTGGCGCCCCAAGAAGAGAAGCTGCCGCGCTCAGGGCAGTCACACCCGGAATTACCTCGATATCTATTTCTCTCTCTTTCTCAGCCACCTCAAGCACCAATCCTGCCATTCCGTAAACATTGGCATCTCCTCCGCTGATTATTGAAACAACATGATCTCTTCCGAGTTCGACCGCCTTCCTGGCGCGCTCAATCTCCCCTCCCATCCCGCTTCTTATGATCTTTGAATTTTTCGTGATTTCTGCAATCTGGTCAAGATATGTGCCGTTGCCGATAATATATTCAGACTCAGCCAGTGCATTTTTTGCCTTACCTGTAAGTTGCTCTACCGCTCCCGGCCCTATGCCTACAATATAAAGTTTTCCTTTCGGCAGGATGCCTGGTTTGTAACGCCTGGCCACAAGCATGCTGAAATAATCTCCTTTTTCCGGAATGTTGCAGGTTACATTTTCATTTCCCATGAACAGGCGCTCTGCGTAAATAAAATCATTAAAACCTTCCTTTGTCAGCTCTTCTTTTGCCTTTTGAGGATTCTTTGTTTTCAGGATAATTTTTGTATCCGCAGGTGAACCGTCACTAACTATGAATGAGCCTTCAATGCTTATATTAGTCCTGGATGCCTGGGCTGTTATGGCACTCACGCCCGGAATTGTTGTAATCCCGATATGCGGGTATTTTTCCTTGATTGTCCTTCGAAGATGAGAAAAGGTGGAAAAGAAGTTGGGGTCCCCGATCACAGCAAATGAAACCGTACCTTTTTCTGCCTCACGTGCTACTATTCCTGCGTTGGTTTCCCATAATTTTGATAATTCCGCTTCATCCTGTATCATAGGGAAATCCAGCACATCCGCCTTTGCATAAGGTGCCACAAGTTCGGCGGCCATTTTTCCAGGCACGTACACTTTCCTGCTTTCCTTCAATGCTTTTACGGCTGCCAGGGTGAGGAGGTCGGGATTTCCGGGGCCAAGACCGATTCCTATTAACATTACTTATCACCTTTGAGGATTTTTTCTTCAAAATCATTCAGTTTTTCTTTGCATTTTCCGATTTGATTATTCAAAATCTCTATTTTATCCGGGTCAAGCCCGTGTTTCTGGATCAACTTTAATCTCCACCTGTCAAGTTTATGGATGTCATCGCTCAATTCTTCCAATTCAAAAACCTTAAATTTTTTATTTGAAATTCTCTTTGTTACATCTGCAATAAAATCGTCGCATTCTATAGAAAATTCTTTGATTTCAGTATTAATCTCTTCTGCGATGAGTTTATTTAATTTCTGCTCCTGCCCTTCATTCAGGGTATCAGCAAAAAATTGTAAAACCTCGCCATTTCTTTCATTTATTATCCTGGCAATATCTATTGCTATGGTTCTGTTATCTTCAGTGTCATGTAATATATAGACCGAATGGGATAGTGAAACCGCACCGGTGTTTTTTATATTCCGCCAGATGAACATCCTGTCCCTTGATGAAACGTTTGTCGATTTGATTATAAGTAATATCCATTTCATAGATCATAGAACAAACGCAATATACTTAAATGTTATGTTTATAACAAAATATATTGTAATAAATAGAACTTTATAAAAAGGCGTAGGTTATTCAAGAATTATAGCGATACGGTACATTTGTAAGGTAAGAGTTGAATCAAAGAATTAACAGAAGTAGCGTCTCGCCTACCAGTATCCCAAGTTCTGTTACAAGGGTAAATGCAAAGTCATATCCTTAATTAAATAGATGTTCTCTCTTGAATTTTTCGAATATCTGTACGCCTTTCTCGGTCAGAATATACCTCTTCCACGTATGCTTTTCAGGAGTGAGGCATTCTATCAGTCCTTGTTCTTCAAGTTCCCGCAAGGCATGACTTATATTCTGCAAAGACCTGCCTGTCTTTTCGGCAATCTCGGATGTTTTTATCAGTTCATTTTCGTGGATTTCCTTCATTACCAGCAACCTTCTGTCCACGCTCAATACCCATCTTGTCAGTTCGTCTATCTCCATCACTCCAAAAATATACGTATTAATTATTAATCTTTTGTAATTCGTTTAAAAATCTCATATCTTTCCGAAGAAGACAGTCGAACATGATATCATTGATTTTTTCCGTAATCCTTGATATGTACTCGAGTTCCTTCCCGGTCATCCAGCCTGAATCGAGTATCTCCTTTGTATTCACCGGTCTACCCTGAGCTTCGAACTTGGTGGTGAATTCAATCATGCCGCCGGGTATTAATGCTCCTTCTCTTGCCTCTGTAAAGGCCGGAAGCTTAATATCCCCCTTTTCAAAGCGGCGCCACAGCGAACCAGCTACGTAGTTCCGCCATATGACCTCGACCGGCAGGATTTTAAGATCCGTGAAATCAAAAATTATATCCCCGTCATCTGCCATGTGTATGTCTTTTGATTTGCCATTGCCAATCAATTTCATGAAATTCTACCTATGTGCAGGTTATATCAGTCAAATAATTCTGAAATTCTATCAAAAAATCCCCTTTTTTTGCCCCGTTCATCGTTTCCATCTTCCCGTTCTTCAGCTTCATCATATTTTTTTCTTTTTTTCTCATTATTTTTATCATTTTCGTTTCTATCTCGTTTTCTGGGTTTGTCATCCTTCTCGTCCCTTTCAAACATATCTAACAAATCGTCTAAAACCATATTTCATACCTCCTTGAGTCTGGAATAATCTCTGGCGAGCATAATATTCGTTTGTACAACATTATCCATGAATTCTAAAATTTCTCCTGTAATTTCCCCAAGTTTATTTGCATCATCCTGTTTATTAATTACTCCCCCATCTTCTACAATCCTTCTGTCAGAGATACTGACATTTTTTACCAGGGCTCTATGTGAAATAAAGCACTTGTTCCCGATTAAGCAATCAAATACAACAGAATTGAACCCGATAAAACAGATCTTACCTATATTGATCGGCCCATGCACAATACAGCCATGAGAAAGCGATGTAAAATCATCAATCGTTACTTTTGTATTTGCCAGGGCATGTACTATCACATTATCCTGAATATTGCAATTGTCTCCTATTATTATCGCGGAACCAGGTTCATCGGCACGAATGCTGGTGTGAGGGGAGACAAATACATTCTTCCCGATAACGACATTCCCTGTGACCATCGCTGATTTACAGACATAAGCCGTCTTATCTATTTTCGGTATATCTCCATCTGGATTTCTTAGTAACATAATAAATTTGCTTTTTCTGAAATGATTTATTACACCCTAAGTTCAACACAAACTATAAATAATTTCTCATATACTATAATAAAATATCATGTTTAAACATTATCATCAAAAATGGAGAAAGAATGATTGATCATTACCCGGTACCTGGTTTTGGAACGTTGAAATCCGAGATACTTGATAAAGGACTCTGCACCGGCTGCAGTATCTGTACCATTATGTGCCGCTTTGAAAACCTCGTTTTTGAGGATCTCCCTGTCATGAAACAAGAATGCTCAAGCTGCCAGTTATGCAATATTGTCTGCCCGAGAGCAGGAGAGATATCTCAGAAACTGCAAAAAGATTGGGAAATCCTTGACAGGCATGCTATTATCCGTTCTGCGAGGAGTACCGACGAGGGTATTCTGAAAGTATGCCAGGATGGAGGGGTAACCACGAGCCTTCTCTGGTATGCATTGAGTAGAGGTTTGATAGACGGCGCTGTAGTGTCTGGTGTAAAAGACCTGAAACCCGTCCCCATAATAGCATCGACATACCAGGAACTTGTCTCGTCGGCTGGTGTACGGTATTCTCCCTCACCTACATACCAGGCACTTCTTTCTCATTCCAGGAACGGCAATGTGAAAGGTAGGGAGGCAAGGTTAGGGTTAGTTGGAACTCCCTGCCAGATACTTGCCCTGAGGAACATGCAAGTTCCCGATATTGAGGGGGCAGTACTTGAACCATCTGACTTGATCAAGTTCAATATAGGGCTTTTCTGTATGGAACAGTTTGATAGCAGTTTCTTAGAGTACCTGAAAACTAAAATAGATATGCAAAATGCTAAGAAATTCAAGATGACAGGAAACGGTCTCAACATAACCTTTGCCGATGGAAGCAAAATTCTTGTCGAAAATGCTGAAATAAGGAATTTTGTAAGATCCAACTGCCGTGTTTGTGTGGATTTTACTTCAAAGTATGCGGATATATCAGTTGGGAGCGCGGGATCCCCAACAGGCTGGACAACTGTAATAATTAGAAGCGATGCAGGCCGGGCAATTTATTCCGGCGCTCTGAGATGCGGGCATATAATTGAAAACCAGAAATCTCCCAACCACATGACCATCGAAAGACTATCAAAGAAAAAAATAGGGCGCGACAGAATTTGAAGTGAACCGGTTGAAATCATTGAATCTATCGATGAAATACTTTTTATGAATATATATTTGTAATTATGACAAAATATTTAAACTATACTGTTATAAACTAGTGTAAAAGTTAAAAACTTTAAGAGGAAAAAATGCTTGATCAACAAAGCCTATTATGGATTGGATTTATTTTATTTGTTTTCTTAATGCTTGCCCTGGATCTTGGTGTATTTAATCGGAAATCCCATGTCATCAAGATCAAAGAAGCCCTTCTATTGAGTATTTTCTGGATATCGCTTTCCATATTATTCAATATCGGAGTTTACTTTTTGTTTGGTCCGCAGAAGGCTCTTGATTTCCTGACCGCTTACGTGGTAGAAAAGGCTCTTAGCGTTGATAACCTGTTCGTCTTTTTAATGATATTCTCTTACTTTCATGTTCCATCGATCTACCAGCATAAGATCCTCTTCTGGGGTATCCTTGGCGCCCTTGTAATGCGCGCGATATTCATTGCCGCTGGTATCACGCTTATTGAACAATTTCACGCGATCATATATATTTTTGGGGCTTTCCTTATCATTACAGGCATCAAGATGGCACTGCATGGAGATAAAAAGATAGACCCTGAAAAAAATCCTGTGCTTAGATATTTCCGCAAGTTAATGCCTGTTACAGAAAATTATGAAGATGATAAGTTTTTTGTGAAAAGAGCAGGAAAATACTTTGCAACACCGATGTTCATCGTACTTCTTGTTGTTGAGAGTACAGATGTACTCTTTGCCGTGGATTCCATACCTGCGGTTCTTGCGATAACTACCGATGCGTTTATTGTATATACCTCGAACGTATTCGCAATTTTAGGCTTGCGTGCGCTCTACTTTGCCCTTGCAGGGATAATGCCCATGTTCTATTATCTCAATTACGGGCTTTCAGCCATACTTACTTTTGTCGGGACAAAAATGCTGATATCCGACTACTATAAAGTGCCTACTTTTGTTTCATTGAGTGTAATAGCTGGCATCCTGGTAGCCGCTGTGATATTTTCCGTGGTCCGCGCCCGTCTTTTGGAGTACAGGGCTAAAGAGTTAAAGAGATTTCAGTAACATGGGGATCTGAACAAATGAACATGCTAAATAGACAAATGGAACAGGTATAACTTGCAGTATTCTTAGGCAACTCCCGTCAATAAGTTGACACCTATAAATAAATAGTTCATGTTGATATAGTATGCTAAAAGTCAGTTTACGGAGCCAATATCAGCAGATG
>VEPN01000023.1 GCA_012026835.1 Candidatus Methanoperedens sp. | reverse complement strand
CCATTTTTATGTCCAGGCGCGTGAGGTTCATGGAGACGATAAGGGAAACGATAATGAGAAATACGCCGATCACGGCAAAGGGGACACGGGCTGTGTCGTCTTTCAGGAACCAGGATTTTGTCATCTTCTTTTCTCCCAGATGGACAGCGTAATCTGTGCCCTGCTGATATTGATACGCGAGAAGACATCAGTCAGAATGCGATCCCTGATCTCGGCTGTGGTCATGGCATTATTTACATACAAATCGGCAAGTTCTGTTACCAGTCCTTTTATTTCCTCATCTGCGATTTCCCGGACTTCCTCTTTTGCAGCATCCTTGAGATAAGACTTGAGCTTATCCGAGGCCGAACCAGACACTTCAGAAACAACACTATCCAGCATATTATTGATCATATTATTAATCTCCATACTAAACATGAGATCAGACTCCGGAAGCAGATTATTGACCTGTTCTATCATTGTGCTTTTAGCATCCTCGATAACAGGTCCGAGCGTTTCATCCACTATCCCGTCCACAGCTTCATCTATTGTCCCGTTGATAGAATCAAATATTTTACTGGAAATCTCTTCCTCTATTGCAGTCCTGTTAGTTGCGTTTTTCTTTAAGGCATCAAAGCTTGAAGACAGGTTCCCGAATTTGCTGTTATTGAAATTATTATCAATTATCGCTTCAACGCGTTTGCGTGTGAATCCCACACGGTAGGGCATCGTGATGTATGTCGATTCAGTGTACGCATTTTCAGGAGCAGGCTCCCCTATGCTTACACCTCCCCCGATAGGCACGTTAACAAATGGCCTCCACATGACTGTCAGGTTATAGCTGTATCTATCCCCTATTTGCCTTTCAAGATGAGTTTTCATCACACTATCCAGGCTGTTCGTATAATTTGTCATTAAAAAGTTCAGTTTTATGGTTGTTCCATTATGGTATATTACCCACTGCGTCGCCGCATTTTCGGCTGCAATATCAGAAAAGGTCTTATGCCTTACCTCCTTGCCCGCTATGATTTTTTTCCCGGTTTCATAAACAGAGGAATTACTGATATTAAGCGGTATGGCTATTGCATCCATCTGGTCGCCTGCTACTACATACCCGAATTCATCCACCCTTGCGTTGAGGAGCGTGAACAGCGTCTGGGATGATTGTTTCTGGTTTTTTGACTCAAGCGCGGATTCGACCTGGGTACTGCCCGGGATTTCAGGAAGCAATATTATCGCAGCGATCGAGATCATGACAAGAAACAGAAGAATATCAAAAGTCGTTGAAAAACCGCACGTATCAGAAAAAACGCTTCTTTTTCCCATTATTTCCTCCATACCCTGACTGTCAGGATACCCGGCACTTCCTGCACATCATTGAGCCTGACTGTTACAGGTACGGATGCTGCAACCCCGGTTCTGGATTCGGGGATATCAGGGTCTTTTATGACCTTGCTGTATGCGCGGCCTTGCGGGTCTGCCTCGACCTTGAACATAAAATTATAATATGTCCCGTATTTTCCAATCAGCTCTTTCGGGTTCCTGCTTATAGTTTCAATTTCTGAGGCACCGATGACATCAGTGCGACTGCCGCTTAAAATAGCGCTATCCTTACTCAGCTTCTCAGCCAGGTTTGAAGCGTCCTGGTAGTGCTCTGCTATGAAAACCTTCTGCTGGTATGCCGTATATGCCTGGGCCACAATGGCGATAAAAATGATAAATCCGACAATAGCCAGCGCCATAGCCGGCATGTCATTATATGGTTCCATTACTCCGCTTTCGTCACTGGTAAACGAGGACATAATCCCTTTTCGCGCCCCCCATCTGATCAGTATAGTGTATTATTACTTTTTCTATAATCAACGGCTTATCAGGATCAACTACAAAAGGGTCCCTGGCAAGCTCGCTTCTGATATTTTCAAACATCTCCTCAACATCCCCCTTATCTCTTGAAAAATTTAAGGGGCTTGAATCTGCTCCGTTTTTGCTGAAATTATTTCTCCTGCTGAGATACTCTCTTAATCCTGATGTGTTACCCCATTTACTATTTGAAGGATAAACATAAGTCGCCAGGGGTTTGGCATGTACCAGTTCTTTATCTCTCCATGAACTAAGGTTCCCGCGGGCTGCAACATATTCCGTGGATATTTCAATTCTTACATTCCTGTTTTTTTCATCGAATGAATAGATATATTTATGTTCAGGTATGGTTGTGGTATCAACTGCTTCTATTTTCGCTGCGACCTCTGAGATAACTGCATCCATGTATGCGCCGGTCTCATGCTCATAGAACATCGGGTAAACCCTGAACGCCGAAAGTAAAAGCATGGCAGCAAATAATATCAACCCGATTCTTGTTATGAAGAAATCCGCCCATCCAGTCTCATCTTTAAATATTTTCCGTGTAGTTCTATCTGGAATAATCGATCGTGACATAAGTACCATTCCCATTCCTTACAAGTTCCAGTGTAAGTTCATATTCTCCCGGATACAGCACCACGGGCATGTTCAAACCCGTATCATTTGCTGAAAAGCGCGCGGCAGAGGATTTACCCTGTACCCGCCCGTCGGCCATGACGTAATAGTAAACATTATCAGCATGGGTCTCCCTTGCGACTGGGGGACTCCCATCAGCCTGCGGCATGGCGCCAAAAACGACAAAAGCTGCGTTATCCGGAATATTCACACGAATGTTTTCCACAGTTCCCGGAAAATCAAGAAGATTATTTATATCGCGTGCCCCGCCATTCATATACATTGAAGCAGCGTTTTTTTCAATAAAGTCAAGTTCGCCCATGAGTTTTTTTTCATTCATATCACCTACGAAATTGTTCAATGTTTTTGCACAAAGGGTCAGGATTACTGAAAAAAGAATTATGGCTATTACAATCCGCAATGGAAGGCCCTCTACGGCCGATTCGTCCTTTAAGAAATTTATTCCCACCATTTTACGCCTACGTATGTTATGTATTATATAAGCATTATGAAACGATAGGGGCCAGTATCAAAATTGCATCCAGCATTATAAGAAATAGGGCATTTTTTGGACTGATAATTACATCCCTGACAACCATGCTTGGAACCTGTACAGATATTCAATTACATATCTTAGTATGTATTTTATGCTATATCATGCTAATAAGTTTTATACATGATAATGTATATGGTAGTCCCTGTAGCATCTGAAGGCTGCAAGGAGAGCAACACAATATGTCAGAAATCAAAAATTTTATTTTAAGAAGTAAGAACGGAACAGAAGATGGTGTATTCACAGGGCGTCAGCCGCGCCAGGCAGCACTCAAGGCGGCAAACCGCATCGGGGGAACTAAGAATAAACCAGTTGAGATAAGACTGAGAGAACGTGGAACAAAGAAGGTACACATATTCAATGGCTGGAAAGAAATGATCTCAGCTCCCAAGAACAAACCGGCATGGATGCCAGATAAGATCAATAAGCCCTTCGTAAAGAAGGTCGGGATCGAGACGCTGGAAAAGATTTAAGTTCTTTTTTTAGATTTTTTATTTTTTTAAGACTTTTCCGTGCTCGTCTATCTCCCCTTTTGCAATCCGTGTGCTGGATATAGGCAATCCGTCGTCTGCTAGAATATAATCAACAAGAACAATTTTTATCGGGCACCGGCCTTTTTCTTCTCTTATCTTATTTATTTTCAAAGCCATTGGATGCGTCTCAGGTGACACAACTATGTAATCAAAATCATCACTTATGGTAGGACCATAAGGATCATCCAGCCTGACGATCACATGGTTTATTCCCTGGGCACGCATAAATTTCATCATCTCTTTGTAGCGTGTCTGAAAATCCCGCACTTCATGGGTCTTGTTTTTTACCATTTCATCAGATGTCAGCCCGATTAGCAGTTTACCGTTGCGTCCAAGCTCGCAGGCTCTCCTCAACAGGGCTTTATGACCATCGTGCATGGGATCAAAAGTTCCTCCAACAGCTACGTATGCCATAGTACCTGGATTGTGCGGTTAAATGATAAGAGTATCTTTTAATATTTCCTGTGCGATTTTAGGAGCAATGAACCAAGAGACAATACACTGGGCAGACGTTATTGCCGAAAATGCGCTTGCACGCGGGAAAAAACACACGGTAGCTTCAGGAATTACGCCATCTGGAGCAATACATATTGGCAACATGAGAGAAGTGGTGACAGCAGATGCTATCTATAAGGCCCTCAAAGATAAGGGCGCCGATGTCCGCCTCATATACATCGCGGATACATACGATCCTCTGCGCAAAGTATATCCTTTCCTCTCTAAAGATTATGAGAACCATGTAGGGAAACCCTTATCCAGCATCCCGTGTCCGTGCGGCAGCCATAAGAGCTATTCAGAACATTTCCTGTTGCCTTTCATTGAAGCGCTGCACATTCTGGGTATCAAGCCGACGGTTTACAGGGCAGATGAACTCTATAAAGAAGGGAAATATGTAGAAGCCATTAAAAAGGCCCTCATCAACAGGGATGCAATAGCAAACATACTTTCAGAGGTATCCGGCAGGGAACTTGAAGCCGGATGGAGCCCTTTCAATCCCATCTGTAACGACTGCAGCAGGCTGAATTCTACTAAAGTTACTGGTTTTGACATCGAGAGAGAGACCATCGATTATGTCTGTAAATGCGGCTCAGAGGGTACTGTTTCCATGAAAGGGGGGGGAAAGCTCACCTGGCGCGTTGACTGGCCGGCACGGTGGCCGATATTTGGCACGACTGTTGAACCTTTCGGCAAAGACCATGCTACGGCAGGCGGTTCTTACGATACAGGAAAAAGGATAAGCCGCGAGATATATGATTACGAGCCGCCATATCCGATAGTATATGAATGGATAATGCTAAAAGGTAAAGGGGCGATGCATTCATCCACTGGTCTTGCAATCTCAATAAACGAGATGCTTGAAATAGTGCCGCCTGAAGTCCTGCGATACCTGATAATCAGGCAGAAACCTGAAAAACACATTGAATTTGACCCGGGACTTTCACTGCTAAATCTTATTGATGAATACGACAGGGTGGAAGGTGATAAGCGGGCATACCAGCTTTCAAGTACCGAAGGCACAAAACCTTCTGATATCCCATTCAGGCACATGGTTACTGCAGTGCAGATAGCGGATGAGCGGGGTTTTGATTACCTGCTTACAGTTTTAAAGCGTACAAGTTACGATACTTCGGACATGGCAGCTATCAGGCAGAGGGCAAACAATGCAAGGAACTGGCTTGATAAATATGCACCCCTGTTCGTGAAGTTCAAGGTACAGGAAACACTTCCGCCTCATGTGAAAAGTTTCACGAAGGAACAGAAACTGGCACTTGCCATACTCGCTGATGAACTTGAGCACGGCATGAGCGGCCAGGAAATCCACGATAATATGTATAAAGTCGCAGAAGAAACCGGGCTTGACGGGAAAAAGGTTTTCGAGACTGTATATCTGGCGCTCCTCGGTCTCAAATCAGGCCCGCGCGCGGGACACTTCCTGGCGTCGCTTGAAAAGGATTTCGTGGTAAAAAGGTTTAAAGAAGCGAGCAAGTAGGTCTTTTATTTTTTGTTTTTATTAATTCCCTCAAGCACTTTCTTGCCTTTCCTGATATCCTCTACCGAGAACACTTCAAGATTATAGATACCATTGAAATCAAGTTCTTCCATAATAGAGAAATCAATATTTCCTGTTCCGGGAGCACCATGAGTATCTCCCCAGTATTTTTCAGTTAGTATACCGTTATTATCATGAACATGGACATGAACCACATATTCCCTGATTATACGGGCAAAATCCCGGAGTCTTGAAGGGTCACCATTGCATGTAAGATTGGCATGGCCGATATCAAACGTGGCTCCCAGATTCGTTGAGTCTATCTGTTCTATGGCCTCTATTAATTCAGAGGCAGAACAGCACAGGTTGCAGGGGTCTGTCCCTTCTTTATTTTCAAGCCCCAGCATCACATTCCTGTCTTCTGCAAATCCTGATATATCAGATAAACCCGATGTCATATCCTCAAAAGACTTCCTGCGGTCAGTGTTAATCCTTCCTGGGTGGATAACCACAATGCCTGAATCAAGGGCATCGGCTATCATTATGCTTTCTTCAATGAGTCTTTTCTGGGTATCATCCATCCGTGCGGTGTCAACCACCAGTTCATGAGGATAATTGGGGGAATCACTGAAATAAGGGGCATGGATAGTTGTAGTCAATTCATATGCTGATAGCGTATCCTTTAGTTTTTTGATACTGGCTTTTATCAACTTTGTCCCTTTGTAAACTCCCAGTTTTGGGATATATAATTCGATGGATTTAACCTCGTTCTTTAACTCATGGATGTTCCCTGCAAAAGATGATGCGCCGATTATCATGTTCCACCTGTCTGACATACTCCTTAAGAGGATAAAGGGTTCTAAGGTCTGCTGCATTATGCAGTTGTCTCTTCAGGGGTATCAGTGTTCCCATTCAGTATATCGCTTTCTATACTGAACGGGAAATATATCTTGCGTATATCATCTTGCGTATATCTTGCGTGTACCTTACAGTGTAAACTACTGTGGAAACATTTTGAGGGAGAGGTATCCTTTTGATTTCTCAGACTTCAGTAACTGCTTTTTCAGTCTCGCTGAATAAATTCTCCATACATGCATTGCATGTCCTTGCATGCATAGCGACATCAGCTGCCGATAATATCCCTACAAGCCTTTCGTTCTCTACGACAGGTACTCTCCTGAAACCATTTTCCCCTATGATTTCTGTGGCGTCGCATATTACCATATCAGGGCTGGCTGTAACAGGATCCTCGGTCATGAACTCACTGACCTTGGTCTTCTCAGGGTCCTTTCCTGCTGCTATTACCTTGGTGGCAATCTGCCTGTCAGTCACAATGCCCTTAAGGCGATCGCCTTCTGTAACGAGGACAGTCCCTATATTTTTCTCTTTCATAATCTTAGCGGCTTCCCTGGCTGTAGCTGAGATGTCTACCGTGACCGGTTTATCTGTCATTCTTTCACTAACTTTCATGTAATCACTCCCTTTATGTCAATATGGATTGACTGAATCATATAGATTTCGGGACATGAAAAAATGATTGCTAAGGTCGGATTTAAGGAACAGGCAAATGAATATATACTATCAAAAGAACATAGATTTTTCCAAGGTCGTATGAAAAAAGGGATACATAAATCAAAGGGCGGCCTTATCAGGTCATTTGTATTGATAGAGTCCGGGCAGATTAAAGAAATAACGATATCCGGAGATTTCTTTTTATTTCCTGAAGAAGCGATATTTAAAATGCTTGATAAGTTAAAGGGAACCCCTGCGATTCGCGATGAAATACAGAAGAATATAGAAGAAACATACAGGATTGAAAATATCCAGTCGCCTGGTACGGCACCTTCTGATTTCACGGAATCGATAATGAAAGCCCTGGAGGGATAAATATGGAAGAATGGCGCTTCATAGATTTCGGGCTTGTGGACATACGCGATATGATGGCAATGGATGAGGCGATATTAAAAGGAGATGAAGGTAACACATTCTTTTTCTGGACTCCCAAAAAATCCATAATACTCGGTTTTTTCCAGAAAGCTGACGTCGAATTAAACCTTGACCAGTGCAAAGATTATACCATTACGCGCAGAATTAGCGGCGGTGGTATCGCTTTTTCAGACGACCGTTGCAGGCAGATAAACTACGGCGTGGTCGGGACAATTGACAACGACCTTTTCCCCCTTGATATCATCGAATCGTATAAACAGGTATGCGGCGTCCTTATAGATACGCTTGTTCACTACGGGTTGAACGCCGCTTTCCGTCCCATAAACGATGTAGTTGTTGATAATAAGAAAATCTCGGGCAATGCCCAGACAAGATGGGAAGGGAAACTTCTCCAGAACGGCACGTTGCTGCTTGATTTTGATATCGAGGAGATGCTTCGGATATCAAATATACCAAAAGAGAAGTTCCTTGACAAAAAGATAGCATCTATCAGGGAAGGCCTCACATGGCTTGATAGGGAGCTTGGTGAGCAGCGCGACATGGAAGAAGTGAGAGCTGTCATGAAAGGGAAATTCGAAGAACGGTTCCATGTAAGATTAAAATCCGCTGGTCTTAGCCCGAAAGAAAAATCCCTTACAGAGAGCCTTTTGCCAAAATACTACTCGTCCGAGTGGGTATATCGCTGATGTACGATGCTATCATTATTGGTGCTGGCCCGGCGGGCTCTGTTACGGCTGCAACTGTAGCAAAAGCGGGTTATCGTACCCTCATCCTCGAGAAGAACAGCAGGTGCAGGTCTCCGTGCGCCGGGTATATCAATAGTACCATCAATATGGAAATCCCGGCTGGCGACTTTATACAGTCAAAAATAACAAAGATGCGGACGTATCTTCCTGATTCATCTTTCCATGACTTTGTTCTTAACGGATTCGTTGTGGACAGGCCTTCATTCGATATGTCGCTTGCTATGAAAGCAAATGATGCAGGAGCACAGATCAAATGGGATGCACCTTTGACTGGACTGGTTCCAGGTTCTGTAAAATTCCGGGGCGGGGATGCAAAAGGAAAGATCATTGTGGGTGCAGACGGGGTTTTTTCAAGAACAGCATCGTTTCTGGGATTAAAAAAGCAAAAAATCGCAGTTTGCGCCCAGTATCGTTTGAAGGGAATAAAACCTTTACACGATACAGCGGAGATTTTTTTTAATACGGATTATGCACCCGGGGGATATGCATGGATTTACCCGGCAGGAAAGGACTCTGCAAAAGTGGGTGTCGGAGTAACAGGAACGAAATCCCCGCGCATGTACCTTGAGAGCTTTATCAGGCAATCCGGTGTTGCAGACAGGCTGGGGGGAAGGATGCCGGATAGCAGGACGCCGGATAGCAGGATGCCGGATAGCAGGATAATTGAATACATCACAGGCGCCCTCCCTGTCGGGGGGCTCAGGGAAAAACTCTGCTTCGGGAACGTCCTCCTTGCGGGCGATAGTGCAGGCATGGCAGACCCCATCACAGGCGCGGGCATCAATAATGCCCTGCTTGCAGGTGAGATAGCGGGGAAGACGATAGTTGAGGCATTGGAAAATGATGATATGACCCTCCTCCCGCGTTATGAAAGCAAAATTAAAAAACTGCTTGGAAGACCGCTTTCAAGGTCTCTTGAAAAAAGAAAAAAACTGGAGTGCTGTCAGAATAATGAGATATTGCAGCAGCATCTGCCCGGGTTATGGGTCACTTTCAGGGAGTACTGGGATTAGTACCGGGATTAGTACTGGGATTAGTACCGGGACTCACTAATCGGGTAAGGTTTTATTTTTTTTGTGTATTCGCTTTTCGAGATTGCTTCTAACAATCGAATAAGGGAATTTTGTCAGCTGACGGAGTCCGCCTGCGGTAGAGAAGTTTCTCATTCCGTTCCTTAACTCAACAATAAACTCATGGACTAATACTTTTTCTTCAACCTCTCCTTTTTCTTTTACCATAGCTAATCTATGGAGAGAATAGAGGCCAATGAAAAACGCAAATAAGAACAAAAAGTCCCAGTGTTCAAAGTATAGTGTTTGAAGATTCAGCTCTTTAGTCGGGCTTGCCCAGGTCAGCGTAAAAAAAAGTTTTTGCCCTGCTAAGTAATCTGCAAACCTGCCTCCTAAAATCGGTGCACTACCTGCTGCAAAGGAGTTAACAAGACTATTTGAAGCTAAATATGCAGTTGCCTGTCCTTTTGGTGCAAGTTTAAGACCGATATTTCCGGAGGCTAACGACACTCCTGCAGTGGAAATACCCGTAAAGATGTGTATGACTATCAACAGCGGGATAGTTAACTGATACTTTGAAGCCGTCGTCATAAATGCCCATGCAAAGATACTTATCAGGAACAGGGGTCCGCTCACGGCAAGCACGGATTTGTTGCTGAATTTGTCTGAAAACCTTCCCCATATACGCAAAAATGAGAGATTCATTACCTGGCTTAATATCGCGAGAGCAACAATGGACGATATGTCCATTTTTAATACCATGAGCATGTAAACAGTGAAAAATGGAGCCGCCAGGTTGACAGCAAAATTCCATGAACCCAGGAATATTATAAGCTGTTTATAATTAGCATCCCTGAGGGGCTGCAAGATCAATTTAAGAAAATCTATTTTTCCATTTACCGGCATCATGCGCGGCTCAGGTATAGTGGAAAGGTAGTAAACACCTATCATTCCTGCAAGGAATCCGAGGAAGAAAAGAACAGAATAGCCCTGCAGCGCGTAACCTGGGAATAATTTTTTCCAGTAATCAATATAAATCCCGGCGGCTATGCTCAGAACAATGCCCACCACCGTGGCATAGAACATCCTCTTTGAGAAGAAAAGCCCCAGTTTATCCATAGGCACAAGGTCGCACATCCATGAGTTCCAGCTGCATCCTCCAACTGAGCCAAGTATCAGATAAAGCAGCACAGCTATAACAAGGAATATCAGACCCTCCTGGGGGGAGAATATAAACGGGATTAGAGCAATCGGCAGCCAGAATGTCCTGCTCAGGGCAGATGCAAGCACGGATATTTTACACCGGTTCCTGTACTTTTCTACCAAGTATATCGAAGGAATCTGAATTAACTGAGCTAAAGGGGGAATGGCGGCCAGAAGTCCTATGATTACATTCGAAGCTCCAAGCTCGAGTGCAAAGGCCACGAGGAATATGCCGCCAGTCAGCGTCGTCAATGCCTGACTGGCCAGTCCGTCTTTTATAACTCCTTTGAGACCGTTTTCTATTTCTTCTTCTGTTAGTTTGTCTTTAACTTCGAACCGCATCGTATCTTAAAGTAAACCTCTAAGCTTGATCCTATCAGCCCATCACATAAGAAGGAAGACATTAAATCTTTATTGGTCGGAATCAATGGGTGAAGAATACCCAGCCTTTCGGGTTGGATAGTTGACTTAACACCAGTTTACATTTAAGATATATGAATCAGATATTTAAGCAGACTGATAACTTCGTAGTGGTTATGCAAATTGAACCTGGCACGGGATGGGGTCATCCTGACCTTGATCGAGTAAGCCTCATCAGGAAGAATCCTGAATAAATCCTCATCTGTCCAGTCGTCACCTATAGCAAGCATGAAATCATAATCCTCTGAAATAAAATGCAATGCTGTTGTGCCTTTATTAATCCCGGCATTCCTGACCTCAATCACTTTGTTTCCCTTCGACACCTGGACATCTATATTGGCTGTGAAATCTACCAGATCATCCATGAGTTCTTTTGCACGCATAGAAGCAAGTTCGGGATCGCTGTTCCTGTAATGCCAGACTATGGAAAATTCTTTATTCTCCACAAAAGAACCCGGAACCCTGTCAACATACGCTTCAAGCACTGGGAGAAGTCGGGACTTCCACTCTGTATTGAGGGGTCTGGTCAATCTCCATTCCTCGTTCTTTTTCTTTATCCAGACACCGTGCTCTGCAATAAATGATATATTTAAAGCACCGAACCAGTTTCGCAGCGTATTCCTATCCCTGCCACTGGTGAGTACCACATCTGTTTTCGGATAATTTGAAAGGCGGTTCATGAGCTCCAGGATATCCACTCCCGGTTTTGCCAGTTCAGGACGGGCGGCAAAAGGGACAAGGGTTCCATCATAATCCAGGAGAATGAGCCTTCTTTTGGCTCTCCTGAAATTTTCAAGCATCTGTTCTTTGATCCTGTCATCAAGAAGCTTTGCGTTATATCTCTTTTGCTCCTCCTTAATCAAAATCAACTTAGAGACGAAATCATCAACCCACTCGGTAACATCATAGCGCTGCAATCGCTCCTGCATGATTCTGTTTCGCCTTATCTGCTCTTCCACCGGCATCTCCAGCGCATCTTTTAAAGCTTCAGCGATCTCCTCCGTATGGTTCGGATTTATGATTATTGCCTCTTCAAGTTCTTTTGAAGCCCCTGCCATCTCGCTTAGAATCAGAACTCCTGTCCCATCTGTCCTGGTCGCAATGTATTCTTTTGCAACAAGATTCATGCCGTCCCTCAAAGGAGTAATGAGGGCGATGTCGCCTGAGCAGTACTGCGCGATCAGGGAAGAAAATGGCAGGAACCTGTACCGATATAGTATCGGCGTCCAGTCAATGCTGCCGAACCTGCCATTGATTAATCCTACGAGTTCATCTATCTGCTTTTTCATCTGTTGATACTGCTCCACTTCGGTACGGGAAGGAACGACCACAAGGGCAAGAACCACCTTTCTGTGCCACTCTGGATTTTTCGCAAGGAAGATTTCGTACCCCTGCAGGCGATTGAGGATACCTTTCGTATAATCAAGACGGTCTATTGAAAATACAAGTTTAAAACCATTCAGCGTCTTTTTCAGTTTTTCCATCTCATTTTGCACGTCTGGGTTGCTCACAGCATCACAGAACCTCTGGAAATCAACACCCATCGGTAAGGTATCAGCTTTAACAACCCTATCCTCTAAAGGAATTTCTCCCATGCTGTGCTCATGACCCAGGATGCGCAGCACGCACCTCAGGAAATACTGGGTATAATCCTGTGTATGAAAGCCTATGAGATCTGCTCCCAGAACTCCTTCCAGTATTTCTTTGCGCCATTTTCTTGGAAGGAGACGGAATATTTCAAAAGATGGGAAAGGGATATGCAGAAAGAACCCTATTGGAACATGGGGCATCTTTTCTCTCAGAAGCCCTGGAAGCAGCATGAAATGATAATCATGTATCCACACTGTATCACCAGGTTTCAGGACTTCCATCACAGCATCACGGAATATCTCATTGACTTTCCTATATTGGTTCCATAAGTCTTCTTTATATACTGTCAGGAAGGGGAAATAGTGGAAAAGAGGCCAGACTGTTTTATTGCAGAAGCCATTGTAAAAATCTTCCATGATTTCCTGAGGAACAAAAACCGGGTATGCATGGTATTCAGAAAGGGCTTGTGATCTCAGCTTTTCTTTTAATCCGTCATCTACTGATATACCCGGCCACCCGATCCATGAATACTCAGAGGATGAAATGTTCTTTAACGCATCCAGGTATGCCTTTAAACCAGATACAAGGCCACCTACGCTCTCTTTAAATTTCAATACGTTCTCTTTTTCGACTACCGTGAACGGCAGTCTGTTTGAAACTATCACTAACCTCATCCATTATAACATATAGTAATCTAACTCATATATACCTTTCAATGCTATGGAGGCAGAGGATTGGATGGGATGGAAACGATAGAAGTAATCCTTATCTGCGGCTATAAAACATTATATAATCATACTTATCGGGTCATTGGCATCATACCTTGGATAAAGAGGGTATATCTTCATAGATATACAAAAAACCGAAAACTTTTAAACTTTGCCAATCAATATTGATTATTGGGGAGCATACATTTTCAGGTATCAAATCTACGTATCACAAAATGTATTTTCCTGCTTAGTAGCGGTTATAGTGAATTATACAGGATTTTATAAAATCATCGTAACTTTCACGGGGGTGAAAGAAATTGAATGAAGAACTGAAAGTTTCTGTGGTAGTTGCAAACTGGAACAGAAAAGACGACCTAAAAGAATGCTTAGAATCCATTAAAAATGAAACTTACAAAAATATTGAAGTAATAGTGGTTGATAACCATTCAACAGATGGCTCCATAGAAATGGTTCGTAGTGAATTTCCTGAGGTTAAATTAATAATTATGCCAGACTCGTCTTATGGGGCCTGTGAGACCTTTAATATTGGTTTTGCCAATACGACGGGTGAATATATTATTGTGATGGATAATGACGCAGTGATGGGCGGGCACAATACAGTAGAAAAAATCGTAGAAGAATTTCAGAAGAACCCCAGGACAGGGATAATAAGCTGTAAGATTTATAATTATTATACAAAACAGCCAGAGAATCTTCTATTGACCAAAGAAGGGGCGATAACATCAAAAGAGCTGGATAAATATATAAACTATACATACATTGATTTTCATGGCGCAGGGGCAGGGTTAAGGAAAAATATGCTGGAAGATATCGGATATTATAATAAAGATCTTTTCATATATATGAATGAAACAGATTTAAGCACCAGAGCTTTAACAGCGGGATATGAAATTAGATATTTCTCTGACATCTTATTTTATCATAAACAAAAACCTGACAGCCGCCCTTCATCAAGAAATATATATTATAGAGTAAGAAATACATCGTTATGGGCAAATACATATCTCCCTTTTATTAAAAGATGTAATTTTGTCCTGGGAACCATATTTTCGCATTTTAGTTATATTAAGGGAGGGACAAGTCAACTTTTTTTTATAGGTAACAAGGGAAAAAATATAGATATGTTTAAATCCTGGTTAAAAGCGTCTTTTACCGCAATAAAGGAACTTGTATGGTTTAAAAATAGATATATTTTAGATAAAAAATTGATAGAGAAATACGAGCCTATAATAAATTTTGTAAATTTAATCAAGAAGTAAAGTATGAATACAGGATTGTTTCTCCTATCTGTAAATAATATGATGAATAAGAGAGAATAGCCTTTATACCGAGGATGTACCGCAGTTTTTCAGCTTTTTTGTTTATCAAGCTAACCTACCTGAAAATAAAACAGCAGTGTGCCGGCCTAAAAAATTGCGATAAAATATAACGATTAATGGTAAAAAAAAAGTTTATATAACATTATGATGTATATAGGATGGAGGAAGTGGACTGTAAATATATACAGATTTTAGGTCTATAAATTATAGGTCTGGAAAACCGTATTTGCAGGTCAGATGCTCAAAATTAATAATTAATTATATTAATTATTAATTTAAATATTTGAAAACTACAAGGGAGTGAATACTCTATGGTTAAACAAAGCGAAGAAATGAAAGAAGAGAGCGAAAAAACGAAAGACTTTTTCAAGGTATGGGAAGACAGCTATACGGCAGTTTCAAAAATGTGGGAGGATTCCTACACAAACCTGTATAAGCCGTGGACCGAATCCATGGGAGAGCTGTTTGAGAAAGGTGCTGAGCTTTCAAAAGAAGCAACCTCAGAGAAATATAAGGAGTTTTATGATGAATGGATGCAATCATACAAGAATACCTTCAGTAAATTCTATCCATCCCTCTCACAGAAATCCGACAGGGAAGCACTTGAGAAACTCATGGACAGCGCAGAAGAAACAGGTAACGTCTTCAAATCGTGGATTGCCCGGTTAGAAGAAAGTTCTGAGAAGACAAGAGAACTGTTCAAAGGGGCACCGGACCCGGAAAAATACAGGCTACATTATAATATGTGGATGAAAACGTACGGAAATATTTTTGATGAGATTTTCTCGCTACCAGTGATGGAAAGCACAAAAGAGATCTTCGAAAACCAGAGCGGCATACCGCATATTTATTTGAACAACCTTGCCCAGATATCGAAAATCTGGAAGAATTCATACGCAAATTTATACCGGCCGATGGTTGATTCCATGTTCAGGCTTTCCGGAAAAATGGCTGAGATAACCAGGGGAGAAGCCGGCCATGAAGTATATAAGGAATTTTACGATTTATGGATGGATACGTACCGTGAAACATTCGGAAAACTGTTCAATGTTGAATCCGCAAGACCTTCAAAAGAAATGCTTGAGAATTTCACGACGAGTACCAATGTCTACCTTAACATGTACAAGTCCTGGCTGGCGGCTCTTGAGAAAATATCCCAGAAGACCGAAGACATCTCAAAACGCACTGCAGACCCGGCGGCACTTAAAGAATTTTATGGCCTGTGGGTAAAGACCTACGAGAAGGCATTTGATGATTTCTTTGAAAACATGCCTGCAGTAGGGCCGATGAAAAGAATGATGGAACCGGTAAAGAGTGCAGCCAAGATGTATGGTGACACATTTGCAAGTATGTCAAATACCTGGATGAAAACGGGTTCCTCCCAGGCGTAAGTATGGATAAGGCCAGTTTCGAATCCACGCATGAGTTCTTCGACCTGTGGCTGAAGACCTATGAAGCTACCTATGGCAGGGTAATAGAAATCCCCCCCATGGGCCCGTCACGTGAAAAAACAGAGAAAGTGATAAGAGGTTTCTCCACTTCAGTCAGTCTTTATGCAAAGTGGATGGAATCCCTGATCAATTTCCAGAACGTGTTCATAGAGGCTATGCGCAGGATGCGCGAGAATATGGCCTCCAGGATCGAAGGGGAACCATCTGCCAGGTCGTATGAGGATTTCTATGAGGTCTGGATTGAAACCTACAGTGAGACTTTCAAAGAATTCCTGAAATCAGGCCACTTTGCCTCAGACATGGGGACGTTCATGTCACAGCTGATGGATTTCCAGAAAAATAACAGGGAAGTGCTTGAAGAGAATTACCTTAAACCATCTGGTCTTCCTACAAGAACGGAAATCGATGAGATAAACAAAGAGGTGTATCTTCTTAAGAAAACAGTCCGGGAACTGAAGTCCCGGATGAAAGAACTATCCGGAGGGAGATGATGAAAGCGATTGATGCGATAGAAAACTACAGGAAATTCATAAAAGCGATCGGGATACTGCTGGAACCAGGTGACATTTCGGTGGGCACTACACCTTCCGAAGTAGTCTATACAGAAGATGATATGAAACTGATTCATTATATTCCTGTCGTAGAAAAACCGAACCCCGTTCCTGTCCTCATTTTATACGCATTTGTGAACCGCTACTATATCCTGGATCTCCAGCCCGATAAAAGCGTGGTAAAGAAACTGCTGGATGAGGGTTTTGACATATATATAATCGATTGGGGGTATCCTTCGGGCGCCGACAGATACCTCACACTCGATGATTATGTGAACGGTTACATAAACAACGCTGTTAACAAGATTCGGGAACTATCAGGAATGGATAAGATCACGCTCTTTGGCGTTTGCCAGGGGGGAACTCTTTCAACCATGTATGCGTCTTTGTACCCGGAGAAAGTTAAAAACCTGATCACCCTGGTGACCCCTATAAACTTCGATACTGATAAGGGCCTCCTGCATGTGTGGGCAAAGAATCTGGATGTGGATAAGGTAGTCGATAACTATGGGATAGTTCCTGGAGATTTTCTGAATGCCGGGTTCCTGCTTACTGACCCGTTCAGGCTCATGATCGATAAGTATGTGGGCTTGTTTTCGCGAATCGAGTGCGAACCCGATGATAAGGAATGCAGGCTCAGGAATGAGGAAACAGTCAAGACGTTCCTTAGAATGGAGAAATGGATATTTGACAGCCCCGACCAGGCAGGTGAAGCTTTCAGGCAGTTCATTAAGGACTGCTACCAGAAGAACCTCCTGATCAAGAACAAGCTAAAACTCGACGGAAAAGAGATCAATCTAAAAAATATAACCATGCCTCTCCTCAATGTCATGGCAGAGACTGATCATCTGGTTCCCAATGATGCAAGTCTGCCCCTGAATGATGCAGTATCAAGTGAGGATAAGGAAACAATGGTTTTTCCTACAGGGCATATAGGTATTTTCGTGGGTTCAAAGTCCCAGAATGTGGTAGTCCCCAGTATCGCACAGTGGCTTAAGCCGAGATCCTATCCAGAAGAGCCAAAACCTGTTCCAGAAGAGTCGCCAAAAGCTTACACAGAAGAACCAAGGCCTGCTATAGAAGAGCAAGAGGCTCATCCAGAAGAACCAAAATCATATCCGAAAAGGTCAAGATCCTATCCGGAAAAGAGAAAGAGTCGTAAAACAAGGGGGAAGATGGTTGAGACTTGAAAACAAGGTTGCCATCATTACAGGGGCTGGAAGCGGTATTGGCAGGGAGACAGCAACGTTGTTTGCCGAGGAAGGAACCCGCATAAACAGGAGGTATCCGGTCAGTTATTGAATAATGATCAAACAGAAGAATGGCGGAGTTATTTATGCATTACCGATTTCTGGTCGATAATGCCTGAAAACATTCCTAAAACGATGAAACAAAAAATCCCATGCACCGAGGGATATCGCATATGCGTATCTTTATCTGGCTTC
The DNA here is from genome assembly GCA_012026835.1 of Candidatus Methanoperedens sp. Classification (GTDB taxonomy): domain Archaea; phylum Halobacteriota; class Methanosarcinia; order Methanosarcinales; family Methanoperedenaceae; genus Methanoperedens. The sequence continues at coordinate 26,341 of VEPN01000023.1, read as the reverse complement.
AGACGAAGCAAGGTATGTTAACGGGGCGGTGCTGTGCGTTGATGGCGGGTTAACAATATAGAGCTGATAATAGTATAGTTGAAATTGAATGAGGTTTTAAATGAAAAAAGCAGTTATAGTATCGGCAGCAAGAACGGCAATTGGAAAATTCGGGGGAAATCTTAAAGATATCCTGCCGGGAAAACTCGGATCTGTAGTATTGAAAGAGACACTGAAACGTGCAGGTACTGATCCGGGCGAAGTGGACGAAGTCATTATGGGAAATGTCCTTTCTGGCGGGCAGGGTATGAACGTAGCAAGGCAATGCTCAATATGGGCAGGGATCCCTGAAAAAGTGCCGGCTTTTAGTGTGAATAAGGTTTGCGGTTCGGGCTTAAAATCCGTCGCCCTTGGTGCGCAGGCAATAATGCTTGGCGATGAGGATGTTGTGCTTGCTGGCGGGACCGAGTCTATGTCAAACTCCATATATGCCCTCAAGAAAGCCAGGTGGGGAATGAAGATGGGGGACGAGAAAATCGTAGATACGATGATATACGACGGACTGTGGGATATCTTTAATGATTACCATATGGGGGTAACGGCAGAGAAACTGGCAGAAAAATATAATATTTCACGACAAGAGCAGGATGAATTCGCAATAATTAGCCAGAACAGGGCAGAAGCCGCTATAAAGGCAGGTAAGTTTAAGGAAGAAATAGTCCCTGTATCGATACCCCAGCAAAAAGGTGAACCAGTGCTTTTTGATACTGATGAGTTCCCGCGTTTCGGCACGAATATGAACACCTTATCCAGGCTTAAACCGGCTTTTAAAAAAGACGGCACGGTTACTGCTGGCAACGCTTCAGGGATCAATGACGGGTCTGCCGCTGTTCTTCTAATGTCTGAGGAAAAGGCAAAGGAGAAAGGGATTACACCCCTGGCAACTATAGTGAGCTATGCATCATGCGCAGTACCCCCTGAAGTAATGGGCATCGGTCCTGTCTGTGCTACCATGAAAGCTCTGGAACGTGCGGGTATCAAACTGGACAATATAGATCTGATAGAAGAGAACGAAGCCTTCGCTGCACAGACTCTTGCAGTCAATAGGGAACTTAAACTGGATACTGATAAGCTTAATGTTAATGGGGGAGCCATAGCCCTGGGGCATCCGATAGGTGCCAGCGGAACGAGGATTCTGGTAACTCTTCTCTATGAATTAATAAGAAGGAATGGCAGGTACGGCCTTGCGACCATGTGCATCGGCGGAGGCCAGGGTATTGCAATGGTTATCGGCAGGTGAAATATATGAACAAAAATGGAAATGGAGCACGATTGAAAGGAAAAGTAGCCCTGGTCACCGGGGGATCGCGGGGAATCGGGATGGCGATAGCGTTGAGGCTGGCAGAAGAAGGCGCAGATATCGCCATAAATTATCAGAATACCAGGGAACGGGCAGAATCTGTTTCGAGGCTGATAAGCCAGATCGGGACGATAGAGGATATTGAGAAATTGTCCCTGATGGTTGACAACCTGGATACAGGAGAACATGCAAAGGAAGTTGTAGAAATGATTGAATCGATAGGCAGGCATTCCTGCATCTGCCAGGCTGATATCAGCGACATGGAGCAGGTAAACAGGATGCGGGATGAAATCATAAGGCAGTTTGGCAAAATAGATATCCTGATTAACAATGCAGGAATAGTCAGGGATAAATCTTTCGCCAAGATGACCCCGCAGATGTGGAAGGAAGTATTATCTGTGAATCTTGACGGTAGTTTTTACACAACTAAAGCCGTTATAGAAGGAATGCTTGAAAGGAAGTACGGGAGAATCGTTAACATATCCTCGGTCATAGGGAGGATGGGTAATTTCGGGCAGGTCAACTATGCAGCCTCCAAGGCAGGCATAATAGGGATGACAAAGGCCCTGGCAAAGGAATTCGCGGGCAAAGGCATAACTGTAAATGCTGTGGCTCCGGGATTTATAGAAACCGATATGTTAAGTTCGGTACCGGATGAATCAATGAAAAAAATCCTGGGTAAAATCCCCCTTGGAAGATTGGGAAAGCCGCATGAGGTCGCAGGGGCCGTATCTTACCTCGTCTCAAAAGACGGTGATTATATAACAGGCCAGGTATTGGACCTGAACGGAGGATTATACATATGATAAATTTAACGGAGGTGAAAGAGATGGCAAGTTATGAAGATACTCTTGGAGAGATAGATCTGGAAAGGGCACGATATCTGCTAAGCGTGGAAGGACTACTGGAGGAAATGCTGGTAGGGGAGCTGCCAGCAGTTGAAAGGGTATCCGGCGATAAGATGGAAGCAGTCGTTGCGGGGTAATCATCGGTAGAAATAGTTGATCGTTTTATTATATATGGTAGAGTATATGCTATGAAATTTGAAAACAGGGTTGTAATTATAACTGGCGCAGGAAGCGGCATTGGCCGCGAAACTGCCCTGCTGTTCGCCCTTGAGGGAGCAAAGGTCGTTGTAGCAGATATAAATGAGAAAAGTGGCCAGGGAACAGTTGAGGAGATCGAAAAAAGAGGAGGCCACGGGTTTTTTATCAAACTGGACGCCTCTATCAGGGAACAATCAATAAAGATGGCAGGGGATGTCCTTGAGAAATATGGCAGAATAGACGTGCTGATAAACAATGCCGGCATTGTACAGGATGCTCTCATATTAAAAATGACAGAAGATCAATGGGATCGTGTTATTAACATCAATCTCAAGGGGGTTTTTAATTGTATCCAGGCCGTGGTTGGAACCATGGTCAACCAGGGCAGCGGGGTAATTATCAATGCATCCTCTATTGTCGGATTATTCGGTAACGTAGGCCAGACCAATTACGCTTCAGCCAAGGCCGGGTTAATTGGCATGACAAAAAGCCTGGCAAAAGAACTTGGGAAGAAAGGGGTCAGGGTAAATGCTGTAGCGCCGGGATTCATAGCGACCCCGATGACGGCAGGTGTTCCTGATAAGATACTTGAGATGATGAAAGAGAAAACACCTCTTCGCAGGCTGGGTGAGCCCAGGGATGTCGCTAATGCATACCTCTATCTTGCTTCAGATGATGCAGGGTTCGTTACAGGCACGGTACTCAGCGTGGACGGGGGATTGGTTATCTAAATCCTCTTATGGCTATCCTGCCTGTACAAAACATAGGCTATCAGGCTGAGATCGAAACCATGACAGAACAAGGCTGGGATTTAATGCAATTTATTGGAGAAACTTATAATATATGATACTAATATTCCCTTAAACAATTATGTTGACATAGCTATTAAATCAAATATGATGCTTGCAGGTATTGGTCATGGCGACAGATAGGATATGTAAACACTGTGGACATACTATCATGAAGGCAGGAGGTTTGTGGTTTCATACGGGTAACGGTTTCTCACATACCTGCAAGATATGCGGCTGCTGGTTTCCGGAGACAGATGAGCATCACGCAGAAGGTATATGAAAGAATTACTCCTATATGGTGCCTGGCCGGAGTTTAAATAAAGATATAATCTCAAGCATATTCCAATTTTTCTCCAATAAGATTATCTTTTTTGAGTTTTTCAAACACCTCTGTACCTTTTTCTGTCAGAATGAACTTCTTCCATGTATGCTTTCCGGGAGTGAGGCACTTGATCAATCCCTGCCCTTCCAGTTCCCGCATTGCATAACTGATATTCTGCAGTGATCTCTCAGTTCTATCTGCTATATCAGATGCCTGTAACAACTTTTTTTCATGCATCATCTTTAATACTAATAATCTTCTATCCACCCCCAGTACCCAGATTGTCAGTTCATCTATATTAACCAGTCCAAGAATATATAACGTAAGAAATTCTTTCTTATAATCAGGCAGACAATCTGATTGTATCAGAGTGTTTACATTTTCAGACTCAAGTTGTGGTTTTGAACCATCTTCAAGATCATCACAAGACTTACCCGGTTGAAATCCATTTCTCGAGTAGAATGGTATTACAGCAGAAAAAGAGACCAGAATAATAAATACAACTAACAGTATTCGCAGGTTCTGATAAGGAGGTTTTTCATACATGCCATATGCCTTTGCTTTTTTGCATTTCAATTCTTTTCTCCGGATATTAGCTTTTTCCCATATGCTATTTCTTAATTCCCTGATCAAATTCATTGATTATCCTTTGAGAGTGTACAATTATAAAGTTATTGTAACTATAAAATTGTGATAATTAATAACAATCTATCACAAATTAGAAAGATTTATAACATTTGGTACTGATAGTCAAAAGAACAGGCGCATCACTCACTATGATTTTTCATGGTGATTTCTGTTTAAATCAAGGAGGAAACGACATATGCAATCTGAAATCGCTGTAAGAAATGATATTTATTCTATCCGGAACAAAAACAAAAATCGCAAAGACACATTGAGGATAAGGAAAAAGGAGTGATTAAAAATGGTGGATATTTCATTACTCGACCCGGCAACACTGACAAATATTCTTTTAATAGCGATTAGCGGCACACTTATTTGTGTAGGTGTGCACTTCGTGCCTGTGGGTGGCGCTCCTGCGGCGATGGCGCAGGCTACGGGTATAGGTACTGGGACTGTAGAACTGGCGGCAGGTTCCGGGCTTGTAGGCCTGTTAACGGCTGCATATATGTATGCAAATGTCGAAAATGCTCCGATGGCTTTAGTATTGGCTGCGGGAGCAGTGGGTTCCATGATAATGATATCAAGTGCAATGTTCGCTGCCAGTTTGATTTACGCTTATGGCGTAGGAGTACCTTTCGCTTCAGCCCAGGTCAAACGTGACCCAATAACAGGAGCGCGCCAGGATCTTTATATGTCAAAAGGAACGCAGGGACAGGGACTTCCGACTGTATGTTTTGTAAGCGGAGTAATTGGAGCAGCACTTGGCGGGATAGGTGGATCGCTCATTTATTATGTCCTGATAGGTGTATACGGCAGCCTGATAAACCCGTTAAGTGCTTCTGCGGTTGCAGGAGTATTTACCTTGGGGGTTTTTTATGTCAATGCTGTTGTTCCATCTTATGGCGTGGGCGGTACGATCGAAGGATTCCACGACCCGAAATTCAGGCGCGTTCTTCCAAAAGATACTATCACAAGCTTTTGCATTAGCCTTGTTCTTGGTGTTGTGGCAATGTTGATTTCAATGGGAATGTAACATGAGTCTTGAGTTCAGTTTAACGGTCGCAGGAGGATTATTATTAATTTTCCTCATAGTCCTCCTTGGCCCTTTTCTGATCAAAAAAATTGAACATAATCTGGAGGTTTTCCTTTTCTCGATGGGTATATTGGCAGTAACAGTGAACTCTTTATTTCTGAAAATATCACCCGGTTCTGAATTGGGTGCTGAGGAGACATTGCCCAACTGGAACTTCCATCTGGTTGAAAAAGCACTGGTTGACCCTATTGAAATCTCGCTTGCTGTGCTATTTGCAGGACTAATTTTCCACTATGGACGCGGGCATATCCGAACTATAATGCAGAAAATACTGATAAGAATACCACTTAAGATTGTGGTCTTTGCAGTCATCGTGGTGCTCGGTTTGCTTTCAAGCGTGATCACTGCCATCATTGCTGCGCTCCTCCTTGTTGAGATAGTCAGTGCATTGCAACTAAATCGTAAGACAATGGTAAATTTAACAATAATTGCATGTTTTGCCATCGGACTCGGGGCTGCACTTACACCGATCGGTGAACCGCTTTCCACAATTGTGATAAAAACCAAGATGAAAGAGAGCTTCTTTTATCTTTTTGATTTACTCGGAGTATATATTATACCTGGTGTTCTGGCATTCGGAATAATTGGCGTATTCTTTGCCTCCAGAAAAGAAAAGGAAGTGCCGAAGGATGATATCACAGCGACGGATAAGGTTCATGAGAGAATAAACGACGTGCTGATAAGAGCAGCAAAGGTGTATGTGTTCGTAATGGCGCTTGTACTTCTTGGAACAGGTTTTACCCCTATTATTGAGTGGTATGTAACCAAAATGGCAGGCGAAGCTCTTTACTGGGTGAATATGGTATCCGCAATTCTGGATAATGCAACCCTTGCTGCTGCTGAGGTTGATCCCTCCATGATAGTACCTGGTCTGCCTGACCCGGCGATTAAAATCAAAAGTGTCCTGATGGGGTTGTTAGTATCGGGCGGGATGCTCATACCCGGTAATATACCCAATATTATCGCAGCCAACAAACTTGGAATCACAAGTAAAGAATGGGCAAGGCTTGGAGTTCCATTGGGTCTGGCAGCGATGCTGGTATATTTCATAATACTCTACGCGCCGAGCTATATATTGTAGTTAGCTAAACAATAATGAGAAAATAATGATATGTAAACACTGTGGACATACTGTCAGTATGGCAGGAGGTATGTGCTTTCATACGGAGAATGGTTTCTCCCATACCTGCAAGATATGTGGCTGCAGGTTTCCGGAACCAGATAGGGAACAGAAGGTAAACAATATATGAAAATAGAGTTAATCAAAAAGGAAAGAATTCAGGAGAGAATTAAGAACCTGGGAACAGGAATACTGTTCGTAGGTATAGGCATATTCCTAATTATATTGATGATAGCATGGCTGTTATATAATATTTTTATTTCTTCTAAAGGTTAGGCATCATTAAATTCTTTCAACCTGAAAGAATTACTCCTATATGGTGCCTGACCGGAATTTAAATAAAGATATGTTCTGACATTAAAGGTTGTGAAGGCTTCAAAACCATTAGATTGAAATATAAGAAATTAGAAATAATAAAATAAGGGAGGATAAAATGTTCGAAAAAGTTTTATTTCCAACAGATTTTTCAGAGTATGCGCAGAAGACCCTTGAATGCATTGGTGAGATTCCGGGGGTAAAAGAAATCTTTCTATTACATGTAGTTGATGCAACGCATCCTTCTCCAAAGCATGGCTGGACTCACGGGCCGCATATCGAGAATGCTAAGATTCTCATGGAGGAGAAGAAAGGATATCTTGAGAAACCGGGTTTGAATGTGAAAACAAAAGTGCAGGTGATAACAGAAGGCGAAGTTTATAGAGAGATTCTGGAAACTGCGGAAAAAGAAAAAGCCTCCTTGATTGTTATGGGTGCCCGAGGTAAAAGCAAAATAAAGGATCTCTTTCTTGGAAGTGTTTCTTCAAAAGTAGTGCATCATGCAAAGACAAATCTACTTATCATGCGATATAAAATAGTGGAAGACCTGGAAGGATTGAAACATGAAAAATTCTGCCCGATGATTTTCTCAAAAGTCCTTTTGCCGACTGATTTTTCCGAACCTGCAGAGAAGACAATATCGTTTATGAAAGAAATAAAAGATATTAAAGAAATGGTTCTTCTGAATGTGGTCAGTAAAGGGGAAACAGAAGAAGAAATAGAGGAAAATGTCAATGAGGCGAAAAGCAAGCTTGGCGATATCAAAGAGGAGCTTGGACGAGCAGGTTTTAATGTGAAAGACCATGTTCGTGTGGGAAACATGCCTGAGGAAATAATCTCAACTGCTGAGGACGAGGATGTCTCATTAATTGCGATGAGCCCGCACGGGAAAGGCTGGTTAAAGGAATTACTGGTGGGAAGCACTACCTGTGCAGTGGTGAGAAGAGCAAACAGACCTGTTCTGGTAGTGAGAGCCAAGTAAAAAGAGTAGATGATTTTGATTGAATTGAAAAATCCGAAAGATATATAATACATAATAATCATGAGTTAAATACGCAGATTTAAATCCGGGATATTAAGTTATTTTAATTCAAATATGGAGGCAACAATACATGGAATTTGATCAACCCGTGGGAATGGTGACAGTACCTGTCTCATGGCAAACCGAAAGAACGAAATTTGGAAAGCATGCAAAAAGAATAATCTACTATCTATCGTTTTTCCTGAGCATATGGTTTGAAACTATTACGGAAGTTGATACACTAAAGATAAGAAAAAAAGGAGTGCTTCGAAATGATGAACTTTTTCTCAAATAATCCAATACTACCGTCAGATTTTTTTTTTAATATTCATTATTTTTATTGTTGATGGAAAGTTAAATTCGTTAATTCCATCATGTTTTTTCGAAGATTTGTCTGCGATATAGCAGGGCAATGATCGAATAGAATTATACACTTATCGCGGAACGAATAAAGGCAAAAGATTAAAAAATAAATAGGCACACGATAATGATTTCAGAAATATTAAATCAAAATTTATTTGGCATATCTATTGGAAAAATCGGATTGTTTTTTAGTATAATATTTGTCACATTTATACTAAAATCCATTTTCATCCATTTAATAGATAAAAAAATGGCCATTATCGTAAAAAATACAGAAACAGAACTTGACGACCTGCTTTTGAAAGCAATAAGAAGTCCTCTCAATTATCTCATATTGCTGCAGGGTTTCTATCTGGCCATACTATCCCTGCAATTACCTGAAAAGATCAACAATTTTGAGATTTCCGAGATAGTACATACCATCTACATCCTTGCGTTCTCTCTTATAATGCTTTATTTTGTCTTCAAGCTTATAGATATCATAGCTGTTTACCTTTACAGGGAAGCAAAAAAAACAAATAGCACGCTTGATGACCAGCTTGTTCCATTGCTTGTAAAAAGCCTTCGTGTTCTTGTTGTTACTTTAGGGATATTATTTATCCTTGATAATTTTGGCTATAACATAACATCCCTGCTTGCGGGTCTCGGTCTCGGCGGCCTTGCTTTCGCCCTTGCGGCGCAGAACACGGTGAGCAATCTTTTTGGCTCCATCACCATCTTCTCAGACAAGCCTTTCCAGCTCGGCGACTGGATACAGGTTGGAGATATCGAGGGAACGGTAGAGGATGTTGGGTTCAGGACTACCCGCGTCCGCAGGTTCGATCAGGCCCTTGTTACGGTGCCGAACAGCCAGTTCATTAACACAGGCATTATAAATTACACTGCAATGAAAAAACGCAGGATAAATTTCTACCTCGGAGTAACATACGGGACACCCGTAAACAAAATGAAAGAAGCAGTGGCCGGCATAAAAAAGATAATCGAAGATGATGAGAAATTCGATCATTCGTTTTACATGGTCAGGTTCAATGATTTCGGAGCATATTCTTTGAACATATTTATCTATTGTTTCACAAAGACAACGGATTGGGCTGAATCACTCCGTGTCAGGGAAGAATTCAATCTGAAGATCATGCAGCTGCTTGAAGAACTGGATGTTGAAATCGCATTCCCGTCGCAGACGATATATTTGAATGAAAAAAAAGAGGTGAATTGAATGACTATCTATAACCAGAAACAACAGGAGATCGCTGAGAGAATAAATCCCAAAGCAAGGATTTCAAATTGGAAAGATTGGAAATGGCAATTGAAACATTCTATCAGGAACATTCCAACATTCGAGAAATTAACCGGTATTAAATTTGAAGAAAGTGAAAGGAAACTCCTTGAAAAAACGATCGCAAAGTTCCCTCTTTCAATAACGCCTTATTATTTGTCTTTGATAGATACGGATGACTATAGAAATGACCCTTTTTTTAAACAATCATTTCCTTCGCCGATGGAATTGACCGTCGATAAATATGAAATGAAAGACCCTCTGGCAGAAGACAGAGACAGCCCTGTTCCCGGGATCATACACAGATACCCCGACAGGGTATTGTTCCATATAAGCAATATCTGCTCCATTTACTGCAGGCATTGCACAAGAAAACGAAAAGTAAGCGATGTCGATTCGATCCCTGATAAGGATGAAATCGTGAAAGGAATTGAATACATTAAAAATACTCATGCAGTAAGGGATGTCTTATTGTCGGGGGGCGACCCTCTTATGCTATCAGATGATTATCTTGACTGGATCCTCACTGAATTGCATAAGATTCCGCACGTAGAAGTAATACGCATAGGAACAAGAATGCCGGTTGTGCTGCCGTTCCGCATAACTGACGAATTGGTGGCGGTATTAAAAAAACACCATCCTCTCTGGATTAATACACATTTCAATCATCCAAGAGCAATAACTGACTCTTCAAAAGAGGCACTGCGAAAACTGGCTGATGCAGGAATCCCTCTTGGCAACCAGACCGTTCTGCTGGCAGGTGTGAATGATTGCCCGCGAATCATGAAAAGACTTGTTCACAAACTCGTCCAGAATCGTGTCAGGCCATATTATCTCTACCAGTGTGACCTTTCGGAAGGATTATCCCACTTTCGTACTCCTGTTGGCAAGGGCATTGAAATCATGGAAAGCCTGATAGGGCATACCAGCGGTTTCGCAGTACCTACATACGTAATAGACGCGCCGGGAGGAGGAGGGAAAATCCCTGTCATGCCAACGTATTTGATCTCATGGTCAACGAACAAAGTGGTTTTGAGAAATTATGAAGGGGTTATTACCACATATAAAGAACCGGATAGTTATGAACCTGTTTTTTGTGACAGGAATTGCCAGGACTGCAAACTACAACTGAAACTCGATGAAGCAGAGGAAATACATGCCATTGGCATTGAGAAATTGCTGTCAGATTATGATGACACCATCTCACTTATTCCTGAGCATACTGACAGGATAGAAAGAAGATGCGAAAGATAGAATTTCTATAAAATAGAATTGAGAAAATAATGATGAAAACGGATAAATTTTTCGTGGAACGAATACTTGTCGTTGGAAGCTGGGCAAAAGAACAGATAACTATTGAAAATATTTCCAGTAATCCTGATATCGAGATTCTCTCTTATATGGATATTCCGAATCCCGGTATTATTTCGCTGGTAAGGGATTACCATGTTGGAAGTCTAAAAGATATTGATACTATTGTGAAATATACCAGGGAAAAAAAGGTGGATCTTGTCATTATCACGACCGCTTCTCCTCTTTCCAGAGGTCTCGTTGATGCGCTGGAAGCATATAATATCCTGGCTTTCGGACCTGTTCGTCTCGCTGCCCAGCTGGAGTCAAATAAAGAATTCACCAGAAAACTTCTTAAAAAATATATACCCTCCGCCATTCCTCATTTTGAGATTTTTGAAAAATCTCAAAATGCGGTTGACTACGCTGAAAAAATGGACTGGCAGGTTGCAGTAAAACCTATTGGGCTCACTGATGGACTCGGTGTCAGGGTTTTTGGGGAGCAGTTAAAAGATGAAAATGAAGTCAAAGGGTATATTCAACAAATAATCGAAAGAAATATCGGGGGAAGTCCCAGAGTGATTATTGAAGAAAAAATGGAAGGAGAAGAGTTCACGGTTCAATGCTTTGTTCATGGTGAGAAAATCCTTTTCACCCCTGCTGTCCAGGATTTCAAGAAGCTGTTGCCCGGAGAAAAAGGACCGAACACCGCAAGTATGGGGTCTTATTCCCAGCAGGGGTGTCTTCTTCCTTTTATGGAAGAGCAGGATTATGAAAAAGCACGCGAGATCATCCGCGGGACTCTTGATGGTTTTCAGAAAGAAACCGGGAAGATCTGTTCGGGTTTCTTATACGGTCAGTTCATGTTGACATCTAAAGGAGTCAAATTAATTGAATATAACTTCCGTCCTGGCGATCCTGAATGGCTGAACACCGTTATCATATTGAAAAACAATCTTTTGGATATTATTCTCAAGCTTTTCCATGGAGAAGAACAGGAACTTTATTTTGAAAACCAGGCAACAGTTTGTAAATATATAGTGCCGCAAGGTTATCCTGAAAAACTCTATCTGAACCTGGAAGTGGAGCTAAACCATGAAGCCCTCCAGAAAATAGATGGTCTGAAGTATTATTATAGCTGCGGCCCGGATAATACGGGTAAATTGAATGTCGGTACAGAGAGAGGAATCGCTTTTATTGCCGGGGCACAGACCATCGAAGAAGCAAATGAAAAAGTGGAGAAAGCTATTTCCCTGGTGAGCGGGAAATTCTATTATCGTAAAGACATCGGAACTACGGATTTAATTGATTCAAAGGTAGAACATATTAAAAGATTGAGAGGGGCGGGATGAAGATAAGAACGGCCACTCAGGAGGACTTCTTAGAAATACACAAGTTTACTGCCGTATGTCTGCCTTCTGAGAACTATCCTGAACATGTATATAAAATTATCTTACGTTACTTCGGGGATTATTGTTTTATCGGCGAAGAAAACGGGCAGATCTTGGGATTTGTGATGGGAATTGTTCCCCAGAGTTTCCCTGGTACATGTTTTTTATGGCAGATCGGCGTAAATCCCCCTCATCAGGGAAAGGGAATAGGAAAAAAATTGCTCAGGGAGGTTGAAGAAAAATTAGAGAAAAAGGGATTTACCAGGATCGAAGCGACTATCGATCCCGTCAACATTCCCTCTCAAAAGCTCTTTGAAAAAATGGGATTTAAAAATATCAGCGAAAAAATCGGGAAAACAATAGAGGTGGAGGGGAATCTGGCTGTTCAGGACTACTACAAACCCGGAAGGCATTTTATGGTATATGAAAAACGAATCGGGCAGGGATAGTTGATGTTGATAGAATTACTGGAATATGATAAAACGAAACTGATGGAAACTTTATGGGAATGCGACCCGGAGATTCACGGTCTTCTTAAATCAAGCAACGACCTGCATGAGGCAAGGAACAATCTTTTCGATTACTTGAACAATATGGAAAGACATCTTTTTAACATTTATTCAGATAAGCACTTTAAAGATGCAAATATCCTTGAAAGGAATAATGCAAAGGAGTGCATAAGGGTTTTTAAGAATATCATAAGAACGGAAAATGAGGAGATCACTAATTATTCAGCCCTGAATTCCTTATACAGGGCCGCAAAGAAAAAAGCCAAATCTTACACATTGAACGAAGGATTTTTCTTGGAAATGATATTTCTCTTCAAGGGTATCAACTGCGATTCGAGATTGTATAAAGAAAAGGAAGCGCCATTATTTCTAAGATTAAGCGGACATGAAGCTGCAGTGGAACGCACAAAAACACTTGACAATTATGCATCCGGCATGGAACTTTATTTCAGACAGTATAAAACGGGATTAGATGATGATCTTATCCGGGAAAGAAGCAGGAATAAGGAGTTCATTCAGGAAATTTTACATGCAAGCGAATCAGACTGGGATGATTACAGATGGCATATTGAAAATATAATATCAGATATAGACTCTTTAAAAAAGATAGTCAAACTCAGCGATGAAGAATTAAGAGGACTTGAAACCGCGAAAGAACATAATATCCCGTTCCAGATAACTCCCTACTACCTTTCGCTTTTTGACAGTAATAACAAAGGGATATACGACCGTGCGATAAGAGCGCAGGTGCTGCCCAGTGTTAACTATTGCCTTAATTATGTCCGGGGTCTGGAATTCGGATCCACACTTGATTTCATGGATGAAAAATCCACAAGCCCGATAAAAGGAATAACCAGACGGTATCCGCAGATATTGATACTTAAACCCTTTGATTCCTGCCCGCAGATATGCGTCTACTGCCAGAGAAACTGGGAAATCACAGATATCAAATACGCCGTATTTTCAGAAGAAACCATGGGCAATGCCATAAAATGGATACGTGATAATCCTCATATCACAGAGGTACTGATAACCGGTGGGGACCCCCTGACCCTTGACAATACAAATATTGACTGGTTACTGTCCCGAATATCAGATATAGAACATGTTGAAAGAATCAGGATCGGTACCAGGATCATTGTGACAATGCCGCAGCGAATTACTGGCGAGCTTGTGGAAATATTTAGCAAATATCATGAACTTGGAGTAAGGGAATTATGTATCGTCACGCATTTTGAGCACCCGACAGAACTCACGCCAGATTCACTGGAAGCGATAAAAAGAATAAAGAAGGCCGGGATTAATCTATATAACCAGCAGGTTTTTACGTATTATAACAGCAAAAAATATGAATCCTGCCTGTTGAGAAAAGTTCTAAAAAAATCCGGCATTGATCCTTATTACACTTTCAACACAAAGGGAAAAGATGAAACTATTGATTATCGTGTGCCTATTGCAAGAATCGAGCAGAAGAGAAAAGAGGAGGCGAGGCTCCTGCCAGGCATCGAGAGAACGGATGAACCGGTTTTCAACGTCCCGAGGCTCGGGAAAACGCATCTGCGAGCGCGGCAGGACCATGAAGTGATAATGATACTGGAAGACGGGCGGCGGGTATACCGTTTCTACCCATGGGAGTCCAGATACGCACTGGTTGAGCCGTATAATTACACAGACGTAGCGATATACGATTATCTCAGAAGATTGAAGGGTGATAATGAAAACGTTGAAGATTATGCATCAATCTGGTACTATTTCTAATTTATGAATATAGGCACATTGATTAGAACACAGGAGAATCTGCGATTATGAAGAAATACAAAGTTGTATGTTTAACAAGTGGAGCTACAGTTCCTCCTGAGCCTGATGCGATTGAAAAAGAGATTGAAGCCATGACAGAGCAAGGCTGGGATTTCGTACAATTTACATCAGGTGGCGGCGGCTCAGGTAATGGCAATATAACTTCCTGGGTTTATCTGTTATTTAAACGTGAGTTTTAGTTCGGAGGTATCAATTCATCTCCGCCTTCGAAATAGTGCCAAATGGTCGGTACTTCAATTTTGTAAACTAAACATACACAAAAGAGATGGAAGGGCTAAACTGTTCCCCACTGGAAGCGGATGGCATAATACTATAAATAATCAGGTTAGAGGTTTATTGAGATAAAATCTAATAAACCAAAAATGATCTGGTGGGATGATAATGATTTCAAGACAATATACAGGCTTGGTGCTTGGTCCCTTGCTGTTTCTGCTGATTCTTTTCTCAGATATGGAAGGGCTGTCATGGGAAGCAAAATCAATAGCAGCAAGCACTGCATGGATGGCATGCTGGTGGCTGACCGAAGCTGTCCCGATTCCTGCCACTTCACTTCTTCCGATAATTCTTTTCCCACTGCTTGGAGCGCTTGAAACCGGAAAAGTCACAGCAGAGTATGGAAACCAGATAATCTTCCTCCTGATCGGGGGATTTTTCATAGCGATTGCCATTGAAAAATGGAAACTTCATGTCAGGATCGCGCTGCTTATTGTGAAAGCTATTGGAACAAGCCCAAGAAGAACAATAGCGGGGTTCATGGCAGCGACAGCTTTTATTTCAGCATGGATAAGCAATACTGCCACAGCTATGATGATGGTACCTATAGCCACCGCGATTATTTTTCAGGTATCAAAGTCAGCGGAAGATAAAAATTTCAATACTGCTATTATGCTGTCGGTGGCCTATGCAGCCTCCATAGGCGGGATTGCCACCCTTATCGGTACCACACCGAACCTGATTTTTGCAGGTATCTACCGGACATTCTATGGTACTGAGATAACATTCTTGCAGTGGGCTTCTTTTGGATTTCCGCTTGCGTCTTTTATTTTGATAGTCTGCTGGGTATATCTGGTGTATGTCGCATATCCGCCAAAAATAAAGGTGCTGGGAGACGGGATTGAAGAAGATATAAAAAAACTTGGAAAAATTACACTTCAGGAGAAAAGGGTGTTAACCGTGTTTTTATTAGTGGCATCTCTGTGGGTCACAAGAGCTTTGTGGGGTAAATATCTGCCAATGATTACTGATTCAAGTATAGCTATCTTTGGGGCTTTTCTGCTTTTTCTCATCCCCGCGGGAAACGGGGAAGCGCTGCTAAAGTGGAATGATGCACTTCGGCTTCCCTGGGATATAGTGCTTTTGCTTGGAGGGGGGCTTGCGATAGCCAGGGGCTTTACAGAGACCGGTCTGGAAGCATGGATGGCGCAGCAACTTCTTTTCCTGAAAGGCATGCCTGCTGTTGTTATAATCCTGGCAGTAGTTACTTTCACACTTTTCCTGACCGAAATAACCTCAAACACAGCTACTGCTACAATTATTATACCTGTTACCGCTTCCCTCGCTGCTGTACTGGGGATGGAGCCCCTGGGATTAATGATAGCAGCAGCTATATCCTCCTCACTTGCTTTCATGATGCCCGTAGCCACGCCCCCAAATGCCATCGTTTTTGGCACGGGTCATCTGACGATTCCCCAAATGGCAAGGGCCGGATTTTGGATGAATTTATTATGTATAGTGATTATAACTTTATTCATAATAGTTAAACCTCTTTAGAATCATGTTACGGGAAAAATGGTCATCCAGTATCGGCTTCATCCTTGCGAGCATAGGCTCTGCAGTTGGAATAGGAAACATCTGGCGGTTCCCATACATAGTGGGCATGAACGGTGGCGGCGCTTTTCTCATTCCGTATCTTATTGCTGTCTTCCTTTTCGGCCTTCCCCTGATGATTCTTGAGTTTGCTTTGGGGCGGCACTTTAAGACTTCTGTAGTACCAGCTTTTAGTACAATTGGAAAAAAATTCAGGATCGCAGGCTTTCTCCTGGTCTTTGTTATGGGTATGATACTGAGCTATTATCTTGTGATCACAGGCTGGGTGCTTGCTTACTTTCTTTTTTTTGTTATGGGTGAACCAAAGTCTTTTTCATTATTTACAGGCTCGTATTATCCATTGCTGTTCTTTTTAATTTCAGGGGGAATAACTTTTTTTGTGGTAAGGACAGGCGTTAAGCAGGGCATTGAAAAACTTTCCAGGTTCCTCATACCTCTCTTGTTTGCAATGCTGCTTCTGCTGCTGGCTTTTTCTTTATCGCTTCCTGGTGCAATAAATGGGATTGAGTATTACTTAACTCCTGATTTCTCAAAACTATCAGATCCTTTTGTATGGACGGCAGCTTTCGGGCAGGCATTTTTCTCATTGGGAGTTGGTACAGGCATCATGCTCACCTACGGGAGTTACATGAGGGATGAGAATATAGTGAAAAGTGCTGCTATAATTACAGTTTCTGATTTGACCGTCGCAATTCTTGGAGGATTAGTGATATTTCCCATCGTCTTCTCTTTCGGGCTTGACCCGGCAGCAGGAGTGCAGCTTGCTTTTGTAACCCTGCCCTCAGTTTTTCAGGAAATGAGTTTTGGGATTTTCCTGGGGGCTGTTTTCTTTTTACTTCTTTTCTTTGCCGCCCTCACTTCTGCCGTCTCCATGCTTGAAGTACCTGTGGCTACTCTCATCGATTCATACGGCTTTGAAAGGAAAAAAGCCACCTTGATAGTCTCGACAATCATCATTCTGGTTGGGCTGCCCTCAGCTTTAAGCTACACAGCTCTTAAATTGGAACTATTCGGAATGCCTCTTCTTGACCTCAAGGAATTTGCCTTCGGTACCATCGGCATCATAACAGCCGGACTTGTTTTAAGCATAATCGCAGGATGGTTTTTTGATCAGAATATCATTTTCAAACAGATCGGGGGCGGCAGATGGATGCAGAAGTTATTTATACTCATAATAAAAATTTTCATACCGCTTATACTCTTCATCAATCTCATGACAAGAGTGATAAAGCTTGGTTAATTCTGGCAGGCATAAGAAATGGCGGATAACGTCTATAAAGTCTACAAAATCCCAGCTATATGCTCTGGAAAAGCTAAAGAGACTGGACTTGAACCTCCATGTTATATGGAGTAAACAAGGGATTCCTTCTCATTTATGCGGAGTTTTATCAGTTGAGATAAAGGAAAATCCGGAAAAAGCAGCAAGGAAATTCCTGTCAGAGTATTTTAAATTATTCAGGATGAAAGAAAATTTAGAAGATTTAAAGCTTATAAGAGAAACAGACAGCCTTGGAGGATATCACATAGTATTCCAGCAGGTATTCGATGAACTGCCTGTTTACAACGCTTTTACTTCGGTTCACATGGATAAAAATACCAGAATCAACAAAATTGATGCATGCTATTATCCTGATATGTTTGTAGAACTGCCAATCGAAAAAGGTATCTCACAGGAAGATGCAATACAGATAGCTTTAGACGCGTTTCATGAAGAAAAAAAGCTTGCAAAACCAGCCTCTACAGGACGTGTTATCTACCCAAAAAAAGACACATACTATGCAGCATGGAAAGTAGAAGTCACCCTGATTAACCCTGTCGGGGAATGGCACGTATTTCTTGATTTTAAAACTGGCAATATACTGGAAATCCGGGATGCGCTTCTGAAAGCAAACGGCATAGGAAGGGTTTTCATTCCAAATCCTGTAGTTGCACTTGGGGATAGAACGCTTTGCGCTGAATCCGAAATTCCTGAAAGAGCCTATTCCAGCGTTATTCTAAAGGATCTTGACGGCTCGGGCTATCTAAGGGGTCCTTATATAAATACCGAATCAACGCAGAACAGGGCAAAAGAGATGGATTTGATTTTTAATTATTCAAGGTCTGATCCGCATTTCAAGGAAGTCATGGCATATTATCATATTGATGAGACTGCGCGGTATATACGAAGCCTCGGATTCACTAACCTGTGCAGTAAAGCCATAAAGGTAAATGTCCACGGGGATTTCGTCAATAACTCATATTACAGCCCCGACACCAGGGAGATAACATTTGGCACATGGTATATTGACGATGCAGAAGACGCAGATATAATCCTCCACGAGTACTGCCATGCTGTCTTGGATGAACAGGTGCCGGGTTTTGGGTTTAACTGGAATTCCTGTCCTATCGCTGAGGGATTTTGTGATTTTTTTGCGGCGTGTTTTTTTGCTGAGATAAATGACGGCTTTAACCGCGAATGCGTTGGGGATTGGAACGGCATCGGAAAAATAGGTGATTGCATAAGCCGGGTGGACAGTAAAAAGCATTATCCAGAGGATTTCCTGGGGCTGGATAGCTGCGACCGTGATGGAGAGATATGGTCTGCTGCTCTCTGGGATATATATTTGCAGATGGGCGGAGCCTCCCGGATCAAAGCAAGGAGGCTTGCTGCGAGGGATATAGCCACCCGATTGATCATTGAAAGTAATTTTAATCTCAATCTTAATTCAAGGTTTGAGGACGCTGCAGATGCAATTATCATTGCAGATAAAAATATTTACGATGGTGCATATGAGCATTTAATCAGGGAAGTTTTAGTGAAGCGGGGAATTCTATTTCCACTGGTAAAAGTGGAAATGCAAACAGAGGTGGAGCCATATCTGGTTCGGGCGGGAAGCATTTTGACATTTTCAATTAATGTGACGAACGCTGGTGAAATTGCCTGGAAGAAGGCAAAAATTACCATAAGTATTCATAATGAAAAAAATCTCATGGTTAAAAAGCTTGTTGAAAAAATCAATAATATGGAGGTCGGAAAGCAGAAATCCATAGAGAAATCATGGCGGATTCCGAAGAGAGTGAAAACAGGGGAGTATACCTATACTGTGAGCGCATACTACAGCCGAAAGAAAACAGGTTCGGCAGCAGGCGAATTCATAGTGGTTGCCTGAGCCTGAATTAATTAGTTCGTGATTTCTACCACGCATAATAATCCATGTCCGCACCCCAGTGCAGGCCCGAGAGACATTTCTATATTGCGCAGGATTACAGCAATTTGCGGTCCCATCACACTTGCCCAGAAATCCACAGCCGGGAATCGATATGCATTTCTGTAAAGCCATGTCAGGAACTTTAACTCGTTTGAAATATCCGGTATTGTGGTCTCGATAAGATATGAGACCATGTCATCATTACCGTGGAGTAATGCTTCAACGAGATTTATTACGCAATTCCATTTTTCTTTATAGTCCTGCAGGCGTGCCCATACCTGCGGCTGTAGTTTTCCAAATTTTACGCACCAGTCAAGGTCAATATTCAGGTACTCTAATTCCCCTCTATAATCCCTGTCAAAAAAGCGGTTGATCTGATAGCGATAATTAAAACACGGCGCCTCAAACAGACCGGTTTCCATATGCCTGCCCACAAAAATAGAGCGGTCAACGCATTGAACTACCTGAATGCATGCTTCAGTTTTTTCAGCTGCCGCTTCAAGCAAATCGTATAACATAGAAGGTGTCCAGTAGCATGTATCGAACCATTGGATGGATTCTTTACCCCGTAATTCAGGTGGAATAAGATATGCCATATTATAGGGAAGTACTGTTCTGTTCTCACTCCAGTATTTTGGCCATTCAGGTGAATACTTCCCCAGCAAATCAAAAACAATGAAAGCCGGGGGTTCAGCATGGTTCAAGACCTCTTCAACAAGCCGCTGGAGCTTTTCCGGCTCCAGATGCGAAAGGGAAGAGTAAGAAGAGAAGTAAATATCAAAAGGATTTTCATCTTTGAGCGGGAAACCTTTGTTCAAATCTGCCTGTTCGAACTGCACATTATTCCGGGTCTCATAATTTTTCCTGCCCTGCTGAATCATAGAATCGCTGATATCGACCCCTGTGTAAGAAATTTGTTCCGGGGACAGGACAAAACACTGTTTGCCACAATTTAGAGGCTGGCTGACAGGTACATGGGTAAGCAATTCAAAACCCTCCCCGCTGCCACAGCCAAGATCAATTACGCGGATATCACCCTTTCTTTCCAAAAGTTTTTCAATAGGACTGCGTACTATTGACTTAATTACGATATCTTCCCAGTATTTCCTTACGTAGTCCTTCTTTCCTGTAAGACCGCCTTTTTCCAGTCCATAAAAACCTACCTGTGCTGCGATATCATAGAATTCAGCCGGTTTGATTTTGTACAAATCTATTCCTCTGCACTCAATTGTTTCTTAATATACTATAACACTTTCCGGTCTTGGACCCGGTGTGATCTTAGCCAAGCTATATATATTAATGTAAAGTTATATGACATGCGTCCGGTACTGGCAAATATGGGTCTTGTTCTTCAGCTTGCAGGAATCCTCGTTGCCTTTCCCATCGTCATGGGATTCATCTCTGCTATTGGCGTGTTCGCTGTACGTGCAGTGTATCCGCTTGACATAATTTCCGCATATAGAGTTCGATGGCAATATTTATGATGAGGAAGATATTTTAGTAAATCTTGTATTTATTCTTCTATCTGTTGCCCTGATAGTTGTCACCGGAGCGCTCCTATCGTTCTCAGGTTTCGGACTGATTGACTCAATGTTCGAGGCGGTTTCTGCTTTTGGCACAACGGGATTATCAGTAGGGATTGTATCGGCTACTCCTGCCGTGCATTTGAAACTTGCACTAATTATGTTAATGGTGATTGGAAAGGTTGAAATAATTCCATTCCTTTACGGTGACAAAAATAAAGGGCAATCGAATATGATACTGAAATATAGATCGACTACAAAAGCGACTAATTTTTATATGATATTCTCTTATTGAACCCTGATGGAGAAACCTGAAGCACTTGTTAATCAATTATACGCAATGTCGATAAAAAAATGACCTTTGAAGAAACGCTCCTGAATATTTTTGGATTTATCCCGAGTAAAGAACTCATAATAGTCCTTTTGGCAGCACTGCCTGTTTCAGAACTCCGTCTTTCTATTCCAATAGCTATTATCAAGTTCAATATTGACCCAATTACGGCATTTGCATTATCTGTGATTGGCAACATGATGCCTGTAGTGCCGTTGCTGCTGTTCCTTGAACCTGTATCGAATTTTCTGCGGCGGTGGAAGATAGGGGATATGTTCTTCACATGGCTTTTCAACAGGACTTATCACAAACACAATGAGAAATTTGAGAAATATGGCTCTATGGGTCTTGCAATATTCGTGGGTGTGCCACTTCCGGTGACAGGCGCATGGACTGGATGCGCAGCAGCTTTTGTCTTCGGATTCAAATTCAAGAATGCGTTCCTTGCGATACTTGCAGGAGTTATTATCGCTGGCATTATAATTACCGCATTGACAGTAACCGGGGCAAAGATATTTATTTAAACCTAATAAATTTTTTCATTATTTCCGCTGTAAGAACTACGGTGCTTGAAACCAGCAGTATTCTTATCCATGCCTCCAACCCAAGAGGCGCTGTTTTAAATACTGCCGCCACAGGTTGCCAGTAAATAGCAAGCATCATGGCAATAATAGAACCGGACAGCGCAAGAAGCAGCCTTTTATTTGTAAAGAGACCTGTCCTGAATATGGAATGCTCAAGTGACCGGCTGTTCAGTGCGTTGAATAATTCGAAAGTAATAAGGGTAGCAAAAGCGGTCGTTTGCGCAAATGCAGTTCTCTCTGCCAGGGGAAGATCCAGGGTTATGTTCCATGACCATGCAAAGAGGGCAAAAGTTCCCACAAAGATCGTTGACGTTATTCCGACAGTGTACAGCACTATTCTTTTTGACAGGATATTTTCTTTTGGATCGCGGGGCGGCATCTTCATAACATCCTTTGCTGCGGGCTCAACTGTTAAACCAAGGGCCGGGAACTCATCGGTAACAAGATTAACAAATAGTATTTGAAGTGCAAGCAGGGGAACGATTGGAAAATCAAGTATCACTACGGCAGTAAATAAGATGGCGACTTCGGCAAAATTACTGGAGAGAAGGTAGCAGGCCCCTTTCTGTATATTACTGTAAATCCGACGTCCCTCCTCGATGGCATGCACTATTGTTGCGAAGTTATCATCTGTGATAACCATATCAGAAGCCTCTCTTGCAACATCAGTCCCTGTAATTCCCATAGCTACGCCGATATCCGCTTTTTTAAGGGCCGGAGCATCATTCACTCCATCACCCGTCATGGCCACGATATGCCCGTTGCGTTTCAGAGCGTCCACGATCCTTAATTTGTGCGCCGGTGATGCCCGTGCATAAATGGAAACCGATCCCGCAGCTCTGCTTAATTCCTCATCGCTCATTTTCTCTATCTCATTTCCTTCCAGTACATCCCCATCATCGAGCAGCCCTATGGTTTTTCCTACTGCTGTGGCGGTGAGTTTATTGTCCCCGGTAATCATCACGGTTTTTACCCCTGCACTTTTGCATGTGGCAATGGCTCCTATTACCTCCTCTCTTGGCGGGTCCATCATTCCCACGAGTCCCACGAAAACAAGATCCTGCTCAACACAAGATGATGTATATTTACCGCATCCTGCGCCTTCAAACCTCTTTTCTGCAAAAGCAAGAACGCGCAGTGCTTCCTGCGCCATTGACTTATTTGCTTCCATGATTCTTTCCCGGTCATCATCTTTCAAAAGTCTGGCAGAGCCGCCTTCGTAGATATTTGTGCATAATCCCAGTACAGCTTCAGGCGCTCCTTTTATGAACGCAGCAATACCGTGCGGTGTTTTATGAAGGGTGCTCATGAGCCTGCGCTCGCTGTCAAAGGGCAGTTCAGTGACGCGCGGATAGTGTTCACTTATGTTTGCTTTTTTTGCGACTACAAGCAGGGCCCCTTCTGTCGGATCTCCGATGATGCGCCATCCCCCCCCGGACTCAAGAAAGGAGTTGTTGCACAGCATGCCGATAGTTAAAAGCTCTGAAAGGCGGGCATCCAGCAAAGGCTCTATTTTCCCTCCATTCCTGTGGAATTCACCTTCAGGAGCGTAACCTGTGCCTGTCACATCGATAGTCGCATCTGTGAAAATCTTCTGAACCGTCATTTCACCGCGGGTGATAGTTCCAGTCTTATCAGAACATATGACCGTGGCGCACCCGAGCGTCTCAACAGCGGGAAGCTTCCTGATTATTGCATGGCGCTTTGCCATCCTCTGAGTGCCAAGGGCAAGAGTGGCAGTCACTATGAACGGTAAGGCCTCGGGTATGCCCGCAACTGCAAGAGCCGAAGCGATCACGAGCATTCCGAAAATATCCTGCCCTCTCATTATTCCTGTTATAAGGATTGCCAGGCTTGCAAGCAAAACAATTTTTGCAAGCTGGGTTGCAAGCTTTGCAAATCTTATCTTAAGGGGAGGCTCTTCCTCTTTTATCTGTATCATTTGCGCGATGCTGCCGATCTGCGCATTCCTGCCCGTGCCTGTTACTACGGCTATGCCATTGCCCCGTGCAATAACAGTGCCCATAAAGACCATGTTTTTCTGTTCTGCAACAGGCATGTCGTAATTCAATGCCTCCGTGCTCTTTGATACAGGATGAGATTCGCCTGTCAGGGAGGATTCCACGGTTTCAAGATTGACCGCCTCTACTAACCTGGCATCCGCAGGTATCCTGTCTCCTGCTTCAATATAGATGATGTCCCCTGGAACCAGTTCCCTTATCGGGATTTTTTTCACTGTACCGTCGCGAAGAACCCTTGCTTCAAAGGCGACCATTTTTTTAAGGGCTTCCATCGCCCTCTCCGCCCTGTATTCCTGGAAAAAACCGAGAACAGAGATGAATACGATAATAAAAATTATGACATATGCATTGGTGGTTTCACCTGTAAAGGCTGAAATAACTGCGGCGCCGATAAGGATTAGAACCAGGTAATTCTTAAATTGCGAAAGGAAAATTGCAATAGGTGAAATTTTTTTCTTTTCAGGCAGTTCATTATATCCAAATTTAGACAACCTGTTGTTTATTTCTCCGGACTTAAGACCGAATCTTCCGGATTGCAGGTGTTGAAAAACCGTCTCTAAATCAGATGCGTACCACTTTTCACTTATTCCCCGATTATTCATAAACTCTTAAATGTAATAAGGTTCCTCGTAATATAACTAACTTCACCAGACAGTATATCAGGAATATGGAAAATTGGGATAACAATGCCATCAGAAATGATTTTAAGTCTATTATTATTCATTATTTCGATCCCGATTATTATCAAATCCAGCGATATTTTCACAGAAGGAGCCTCAAAACTGGCAAAGATGTTCGGAGTTTCCGATTTTATTATCGGGATAACTATTGTTGCACTGGGTACCTCACTGCCCGAACTTGCATCTGATTCCTATGCTTCGTACATCAACCATGGGCAAATAGCCTTCGGGGATATCATAGGGAGCAACATCACAAATATCGCCTTGATACTCGGTCTGACATGCGTTATTAGACCCCTCGCAATAAAACACACCGAGATCTATAGCGGCTGGATACATCTTTTAATATTGACCCTTGCATCGATGTTTATACTTGCAGCAGGAGGAATCGGGAGGATCGGGGGAATTGTATTCATAATTTCTTATATTCTTTATCTGAGGCACTTAATTTCCGTGTACAGCGAATTGGGTGTTGAAACCATAGGAAAAGACGGTTTCATGAAGAATATTCTCGGAGTGCTGTTTGGATTAACAGGGATACTCATCGGAGCAAGGATTCTTGTAAATTCAATAATAGAACTTGCTATGGCGTTTCAAGTATCAGAATATCTTATCGCCCTTTTGCTCATGTCGGTCGGGACATCCCTGCCTGAATTGTTCGTTTCAGTATCTGCAGCACGGAAAGGATATATGACAATGGCTCTGGGAAATATCATTGGAAGCAATGTTGCCAACATACTGTGGGTTCTCGGAGTTGCGGCTGTCATCAGGCCCATCAGCATTGCTCCGGAGGTTATTATTGTTCAAATTATGTTCATGTTGCTGCTCTCAGTATTGCTGATTGTTTTCAAAAAGTCCGGTTATGTTATCGACAGAAGGGAAGGGGAAATTTTTCTTGGAATATATGTGATTTTTGTTCTTGTGAGCGTGGCTTTTGGGAATGATTTTATGAAAATGGAGAATTGAGTTGTCATTTCTTATTTATCTAAAGAACAAAGCATCACTTATTGCCTTATTTTTTATAATCGTATTTGTTTTTATATTGATAAGCATAAATTTATTTGGAATTGCTTTCAAAAAGCTGGGTTTTCCCCCGGAGTATTCAATCTATTTTATTTTTTTATCGCTGCTTGGCGGTTATGCGAACATCCCAATCAAAAGAGTCATATCACGTGTCCCAATAACGCCAGACCTGAAGTTCGATTGTCGTTGCCGTAATGCAGACTTACCTGCTGAAATTAAACGGAGCACATTAATAGCGATCAATATGGGCGGTGCTGTTATTCCGGTACTGATGTCCGGATTCCTGTTCACGATGGTAAGCATAATTGAGGTGTTGATCGGAATTATTGTTGTGGCAGTTATCATTCATAAGATAGCCAAGCCCGTGAAGGGTTCGGGGATAGCTATCCATGCGCTGTTTCCACCCGTTCTCGCGGCTGCTGTAGCTCTTATGATTTCTCCTCACAATGCCCCAATAATTGCTTACATATCTGGTACGCTTGGGTGTCTCATTGGTATTGATATACTTAATTTTAAAAAAATCCCTGACCTGGGTGTGCCTGTGGTTTCGGTAGGAGGAGCAGGGACCTTTGATGCAATATTTTTGACAGGTATAATATCAGTGCTGCTGGCATAGGATTAATATGCGTAGATGATCAATGGATAAGAGATAGATTAAAAGAAACCATAATTTTATTCAATCCCCGGTAATGTCCTAATTGTTATGTATGGCGATTATAACTTTATTCATAATAGTTAAACCTTTTTGAGAGAATCCAATTAACTCAAAAAATCCTTTTTCTATTTTGACCAGTTTTTCGAACGTATAAAAAACATGCTACAAGTTAATAAAAAATGGCTAATTGA
>VEPN01000022.1 GCA_012026835.1 Candidatus Methanoperedens sp. | reverse complement strand
CATCTGCTGATATTGGCTCCGTAAACTGACTTTTAGCATACTATATCAACATGAACTATTTATTTATAGGTGTCAACTTATTGACGGGAGTTGCCTAAGGTTACTGAAAAAAAGACCATGCACCATTTTAAACAGAAACTTTTATTTCTGGATATTTTTTTCCCTTCTTCTTGCCATACCTCCATAGACATGGTGAAATCTCCTTTGGTTTTATAAATATCTGTAAAATCAATTTTATCAATAGCCTCATATATATCTAATAATTCTTGTTTTCGTAGCCAGATTACACCAAATGCCGCTCCAATACATAGAACCAAAAGCAACGATTCAATAATTAAGAATGTAAATACATTTTTTGGAAGATTATTAACGCCAACTAAAACAGTAACGATAGCAGCTATAAATATTCCCGAAACCGAGATCATATTATATGCTTTGTTTTCTAAAACTATTATAGAACTCTGAGTTCCCTCAATCCCTTTCCAAGCAACTTCGACCATAAAATCAAAAACTCTTTCATCGACAACCATGTTATCTCCCCTAAACTTGTTCAAGCAAAAACACCTTTACCCTCTTCCCTACCCATTCCTTTGGAACATAAACCCGCCCAGAATTGCCCGACAATTTGACTGTTTTTTCCACTACTTGATACGCTTGAACCTCTATCTTCATTTGCTCATTCATATTATTAAGTAATGTAGCTATATAATAAATACTTTGTGCTTAAAAGTCGCTATATTATAAATACAAAACGAAACCTTTATTACATTGTAGCTACATAATAGCTATTTGGTGATATTATGTTTGCCAATAACGAAAACAACATGCAAACCGTAGGAACAAGAGAAGATAGAGGCAAGGCAATAGCTGAAAAAGACGGTCAGATAAAAAGGGTAGATGAACATTTTTATAGAGTAAAATCCCAATCAAAAGATAAGTGGTACAAAGTCAGGTTTTCTGAGATTGGATGGAGATGTAATTGCCCTGACCACAAATCAAGAGGTGTTAAGTGCAAACATATCTTTGCGGTTGAGTTCAGTTTTAACTTAAGAGAACAGGTTAAAAAGAGCGTTGTAATCCAGCCAATAACGGTTTCAGATTGTCCATTCTGTCACTCAATTAACATTAAGAAGTTCGGTGTAAGGCATAACAAGAACTATGACATCCAGAAGTTTTATTGTAAAGATTGCAATCAGTATTTTTCCTATAATATCGGATTTGAGAAATTAAAACACAATCCGCAAGCGGTAACAACTGCTATGCAACTCTATTTTAGCGGCGAGTCGCTCAGGAATACGCAGAAGTCGCTTAGGCTGATTGGTGTTGATGTCTCGCATCAGACGGTTTTTAACTGGATAGAGAAGTACACTTTATTGATGAAGCAGTATATAGATAAGCTAAAACCAGATGTAGGTAATACGTGGCGAGCGGACGAGGTCTTTGTAAGATTCAGTGGTAATATGAAATACTTGTTTGCTCTTATGGACGATGAAACACGCTTCTGGATTGCTCAGGAAGTTGCAGACACTAAGTTTAAGCACGATGCTAAAAACCTATTCCAAGAAGGCAAGGAACTCATGGGCAGAAGACCTAACGTACTAATAACAGATGGATTAGGGGCGTACCACGATGCTTTTAATCAAGTGTTTTATCAAAATTCCAGCCCACGCTCAAAGCATATCAACGCCATAAAACTCAATGGCGATAAGAATAATAACAAGATGGAGCGCATCAATGGAGAGATAAGAGATAGGGAAAAGGTTATGCGTGGACTGAAAAAGAAGAATACACCGATACTGAAAGGCTATCAGATTTACCATAACTATGTCAGACCGCACGAGGGACTTAATGGTAAGACTCCTGCGGAAGCGTGTGGAATCAAGGTAGAAGGGGATAATAAGTGGATAACACTGATTCAGAACGCAAGCTTGAATCAGTAATTTTTACTTTTTAGGATGACATAACCTTTATAAACAATCCAGACAATCGGTTAAGCATGGATGTGGAACAACCACAACCACAGGAGACGCCCTAATGAAGTAATTATAGAATTAAGTAGAATTGAAAACAGGCTCCCGAAGGAACCCGTTCCAACATATTCACTAACTCTTTTGTTGGTTTTGTAGGTTTATATTTCTTTCGGTAGCCTTGCGTATCGGTAAAGCAGTATGAATAAACATTATTCAAGGAATTGATAATATGAATAACTACAACAACAAGAATTCAAAACAAGAAATTGATAAGATAAGTGAGAAAATAATAGAATGGCTTAAAGAAGAAGGTATGTACAAAGAAACTATTAAAAACAAAGACACCGATGAGAAATTTTATTTTGCTATTGTGGCAAGAAATCCAAACGCACCTAATGGCTCGTTTTTTGTTGCGCAGCCCAAAATTAGAAATGACCTGATTGTAGCAACACTTACATTAGAACTTATTGGAGGACTTTTTGAGAAGTTAAAGAAAATGCCTCCACAAGCAAAAACAGATTTTTGGGCATCTTTTAAATTAGGTATTGTTTTCGCTACACCTACTTTTTTCATTAGACCAAACGAAGATGCGCCAAAAAGCATCGAGTTCCGAAGAGAGATATATCATGACGGTCTCAGCAAAGACAAGTTAATGGAAGCAATAAGAGATTTGTATCGTTGTCTATTATATTCTAATCTCAAATTTATCCAACTCGGAGGCCAATCTAACGATGAAACTTTGATGTTTGGGTAGTATCAATATCTATCTTTACAGTTGGCTTGAATTTAAATCCAAACGGATCAATCCAAGCCATTATATTTTCTACCTTTTCTTTATATCTGTTCATATATTCCTAATAATAGTTTTTAAGGAATTAAAGGTTATCCCCCTTCATAGCAAACGTTTTTTGACAGGTTATCGTAGCAAACGTACATTTGACAGAACCTATTCCCGCAGCATTTATATAGAACCGCAAACAATGAAAAACCCCTACAGGTATGAATTCAAAGAAGGAGGTATATCTATGAAAATAAAACCAATAGGCAAAAGGGTTTTGATAAAACCTGTCAAAGAGGAAGAAAGGACAAGGGGCGGGATATATATTCCCGAGACAGCAAAGGAAAAGAAAAAACAGGGATTGGTAGTTGAAACAGGAACTGTCGAGGAGAGAGAATTCCCTGTAAAGAAAGGGGATATGATACTATATACTGGGTATAGTTCTGAGGAACTGGAAATAGAAGGAGAAAAATATCTCATCCTTGAATCAAAGGACGTAATCGCAAAGATAGAGGTATAAAATGGCAAAACAATTGATATTCAATGATGAAGCCAGGCATGCCCTGTTAAAAGGGGTGGACCAACTGGCAAATACTGTGAAGATAACGCTGGGGCCAAAAGGCAAATATGTGGTACTGTCAAAAAGCTATGGAAGCCCGGTCATTACCAATGACGGGGTAACCATCGCTAAAGAGATCGACCTTAAAGACCCTTACGAGGACATGGGAGCTAAACTTGTAAAAGAAGTGGCCACAAAGACCCAGGATGTCGCAGGCGACGGGACAACCACAGCCACACTTCTTGCCCAGTCAATCCTTCATCACGGAATGAAGAACATCACGGTGGGAGCAAATCCAATAGAGATAAAGCGCGGGATAGACCGTGCCACCGAACTTGTGGTCAAGACGATTAAAGGCATGAGCGAAGAGGTCAAGACCAAAGAAAAGATAACGCAGGTCGGGATCATTTCGGCAAACAACGATGAAGAGATAGGGAATCTGATATCGGACGCCATGGAAAAAGTAGGATCAAATGGCGTCATAACAGTTGAAGAGGCAAAATCCATGGAGACATCGCTTGAAGTCGTCGAAGGGATGCAGCTTGATAAGGGCTACATCTCGCCGTACATGGTGACAGATAAGGAGGGAATGGAAGTACTGCTTGAAAATCCCCTGATTCTCATGTTTGATAAGAAGATAAGCGCGATGAAAGAATTCCTTCCCATACTTGAAGCCGTTGTGAAAGAGAATAAACCGCTGCTCATCATTGCAGAGGATGTCGATGGTGAAGCACTTGCGACCATCGTTTTGAACATAATCCGCGGGACATTGAGAGTCTGCGCGATAAAAGCCCCCGGATTTGGTGATGAGCGAAAGGAGATGCTTGAGGATATTGCTGCCCTGACGGGTGGCAAGGTTATCAGCGAAGAGCTCGGGATGAAGCTTGAGAACGCAAAACTTTCAGACCTTGGAAGCGCCAGGAAGATAAGAGTGAACAAGGATAAGACGATAATAATCGAAGGAGAAGGAAAGAAAGAGGATATAGAGAGGCGGATTTCTATCATCGAAGGACGCATCAAGCTTGAGGACTCGGATTACAAGAAAAACGACCTCAAGAAGCGTCTTGGCAAGCTGTCCGGCGGTGTAGCCGTGATAAATGTCGGTGCAGCTACAGAGACAGAACTCAAGGAAAAGAAAATGCGTATAGATGACGCCCTGAACGCAACGAAAGCTGCCATAGAAGAAGGCGTTGTGGCAGGTGGCGGCATAGCATTATTGAGGGCCGCAAACTCGCTTGATGACCTGTCTCCTGAAGGAGATCAGAAAATCGGCGTGGATATCATCAGGAAAGCAATTGAAGAGCCGCTAAAACAGATAGCTGCGAATGCAGGCAGGGAAGGCTCGGTCGTAATTGAGAAGCTCAAAGCCGAATCTAATCCCAATATGGGCTATGATGCAAAGACCGATGCCTATAAGGATATGATAGAAGCAGGCATCATCGACCCCGTAAAGGTTGTCAGGACTGCACTTCAGAACGCTGCAAGCATCGCAGGGTTGATGCTGACTACGGAGGCGTTGGTTGCTGAAATACCTGAAAAGAAGAGCGAGATGCCCATGCCCGGACCCGAAAGTTACATGATGTAAGCCTAAAACGATTTTAGCACGTGTCTTAGGATACTCTAATCTGGGTATCCGCTTTTTTATCTTTAAAAAACTCTACATTAATACTTACATCAATACTTCCGTGCTATCATAAAATCCGCAAGACCTACAAGTATCTTTTTCGCCTCTGAATCGGGAAGCATCCCAAGCGCGGATTTTCCCCCCTCAACAGAACTTAAGGCCTTATTCATTGCGTAATCGATCGAACCTGATTCCTTGAGGGCCATAAGGGCAGCAGAAACTTCACTTTTAGTAGCGTTGTTTTTCCCCAGTGCCTCGATGGTCACACCTTTTGAAAGCGCATGTATTATTATCAGGGTTCGCTTCCCTTCTATGATATCACCGCCCTGCGCCTTGCCCAGTATCTCCTCAGGGGTTATAAGGTCTATCACATCATCATATATCTGGAATCCCACACCTGTCCGGCATCCGAAATCCCATAATGCCCGCGCAACATCCCTGTTCGCGCCCGATAATATAGCCCCCATCTTCAAAGCCGCAGCAAAGAGGACAGCGGTTTTTTTTTCGACCATCCGGATATATTCTTGCTCAGTTACATCTTTCCTGGTAGCGAAATCCATATCCATCCACTGGCCTTCGCATATATCCGCGCTTGTCTTGGAAAGGAGTTCTATACTTTCAACGATTTGCAAAGGTTCGCTTTTGGCGCATGATAATATCTCAAAAGCCTTGGAAAAAAGCACATCCCCTGAGATAATCGCCCTCGGTGTACCCCATTTCTTATGAACTGTGGTAAGGCCCCTGCGAATGTCGGCCTCGTCCATGATATCGTCATGAACCAAAGTAAAATTATGGACCAGTTCCACAGCCAAGGCAGCCGGAAGCAGGTTCTCAGGCTTGCCTCCCACAGCTTCAGCCGCAAGCAACAGCGCTGTCGGACGAAGCCTTTTCCCTCCTGCGTCAAGCAGGTGGCGCATGGCGCGGTAAAGCTCTTCCGGAGGTGTTATCGGAAGGAACTTCGGGATGGCCTCGTCCACCAGTTTAGCTCTTTTCTGGAGGGCTTCTTCAATCATAACAGCATTTCCTCACCGTTTCTCATTATGTGCACAGTATCGCCGAAAACATAACCTGCATCCTCGGCAAGCTCGACATAACTTGAATGCATCGTCATATTACCATGCGATGGTATGACCTGATCGGGATTTACCATCCTCAGGAGTTCCCAGTGGTCTTCCCTGGAAGCATGGCCCGAAACATGTACATTCTCGTAAATCCGTGCCCCTGCCATCTTCAATTTCGTCTCAAGCGCGTACCTGTTCGCAAGTGTCATGGGGTTGGGGATGGCGTTTGCGGAAAAAATGACCTTGTCCCCGGGATCTACCTTGAACTGCGTTTCCCCGTTTGCGATCCTCGTGAGAATGGAATCCGGCTCTCCCTGGTGTCCTGTTATTATGGGTAGGTATTTCTTCTTACCATCCTGGGAAATACGCTTCAGCGCTTTATCAACGGCGTTCCTGCTTCCGTATATTTCAAGATTTCCAGGGAATTTTATATAATTCATGTTCCTGGCTATTGTAAGGTAGCGTTCCATTGAGCGCCCGAGAAGCACGGGAATCCTGTCCATTTCCCCGGCAGCCTGGATAATCGCATTGATCCTTGCAACATGGGATGAGAATGTGGTGATTATAACACCGGATTCTGTCTCCTCAGTACCAAGAAGCACATCGCGTACAAGGTCTTTTGCTATCTGCTCAGAGGGTGTCTTGCCTGAGAGCCCTGAGTTCGTACTCTCTGTGATCATGGCCCTGACGCCTTCTTTCCCAAGCTTCCTGAGTCGCGGGAAATCCGGAGGCTCGCCCAGTGTTGGAGTCCTGTCCAGTTTGAAATCGCTTGCATATAGCACAACGCCATCAGGCGTATGTATAGCCGCATACGCAGAATCCACGATACTGTGCTGGATGCGTATGAACTCGATCTGTACATCAGGCGTAAGATTATACACTCCCCCGATTTTCAGCGGGACCACTTCATTAGTTACCCTGAACCTCTGCTCATCCTCTATCTCGTGTTTTACCAGTTCTGCTGTATATGGCGTGGCAATGATAGGCGCTTTGTACCTGTGTGCAAGTTTGGGAATTGCCCCTATATGGTCAAGGTGGCCGTGTGTACATACGATTGCTTTTACTGTACCTCCAACTTCCTTCATGACCGTGTCATCGGGGATTGCTCCCATCTTTATCAGGTCAAGAGAATGCATTTTATCTATCTCAACATCCTCATGAATCTGCACCCTGTCAAGCTGCAGTCCCATATCAAGTACGATGATGTCATTATCTATCCTGATGCCGGTCATGTTTTTTCCCATTTCGTTGTAACCGCCGACCGCTATAATTCCAATTTCCGTCAATTAATTCACTCCGTAATAGTTATTTATCATATCTTTTCCTGGCAAATTTCCCGGTTTCAAATCCCCTCTGCTCTAAGAACTCCCTGCTCCTCCCGGTTATGACAACCGGGGTCTTTCCAAGTTCTTCAACAGAACTGCATCCGCTTAAGAACATTGCCACCCTGAGTTCTTCAATGACCAGGGTCAGCTTTTCCACTACATCCTTTTGCCCTTTCAATGCAGGGGCAACAAGAGGCAGTGCGATACCGCACATGGATGCTCCGAGTGCTATCGATTTTGCAACGTCGATACCTGAACGCACACCGCCGGTCGCTACGACCGGGACTGAGATTTTTGCCTCGACGATGCTGGCAACTGTGGGTATTCCCCAGTTCCAGAATTGTTTTCCGAGATGGTCTGACAGCAGGTCGCCGCGTTTTTGCGCCCTGTACGTCTCAACTCCTGCCCAGCTCGTCCCTCCGAGGCCGCCTACATCGATAGCAGCCGCGCCTGCATCGCATATTGATTGTGCCTGTGGATATGCAATGCCCGCCCCGGTCTCTTTTACGATAACGGGAACTGAAAGTTCGCTGCATATCTTTTTAATACCTGCCAGGCATCCTGTCGCGTCCACATTTCCCTCGGGCTGTATGGCTTCCTGGAGGAAATTAAGGTGGATAGCCATTGCGTCGGCCCCTATCATCTCAACTGCCCGCTCAAGTCCCTCAATTCCGAACTCATTAATCTGGGCCGCGCCAACGTTGCCGTATATGAACGCATCCGGGGCTTTGTCCCTGACAACCCGGAATGAATCTTCAAGTGCAGGGTCTTCGATAGCTGCCCTCTGGCTGCCCACGCCTATGCCCAGACCGAGTTCTTCTGCAGCCCCTGCAAGTGCAGCATTTACGGATTTTGTTTCAGGATGTCCGCCTGTCATTGAGGCAATCAGAAGCGGGGCACTGAATTTCTTGCCCAGGAACTCAGTTTCCATATCGAGAAATTTTTTATTTATCTCAGGCAAGCAGTTATGGACAAGCTCAATATCATCAAAACCGCTGGCTCTCTGTCCATTGTATGTCCTGTGCGCTTCAACGTCTTTTTCAACGCATAACAACAGATGTTCTATCTTCCTGTCCGACGTGGTCATTCAGTACCTATAATTTCGCCATATATATTTAACTCATTTGTCTGAGATCAATGTTCCAACATCCTCACCATATAAAAATTTAGAGGTCATATCTTTTCTGGCTGCATTAAAAATCCGGGAATTTATTCCTTTTTTTGCAAGTTCCAGGAATTCCGACACCTTCCCGAGCATTCCGCCCGTAACGTCAGATGAAGCCGATCCCCGTATTTGATTTTTAAGATCTATAAAGTTATGCGGGGTTATTTTTTTTATTACGGCGCCCTTCTCATCAAGCACGCCGTCAACATCGCTTCCAGCCCCTATTTTTGATGCGTTCAATGCAATAGCAAGATACGGGACTAACCTGTCTCCTGAAAGCACCGAAGCACCCTGTTTCCTGTCCATCACCACATCGCCGTGGAGTACAGGAACAATATCCCGATCAAGCATGATTTTTATCTTTTCGACCTGCATATCCACAAGCCTGCCGTCCTCAAGAAGACAGGAACTTAAAGGATGGATGGGCAGGGCATTGATACCTGCACAGGTTAATGAATCAAGTACCATCGAATTCAATATTTTTACAGAGCTGTGGGTCTGGTACACACCCCTGGCATCAAATCCGTCCTTTATCCACTTCATCGCCTGCGGGTGGCCAAACGAGCCTGCACCGTGAACAAGTATAAGATCCACATCTGTTTCGGATTTAAATGATGCGATCTCGTGCGATATCCTGTCGATATTATCTTTCCTGGTGCTTGATACTGAACCCTTTTCCGTGATCACGCTCCCGCCGATCTTCAGGATTACAGGATTCATTCTCTTATCACTCCTTTTGAGGTGAACTTCGTGATTATGACTTTCCCTCCGGCAGCCTCGATTGCCGATGCCACCTCATCAGGCGAGTCAGTCAGGGCGACCATACATCCGCCACCCCCGGCACCTGTGATTTTTGCCCCGAATGCGCCTGCGTTTCTTGCAGCATAGACAAGAGAGGACAATTCCGCTGTGCCGACGCCAAGGGCATCAAGGAGGCCGTGATTCACGTTCATGAGTTCGCCGAGGGAACAGTAATCTTTCTTTTGGAGGAGGCTCTCACCTTTCACGGCGAACGAACCGATCGTCTTGATTATTGGATTTACAATTTCAGGATAGTCTTCTTTGAGAGTGGCAACCTGTTTTACCAGCCGTGCTGTCTTTTTGGGAGTTGCGCCTTTATTCGTGTTACCCACGACGATGCCGCAGCCAGGTATTTCAAGCCGCTTCCGGGATGGGATCTCAACTACTCCCCCGAATGTCGATACATAAGTATCGGTCGGGCTTGCAGCACCCTGTATCTCTTTCTCTATCTCATGCCCCATACGTGCAAGTTCTGCGCTATCATGCCCAAGCCCGAATTCAATATTAATGGCTGCAAGAGTTGCGATGGTGACCGCTGCTGATGAGCCAAGACCCGATCCCATCGGGATATCAGAGGTTATTTTTATCGAGGTCTCCATGCAACCTAATTTTTTAATCGCTGCTGAAACATACGGATGTATATCAAAATCCAGTCCTGTCGTCCCGATGTCCGAGGATATAGTTATAGCGTCTGATTTTTCCACGCTTATACGGGTACGCAGGTCCACAGCGCATGCAATGGCAGGTTCGCCATATACTACTGCATGCTCTCCAAAGAGGTATATCTTGCCCGGGGCTGAGCAGGTAGTGGTCATTTCGAAAATTCTCCAGCCTTAAAGACGACATGGATAAATATAAGCGTTGCCGATTTGAACATTTCATCATCAATATAATACAAAGCCTTATCAATTTTGAATATTTTTGCCGTATTGCTGATGGCAATAAAACCAGTGTTGTCTGACTCTCAATATTTCCGGTAGATTTTTTTCCTGTGGCCTGCTTCTATCACCAGGATCAACAGACGCTCATTCTCTATGTAAAGGATTGCGCGGTATTCACCAACCCGGTGAGAATATAGAGAATTCTTTTGTATCCCTTTGATCTTTTTTACATAAGTATAAGGATCATCCTTAATGCTATTGATTGATCGAATTATGCTCTGTGCAATCTCCAGAGGTAACTTTTTAAGATCCTTTCTTGCCTTTGAAGTATATTCGACCTTGTAGCTCATTTAAGGTCAAACTCTTCCATGATCTCCTCTTCTGAATGCAGGCGTCTGTGCTTTATGTCTTCAAGGGCTTCTTCTATACCCTTAATAGCCTTATCACTGAGTGGTTCTTCATCCATTGCCAAGTTCGTCAATCTATCTATAACTGAACTATACGATTCGCGCGGATGAGATTTTAGAGAGGTAAGTTTATCCTTTACCTTTGGGTTCAGACAGATCGTTGTGGTAGCTGACATATAGGTATCTATAGGAATCTATATATAATATAATCTTCGGTAGTTGATCCTTCATAACCCTTCAACAGCCATCACAATCTCCCATTCCTTGACGATTTTGCAGACGTTCCGGCTATCTATACCGTTCCTGACCTGTCCCTGCAACTCGCATACGGCCAGTACAGCCATCTCTTCCTCGCTCAGGGTATCCACAACCTCTATATTTTCAACATCGGCAGGCCTGTGTGAGGTCATCAAAAACCGTAGGTTCTAATGTATGCAGTTTGATGTTATAATAATCTGGATGCTTCATTGGATGCAGTGGGTGGGGATGAATATAAGCTGACGAGATTTATTTGTAATTTATATTATAATTTATATTAACTTGATCTGCGCTTGGCGCATAAGGGAGTTTAGCGTTCGCTCTTTTTATGTGTGC
The DNA here is from genome assembly GCA_012026835.1 of Candidatus Methanoperedens sp. Taxonomy (GTDB): domain Archaea; phylum Halobacteriota; class Methanosarcinia; order Methanosarcinales; family Methanoperedenaceae; genus Methanoperedens. Next base: position 36,316 of record VEPN01000022.1, on the reverse strand, counting down.
AGTTGCATTTTTTGAGTGATTCATGGCTTTATAATAATCTTCGGTGTTATTACTTTTGAGGTATAACTTCATATACGTCGAAAAAAGAGATAGCTCCTCAAAATAATCTATATACTCTTCAATAGATGATATCAAATCTGGGGGAGCTTTAAAATTCTCCAAATCGTTTTTAAATTTTATGCTGTCGTCTTCTAAATATTCGAGGTACATTTCAGCAGTCACGTCGTCTTTATTCATATAAGCATCTGTAAACCCATCAAAATCTACGTTGATCGTCTTGAATATCGGTATCATTTTCACACCGAACTCCTGAGAATCGTTTATTGTGATTGATGATACTGATAATGCCGGAGCGGTTACTTTTTCTGGCTGGCTCACACATCCCGCGCTTATTGTTGCAATAATCACAACTAATATAATTAATTTTATTTTATTTTCTTTTTCGATTAGTTTCCATTTATTGTCTTTTTTATTTTTATCGTACGTCACTCAACCACCACAACCGTTTTCATTTCCTTCATCAGTTTCATAGCTTTCGTTGCCCACCTCAACTCTCTTAGAGTGAATCCTTCCCCATGCTACTGAAAGTCCAATTAATCGAAATCCTACTACCCAAACGATAAATCCCACCACGAGGTAGCCAAGATAAATATTAAGAGTTCCCGCAATATATCCGAATATTACCACAGCGGCAAAGGAGAAAATCGATTCTTTTATGAGTCCGTTGTACAACTCATTTTCCGCATCTACCAAATCTCTATACTCATGATCCGCTTCTTCTGTTGGCTGTTCTTCATTTTCTGCGTTCATTTGATAACCACATTCTCGTTTAAGATTCGTGCAAGAAGAACTATGCCCAGACCCGGACTTGAACCGGGGACATCTGCGTCTTCAGCGCAGCGCTCTCCCAGGCTGAGCTATCTGGGCATACGAGGGGCTAATTGCCGCCATTGTATATCTACCTTCGCAAATGGGTCAATAACCTTCATAAAACCCTGGGATTAGGCACGAAATAGCAGTAAGGACAGAAAAACCTTTCGGATAGTAAAAAATTGTCCCGAAGATTTAATATAAAAAAGATATAGATGGTTTCGCTAAAATAACATAATGTTGAAGAATTAAAAATTAAAATTAATTTCTTAGATAGGTGCACTCCAATTTGTTTTTACTTTCCGATTTTCTTTTCTCTTTCTATTGAATCTATGAGTCCATTCTCCATTATTTTGTCGATATCAATACCAAACTGCTCAAGAGTATATCGAACACTGTGCTGTCCCATTGCAAATCCTAAAACCAGCATTTGATTTTTATTTAGATTTTGTTTTGAAGCAAATTCGACTGCCAAACAACTGGTTGGATAATCTGTCGTTTTTTCAAATATTCGAGCTACCTCAACAATTTCTTTTCTGCTCATTTTTATTCTTTCTGTAATATCTAATGTTGGCATTATAATCACTTTCCTGAGTTAATATATATTTATATAATTCATATATATCTTCAAATATATATCGTTTTGGTGTATCAGAAAAATAGCCAAGTATTGTTGTTTAAATTGAAATCTTCTCTCCATCAGATATGAGGTGTTGAAGGTGACTCCAATAAGTGAGAAACATTACATTATATTCATTGGCACTTTTATTATATGAATCTTCTAAGATATCTGTAAATAAAGTTAAACGTGAAATACTTTGATAGAATTTCAATAAATCAGGTTTGTTGTTGAAATATTCTAAAAATCTTATGTAATTTTGATTATATAAATCTGTAGAAATATTATCATGTACTACAAGAAACTTTTTTTGATAGTTTGGTAATTTAGCTATTAGTGAATCTAAAGTTTCGCCATTAAGAAGTAAAGTTATCTGTTCGTTATTACTTTTCAAATGTGATAATTTTAGCTTCATATCTTCCCTTATGATCCTCTTAAAATTTCTTTTATCTTGCCATTTTTGAACAACAGCAACTAAAAATGGGGTGATAATAGAACCTAAAACACCTAACAGCCAACCATAAAATATTTGTAAGTTTCCTTCTGTAATATCCATATTATCTCCACAACCTGCACAAATTTTGTTACACTCCCGTTATTTTAAACTTTAAGACGTTTCATTGCAGATAGTCCCGATTCATTTGATTCTACCCGACCAAGAATTTCATTCAAATTCCACATGGCTTCAATAAAGTTGTTATAAAGTCCAATTGTTTCACTTTTATCAGGTATTTTTTCTATGAAATCTTCTTTACTATAAAGAACATGAACAAATCTGTCTCTATATTTATATATTTCTTTAATTGATTTATGAGGCATGGTATCAAAATCAATTATTGTTTCCTTTCCTGCTATCCGAGGTAATATAGCCCATTTTCGTTTTCCATTTAGGTATTCTACTGATTCTCGTAGGTCTATATTGATTGTCCCTTTTTCTTTCAATTCGAATAGAAGATGATTAGTTCGTGCCTCAATCGCCAAAGCTAAATGCAATATTGTCATTAAAGAGTAATGCTCTTCAAGTAGGAGTGTTCCTCCTTTTAATTCCATGCAGTCAAGATCATTACTATTTTTTAACTTGCTCGCGAATTTGTGTGCTTCACATAAATATGAATTCCAGATTTTTACTCTGTCAATTTCATTAGCCATTTAATCATCATCGTCCTTCGTTGCAATGAAGTAAATCAATCATACACATATATAAATCCTAAGTATATGAAAATCGAGACATTCAACTTGAGGCTTCTTTTGAATACTTCATCCAGTTCCTATCCAGAACCTTCTTAATCTTATTCTCCATTAAATATCATCGATAATTGTTCAATATAGCTTCTGGAATAATCTAATAGTCCTAAACCTAACGAACTCGTCCCAGAGACAATCTTTGGATTTAATTCTCATGAAATTTTAAGATTTAATCGTTGCATCTTTTTTGAAATTAGATTTATAATATTCATTGACACAGCATATATTAAGTAAGCATCTTCTTTGGATGCTCTAATTTCTGGCATTGTCTTCTTTTTTTCTTTATCTAACCTGTGAATAAACTTTGATGAAAATTCAAATAATTTTTTCAAACATTCATTTAGATCATCAAATGCTGGCTCCGTGTATCCATCTCGCTTTAATAAATCTTTGATTTCGTCTTGATTTCTTAATAGCTCCCAGACAACTCTCGAATCTTCAATTACCCCGTTCCAGTCTCCCCTAATCAGGCTCTCTTCCATCTTTTTAATGGCATTGATTGATTCGTTTAATCGCTCCTCTATACTTCCTGAACCTTCTATGTAATCGGGCAGTAAATATTCAAACACGGAAAATCGACCTGTCTGATATATAGGGCAATAATCGTGTATCCAATCGCTTGAACGTATAACAATCTGGTTTTTAAAATTATAATCTATTATTTTAATAAATATTGGACTACCATCACCAGATAAAATCCACATATTATTATACGAAGGAGTAACTTCACCACTATGTTCATAAGCTACAAGGCTTTTATTTTGGTGTTCTAATTCATCTCTTCCTAAATTAATTTTGGCTATAGTTAGAGGAGATATCATAGTATTTGGTACAACTAATTTTATGAATATATCGAGAGTTAAATTAACATCACCTTTTCTATCTTTTATTCTTAATGTTTCGATATAATCCAATACTTTCTGATTTAAAGAGGCAATTAATTTAATAACACGTTTTTCTTCCCCTTCCCTTCTTCGGCGATGCTCAGCAGCTAATTCAAAAGTCTGATTTGGCATATGCATAAGTCCATAGATATTTGCTATCTTCCTATTTTCATCTGAAAGTACACTGCCTGTAATATCAACAGGAATTTCAAAATCCCTTCGAACAAAAAATTCTATTTCAAACAATAATTCAGGATTTATTGAGTTCTGTACTGGCATCACATTTATTTTATCTATCCTCATGTTTTCGCCCCTTTTATCTATACCTCAACCTTTTTAGCTTTCTTATGGTTCTCATTATCTTAACACTTATCATATGAAATGTTTTTGTCTTCTGTATTGCTCCAATTAGGGCGAGTGGATTGGTTAATCCTCATCAGATTCATTTTTAATGAAATTCATCATCAAATTTCACTTGTTCCACCACAGTCTTTGCACTTTTTAGGTTTCTGACCACCAATCTCAGCTAAACTACCAAAAAGGTCATTTGCTGGAACATATCCTTTCCCATTACATATCGGACATGTAGAGTCCGGAAATTATTTCAGGAAATGATAGTTTATTATGAAATGTATTAAAATTGGATAAAACAAGGCCAAAACTTAACTAAAAATACTAATTACGATATTATTAATATAAATAATAACAATAAAGCAAAAGAAGGTGACTGAACGAAGGTGAATAAATGGACGATTTCCTTGATAAACTAAAGACTGTGAGGGCGGGATTTTTCAAGAAAATGCGTTTCCTCTTTATCCTGGATTTGATCATTATAACCAGTATATCCTACGCAGCCTTTATCATCCTTAACCTGCAGTTTTTCCTTGAAAAGTCATTTCCAAATCCACCGATCCCGCTTGGCATCATCCCGCCTGCCGTGTCTCTTGTGATCGCGCTCATCGGGGCGCTTTTACTCCACAGGAAAGATAAGAAAAAGAACGTCACTCTTTTAATCGAGAATAAATACCCGGAGTTAAATGAAAGGTTAAGGACGGCCTGTGATAACAGGGACGAAAGCAATGTTATCGTTGAATCTCTTAAGAGCTATGTTTCCGAAATGCTTGGGAAAGTTTCGGCCTCACAGCTTTTTTCAAAAAGAAGGATAGCTGCAAAAATCATTCTCACTATAGTATTCATTGTGGCAGCGGTAGCAATCCTGATAACACCCGAAGCCCGGATACCGCCGAATGATGTGGAGAATTTTATGAACACTGTAGGTGGAAACCTGGGAAATGTCACCAATGAGACACTCAACCCTTTCGCAGACGCGAATATGGAGGAAAACAAAGCCGGGAATACAGGGTCAGGGGAAATATTCGGCAAACCGAACATCGCCCCGGTTGAAGGAAAGCCCGTTGACCTGACGCTCCAGGTGGGTGGGGGGCTCGGAAACGTGCCGAAGGATTATGACCCGTCACAGAACCAGTTCATCAAATCAGGTGCATTCCCTGTGGATGTGCTGGGTTCAAATGTTTCCGACGGGGGATACAGTACGCTGATGAAAAAATCCGAAACCGAAAAAGAATTGATCAATAAATATGCAATCGAACGGAGTAAGATATGAAGAGGTTAAAACATGAGTGATGAGACATACAAGAGCTCAAACAGGATTTTCAAGGAACTGCTCGATGAGATCGGCAAAGTCATTGTCGGGCAGCATGAGGCCATCGAACAGATGCTGATAGCGATCCTGTGCAACAGCCATGCACTTGTCGAGAGCAATCCGGGGCTTGCGAAAACACTTACCATAAGCACGATAGCCAAAGCCCTTGACCTTAAATTCAACAGGATCCAGTGCACTCCCGATCTTATGCCTTCGGATATCACTGGCACAAATATCATTGAGGATGTGAACGGGAAGAAGCAGTACCGTTTTGAGCCGGGCCCTGTGTTCGCAAACATCGTGCTCGCTGATGAGATCAACAGGGCGTCGCCCAAGACCCAGAGCGCGCTGCTTGAGGCGATGCAGGAAAAACAGGTAACTGTAGCAAACAAGACTTATCCCCTGGACAGGCCTTTTTTCATTCTTGCCACACAAAACCCCATAGAGATGGAAGGCACCTATCCATTACCCGAGGCGCAACTGGACAGGTTCCTGCTCAAGATATTGATGGATTACCCCACGTTCGAGGATGAAAACGAGATCGTAAACAGGTATACAAAAAACATCGTACCTTCCGTGAACCGGGCAGTCACGAAGAACGAGGTGCTTGAATTGCAAAAACTCACGCGTGATGTCCCCATAGCCGAGGATATTAAAACAAGAGCTATCAAGATAGTGGGCGCCACAAGGCAGAAGAGCGAGCATATAGAATATGGCGCATCCCCGCGGGCTTCCATAGGCATCATCCTGGCAGCCAAGGCACGGGCCCTTATCAGGGGCAGGAATTATGTGAGCAAGGAGGACATCGATGCCATGGCCTATGTAGTACTTCGCCACCGTGTTATTCTTACATTCGAGTCAGAGCGCAAAGGCATGACAACAGACCAGGTGATTGCGGACATCCTGAAAACCGTGAAATAGATGATTTGCCATCTGAAATATAAATAGGCGATTATTGATGACTGATATAAAAGGAGAGCTTCATTTTTCCCCAGAATATAGGAATTAGAGTATGCAAATAGCTGTCAAGACTAAAAAATATAATAAACCGCAGATAAACGCAGATGAACGTAGATTTGTTCATCGGGTAAGTTTGCGATTAATTGACCGTCTTACACCGCAAAGGACGCGAAGAACGCAAAGCATAGCTGCAATGTTCTTTGCGACTTTTGCGCTCTGCTATGAAAAGAAATCACCACACCGACAAAGAACACGGATGACACGGATTGGACGGATTTTCACGGATACGAAATCCGTGTGTATCCGTGTCATCCGTGCAATCCGTGTTCTATCTCACATTAAACTGACTACCAATAATGGATTTAATCAGAAAAGTGAAATAAATGATTGACACCTCATTCTTCAAGGAGCTTGACCGCTTCTCGTTCATGATACGAAAACGCGTGTCCACTGCGTATAGCGGCAGTCGGCGCTCGATCTTAAAAGGTCGCGGCATGGAACCTGTGAGTTACAGGGAATACTCGCAGGGGGATGATTTCAAGATAATCGACTGGAAAGTGTACGGGCGAACCGAGAAACTCTATGTAAAGGAATTCGAGGAAGAAAAAAGCCTTACCACGCATATCCTTCTTGATACAAGCAAAAGCATGGATTTCCGCAATAAATTCGAGTATGCGGCAATGCTTGCTCTGGGTTTTGCCTATCTTGTGACAAAGGATAACGAGAAATTCGGTGTATCCACGTTCGGAGAAGAAATAAATATCACAAAACCCAAGCGCGGCAGGAAATATCTATCCCTGACCATCGACCTTCTCAATTCCACGCCGCTTTCCGGGAAGACGAATTTTGATTATTGCATGGAAAAGTACGCAAGTGTTATCAAATCAAGATCGCTTGTAATAGTGATTTCGGATTTCATGGCAGATATAAATTCCATCAAGAACAGCATTTTCAGGCTCGGGGACAACGAGCTTATATTGATTCAGGTACTTGACCCGATCGAGAAAAGCCTTGACCTCGGCGGTGAAGCAAAATTGATCGACCTTGAGACCGACACCAAAATGGACATCTATACAAGCCCCAGATTCCGCGCTGAATATGAAAAGCGTCTCAACGACCATCTTGCAGGCATCAAGGAAACATGTCTTATGGCCGGGGCATATTTCTATAGCGTCACGACTGATAAGCCTGTTTTTGATGCCATATTCGAGGTTATAAGCCAGAGGGATGTTAAAGGGAAATAATAGAGGTAATAGAAAACATATATGAAATTAGAATTACTCATGAAACTTCCTGAAAGGGGTAAACAAGAAGGGTTAGTGAAATATGCACAGAGGCTTTCAGAACTGTATTCCAGAGCCCATAGTATTGAGATCAGGAAGCAAAGAGGACAATTTTTCACTCCTGAACAGGTAAGCACATTCATGGCAAGTCTTTTTGAAATACGTCAGGATACAATTCGTCTTTTAGATCCGGGGGCGGGTACTGGAATTCTAACTGCAGCCTTTTGTGAACGATTATTAAAAAATGACAACATTGTTAATTTAACTATGGATGTTTATGAGAATGACCGCAACCTGTTGCCGTTCTTAAAAATGGTTTTAGAATCATGCAAAGCAGAATTAGAAATGAAAGGACACAAAGTTGAGTACAATATTTATGAACAGGATTTTATTTTACGTAATAAAAGTTATTTTACAAAGTCCGATTTAATGTGGCCGGACAGGAAACAGATTTTATACGATTTTATAATATCAAATCCTCCTTATTATAAATTAAATGTAGATTCGCCTCAGTCTATTGTGATGATGGGATTAATTTCCGGCCAGCCCAACATATACGCTTTTTTTATGGCGTTATCTGCAAGTATGATAAAGCCCAGCGGAGAAATGGTATTTATTACCCCAAGGAGTTTTTGTTCCGGCTTGTATTACAAGACATTTAGACAATGGTTACTGAGTAATGCCCAGATAACAAATATCCATATTTTCGAATCAAGAAAGGGAATTTTTGAACAGGATGAAGTTCTTCAAGAGAATATAATTATAAAGATACGAAAGTTAAAACAAATAAACAGGCATGAGACGCTAATAATAAGTGAAAGTAAAAACAAACATTTTGATAAAATAAACAAGCTTGTGGTACAATCTGAAGATATTATATTCCATAAAAATGGTGATATCTTTATAAGAATACCTACTTCCGCTTATGACATTGAAGTTATGCATATTGTAGATTCATGGCCTGACACCTTAAATGGATTGGGTTTGGAAATCTCCACAGGCCCGGTGGTATCTTTTCGTGCTGAGGAATATTTACTGCCAGAGTTAACAAAATCAAAATCAGTTCCCCTTTTATGGATGCATAATATGCAGGAAATGAGAGTTATATGGCCGTACCATAAAAATAAAAAAGCATCTGCAATTCAGGTATGCAATGATACAAAACCACTTCTATTACCTGTTAAAAATTATGTCCTTGTTAAACGTTTCAGCTCGAAAGAGCAGAAGCGCAGGTTATACGCATCTGTATTTTTGGAATCCGAATTTCCCTATGATAAAGTGGGAATTGAGAACCATGTAAATTATATTCATAAACCAAACGCAAACTTATCAGTCTATGACGCTTTTGGTATAGCATCGATACTAAACACAACTATTGTAGATAAATTCTTTAGATCACTCAACGGGAATACGCAGGTAAATGCTACAGATATTCGAAGTTTGCCACTTCCGGCTATTGAAAATATTGGAAAAATTGGAAAGTTCGTTTATAAATCCAGAGATTATCTGAATAAAATTGATCTGGATAATATTGTTGCTGAGATATTGGGGATCAAAATTGAGCTTAAAGATAAGTGATAATAGATATGAGCAAAATTGAAGAAGCTATTGAAATATTAAAAGCCATAGGATTACCAAAGGCTCAACAAAATGAAAGGTCAGCATTGACATTACTGGCCTTGCTGGAATTAGAAAAAGATATGCCATGGTCGGAATCTAAAAAGCGACTTATTCGAATTCATGATATTATAATTTTTATTCAGGAATATTATGGAAAACAATATGCTGAAAATACTCGTGAAACGATACGGCGCCAGACACTTCATCAGTTTGAGCAAGCCGGGATCACTATTAGAAATCCTGATAATCCGTTCAGATCGACAAATAGTCCTAAAACAGTATATACAATCGCAGATGACGCATTGGAGGCAGTAAAGAAATATGGTATCGTAGATTGGGATTTTGCTTTACAAGACTTTGAGAAAAATAAAGGTAAACTAATTGAAAAGTATGAGAAACGTAATAAAAAATATCGTATACCTGTGGATTTGCCAGATGGAACATTAGTTAATTTTTCACCTGGAAAACACAATGAACTCCAAGTAAAGATAATTAAAGAGTTTCGGCCAAGATTTTGCTCAAATACAAGAGTTGTATACGTTGGGGATGCTGCCAGAAAATTGCTATTTACAGATGAAAATTTGTTAAAAGAATTAAAAATTCCAATAACAAAACATGATAAATTACCTGATGTTATTCTTTACGACCAACAAAAAAATCAGCTTTTCCTTATAGAAGCCGTTACAGCACATGGCCCGATATCTCCTAAACGTCAACAAGAACTCGAAGAGACATTGATTGGCTGCATAGCCAAAAGGATATACGTCAGTGCATTTCCAGATTTTCATGAGTTTAAAAGACACATTGATAACATAGCCTGGGAAACTGAAGTATGGATAGAGAACAATCCTGACCATATGATTCATTTCAACGGACCAAAATTTCTTATTGCATGTAGTGATTAAAATGTCGTTCTTATTGTTTTGGAAAATGAGGTAAAAAATGGGTCTCCTTGACACTTCAATACAGTTCGCCAATACCGCGGGGTTGTACGCGCTTCTCTCCATTATCCCGCTTATAATAATATACCTGCTCCGGCCAAGACCTAAAAAAATAAAAATACCTTCTCTCATGTTCCTTCTCGATATTGAGAGGAAAAAAAGGCTTAATATTTTCAGGAAATTCCTGAAAGACCCGCTGTTCCTGATCCAGCTTCTGGTGCTGACTATAATCTCGTTAGCTATTGCAGCGCCTTTTATTATGGCAAACGAAGAGGCAGGAGGCGGTCATACCGTGTTCATCCTTGACGCCTCGGCAAGCATGAAGGCTGACGGGAAGTTTGACCGTGCAGTCGGGGAAGTAAATAAGCTCCTCTCTGGAAGGAACACGATAATCCTGGCTGAGAGCGTCCCTGTCATGGTCGTAAAAGAAGTCCCTTCAGGCAGCGCGGCGGAGGCACTTGGGAAATTAAAGGCAAAAGATACAAGCACCGACCTGTCAAGCGCCATCATACTCGGACGCAGGTTACTCCCTGAAGGAGGCAGGATGGTTGTTTTATCAGATTTCATAAGCTGGAGCGGGGATGACCCTGCGGTCGCAAGGAAACTTGCAGAAGCAAACAGCATCACTGTGGACTTTTTGACAATGAGCGGAAGGACAGACAATATCGGTATTGTGAACGGCTGGTTTGAAACCAATGGCGATTATAAAATCACAATAATGAACTATAATAAAAATGCACAGGATGTCAGGGTAGATGTTGCGACAAACGGCCAGAACGTGCTCTCAAGTTCTCTTAATATTAAAGCAGAGTCAAACGAATATTTTGCGATCAATAATCTGGCACAGGGAACAACGAAGATATCCCTGAATGTCCAGGATGCCCTCGTCACGGATAATAACGCCTATATAATAATACCCGGCTCAATGAAACAGGATCTCCTGTATATAACCGATAATGCAAAATCACCATCAGTCGTGGCTCTGGGCCTGGTCAATTCCAACGTCAAAAAAACAGGTACGAGAAATATCCCCTCGTTATCAGGCAATTCCATCGTCTTTGTGGGTTCACCATTGTCAGCAGATGCGATAAAATCCCTGGCAGATTATGTCAGCAACGGGGGAAATGCGGTAATAATGGCATCCCAGGGTTTACAGGATATGGAACTGTTACCTGTTGAACTGGGCTCCCTTGCAAACAGGACGTCCCTGGCCGTGGCACAGCCCAGCATGATGACAGAAGGTATAGATATCGGGAAAATCGAAGTCAAGAAGCATTTTAAAGCACAACTTAAGCCCGGAGCAGTAACCCTTGTGGAAGGTGGAGATAAATCTGTCATGCTTTCCTACTGGAAATTCGGGAAGGGAATGGTGATATACTCAGGTCTTGCAGACCCGCAGGGGGATAATATCTTTGATCCTCTTAACGAAAAGGTCTGGAATGATTTCCATGCCAATCCGGGTTATCCCCTTTTCTGGAAACAGATGCTGGAGTGGATAACCGGAAGTCTTGATGTGAGTGAATACAATGCAAAAACAGGGATGTTCATCAAACTGCCTTCAAAACAGTCTGTTAAGACCCCGGGCGGTGACAGCCTTACTACAGACCTTCTGCTGCTTGATGAAGTGGGCGTCTATGAAATTCCGGGAAAGAGCGTGGCCGTTAACCTGTACGATGACAGGGAATCAAACCTTGCAGGCAAAAGTCTTGCGGATGTGAGTTCGAACCAGTCAGGTTCAAGGGAAATCGTTTCCGGCGTCCAGACGATCAGGAAGCCGCAACCTGTTGAAGTATATCTCATAATAGCCGCAATGTTCCTTGTGCTCCTTGAGCTGTATTATCTGCGATGGAGAGGTGAACTGTAATGGACCTGCCCCAGTTTGCCAGCCCGTTTGTTCTTCTGCTTATAAGCCCTATCATCCTTGGGGGGTTGTATGCTGTCAGGAAAGGTATTCCAAAACCATTGATAATCTCGCGGGTTGTCATCCTCAGCCTTCTTGTGATTGCACTTGCCTCGCCTTATACTCTTGGCACAAACACCATAACGGATGATGCTCCAAAGATAACTGTCATCTCGGACCAGACCATGAGCATGGACCTTTTTAAGACCGATACAGGGCAAAAACTTGCAGATGCCTTGAAATCAAAAACCTCTACAACATACAGGCAGTTCGCAGGCGTAAAATCGCCTATCGGGGATGAGGTGATCGGCGCTTCTGAAGGGAATAATAATATTGTCCTTGTGAGTGACGGGAATAATAATTACGGCAAAGATTTGTTCGATGCCATCTCTTTTGTTTCCCGGCCCCCTGAAGGGACACGCGTGTTCGCTGTAAGACAGAAACCCATACACAATGATGCCAGCGTGGAGATAGAAAGCCCCAAGAACCTCATCATTGGGAATGAGAACGTATTTAATATCGTGGTCAGGCAGGCAACCAATGATACGAGGTACAGTATCGATGTCGATATCGATGGCACGGTTGTGAAAAGCGAGTCTGTCACCCAGAATATCCGCACAAGGGTCATTCCTGTTCCTTATACCTTTAATTCATTGGGAGCTCACAGGATAACAGCTACGATAACACCCAGCAGCGAGGACAGGTCCAATCTCAACAATGTTTTCTATAAATCCGTGTTCGTAGTGCCCAAGCCAAAAGTGGTAATGGTGACAAATGATAAGGATTCACCGCTTTATAAGATAGCGACGAGTCTTTATGATGTAACCACAGCAGACGATGTACCAAATGATCTTTCTTCCTACAAGGCAGTGATAATAGATAACAAAGCCGCAGGGCAGTTGAATGTTGATATTTTGAGGACATACGTGGGCAGCGGCAGAGGGCTGGTCGTGGTGGGCGGTGATTCCTCTTATGATAAAGGGAATTACAATAATTCACCGATTGAAAGCATACTTCCTATAATATCAAGGGCTGCCGAGTACCAGGGAGGCAGAAATCTTGTAATTCTTATTGATTCGTCGGGAAGCACTTCAATTAAAGATCCCGGAGCTGAGTATTCCTTTATTGAGCTTATTGACGCCAACGCCGAAAACATTGTACAGAAGATAACACCTGATTCCCGTGTGGGTATAGTGGCTTTTAGCGGAGTCACTGCCCAGACAGGCATTCTGCCTATGAGCAGTGATGCAAATAAAGCCGAGCTTGAAAATTTTATCAGCGATATTGGTCCAAAAGGCGGAGATAATCCAACTGACCTTGATAAGGGCCTTCATGCAGCAGAGGATCTATTAGATTCTGTCAGCGGCTCAAAAGAGATAATCGTGCTCTCAGACGGGAAGATGCCGCCTGAGGGTTTTGACCAGACAAAAAAAACCGTTGAAGACCTGACAAATAAGGAAATTAAAATACATTTTGTGCAAATACTTTCAAACTACCTGCAATATAAGGAATCTAATAGGTTGGCCAGGTATAATGAACTGGCCCTGGCGGGAGGTGAGCAGTCAATCATTTTGAATCCTGATGAACGGGCAAGCACTTTAATCGGGATAGCCCCGGAAGCAACACCTGCTCCTGCCCAGACTCCTGCTGTCATTTACGAATACCCGCTCACAATAGCAGATTCAAATCATTTCATCACGAAATATACCAATGTAACGGCCTCGGTGACAGGATACAACGACATAACCCCGAAACTCGGAGGAGAACGCCTTGTATCCACGACACGCGGTAAACCCATCCTGACCACCTGGGGTTTCGGCCTTGGAAGGGTGGCCGCGTTCTCAACAGATAACGGCGGTGTCCGGACGATGTGGGCCCCTGCTGTGTATAGCGGTGAGAACTCGCGCCTTATTTCATCTATGATAAACTGGGCGATAGGTGACCCCAGGCCGGGTGAAGGCGTGGTGATACAGGCTGAGGATATCTGGGGCGGCACACCGGGAAGAGCCATTATTACCTCAAAGGAACTTCCGCAGGTAAAACTTGACGGCGCCCAGTTGCCGCTCTCAAGAACAGGGCCGACGACGTATGAGGCCACGATATCGCTTGAAAAAAACGGGTTCCACGACCTCTCAGGGTACGGGATAGCAGTGAACTACCCGCTTGAATACAGGGAGGTCGGTTTCAATGAAAAACTCAATACTGTTATCCCTGCAAGCGGCGGGCGGGTTTACAATGAGGATGAGGTCGAGGGCCTGCTGCTTATTGATATCAAGAAATTATCTACAAGGACTGTGCAGGAGCCGGTAAGCCAGAAAGAGCCCTTCCTTCTTGCTGCACTTCTGCTTTTCCTTGCTGAGGTGATCATCAGGAGAATGAAGGATTACAGGAAGGAGAGGCCGGATATCCAGGAGAATCCTGAGAGGCCTGAGAGCGAAACGGCCGACCGGGATAAAACTATTGCATGATTTTCAAGGTTTCATTTCTTTATAGATTTCAGGTACTTTTTTGCGTCCAACGAAAAATTTTTTGCATTGTCAAAAAGACTGTCAATGAATTCTGCTTGCTGTTTGCTCCATACTTCATTTGGTACGGATTTGACCCATTGGCAATAAAATCGTAAGAATTTCAATCTTTCTGCCTGGTTTTGTTTTTTATCAAATTTCGATTCCATATTTGGCGCCCTTAACCTTTAAAATATTCATATATTGATTTAACTTTTTTTTATCAATATATTTAATAAAAATTTCATATAAATAAACTGCATCTTCAATATCCTTATCGCTTCCAAGGTAAAGTTTGAAAGCTATTTGAAGTTCAATAGGGGATATATTGATGGTATCCTTACCTATATTAACTACTTTATGCTCATCCAATGAAGCTTTATCAAGATCGCTTTTGATAAACTTTATTTCGATGTTTGGAATAACGGCTTCTTTAGCAGCTATACGAATTGCGAGCTTATCCTCAAGCATTCCATAAAGCTCCATCGGGTTTTCTGCATTTAAGAACCAGTATTTTTTTCCGGTGAGTTCTTTGTAAAATTTGATGAAAGTATCCAGATCAATTATTTTGATCAGTATATCAATATCTTCAGTCCCTCTAGATCTCCCGAAAAGTATTGATACATAACCACTAACAACAGTGTAATCTGCATATTTTTTCAGGATATTGATAAAATCTATTACAAAAAGATCTAATTTTGAAACCACTTTATTTTTCAAATATATGTTTTTGCCAGATGTTACAATATCCATATTACCCTAAATAATTCACTTTTATCAATATACTTATACAAGATATTCAAAGAATATATACATAACTTTAAAAATCAATTGAAGAATTAATAAACAACCAACTACGTAAAAAATAAGAAAAACGGGTTAAATTAAAGTTTAACTCGTTAAAACGATCTCAATACTGATATCCTTGGGCACCTGTATGCGCATTAACTGCCGCAGCGCCCTTTCATCAGCATCAAGGTCGATCAATCTTTTATGAACTCTCATTTCCCAGTGGTCCCAGGTCGCGCTTCCCTCGCCGTCCGGGCTTTTCCTGCACGGCACTACAAGCTTCTTTGTAGGCAGCGGAACAGGACCTGAAATACTTACTCCGGTCTTCACCGCAATATCTTTAACCTGGGTACAAATCCCGTCAAGCGTTGAGGGACTTGTCCCTGATAAACGTATCCTTGCTTTTTGAGCCATGTAAATCCTCGTTTTAAAAAAAAGAAAGGGAATTTACAGGCGGGGTTTGATATCCTGGACCATGCCTGCTGCAATGGTCATACCCATATCCCTGATAGCGAAGCGTCCGAGCTGGGGAATCTCTTTGACTTTCTCAATGCAAAGAGGCTTTGTTGGCTTGATTGTGACAACAGCAGCATCACCCGCCTTGATGAAGTCGGGATTTTCGGCAGTCACCTGGCCGCTCTTGGGGTCAAGCTTCTTGAGAATGGCTGTGATCGTACCTGCAACCTGCGCAGTGTGGCAGTGTATTACGGGTGTATAGCCTGCTGCTACTGCCGAGGGGTGCTGGAGGACTACTATCTGTGCTGTGAATTCATCAGCGACAACGGGAGGTTTATCAGTAGGCCCGCAGACATCTCCACGCCTGATATCCTTTTTATCTACGCCTCTGACGTTCCAGCCGATGTTATCTCCAGGCAATGCTTCTTTGATTTCCTGGTGATGCATTTCAATAGATTTGACTTCACCGACGGCCTTTGCAGGCATGAATATAATCTTATCACCGGGTTTCATCTTTCCGGTCTCGACTCTGCCGACTGGTACTGTTCCGATACCTGAAATCGTGTACGAATCCTGCACAGGGATGCGAAGAGGCAGGTTAACAGGTTTCTCAGGTACTTTCAACAAGTCAAGAGCAGCCAATAATGTTGGACCTGTGTACCATTTGGTGTTCTCGCTTGACTTGGCAAGGTTGTCGCCCTTAAAAGCTGATGTGGGGATGAAGTTAATCTCATCTGGCTTATAACCGACCATTTTAAGAAGGGTGCTGAGGTCTGCTTTTACTGCATCGTATCTTGCCTTGTCGTAGTTGACCTCGTCCATCTTGTTAAGGGCAATGATCAACTGGGTGATGCCAAGTGTCCTTGCAAGGAATACATGCTCCCTTGTCTGTGACTGCACGCCTTCCTTGGCCGCGCATACAAGTATTGCAGCGTCGGCCTGTGATGCGCCTGTGATCATGTTCTTTACGAAATCCCTGTGGCCGGGGCAATCCACGATCGTAAAATAGAATTTTGCGGTATCGAATCTCTGGTGTGCAACATCGATAGTAATACCCCTGTCCCTCTCTTCCTTCAGGGAGTCCATCACCCACGCAAATACGAAGGATTCTTTGCCTTTTGCTTTTGCCTCTTCTTTGTACTTTTCGATGATATGCGGCGGTACAGCGCCAGTTTCAAACAATAACCGGCCCACGAGAGTTGACTTCCCGTGGTCGATATGCCCGATAACTGCTAAATTTAAATGTGGTTTCTCTGCCATAATATTTCTCCTGTAAATTTTTTAATATATGTTTTGTGACCGTATTGTTGTTTTTGTTTTTAAACCTTCCGTTAATCAGGGGCTTATGAAATCACTCGGTTTTGGCATTTCAAGTTTAAGTCCTTTTCTTTGCCTTATGCCCATCACGATTTCACTAAGCATGTTCGCAGGTATGGGTTCAAATCCGAGGAATTCCGTGCTCCACATTGCCCTGCCTTCTGTCGCGGAACGTATATCTCCCGAGAACCCGAACAACTGCGCAACGGGCGCCTTTGATTCTATTATGCTCGTATCACCCTCTGTTTTCATATCAAGGATAACACCGCGCCTACCCTGCATTTCGCGCATGGCGCCGCCCATCTGGTCCTGGGGTACATGGATGAAAACTTTCTGGAAAGGCTCAAGTAGCGTTGCGCCTCCCATAAGCATTGCAGCCTGGATAGCCTGTCTTGATGCCGGGATGACCTGTGCAGGTCCCCTGTGTATCGAGTCTTCATGGAGCTTGGCATCCATTAATTTTACTTTAACACCCATCACAGGCTCTCTTGACATCGGACCTGCTTTCATGACCTCTTCAAAGCCCTCAAGTATAAGTTCCATTGTCTCGTTGAGGTACTGGATACCTTTTGTCATATCGATGAAGATATTGGTCTCATAGATATGGGTGATCCCCTTTGCCTCGTCCTTGGTCATGCCGGTCTTCATCAGGATATCCCTGCGTTCTACTTCCTGCTGCCTCATTGAAATTTCATTGTTCTTTATAAGACGTATAACTTCCTGGGATAATGGTTCGACTTCAACGTAGAACCTGTTATGGCGGTTGGGTGATTTTCCTTCTACAGGCCCGGCATGGTTGGTAACGGTTTCCCTGTAAACCACAAGCGGTTTTGATGTTGTGATCTCCACATGTTTATCACGCTGGATCCTGTGAGCCACGACTTCAAGATGCAGTTCGCCCATTCCTGCCAAAAGATGCTCTCCCGTTTCCTGGTTGATCATTACTTTAAGAGTGGGGTCTTCTTTTGCAACCTGCCGCAGGACTTCGACGAGCTTGGGGAGATCTTTCATGTGCTTTGCTTCCACTGCCACAGTCATTACAGGTTCGCTGACATGCCTGATACTCTCAAAAGGAGTCATACTTTTGTCTGTCGATGCAGTCGAACCCACAATGGCATCGGAAAGACCCGTTAATGCGACTATGTTGCCTGCCGGGATTTTTTCAACTTCTATACGTTCAGGTCCCATGAAAATCCCGACTGATTGTATCCTGTTGGCATTTGGCATTCCTGAAATGAAGATTTCCTTACCCCGCTCAAGCGTACCTGAGAAAAGCCTGCCGCTTGCTACTTCGCCTGCATGGGGATCTGTTGTGATGTCGGTTATCATGAGAGCAACTTTGCCGTTGCGGTCCACGTTTATCATGGATTTGCCGATCTCACTTTCCTTGTCCCCGTGCCAGATGACCTTTATTCGCTCTCTCTGGGCCTGGACAGGACTTGGAAGGAATCTTATGATCATATCATTCATAACAACGTGAAGAGGACATTTTATTGCAAGTTCATTTTGTTTTTCAGCCTTGCAATATTCGATAATTTCCTTAAAACCTATACCTGTCTTTTTCATATAAGGAATGCTTATCGCCCAGTTGTTGAGCGCCGAGCCAAAAGCCACTTTTCCTGTTGCCGGGTCAAGTCTCAGGTTGTCATACTGGTCGGGCTTCAGGCCTTTTATAATCTTATTGACTTTATCAATCACAGCCCCCAGGCGGATTTGCATATCCTGCGGCGTGAGCTTTATCTCATTTATGAGCCTGTCAACTTTGTTGATAAAAAGTATAGGTGTTACGTTTTCACGCAATGCCTGGCGCAATACCGTTTCGGTCTGGGGCATTGGCCCCTCCACGGCATCGACCAGTACTATTGCGCCGTCCACAGCTCTCATGGCGCGTGTGACGTCGCCGCCAAAATCAACGTGGCCCGGAGTATCGATGAGGTTTATAAGATATTCCTTGCCATCAAATTCATGAACCATTGACACGGTAGCTGCATCGATAGTAATTCCGCGTTTCTGTTCCTCTTCATCAAAATCCATGAATAACTGCTCGCCTGCCAGCTCTTTTGAGATCATCCCGGCCCCTGCAATCAGATTATCTGAAAATGTTGTTTTTCCATGGTCGATATGTGCAACCGTGCCGATGTTACGGATGAACTCAGGTTTATCCATCAGCGTTGTCACACGCTCTACCATTTTCTTTCGTCTGCCCATTATAAATTACCTCTTTATTGGAAATTTTTGGTTCTCTATTATCCTATCCTATATAAACACTTTGAAAAAAGGGAAAACAACATCCGTGGAAAGTGATATATAACCAAAAATCAAAATAAACATCATGGAATTAGCTCCAAGGATTAGTATAAGCGAGAATGTCCGATTTGGAAAACCTGTAATAACCGGAACACGTATTCCGGTAGATCTTATCATAGGCAAACTTGCCGGGGGAATGACCTATAAAGAGATTATGGATGAATACGAAATTACCCATGAAGATATACTGGCAGCCCTAAACTATGCCGCTAAAATCATATCAAGTGAAGAGATTAAAGCGGTAGCTTAAGATGCCAAAATTTGTTATTAGCTACTTCTTCCCTTTGGCCCCGTTCAATTTAAAAAGCTCTGCCACAGTATCCAGGAACCGCTCATCATCATGTTCTGCAGCATTCCTCAATATCTTTGTAGGTTCTGCAAGGATCTGGTTTGCAAATGAATGGGTCATATCGTCCAGCACTTCGCGCTCAATATCCCCTATCGTATGCCTGGCCTTAAGTTTGTTTATTGCCTCCCCGCACTCCTTTTCCCTGATATTTTCAACCATTGAATAAAGGGAGGAGATTATGCTGTCAGCCTGCTGGCGCTTATACTGTTTCTTCAGGAGGATGATTTCCTCTTCTATGATGAGTTTTGCTTTCTTGGCCTCTTCCTTCCGTTTTGCAAGATTTGCATCGCTGATGCTTTTTAGATCATCGATGTTGTAAAGGGTAACACCCTGAATATTCCCGACACTGCTTTCGATGTTACGCGGATTTCCTATATCGACAAGCATGAGCTCTTTATCTTCTTTTCCCATTATACCGCACATTATCTCGCTTGTAAGTATGAAATGGGGCGCCGAGGTAGCGCTTATTACCACGTCTGATACAGGGATGAAATCCTGCATCGAATCGTACTTGACGGCTTTGCCGTTCAACTCGCACGCAAGCGCTTCCGCTTTATCAAATGTCCTGTTAGCAACGTAAATGACCTTGATATTTTTATTCGCAAGTGCCTTTGCAACAAGCGTTCCCATCTCACCTGCGCCGATCACCATTACCGTTTTACCTGCAAGTCCGCCAAGATTTTCCTCGGCAAGCTCCACTGCTGCAGAGCCTATGGAAACTGAACCTTTATTTATTCCTGTTTCGCTGCGCACGCGTTTCCCGACCTGGATGGATTTATTGAATGCTGTATCAAGCGTTTTTCCAATTGCTCCAGCCTTCTTTGCCATCATGAACAGTTCTTTTACCTGGCCGAGTATCTGGTCTTCACCTACTATCATCGATTCAAGTCCGGAGGTCACGCGCATGAGATGCCTGATTGACTCGTCGTGGTCAAGGAAATCAACAATTCTCGAAGAAACTTTCATCCTTTTTGCGAATTCGAAAAGCACCTTGCTCCCTTTGGGAGAGACCACATAAACCTCAACACGGTTGCATGTTTTAAGAACTGCACATTCCTCGACGAGCTCATGTGACTTAAGGCGGACCAGCATCTGGTCTACGCCGCCATGCCATGCGCCTTCCATTTCATCGATAGTCGCCTTGGTATGCGTTATAAGCATGCTTGATATTTCACTCATTAAGATTCTCCTATCCTGTCCTATCTATATGTTTTAACGCTACTTTATATGCCTTTTCATAGGATTCCCCGAATGCTTTCCAAACATTCTCATCATCAAGGATATTCCAGAGGATTTCCTTGCGTTCTTTCTGGTCATGAATCCGGGATTTTAAGATTTCCCGGATTTCGTTCTGGAGCCGCGACATTTCTTTGAATTCGGGTGTCACTACAGTTTCGATTTTATGCCGGATATATTTAGAAAGTGCAGGGCTCTGTCCGAGAGTTGAGATGCCTATTATGATATCACCCCGCTCTATTACCGACGGGATAATAATATCCCCTATGCCGTCGACCCTGTTCACAAGCTTCCCGCCCTGGCCTGCCATCCAGGAAACCTTCTCATTTAAAAGTGCATTATTCGTGGCCGGGATTACAATAAAAGCGTTTTTCATGTATTCGCAGATCTCCGGTTCTGTCAGGTCTTTTACCTTTATAAGTTTTATTTTTTTATCCTCAGAAAGTTTGTCTAATTGGGATGTGAAGTCCCTGCTAATAACTGTTACGATAGCATGATCGCAAAAAAACTTTGCTTTACGTTCCCCCACGTCGCCACCCCCGAATATAACAACCTCTCTTTCCGCAAGATCGATCATTATTGGAAGGAAATCATTCATAACCTTACACCGGTTTTCTTGAATTCCCTCTCACTGAACAGTATGCTGTAATCCCTGATACCTGTTGCAAGAGAGATCTCTTTTGCTATTTTTTCACACTCATCGCGGGAGTATGCATGGATCATCGTAAAAAGGTTATATTTCCAGTCCGGGTAACGCGGGCGTTCGTAGCAATGCGTAACCTGCGAAAAACCTGCCATTATTGCCCCTACCTCTTCAACACGGTCATCAGGAACATTCCATGTACACATGGCATTTGCTGTTATGCCAATAACCCTGTGGCCGATGGAAGCACCAAAACGCCTTATTATTCCTTCCTTAATCATTGTTCCAAGCCTGTCCAATACTTCATCCTCGGATATTCCAAGTTCACCGGCGATCTGTTCGAAGGGCTTATCTACTATCGGGATTCCATCCTGGGTGGATTTCAAAAGACTTATATTAATTTTGTCCATGTTATCAGATAAATTTATTTAATTAGCATGCATATGGATATAATAATATGACTGAATTAAAAAACGTTTTTGAAGTTGTGAATGAAATCGTGGTTCTTCCTATAGCCATAATAACGTTTTTTTTATTGATATATATCGTAATATACTTACGGAAAAAAGACCCCGATATATTGAGATCAAGGATCTTTTTGAAGTACGGAGAATTTAGAAATGCGTTCATATTGCTTGCTGTATTTGCTTTTTTACTGATAATCCATGTATCTTTAATTTATATCCCACACCTATTATTCTATTATAATCCTCTAACTGAAAACATTCAGGAATTTTTTGGTCTGGCCCTTGCCCTGACGATGATAGCTTTTGTGGGTACGATCTTTCGAAGCATAAAATAATCAAAAACAATATTAGCTTTCAAAGCAACAACAAACTAATGCTAGTAAAGATAAAAGAATACACCCGGTTCATATTAAGACCTATAGCAAAAAGTGCTGTCGTTTTCAACCCGAACACCCTGACGATCTTTGGTCTGGTAATAAGTCTTATTTCCGGTTTTTATTTTGCAAAGAGAGAGGTTGTAACAGCAGGGATTCTTCTTCTTTTAAGCGGTTTTTTTGACGCCCTTGACGGGGCCGTTGCCCGGGAGAATAACCGTATTACCCCATTTGGAGGCTTCCTGGATTCCGTCTGCGACAGGTTTGCCGACGCAGTTATCATAATAGGAGCGATGTATGGGGGATTGACCGCTTTTTCGCCTTTTCCCGATTGGTTCATCGGAGCTATTGCCATTGTAGGCTCTTACATGGTCAGCTATACGAGGGCGCGAGCCGAGGCAGCAGGCGCAAATGCCAGCGTGGGAATCGGAGAAAGGGCAGTAAGGGTAATAATTCTCGTAATTGGGGCTTTTCTTTATATGATCAACTGGGCTATCCTTCTTGTTGCCGTAGTTTCCTTTATAACAGTTTTCCAGAGAGTTATACATGTTAGGAGAATACTTAAATAACAACTTTTAAGTCGAATTAAGGTTATCACTGGTGGGTATTAAAATGGCAGATATTCGTATTGCAATCGCAGGTATTGGTAATTGCGCTTCCTCGCTGATTCAGGGGCTTGAATACTATAAGGATATAAAAAACTCAGATGAGCTTGTCCCTGGGTTAATGCATAATTCCCTTGGCAACTATCTTATATCCGACATAAAACCTGTAGCAGCATTTGATATTGACAGGCGCAAAACAGGAACTGATATTTCCAGGGCGATTTTTTCGGAACCTAATTGTACAAAAAAATTTTCAGATATGCCTGAGCTTGGTGTCGAAGTTATGAAAGGGCAGGTTCTTGATGGTGTCGCTCCCCATATGAAAGATTATTTTCTCGTTGATGAGAAACAAAAACCAGTAGATGTCGCATCTGTCTTGAAGAAGACAAAAACCGATATATTGATAAATTACCTGCCCGTAGGTTCTGAAGAGGCTGTAAAATGGTACGCATCCCAGGCTCTTGAAGCGGGATGCGCTTTTATAAACTGCATCCCGGTTTTTATTGCTTCTAACGTGCAGTGGGCTGAAAAATTCAGGAAATCAAGACTTCCCGTAATAGGGGATGATATTAAAAGCCTTGTGGGGGCAACTATCGTACACAGGACGCTGACACAGATGATCGTCGATAGGGGCGCAAAAATCGACAGCACATACCAGTTGAATATCGGAGGAAATACAGATTTTCGCAACATGACCGACCAGTCGAGGCTAAAATCCAAGAAGATTTCCAAAACCGAATCTGTGGCTTCACAGATACCGTATGATGCATACGTCTATGCCGGGCCAAACGGATGCATTGATTGTCTCAATGATAATAAGATATGCCACCTGAAGATGGATTTCAGGTTATTCGGGGATGTCCCGGCCTATATTGACCTGAAACTATCGGTAGAGGACAGCCCCAATAGCGCGGGTGTTGTAGTGGATGCAATACGCATAGCTAAAATAGCGCTTGATAGAAAGATAGGCGGCCCGATATTGCCTGCATCGGCTTATTTCATGAAGCATCCCCCGCAGCAGATGCGGGAGCAGGATGCGCGGGAACAGCTTGAGAAGTTTATAAAAGAATAAGACTCTCTCTTACCCTACCACCCTCATTTTCGAAACCCGCACAGTCGGAGTAATAACATTTCCCACTTTTCTTACATCCTTTCCTATGCCGTCGATACTTGAGAGCATATCAAATATATTTCCTGAGATCATTATGGATTTGATGGGTGACCCGATATTGCCATTCTTGATCACGAATGAATTTCGTGCCTCTACCGAAAAATCGCCAGATATCGGATTCGCTGTATGTGCGCCGATAACTGTGTTTACGATAACGCCATCCCGTGTCCCGGCAATAATATCAGAATTTGGGTATTCAACCACAAGATTACGAATACTTATTCCGGGTGTTGAGGTAAATGAAGATCTTACCGCATTACCTGTACTTTCTTTTTTCTCTTTTCCAGCCGTGTAACAGTCATAAAGGAACGATCGAAGAGCACCGTTTTTTACAATATTTCGCCTCTTCGATGGCGTCCCCTCATCATCCGATGAAGCTGTCCCAATTCCTCCCGGAAATGTGCCGTCGTCGATAAGGGACAGATCAGGGGCGGCGATCCTGCTGTTGATTTTCCCTATCAGGGATGACCGGCCTTTCTGCACGTTATCTGCATTCAATGAAGGCAAAAGCGTGTTTTCAAGAATATCCGCAAACGCCAGGGGTTCAAGGAGCACCGGCGTATCCATTGTTTCAATATGGATGCCTTTTTGTGATCTCTTTGCCAGAAGGGAAGCCTTTTCTCCCACCTTGAAAAAATCAATATCAAGTTTCCTTGAAACATCGAACTCCGAGGCCGTCGATATATCTGTTCCCTTAGTGGTCGTATCCACGGAAGCCTGGACCACGGTCTCATGCTCTTCAATTTCTACACCCCTTGAATTCAATATTAACTGGGTTGAACCTGCACAGGAAAAATGCCCGGCAGTTGGCATCACAGAGGAAATCGTTTTTGCTCCATCGATGAGCTCCATAGTAAGATCAATGCATGACTCAATCTCAATGCCTTCAATCTTTTTATCAAAAATACCTATAACTTCCGGCAGCTTCTTTTTTTCAGGAAACCCTGACCATTGCGGATCGTTTTGCCTTATACGTGCTGATTTTACTGCAAGGATGCAGGCTTCCTTTATGCGCGGAATATCGTTCGTGCTTGAAAAACCTACAGCACCGTTGACTATTGCCCTGATGCCGATGCCAGAGAGCAGGCTCTCTTTCGCAAGGTCGATTTCGTCCCTGTGCACATCGATAGTTACTGACCTGCCTTTTACGCAAAATATCTCTGTTTCATCTGCCCCTGCTTTTTCTGCATAAACAAGAGCCTTGTGCGCGATGTCAAAAATGTCATCCATGGGAATGGTTAATTAAATTAAAGCACGATAAAGATAACCTATGCGTGCCCTGATAATCGACGGATACGTGGATGAACCAGCATGCCTTGGCGTGCCGCCTTATATATCGCCCTACCCGAGGTATATAGCCGGGGCTCTGGTCGAAAAAGGGATAAAAAAAACAGATATTTTTTATCGCACGATTGACCAGATCCGCAAGGGTAGAGAGGGACTCGTATTCGACCTGGTAATCATAGTTGCGGGCACGACTGTCCCTGGAAAATACCTCAGGGCAACTCCCATAAGCATGAGGGAGATAAACGAGCTTTCGCATCTTGAAGGGACAAAGATAATCGGGGGGCCGATCAGGCTGGGTTTCGGGGATGAAGGAGGCACATCGGCAATAGAACTTGCAATACCCGGAATTACCCTTGCAAAGAAAGACATCGAGGCTTTTATCTATGATTTGCTGGATGATCCCAAAGACCCGGACAGCGTGGTACACAGGATGAGGAGCACATCTGAGATAGCAGAATGGGGAGAAAAGGGGGCATTCATAATCCGCCAGCACCCGGACTACCCCTATGTGATGTGCGAGCTTGAGACATATCGCGGCTGCCCGCGCAATTCGCATTGTTCTTTTTGCACGGAACCGTTCTATGGGAAGCCGGATTACCGGGAAGTCAGGGATGTGATAAAGGAGGTTTTTGCACTTTACCGGGAAGGAACAAGGTATTTCAGGATTGGCAGGCAGCCGGATCTCTTCATGTACAGGGCAGAAAACGGTATTCCCAACCCGGACGCGATCGAGGAGCTTTATAAAGGTATAAGGAATGCGGCGCCGCAGCTTGAAGTCCTTCATATGGATAATGCAAATCCCGTAACGTTGGCAAGGTTCCCTGAAGAATCGCGCCTGATTGCAGAGACCATAATAAAATACCACACCTCAGGCGATGTGGCCGCGCTTGGTATGGAAAGCGCAGACCCCGGTGTAATAAAAGCAAACGATTTGAAAGCTTCGCCTGATGATGTATTTGAAGCGATAAGACTCTTAAATGGGGTTGGTGCTTCGCGGGGGGCAAGCGGTCTTCCGGAACTTTTGCCGGGGATCAATTTTGTACATGGGCTAAAGAGGGAGACTAAAGAAACCTTTGAATTGAACTTTGAATTCATGAAAAAAGTACTCAATAGTAATCTTATGGTGCGCAGGGTGAATATCAGGCAGGTGATGACTTTTACGGGTACTCCCATGTTCGGGCATGAGGAACTTGTAACAAAAAATAAAGACCTGTTCCTTCGCTACAAAGAGAAAATCAGGAACGAGATAGACCTTCCGATGCTTCGCCGCGTTGCTCCTGCCGGGACTGTCATAAAGGATGTAAGGACGGAGATTTTCGACAGGATAACATTCGGACGGCAGCTTGCCACGTACCCGCTCCTTGTTGGCGTCCCGGCGCAGCTTGAGCTGAATAGGTCTTATGACATAATGGTGACGGGACACGGGCACAGGTCGATAACAGGGATACCTGTACCTATTGACATTAACCGGGCGGAGCTGAAGGTAGTAGAGCAGATACCTGGCGTGGGGAGGAAACTGGCCGGGAAGATAGTGATTGGAAGACCCTATACGGATAAGGAGGATGTTTTTAAGAGAAGCGGGATTAAGAAGGAATTACTGGGATATATAAAATTATAAGATGTATCTTATTCTATATTAGGGAATATAGAGTTTTGTTCACATATAGGAAAGTATAAATGCATTTTCTTATCCCGCTGCTGAAATAGATATGTTGGTTTCTTTGGCTTTCGTTCTCAGCAAGTTATTTTAAGCTGGAATACAATTGTTATGATTGTTATGAGTATAATTAGGAATACCCTTATTGTCGGCATCTTTCTCACAGGGCTTGTTTTAACCGGTGGATGCGTGGATACTAATGAAAAGCTTCCCGGCGCTGCACAGGAACAAAGTTCCCTGCCCACAGGAAACCTCCCTGAAAATGTATCATCCGTCAAAGTCAACAACCCTGCCGAAATGATCCAACTGGAAACTTATGATGGGGGGTTCTTTTCAATAAAGAAACCTGCCGGATGGGAAATCGTTACTGCCGGTTCGTGCTCCACGTTCTCGTTCCTTATAAGGGATAAAGATGCGCCTGAAACTCAGATATTTTTCTTTGGTGAGGTCGGTCCTGTTTATTTAACAGATGGCCAAAAGACGGTTGATAAACAGTATATGGATTTGGGTGGATATCCGATAATCTGGTATGAAATGCCTGTAATTGATCCACTTACTCCTGAGAACTTTTTAACTCAATTCCATTTAATTGCACAAACAAAAATAGCAAAGAACTTCATGCAGCAGACGCCGGAACTTAAGGACATTGAAATTATCTCCTCAAATAAAACTCAATCAATTGTTCTGGGAGACACGAAAATAATACGTGCTTTGTTCACCCAGGATGGCAAATTGGCAGAAGGGCAATTTTATGTCACAGTTGCACCGTTGCTTCCAGCCTCGGGTTCACCCGGAAGCGGGATCGGTTATGCCTTTTCTTTTATAGGGATATCTGCAAAGAAGGACGAATTCAAAACCATGCAGGGAAAGCTGACTGAAGGCATCGGAAGCTTCTCGCTTTCACAATCCTACGTTAATAATTGCCTCGCACAGCAGGCACAGGCGACTCAAGGCGTTCTAAGAGCCGGGAAAACACTTTCAGAAACATCGGATATAATAATAAGTTCCTGGGAAAACAGGGACAGGGCAGATGATATAATCTCTGAAAAAAGAAGCGACGTAATCCTTGGGAATGACAGGGTTTATGACCCTGATACGAAGGAAGTCTATGAAATCCCTAACGGGTTTTATGACGACTATAATATTAACAGGCAAAAATTTGATATGGATAATCTCCAGAAACTGCCGGATAATGACTGGGATCTTTGGACATCTGCTACGCTGGATGGTAACAAAATACATTAGAGGATTTAGGACTATCTGAATAAAGTTTGATTATTCGGCGACTCATATATTCGACAACAGCACAAGCCCCCTGTCAGTCAGCCTGAAAGTGTCCTCTTCAATTTTAATATAATTCCCTTTTATCAGGAAATCTGTCTGGAAATTGAATATGGACTCATTAACCCCGACTTCCTTTTGCAGTTCGCTTTTTTTCTTGCCAAATACACCGATTACCTTTATCATCTTCCTCCGTGTCGGGTGTTCCAGTGCCTTGACCATGAGCTCGTGGTCAGCGACTTTTGCCTCCCTCACTGAAGGACGGCGCTCAAGCATGGCCTCAAGCTCATCATCGCTTATTTCAGGCATATTACCCCTTATTCGAGGAACATCTCTACCCTGCAAAGATATGCAGCTATCTTGTTATCCTCAATCCTGACATCAAATTCCTTTATAGTGGCTTTTGTGATCTTTCCTTTCTGCTTGAAAATCGGAAGCCTGGACGCATCTTCTATCGCGTTTTTGGCGGCCTGCTCCCAGCTCTCAGATGAAGAGCCAACTGTATCGATTATTTTAACGAACGGCATTTTTTCACCCTGTTCAAATTTGTATTGTATAAGTAATAAAGGTCACTACAAAAAAAATATTTTAAAAACTCTTAACTCCACAGTTCTCCCCTGAGGGTTGATTCTGTTTTGTCGTTTGTACTCATGTATATTTTTTTAATCCGTACCAGGTATTCGTCACCTATCTTTTCGGGTTCCTCAAAGACAGCATCCATTCCCAGGATATGTAAATGCTCTTCAAATTTCCTTGCTGTTTCCAGTTTCCTGACCCTTATCTGTACGGTTTCACTGATTCGCTCGCCCTGCTTTTTACGGTTGATAGTATTTATCATAGGCAGCAGGATGCTCTCCCCCAGCCTCTGGCATCTTTTCCTCCTGTCCTCCTCATTCTCGCCCCATTCCACTGACTGGAAAGCTTCCCTGCATACCCTTGGGAAGAAAAAGTCCCTTCCAAGGTCATTGTAAAATTCAAAAGCGTACCTGAGGTCTGCACAGTTGCTCTGCGTACTTGTGTACTTTACAGGGGGCAATCGCATTTGAGGGTCTTTAATAACCACCCCTTCATGCAGCGAATCCCCGAATTCCTTTATTATCCTTGTTACCCGGTGATGCGCTTCATCAACATTATATTCTCCGAAAAATCGCACCGACCTGATCCCGAAATTATCCGCGAGCGCCTTCCTTTCCATAACAGGCAAAGGTTTCCCTGAGATTTTCTCCCTTATATCAAATAAGTAAAACTCAAGGGATTCGATATCATAAAAAGATTTGGGCACATAGGGATTATCCGGGCCGGCCATTTCGCCGCAAAGAACAAGATCAGGATGTTCCAGAAAAAAATCACGCCCTATCAACTCGTTTGCTTTCTCGGTGGTATAAGGGCATACAAAACCGCCGCGGGTAAGCCCAACGATCGAACCACCGACAAGGGCGACCCTGGCATTGTACCCGTTCATCTTCTCTTCAACAATAACACTCCCGCATGAGGTGAAATGCCGTTTCAGCGCAGGATACAGTATGAGGGTGCGTGGTATTTTGGGAAAGCCTCTTATGATGTCGAACGGTTCAATAAAAATAGAAGTGCCGCCCTCGACAGTGGACATAGGCTTATCGAACCTGAAAAATTCAGGCATTCCTCGAACATACTGTAATGTCTTCCTTTGTATTGCGCCTGCTATCCTGTATCCGGGTATCTCAAGCAACCCTGAAATTTTATCTATATCAAGTTTATTTATGAGTTCTGAGACACCGTGTCTCATCCTTTCGCCGCCAGGTGCCTGATGATAGCCCTCCTGCTGATAACTCCTACCATCTCATCCCTGAGGTTCAGTACCGGCACGCCGCCTATATTTTCAGTCAGGATTAATGATATTACCTCGGCTATGGGAGTATTCGTCCTGACAGACTTCACATTCTGAGTCATGATATCTGAGGCGATGAGGTTGCGGATTCTTTCATCCTGCTGATTGTCAGGTACAAGGGTCCTGAAATTCATCAGGCTTTTTGCAACATCTCTCTCTGTTATAATACCGACAAGATCTCCATTTTCAACTACAGGAAGCCTTCCAATATCGTTATCCAGCATTAAGCGCCTTGCATGCGATACCCTGTCGTTCACACTCACAGATATCGGCTCTTTCATTATCTCCGCTGCATAACCTTTTATTGCGTGTGCATTTCTCAGGATTTCATG
Organism: Candidatus Methanoperedens sp.; assembly: GCA_012026835.1. Classification (GTDB taxonomy): domain Archaea; phylum Halobacteriota; class Methanosarcinia; order Methanosarcinales; family Methanoperedenaceae; genus Methanoperedens. Next base: position 5,689 of record VEPN01000022.1, on the reverse strand, counting down.
AGGCGTTACCCATCCGAGAATCTTACTGTTGTCTGTAACAACAAGGATCCCGCCTTTCCTGTCCATTAATGTAATCGCATCTTCGATGTCTGTATCAGGAAGAACCTTTGAAAATAGATCCGTTGTTGCTGTTGCAACATGCAGCGATGAGGCAGGGAGATTTGATGTTTTCCATGTCCCAAGTTTCCGGGCGATGCTCCTCATTGTAATAACACCAAGGATATCGCCCCCATTAATAACAAGGAGCCTGCGGGTATCATGTTTTGCCATCAGTTCCATTGCGTGCGAAATCTTGTCTGCCTTATGCACAAGAATCGGGTCTGTCATTATGTTTTTTACAATCATGTTCTCACCTTAAAGTGCCAATATTGATTTTACTATGTTATCCCCTGTCAGAATCCCCATTACACTATCATTAACTACCGCAAGCCCGTTAATTCTTTCACTTACCATTATTTCGGCAGCGAATGTTGCAAGATCATCACACTTAACAGTGATAAGTGGGCTTGACATTATATCCTCAGCGACCAAAGGCATATCCTTTACATACCTGTATTGCTTCCTCCCCCCGGTGCTTTCCTTTCGCGTCATTTTTACCTCTTTCTGCGGAAGGCCGCCGGTCTTGCTTTTCATCTCAGTAAAAGTGAGATTTGAATTTGTGATAATTCCTACAGGCATATCATTATCCTCAAGCACGACCGCCCTGTCAGTTGAATTTGCTTCAAGCTCATAAAGTATGTGGTTGATAGTGTGATGCCTGTGTACAGTAATCGCTGGAATGATATTCATATCCCTGACTTTAAGATCCAGGGGCTGCTCTGAAAAATACCTTACAAGATCCCACTTTGTGACGATTCCTGTAACTTCATTCCTGCTGTTTACAACAGGCAGTCCGCTTATATTGTTCTCAACCATCAATACTGCAAGCTGCCTTGGTGTGGCATCCGGGTATATTGTGATCAGGCTCTCGGTCATTACCTTCCTGATAGGGATATGGTCTATCGGGCGCCGACGCCATTGCGGCTCTGCCTGGTCAAGTCTCCTGCTGATATCCTTTTTAGTAACTATGCCGATGGGCTTGTTATTTTCTATGATTACAAGTTTTCCGATCTTATGGCGCAGCATCAGGTTCCTTGCCCTTGCTACAGTCTCCTCAGGCGATACAACGTATACAGGTGAACTCATTATTTCTCTGACTTTCATAAACATGCCTTCTATTCCGCAATTGCGCGAACAAAGTCGCGCTCTGTTATAATCCCTTTGATTTCTCCATCCTCGAATATGGGGAGAGAACCCACATTTTTCTCAAGCATAATGCCTGCGGCTTCTCCTATATCCATATCCGAGCCTGTGAAAATGACATCCCTTTTTATCAGTGTGCGGATTGGCACATCAAAAACTTCCCTGGCATTTCCGGTAACAAGACGTTCGAACATATCCCCGCTGCCAAGGAAACGCAGGATATCCGAAGCTGTAATTATACCTATGAGGATATTGTCCCTTATAACAGGAAGCCTCCTGAAGCCGTTATTTATCATGGATTTAGAGGCCATCCCCACTGTCATATCAGGTGAAGCTGTCACTATATTCTTGCTCATGTACTCAACCACCTTTTTGCCAGTGATAACATTGGCTATGAGAAAAACAAAGTCTTTCTCTGTTATCACTGCTTTCACCCTGGTATTCTCGTCGATAATGGGGATTCCTCCCACATTCTGTTTCAGCATGGTATCCAGAGCGTCTTTAAGTGAATCTTTCTCATAAAGGGATACAACGCTCTCTTCCATAATCTCGCTGATGCTCCCGTTCACTGCTGCAAGAAAGTTCCCTTTAAACCTGTTCTTTACTATCAAGTATCTTGACCCGCCACCCAGGAAATCCACTATATCCTGCGAGGTTACTATCCCCATCAGGCGCTTTGTACCCGCATCTGCTATTGGCAGTCTCCTGAAGCCGTTATTTAACATGGTCCTGACAGCTTCTATTATAGGCATTGTAGGAGGAATAGTCACAACATCGCTTGATGCGATAGTCATAACATCCCCATGTCTTTCGGAAATCCTGGTCTTAAAATCAAGAGGACCTGTATTCCTTATATATGCATCCCGAACTTCTTTTATCCCGGATTTAGCTTTTTGGTTTTTCATAAAGCACCCATATCAGGTATTTTTAATACAAGCTTTAATTATGTCATTCCTATCAATTATACCGACAAGCTTTCCATTCTCGACCACCGAAAGTCTTCCCACGTCCAGTTTCAGGAATGCCTGGATAGCTTCCATCAAAGTGGCCTCAGGGGATAGTGTATATGCGGGGGCGCTCATGACCTTTTCAACCGGAGGGGACATCGTGGATTTAGTTCCCTGTTCATCTTCACGCTCGATCCTTGCATAACCGGCATTGATTATGTTCCGCCTTGTGACCATCCCGAGTATCTTACCATCTCTTACAACGGGATAACCTGAGAAACCTGTGGATTTCATGTTCAGCCAGACTTTGGCAATGCTGTCTTTTGGAGAACACGTTTTTACATCTGTCGTCATGATTTCTCTGATTTTCTTTGAAGGGATCTTATCCGGGCTCAGGTTCCTGAAAATATCCACCATGCTCAAAATACCAACAAGTATCTTATCCTGCCCTGAATTTAATATCGGGACGCGACCCATGCCTGCATCCAGCATCAATTTTGCGGCGTGCATTATTTCCATGTCGCGGTACACCGGGGGGAATTCGGAAGCAAACCCCTCTACTGTTACATTGGATTTTGTAGAATAAATATTTAAAATATCTTTTTCAGTCAATACACCGATCACCCTGTTCTTACTATCCACGACAGGCATGGTCCTTTTATGCTGGTCTCTCATCACCTGGCGCGCATGTGTCATAAAATCAACATCATGAAGAAAAACAGGATTGCTTGTCATTATTTCGGCCACTTTCATAACAACATACTCCTTTTGCCGTGTATATAAATGTTAGTTTCCGCCTTATGTTTCCCTGCAACTCTCGCAAAGAAGTTTTCCATTTACGAGTAAGAGATCATCAACATTATCGCCGCATTCTTCACATATTCCCCTGTGGATTTTCTGCGGAGCCTCCAGGGCAAAGATTTTTTCCCTGTGCATTTTGATAAGGTCTGAAAAAATACTTCCCATCTCGGCAGAGACGGCGATAAGATCAATATCAGTCACAATACCGACAAGTTTCGCATTTTCTACTGCCGGTAACCTGCGGATCTGCATTTTCACCATTTTTTGCATTGCATCGGTGACGTCTTCTCCTGCAGGTATGGTTATCAACGGGGTTGTCATCAAATTTTTTAACGGGACGTCCTTCGGCTTCAGGTTCTTTGAGATTATTTTCCTGACGATATCCCGTTCTGTAACAATGCCAACTGGCTTATTTTTGTCAGTTATGATGACGCTGCCGACGTTACGCTCTATCATTTTTTTTGCAAGTTGTGGAACATCGCTTTTAATATCAACTGTTGCCACTTCTCTCGTCATTATTTCTTTTACCGGCATTCTGACTTCCATGCATTTTCCTCCCTTGTATGTATTTATGTGTTTTGATGTGTTTATATGTTATGCTCAAGGCGCGGGAACTTTTGAATATCTGTACCTGGGTTAAGAATAATATCACAGGCTGGTGGAAATGTATCTGGTTAATACTTCAGTCTCCTTTTTTATATACTATGCATTACATATTTATAAAGTCTACCTAACCAGAACCTTATTTTGCTTTTTTTCTTATGATCGCCACATCCCCAAGTGTGGTTCCCCTTATAAAGCCGCCTCCGCGCTGATCCTGGGAGGATATTCTCTCTGTGAGTTTTATTTCCAGTTCAGTTTCAAGTTTCTTCCTTACTGCGTCTTCGGGTATAAGCTCTTCACGCTCGATTTTTTTTAGCAACGCGGACTTTTCCATTATCTTTGAGGCAAGCTCTTCTATGGTAAATCCCTTTGATTCCCTGGCTTTCCTGATTATCTGGGCGTAATCAGGATTGATCTCACCTTCCATCTTATCAAAAATATCCCTTCTCGGTCTGCGGGAAATAACCATTTTTTCAGTCGGGGACATCTTCCTGGATACAGGGGTCCATTTGTCCGAAGGCTTCCCGTAGCGTGCGCACTTTCCACACACATCAAGAACAGTTCCTTCCACGGTCACCCGGATGGGACTTCCCTTTATATCAATACCGCATATTTCGCATTGCATTTTTATCGCTACGAAAACTCTATATACCGTTCACGCTTAAATATCATTCGATACTAAATGTCTGAAGCTCAGGAAAACCGGGATGTTCCTATCGGGATGGGAAGCGACGATTTTTCCCGTTATCTGATGGACAGGATCAAGATGCTTGAAGAAAGGAATAACCTTCTGAGGGAACAGGCTAATAAGATAGAGTTAGAGAAGCGCTTTACAGAGGGCCAGAAACTTAAATACGAAAGAGAATTGAGACAAATAAAAAGCGAGCTTGAACGGCTGAAAGCACCCCCTCTTGTCGTAGGCAGCGTCGTGGATGTTCTGGAGAATGGCAAAGTGATAATCCGCAGCAGTACGGGCCCGCAATTCGTTGTAGGTTCATCGCAGATCATAAACAGTTCGGAACTCGTGCCAGGAGCGCGGGTTTCTTTGAATTACCAGAGTCTTGCCATAATAGGCGTTTTACCGTCTTCACGCGATCCCTACGTGAACGCCATGGAAGTGATTGATTCCCCGAGTACGTCATACTCAGATATCGGCGGCCTTGAGGAGCAGATACGGGAGGTTCGCGAAACCGTTGAGCTGCCTCTTACCAGGCCTGAAGTATTTGAACGTATCGGGATAGAACCCCCAAAAGGAGTATTACTGTATGGGCCTCCGGGAACCGGAAAGACGCTTCTTGCAAAAGCCGTGGCAAGCCAGACAAAAGCATCTTTTATAAGGATTGTGGGATCCGAACTCGTACAGAAATATATCGGAGAGGGCGCAAGGCTTGTCAGGGACCTCTTTAAAATGGCAAAAGATAAATCCCCAAGCATTATATTTATCGATGAGCTGGACTCAATCGGGGCAAGACGTATCGATACTGCAACCTCAGGTGACAGGGAAGTCCAGCGAACACTGATGCAGCTTCTTTCAGAGATGGACGGCTTCAATGCGCGCGGTGATGTCAGGATCATTGCGGCAACCAACAGGCCGGATATCCTCGACCCTGCGCTCTTGCGACCCGGAAGATTTGACAGGTTCATCTCAATCCCGATGCCAGGCAAGGAAGCGCGGGCAATGATCCTGAAAATACATTCAAGAAAGATGAAGCTTGCAGAAGATGTTGATTTTGATGAACTTGCCGCGCTTACGGAAAACGCTAATGGCTCTGATCTCAGGGCAGTAACAATGGAAGCAGGGATGTTTGCAGTAAGAGAAGAGCGTTATAGTATTATAATGGATGATTTCTTAAAAGCGATTAAGAAACTAACTATCTCAAGCACAAAACCCAGTCTCCATTCTGAAGGTATGTTTGCCTGATAGGTCTTGCAAATAAGTCTTTATTTAGGTTATTTACCGCAAGCTAAGATTAGTATGTTTGTTTGGAAAGTCCTACGAAGAAATCCAATTAGCTATTTGACTTAAAAAGCTATCTTTTTGTTAGCTATGACCTGATTTTCACAAAAATTCTATCGACATATATAAATACTTTGCC